>NZ_JAWRYH010000002.1:0-683857 GCF_046534675.1 Pseudomonas sp. SIMBA_067 | reverse complement strand
CAACCGCTTGCGATCTTTCGATCGTAGCCCTTTCAGCAGCACCTTAACTACCTAACTCATTGAATCTCAAGGAGTTTATCGTTCCGATGTCGCTGGAAGTGGGGCGCATTATAAGGGGATTCGAAAGGGCGTCAACCTTTAATTTCAAGAAACCTTAATATCGCTGAAAAGCAAAGCAGGGAGGCCTGGCGGCCTCCCTGCTCATATGTAGCACCAGCCGTTTCTACAGCACGCCGGCCTCGCGCAAGCGCTGCACCTCACCTGCCTCTAGCCCCAGCAGCTCCACCAATACCGCCTCGGTATGCTCACCCAGCAGCGGCGGCGCCCGTCGATACTCCACCGGCGTCTCCGACAATCGTATAGGGCTGGCTACCTGCGGCACGCTGCCCGCCAATGGATGCGGAATGTTCACCGCCAACCCACGCGCCAGCACCTGTGGGTCCTGGAACATCTGCGCCAGGTCATTGATAGGCCCGCACGGCACCCCAGCAGCCTCCAGCTGGGCAACCCATTCGGCGGTTGTCTTGAATACCGTGGCCTGGCGAATCAGTGGAATCAGCTCGGCTCTGTTGGCCACCCGCTGCTTATTAGTAAGGAAACGTGGATCGTCCGCCCATTGTGGTTGCCCGGCCACTTCTGCGAACTTGCGGAACTGGCTGTCGTTGCCCACGGTAAGAATGAAGTCGCCGTCCGCCGTAGGGAAGTCCTGGTAGGGCACTATATTAGGGTGCGCGTTGCCCAGGCGCCGAGGCGGGTTGCCTGTGGTCAGGTAATTCATGGCCTGGTTAGCCAGGCAGGCTACTTGTACATCGAGCAACGCCATGTCGACATGCTGGCCCACCCCGGTCTGCTCCCGATGGGCAAGGGCGGCAAGCATGGCTACCGTTGAGTACAGCCCGGTAAGGATGTCGGTAAGCGCCACACCCACCTTGACCGGCCCCGCGCCTTCCTCACCCTCCGGGCGGCCAGTCAGACTCATCAGCCCACCCAGCCCCTGGATCATGAAGTCATAACCCGCACGCTTGGCATACGGCCCAGTCTGGCCGAAACCAGTAATGGAGCAATAGATAAGCTGTGGGTTGATCGCCTTCAGGCTCTGGTAGTCCAGCCCATAGGCCGCCAAACCACCCACCTTGAAGTTCTCGATGACAATATCGGACTTCGCCGCCAACTCACGCACTAGGCGCTGGCCTTCAGGCCGGGTGAAATCGATGGTCACCGAACGCTTGTTGCGGTTGGCCGACAGGTAGTACGCCGCCTCACTGGTGTTCTCACCCTCGGCGTCCTTGAGGAAGGGCGGCCCCCACGCGCGGGTATCGTCACCACTGCCCGGGCGCTCCACCTTTATAACGTCAGCGCCCAGGTCAGCGAGAATCTGGCCAGACCATGGGCCGGCCAACACGCGCGAAAGGTCCAGCACCCGCAGATGTGATAGCGCGCCCATGGGCTGGCTCCTTATTAATAGAAGGCCTGGATACCGGTCTGCGCACGCCCCAGGATCAGTGCATGCACGTCGTGAGTACCTTCATAGGTGTTGACCACCTCAAGGTTTACCAGGTGACGGGCCACGCCAAACTCATCGGAGATGCCGTTGCCACCCAGCATGTCGCGCGCCATGCGGGCGATATCCAGCGCCTTGCCGCAGGAGTTGCGCTTCATGATCGAGGTGATTTCCACGGCAGCGGTGCCTTCATCCTTCATGCGCCCCAAGCGCAGGCAACCCTGCAGTGCCAGGGTGATTTCGGTCTGCATGTCGGCCAGCTTCTTCTGGATCAGCTGGTTGGCAGCCAGAGGGCGGCCGAACTGCTGACGGTCCAGGGTGTACTGACGCGCGGTGTGCCAGCAGGCTTCGGCCGCACCCAGCGCCCCCCATGAGATGCCATACCGGGCAGAGTTGAGGCAGGTGAACGGACCTTTGAGGCCGCGCACATCCGGGAAGATGTTCTCTTCTGGTACGAACACATTGTCCATGACCACTTCACCGGTGATCGAGGCGCGCAGGCCGACCTTGCCGTGGATTGCCGGGGCACTGAGCCCCTGCCAGCCCTTTTCCAGGACAAAGCCGCGGATATCCCCCGCATCGTCCTTGGCCCAGACCACGAACACATCAGCGATCGGGCTGTTGGTGATCCACATCTTGCTGCCGGTCAGCCGGTAACCACCGTCGACCTTCCTGGCACGGGTAATCATCGAGCCAGGGTCGGAGCCATGGTTCGGCTCAGTCAGGCCAAAACAACCGATCCACTCGCCACTGGCCAGCTTGGGCAGGTACTTCTGCTTCTGGGCCTCGGTGCCGAACTCGTTGATGGGCACCATTACCAGCGACGATTGCACGCTCATCATCGAGCGGTAACCTGAGTCGATACGCTCGACCTCTCGGGCGATCAAGCCATAGCACACGTAGTTAAGGCCGCTGCCACCGTACTGTTCGGGAATGGTGGCACCCAGCAGGCCAATTTCCCCCATCTCGCGGAAGATCGCCGGGTCGGTCTGCTCGTGACGGAAAGCCTCGAGCACACGTGGTGCCAGCTTGTCCTGGGCGAACTGATAAGCGCTGTCACGCACCATGCGCTCTTCTTCAGTGAGCTGCTGATCGAGCAGCAGCGGGTCGATCCAGTGGAAGCTTGCTTTACCGGCCATGAGCGAAATCCTCGAAATAGGGGGCAGTTTCTTGTGCCTTTGAGCCTAGGCCTGATCGGCCGCCGGGACAAACGAGGATTGCGCACCAATTAGTGATAATTTGTCACTTCGTAAATCGGTAAAACACCTTATAAACAGCCTTACGAGTGAGGTTGACGTACATGCGCCGCAAGATCCCCAGCACCGCCGCCCTGGTTTGCTTCGAGGCAGCGGCACGCCACGAGAGCTTTACCAAGGCTGCGCAGGAACTCGCCCTGACCCAGGGTGCCGTTTGTCGGCAGATTGGCGGCCTCGAGACCTTCCTAAATGTGGAACTGTTCCGCCGTTCGCGCCGCGGCGTGAAGCTGACCGAGGCCGGTCTTTCCTACAGCCGCCAGGTTGCCGCACAACTGGACGCCGTAGAGCGCGATACCCTGTCGGTGATGGGCCAGCAGGGCGCCAGCGTGATCGAACTGGCCGTAGTGCCTACCTTTGGCACCCAATGGCTGCTTCCGCGCCTCAAGGACTTCCAGCAACGCCACCCGGAAGTCACGGTCAACCTCACCAACCGTACCCGGCCATTCCTGTTCGCCGACACCCCCTTCGATGCCGCTATCTATTTCGGTGATGCCGACTGGTCCGGCACCCAGTCGCACCGGCTGATGGGAGAGAACCCGGTACCCGTCTGCAGCCCGGCACTGCTGGCGGGGCAGGGCATGCTTGAAGCACAGCGCATCGCCCACCTGCCCTTGCTGCAACAAAGCACACGCCCGTATGCCTGGCGGCAGTGGTTCGGCAGTTTGGGGATGAATGTAGAACGCGACATGACAGGCCCGCGTTATGAACTATTCTCGATGCTCGCCCAGGCGGCCATACATGAAATGGGGATCGCGCTGATTCCGCCGTTTCTGATCCAGCGCGAGTTGGGGGAGGGTAGGTTGGTGGTCGCTAACAGGCATGCCCTGATCAGCGACAAGGCCTACTATCTGATGATTCCGGAGCGCAAGGTGGAGTCGGCATCGCTGCGCGCCTTCCGTGACTGGCTGGTGAGCCAGGCCCGGGCCTACACCGCAACAAACTGACCAAGTGCGACAAATTGACTCTGTAGTCAATTATTTTAAACACCTACAGATATATGTATTTGTCGCATATGCATAAACTGTTATGCCAGCGTAAAAACTCCCTTTAACCCTGCTAACCACGCGGCTTTGCGCGGTGTTTTGCGACATTCACCGTGCAATAAGCGAATTAACCGAAATATTTTTGATTTTCTCTCCTAATCTCCCAATAGCCTATGTTTGACGGGCTGGAGCCTTACCGCTGCGACAAGCGGTCACAGGGTGACTTGTAGTTTTAACTTCGTTTCACTCCATAACCGGTTGAAGGCCCCCGGGTTCGTCTGCAAAATGCTTCGCCCGCCCGGGATTCGGCGGGTCGGCGCTCCACAGCCGCCCCAGCGCACCATCCGAAGTGCGCTGGCTCTTACAAAGACAAAAGGTCACCGCAGGAGAAATAGTCGTGCACATTGGTGTTCCTCTCGAGACGCAGACCGGTGAGACAAGGGTCGCTGCGACCCCGGAAACCATCAAGAAACTGATTGGCCAGGGCCATCAGGTCACCGTCCAACGGGGGGCAGGGCTCAACGCCAGCATTCCGGACAGTGCCTATGAGGCCGTGGGCGCTTCCCTTGGGAGCGCAGCCGATGCCTACGGCGCCCAATTGGTACTCAAGGTGGTCGCCCCCAACGACCAGGAGCTGGCCCTGATCAACAGTGGCAGCCTGCTGGCGGGCATGCTCAACCCCTTCAACAGTGACCTGATCGGCAAGATGGCCGAACGCGGCATCACCGCTTTCGCCCTGGAAGCCGCGCCACGCACCTCGCGGGCGCAGAGCCTGGACGTGCTGTCGTCGCAGGCCAACATTGCCGGTTACAAGGCCGTGTTGCTGGCTGCCCATTACTACCCACGCTTCATGCCCATGCTGATGACCGCCGCAGGTACCGTGAAGGCCGCGCGCGTGCTGATCCTGGGGGCGGGTGTTGCCGGCCTGCAGGCCATCGCCACCGCCAAACGCCTGGGTGCAGTGATCGAAGCGTCCGACGTACGCCCGGCCGTGAAGGAGCAGATCGAGTCGCTGGGTGCCAAGTTCATCGACGTGCCTTACGAGACCGATGAGGAACGCGAGTGCGCTGAAGGCGTTGGCGGTTACGCCCGCCCCATGCCAGCCAGCTGGATGCAACGCCAGGCCCAGGCCGTGCACGAGCGCGCCAGGCAAGCGGATATCGTCATCACCACGGCGCTGATCCCAGGCCGCAAGGCACCCACTCTGCTCAGCGCCGAAACCGTTGCGCAGATGAAACCCGGCTCGGTGGTCATCGACCTCGCTGCAGCCCAGGGTGGCAACTGCCCGCTCACCGTTGCTGACCAGGTGGTAAAGGAAAACGGCGTGACGATCGTCGGCCCGACCAACCTGCCGGCCCAGCTGGGTGCCGATGCATCGGCGCTGTATGCGCGCAACCTGCTGGACTTCATGAAGCTGCTGTTCGACAAAGACGGCGCGCTGGTCATCAACCTCGAAGACGACATCGTCGCGGCCTGCCTCATGTGCCGTGATGGTCAAGTCGTCCGCAAGAACGGCTAAGGAGCACGACAATGGAAGACATGCTGATTTCCCATGGCATCTACAACCTCATCATCTTCGTGCTGGCCATCTATGTGGGCTACCACGTGGTGTGGAACGTCACCCCGGCACTGCACACGCCGCTGATGGCCGTGACCAACGCCATCTCTGCCATCGTTATCGTCGGTGCCATGCTGGCCGCCGCCCTCACCGTGACCCCTGCCGGCAAGCTGATGGGCACCCTCGCCGTGGCCCTGGCCGCGGTCAATGTGTTCGGTGGCTTCCTGGTCACCCGCCGCATGCTTGAGATGTTCAAGAAGAAAGCCAAGAACGAGGGGCAGAAGTAAGCATGAGCATGAATCTGGTAACACTTCTGTACCTGGTCGCTTCGGTATGCTTCATCCAGGCGCTCAAAGGCCTGTCGCACCCGACCACGTCGCGGCGCGGCAACCTGTTCGGCATGATCGGCATGGGCATCGCCATGCTCACCACGGTTGGCCTCATCTATAAGCTGGGCGCCGAACTGGCTACCGCGGGTATTGGCTACGTCATCGTCGGCCTGCTGGTCGGTGGTACCGCCGGTTCGATCATGGCCAAGCGCGTCGAGATGACCAAGATGCCGGAACTGGTCGCCTTCATGCACAGCATGATCGGCCTGGCTGCGGTGTTCATCGCCATCGCCGCCGTGCTGGAGCCGCAGTCGATGGGCATCGTTGCCGCAATCAGCGACCCGATCCCCACCGGTAACCGCTTGGAGCTGTTCCTCGGCGCAGCCATCGGTGCAATCACCTTCTCCGGTTCGGTGATCGCCTTCGGCAAGCTGTCGGGCAAGTACAAGTTCCGCCTGTTCCAGGGCGCACCGGTACAGTTCCCCGGCCAGCACAAGCTGAACCTGATCCTGGGTCTGACCACCATCGCCTTGGGCCTGCTGTTTACCTTCACTGGTCATTACAGCGCCTTCACCCTGATGCTAGCCCTGGCCTTCGTCATGGGCGTGCTGATCATCATCCCGATCGGCGGCGCCGACATGCCAGTGGTGGTGTCGATGCTCAACAGCTATTCGGGCTGGGCGGCGGCCGGTATCGGCTTCTCGCTGAACAACTCGATGCTGATCATCGCAGGCTCCCTGGTGGGTTCGTCCGGTGCCATCCTCTCGTACATCATGTGCAAGGCGATGAACCGGTCGTTCTTCAACGTCATCCTCGGTGGCTTTGGCGGCGATACCGACGCCGGCGCAGCGCAAGGCTCGAAAGAGCAGCGCCCGGTGAAGTCCGGTTCGGCCGACGATGCCACCTTCCTGCTCAGCAACGCCGACAGCGTGATCATCGTCCCGGGTTATGGCCTGGCGGTGGCCCGTGCCCAGCACGCGCTGAAGGAGCTGACCGAGAAGCTGACCCACAACGGCGTGACCGTGAAGTATGCCATCCACCCCGTGGCGGGCCGCATGCCCGGGCACATGAACGTGCTGCTGGCCGAGGCCGAAGTACCGTACGATCAGGTGTTCGAGATGGACGACATCAACGCCGAGTTCGGCCAGGCTGACGTGGTGCTGGTGCTGGGCGCCAACGACGTGGTCAACCCGGCGGCGAAGAACGACCCCAAATCGCCAATCGCCGGCATGCCAATCCTCGAAGCGTTCAAGGCCAAGACCATCATCGTCAACAAGCGCTCCATGGCCAGCGGCTACGCCGGCTTGGACAACGAACTGTTCTACCTGGACAAGACCATGATGGTGTTCGGTGATGCCAAGAAGGTCATCGAAGACATGGTGAAGGCGGTGGAGTGAGAAACGCCGCTGCAAACCAACTGATATAAAGGAAGCCCCGGTCAGATTCTGCCGGGGCTTTGCTTTTATTGATCCGGATCAACGGCTCTACTTCAAGGCTTCTCATACGACCATGGTCGTGGGACGGCAATGGGCTAAATCTCTAGACTGCGCTGCAGTAGTTTCAGTAGCCCGAGATAACAATCCATGTACCGTGATCGTATCCGCTTGTCCTCCCTGCACAGCAAGGTAATGAGTGCGGCTGATGCCGCTGGTCTGATCGAGGACGGCATGACTGTCGGCATGAGCGGTTTCACCCGCGCCGGCGAAGCCAAGGCCGTACCGCATGCACTGGCCGAACGTGCCAAGCAGTCGCCACTGAAAATCAGCCTGATGACCGGCGCCAGCCTGGGCAACGACCTGGACAAGCAGCTGACCGAGGCCGGCGTGCTGGCTCGCCGAATGCCGTTCCAGGTCGACAGCACCCTGCGCAAGGCCATCAACGACGGCCAGGTGATGTTCATCGACCAGCACCTGTCGGAAACCGTCGAGCAACTGCGCAACCAGCAGCTGAAGCTGCCGGACATCGCAGTCATCGAAGCGGTGGCCATCACCGAGCAAGGCCACATCGTGCCAACCACGTCGGTAGGCAACTCGGCCAGCTTCGCGATCTTTGCCAAGCAGGTGATTGTCGAGATCAACCTCTCGCACAACCCCAACCTCGAAGGCCTGCACGACATCTATATCCCGACCTACCGCCCGACCCGCACGCCAATCCCGCTGGTCAAGGTCGACGACCGCATCGGCAGCACCGCCATCCCGATCGACCCGGCCAAGATTGTCGGCATTGTCATCAGCAACCAGCCGGACTCACCGTCCACCGTACTGCCGCCGGATGACGAAACCCAGGGCATCGCCGACCACCTGATCAACTTCCTCAAGAATGAAGTTGAAGCCGGCCGCATGACCAACAAGCTCGGCCCGCTGCAAGCCGGTATCGGCAGCATCGCCAACGCGGTGATGTGCGGCCTGATCGAGTCGCCGTTCGAAGACCTGACCATGTACTCCGAAGTACTGCAGGACTCCACCTTCGACCTGATCGACGCCGGCAAGCTGAGCTTCGCGTCGGGCAGCTCGATCACCTTGTCCGGCCGCCGCAATGCCGACGTTTTCGGCAACCTGGAGCGGTACAAGGACAAGCTGGTGCTGCGCCCGCAAGAAATCTCCAACCACCCGGAAGTGGTACGTCGCTTGGGCATCATTGGTATCAACACCGCCCTGGAGTTCGATATCTACGGCAACGTCAACTCCACCCACGTGTGCGGTACCCGGATGATGAACGGCATTGGCGGCTCGGGCGACTTCGCCCGCAACGCCCACCTGGCAGTATTCGTCACCAAGTCGATTGCCAAAGGCGGCGCGATTTCCAGCGTGGTGCCGATGGTCAGCCATGTCGACCACACCGAGCACGACGTGGACATCCTGGTCACCGAGCAAGGCCTGGCCGACCTGCGTGGCCTGGCGCCACGCGAGCGGGCACGGGCGATCATCGACAACTGTGTGCACCCAGACTACCGCGCAGCGCTGAACGACTACTTCGATCGCGCCTGCCAGCGCGGTGGCCATACCCCGCACATCCTGCGTGAAGCGCTGAGCTGGCACGAGAACCTGGAAGAAACTGGCCGTATGCTGGCTAGCTGACCCCCACACCGGACGGAACGGCGGCCCTGCTTCTGCTGTTCCGGCCTCTTCGCGGGCTTGCCCGCCCCCACAGGTCAGGCGCAGCCCTATGCGCAGCACATCACCTGTGGGAGCGGGCAAGCCCGCGAAAGAGCCATAACAGTCAAATCCCTGTGCTAGAACACCCCACCCCCAACAGCGAAACAAACTGTACTACTGTACTGGTCGTATCGCTGCGTCTCGCCTGAGCAATCCCCTGTCTAGCATGAAAATGCACCAACAAAGTGCAGACCAGTACAGTTGCGCCTATTTGGAGTGCAACAGTAGGGTTACACAGTTAACTGAGCCATCGTCTTACTGCATAACTGTATCTACTGTTATGGACAGCAGGGGAGGATCATTGGCATCAGTTAAATCACTACCTAATCCCGCCATAAGCGGAAGGATGAAGCATCATGGAACGTACCCTCAGTTCCGGTCTGGTTTTTGAAAGCAACGCCCAGCAATCCAACGCCTCGATGCCGCTGCGCGCACTGTCCACCCTGCTGCTGTGGCAGCGCCGCATGGCCAGCCGCCGTCAACTGGCTCGCCTGGACAGCCGTCTGCTGGCCGACGCCGGCATCAGCGAGTCGCAGCGTTACGAAGAGCTGAGCAAGCCTTTCTGGCGCTAAGCACCGGCTTGCCGGTTTCGGCCGGCACCGCTAATTCCCAAACCCGTTGCAGGTAACTGCGACGGGTTTTTTATTTCCAGGCCGCACGCTAGAGCCGCTCGTAAGCTTACCAGTACAGTTTTAAATAAACCAAAACAGACAGGTACAGTTAATTGGCGTGCCGTTCATTAACCTCCACAAACAACGGCGCGTGATACGCTTGGCTTAACAGTCTGTTGAAACCCACTGTTAAACGTACCGCGACGAGCTGTGTGAGCGTCCGATAAGCAGAACCACTCGATCCTAGTCCAGGAGTCCACCATCATGTCCCGTAAACACCTGATTGGCGCCGCCCTGATGCTGAGCCTGGCCGGCACCGCACACGCCACCAGCTTCGTTGTCACCACCGATGCCGTCGTTGGCGCAGTGGCCGCGTCCACCGATGCCACCTCCGATATCTCCTCATCGTTCCGTGACGACAAGATTGTCCAGGCCGCCCGTGACGACGCCGCCAGCTTCGTTGGCAGCCAGGGCGACATCCGCGGTGCCAAGCTGGAAAGCGCTTTCCTGCACATCCGCTCGCAGATGCCGGCCCTGCAAGCAAGCGATGCACAACTGGCCCAGGCCATCCTGGCGCTCTGACCCCGGCTGAGCCGTTCAGCTGTGCGGGTTTCCACACGCACAGCTGCACCCGCCTTTGTCGCCCACGTTCCCAGCCGTTGTAGAGCCCATGCGTTATCTGTTGCCGCTGCTGTTCTCCGTTGCAGGTATGGCCAGTGCCCATGCCATGGATACCACCACGCAAAGCCTGGTCATCACTGGCTATGTCACCAGCCAGGTCACCAGCGCACCGTTTGATCGCAAACTGGTCCGCCAGGCACGCGACGATGCTGCCGCCTTCGTTGCCAGTGACGGCCAGATCCGCGGTGTGCGGCTGGAGGCCGCGCTGGAATCATTACGCCACAATTGTTCACAGCACGCCGTCGGCGATCTGGAACTGGCGCAGGCAATTCTCGTCCAATAGCTACATCTGACTCCCTGTATTTTTTCGGAGATGCTCCATGCGTAAACCGCTGATTGCCGCTACCCTCGGCATGCTGCTGCTGGCCGACCTGGCCCATGCACAGACCTTGGTGGCCACCAGCAACATCATCGTGCGTGCCTTTGGCCGCTCGATCGACTTCACCTCAGACACCACCACCTCAATTCGCGACTCCAAAGTGGTACGCGAAGCCCACGATGACGCCGCCAGCTTCGTCGCCAGCAATGGCGACATTCGGGGTGTCCAGCTTGAGGCCGCCTTCAGCACCCTGCGCGAGCGTGTACCAGAAGCACGCGGCGCCAGCGACCAGGTACTGGCCGAAGCCATCCTCGCGCTGTGAACCGCATGCGTACCTGGCTGCTCGGCTGCGCCCTGACGCTGCTCGGTACGCCCGCATTGGCCGACCTGCAGCTCCAGCTGCAGGCATCCGGCCTCGACCCAGAACAAACCCAAGCCACCCAGGCCTTGCTTGACGAGGCCATGGGCAAGCTGCCCCCTCGCTTCAAGCAGCAGCTGGACCGCCGCGTGCGGGTGAGCTGGAGCGACACCATGCCGGCCGATGCCTACGGCCAGGCATCGCTGGTGTCCACCCTTGAGCTCAACCGTCGCTTGCTGCCCAGCCTCACCGACGGCAGCGCAGCCACCGAGCGCACCAACCGCCCACACGGCACCGTACGTGAAGAACTGCTGGCCACCGTGTTGCACGAGCTCACCCATATCTACGACCGTGCCCGCCTGTGGACCGGTGCGGAAAATTCGCTGATTGCCCGCTGCAAGCGCCAGCAAGGCACGCTGGGCAAGATTGGCCTGCCCGAAGAATGCCGCGGCCAGGCCGAGCGCCGCTTCACCCTCAGCGATGACCCGCGCCTGCTCGACCTGGCCGGCTGGCAGCAATACGTGGGCCGACGCGGGGAGCGCGAACAGCAGAATGGCCAATTCGTGCGCAGCCCCGACAGCTATGAGCTGAGCAGCCCCAAGGAGTACATCGCGGTCAACATGGAGTACTTCCTCCTCGACCCGAGCTACGGCTGCCGCCGCCCGGCGCTCAACCAATACCTGCGCGAACACTTCGGCTGGGCACCCCAACAGGACACTTGCGCCAAGGGCCTGCCGTTCATCAACGCGGGCAGCGACTTCGCCCGCCAGCCGCTGGGTGAAATCGACCCCGAGCGGGTGTATGAAGTGGATTACCTGCTGGCCGAAGCCAACCAGAACCTGGTCAGCCGGTGGGGCCACAGCATGCTGCGCCTGGTGATCTGCAAGCCCGGCCGCCCACGCGGGCCGGACTGCCGCCTGGACCTCGACCAGAGCCTGGTGCTGTCGTACCGCGCCTTCGTCAACGACGTGCAGCTGTCCAGCTGGGACGGCCTGGTCGGTGTCTACCCCTCGCGATTGTTCGTACTGCCGCTGGGCCAGGTGATCGATGAGTACACCAAGACCGAACTGCGTAGCCTGGCCTCGGTACCCCTGAAGCTCAGCCGCGATGAAGTCGAGAACCTGGTGCGTCAGGCCGCCGAGATGCACTGGAGCTATGACGGCAACTATTGGTTCCTGTCCAACAACTGTGCGGTGGAGTCACTGAAACTGCTGCGCAGCGGCACCGCCAACCCACGCCTGAACGACCTCGACAGCATCATGCCCAACGGTTTGCTGGCCGTGCTCAAGGGCAGGGGGCTGGCCGACACCAGCGTACTCGACGACCCACGCGAGGCGTTGCGCCTGGGCTACCGCTTCGACTCCTACCGCGACCGCTACCAGGCCATGTTCGAGGTACTGAGGAAACAGCTGCCGATCAAGCAAACCCTGGTTGAAGACTGGCTGGCCCAGGATGCCGAACAGCGCCGCCCCTGGTTCGCCAAGGCCGACCTGCGCACCAGCGCTGCGTTGCTGCTGCTTGAACAGGCCAGCTTGCGCCGGCAACTGCTACTGGCACAGGACGAGGTCAAGCAACGTTACCTGAATGCCGCGGCGCTGAAAGATGGCAGCATCAACAAAGCTGACGCCACCCTCAAGCAGATGCTCGCCAACAGCGGTTTCCTCAGCCGCCCGGCAGAGTTGCTCGATGCCAAGGGCTACGGGCTGCCACAACCCGAAGAGCGCAAGCACCTCGAGCAGGTCAGCAGCGAACGCCAGGCGCAGCTGCTGCGCTTGAGCACCAGCCTGGACAAAGAGGTGAGGGCGCTGCTGGAACCATCACGGGCCAAGGAAATTGCCGCGGTCGAGGCCAATGTGAAGCAGATCGGAGAGCATTTGCGGGCGCTGCACAAAGCTGCGGGTGGCCTGCAATTGTGATGTTGCCGGTGCCGACCTCTTCGCGGGTAAATCCGCTCCTACAGGGGCATGCGTAGCCTGTCGGAGCGGGTTTACCCGCGAAGAGGCCAGCACAGGCAGTACAAAGCCTACAGGCTCTCCTGCGCCTCCGACGGCAAATCCTCATCCAGATGCAACCAGGGCAACCGGCTGCCCACCCAGATATGCCGGTTGGCCCGCACCCGCTCCGGGTGATCCAGCGTCGCCACCGTCACGTCGATCGTCTCAGGGCTGTGCGTGGTCACCAGCGCGACGTGCGCCCCACACTGCCCGCAGAAGTACCGGCTGCAACTGGCCGGTGCCACATAGCAGTTCGGTTCACCCGCCAGCCACACAAACCCCGAACGGGGCAAGGTGAGCCAGGTCACCACCAGCCCACCGCTTACCCGGCGGCAAATCGTGCAGTGGCAGTGGGCAATGTCTGTCAGGTCACCCTCCAACCGGTAACGCAAGGCGCCGCAATGGCAGCCCCCTTCGGTCACATTCTGCATCACCTACCTCTCGTCGCCTTTGCCTCAGCGAAAGCTGGCTGAAAGCTTGCCCTCATAGGATAGCCGCCACTACCGGCACTAGACCGGTCAGCCAGGGCACCCGGTAAACACCGCGCCCGGCCCAATCAACAACAACAATGGTGATTCTGATGTATTCCTGTGCCCGCCTTCCTGCAGTACCCCTTCGCATGCTCCCTGCGCAGCGCCTGACGCGCTGATCCGCCCGAATCGACTTTCCTTTCGCCGCGCCACGCCTGGAGTATTGCCATGCTGACCTTCCTCGGCTTTGCCATGGTCATCACCTTCATGTACCTGATCATGACCAAGCGCCTGTCGGCCTTGATCGCACTGATCCTGGTACCAATCCTGTTCGCCCTGTTCGGCGGTTTCTCCGCCAAGATCGGCCCCATGATGCTCGAAGGCATCAGCAAGCTCGCACCTACCGGCGTGATGCTGATGTTCGCCATCCTCTACTTCGCCCTGATGATCGACTCCGGCCTGTTCGACCCGGCCGTGCGCAAGATCCTCAAACTGGTCAAGGGCGACCCGCTCAAAGTCTCGGTCGGTACCGCCGTGCTGGCCCTGGTGGTCTCGCTCGACGGTGACGGCGCCACCACCTACATGATCTGCTGCGCCGCCATGCTGCCGATGTACAGCCGCCTGGGCATGAGCCCGCGGATCATGGCCGGCCTTATCATCCTCGCCGGCGGCGTGATGAACATGACCCCTTGGGGTGGCCCGACCGCCCGCGCCGCCAGTGCCCTGCATGTGGACCCTTCGGACATCTTCGTGCCGATGATCCCGGCCATGCTGTTCGGCGTGGTGGCGATCCTGGCCATTGCCTACATGTACGGCAAGCGTGAACGTGCCCGCCTGGGCGAACTGCACCTGCCGACCGACGACATCGACCACAGCGAAATCACCGTTTCGCAATTCCCGGAAGCACGCCGGCCCAAGCTGCTGTACTTCAACGGTGCCCTTACCGCCGCCCTGATGGCCGCGCTGATCGCCGGCGTGCTGCCACTGCCCGTGCTGTTCATGATCGCCTTCAGCATCGCCATGATCGTCAACTACCCGTGCCTGCAGCAGCAGAAGGACCGCGTCGCCGCCCACGCCGGCAGCGTTCTGGCCGTGACCGGGCTGATCTTCGCTGCTGGCATCTTCACCGGCATCCTGTCGGGTACCGGCATGGTCGACGCCATGTCCAAGAGCCTGCTGGCCGTCATCCCCGAAGCGCTGGGCCCGTACCTGGCGGTAATCACCGCGATCGTGAGCATGCCGTTCACCTTCTTCATGTCCAACGATGCCTTCTACTACGGCGTATTGCCGGTGCTGGCCGAAGCCGCCAGCCACTACGGCATCACCCCGGTAGAAATGGCCCGTGCGTCGATCGTCGGGCAACCGGTACACCTGCTCAGCCCACTGGTACCCTCCACCTACCTGCTGGTGGCCCTGGCCGGCATCGAGTTCGGCGATCATCAGCGCTTCACGCTCAAGTGGGCAGTGCTGGTGTGCCTGTGCATAATGCTCGCCGCGCTGCTGATGGGGATTTTCCCGCTGTTCAGTAGTCTTTAATACATACGTATAACCTACGCAACGCGCCCTGACTGGGGCGCGTTGCCATTACCGCTCGAAGGAAATTACATGGAATGGCTGACCAGCCCGGAAATCTGGGTTGCCTTTTTTACCCTCACCGCGCTTGAGATCGTCCTCGGGATCGACAACATCATCATGATCTCGATCCTGGTCAGCCGCATGCCCAAGCACATGCAGCCGCGCACCCGGATCTTCGGCCTGGCCCTGGCCATGGTCACCCGTATCCTGCTGCTGCTGTCGATCACTTGGGTCATGCGCCTCACTGCCGACCTGTTCGTGGTGTTCGGCCAGGGCATCTCCGGACGGGACCTGATCCTGTTCTTCGGTGGCCTGTTCCTGCTGTGGAAAAGCTCGCAAGAGATCTACCACGGCCTGGAAGGCGAAGATGAAAGCCCGGATGAGCCCAAAGGCGCGGGTGGCAAGTTCTTCTATACCATCATCCAGATCGCCATCATCGACATCGTGTTCTCGCTGGACTCGGTAATCACCGCAGTGGGCATGGTTTCTCACGTGCCGGTGATGATCGCCGCCATCGTCGTAGCCGTGCTGGTGATGATGCTGTGCGCCGGTGCCATCAGCAATTTCATCGACAAACACCCGTCGCTGAAGATGCTCGCACTGTCGTTCCTGATCGTGGTCGGTACCGTGCTGATCGCCGAGGCTTTCGAGGTGCACGTACCTAAGGGTTACGTCTACTTCGCCATGGCGTTCTCGCTGGCGGTGGAAGCTATCAACATCCGCATGCGCACCGCCTCAGCCCGCAAAGAGGGCAAAGAGCAAGACCCAGTGAAACTGCGCAAAGACATTCCGGGTCAATAAAACCCGGAAGTGCAAAACAGAAAGGGCCCTTCGCAGGGCCCTTTTTTCATGTCTGATCGGTTTCAAACAAATGACAGCCATGCGAAGCTGGCGACAGCTGCGCAAAACAACTAAAGCTTTGAGTGAGCACTGAAAATTCTTCAAAAGCTCACGTATCTTTTCTTGGCCCGGTGGGCCAGTGCAACAGGGGGCCTTCGCCATGCTGACCCTGCTCAACCTGCTCTCAGCCGTGACGCTTCTGGTCTGGGGCACCCATATCGTGCGTACCGGCATCCTCCGGGTATTCGGCTCGAACCTGCGGCGCATCATCAGCCAGAACATGGACAAGCGACCGCTGGCGTTCATCGCCGGCATTCTGGTCACCGCCATGGTGCAGAGCAGTAACGCCACGGCCATGTTGGTCACATCTTTCGTCGGTCAGGGCCTGATGGCCATGACCCCGGCCCTGGCGATCATGCTGGGTGCCGATGTGGGTACCGCGCTGATGGCCCGTGTACTGACCTTCGACCTGTCGTGGCTGTCACCGCTGCTGATCTTCCTGGGTGTAATCTTCTTCCTCTCGCGCAAGCAGACACGGGCAGGCCAACTGGGCCGGGTTGGTATCGGGCTTGGCCTGATCATTCTGGCACTGGAGCTGATCGTGCAGGCAGCTGCGCCGATCACCCATGCCCAAGGCGTGAAAGTGCTGTTCGCTTCACTAACCGGCGACATCATGCTGGACGCCTTGGTCGGCGCCATGTTCGCCATGGTTTCCTATTCCAGCCTGGCCGCCGTGCTGCTCACCGCAACGTTGGCAGGCGCCGAAGTCATCAGCCTGCCGGTGGCGATCGGCCTGGTGGTCGGCGCCAACATCGGCAGTGGCTTGCTGGCCTTCCTCAGCACCAGCATGCAGAACACTGCCGGGCGCCGGGTGGCGTTGGGCAGCCTGCTGTACAAGCTACTCGGCCTGCTGCTGATCATTCCCGTGCTGCACCCGCTGGTGGAGTGGATGGACTCGCTCAGCTTCAGTCCGCAAGAGCTGGTGATCGGCTTCCACCTGCTCTACAACACACTGCGCTGCCTGCTGATGCTACCCACAGTCAAACTGATGGGCCGGCTGTGCAATACCCTGCTGCCCGAGCGCGAAGCCGGCAACGGACAAGTGCGCCCACGCCACCTCGACGCCTCGGCACTGGAAACGCCCAGCCTGGCCTTGGCCAACGCCTGCCGCGAAACCCTGCGCCTGGGCGATATCGTCGACAGCCTGCTCGAAGCCGTGCTCGGTGCCCTGCGCGGCACCCAGACCGCCCTGCCGCAGCAGGTCCGCGTCCTGGGCGAAGACGCCGAGGCCCTGTACAGCGCGATCAAGCTGTACCTGGCGCAAATGTCGCGCGAGGACCTCAGCGAGCCGGACAACCGCCGCTGGGCCGAGATCATCGAGCTGGCGATCAACCTCAAGCTGGCCTGCGACCTGATCGAGCGCATGCTACGCAAGGTCCAGCAGCAGAAAACCAGTCAGCGCCGGGAGTTTTCCCAGACAGGCCTGGAGGAGCTCACCGGCCTGCAGGAGCAATTACTGGCCAACCTGCGCCTGGGCCTGTCGGTGTTTCTCAGTGCCGACCCGGAGAGCGCCCGCTTGCTGCTGCGTGAAAAACGCCGTTTTCGCGCCCAGGAACGGCGCTTGGCGCACGCCCATGTCAGCCGCTTGCAGCGTAAGGTGGTGCAAAGTATCGAGACCAGTTCGCTACACTTGGAGCTGATTGCCGACATGAAGCGGTTGAACTCTTTGTTCTGCAGCAGTGCCTATGTGGTACTGGGCGGCTCGGACACCGGCGGCCTGATGCTCGACAGCGTGCCGGACGAAGCCCGTCTGCCCTGATTTTGCCTACCAGAGGATTCTCGCTCGCCCATGCGTTGCCTGATGTTCGTTTGCCTGCTGATCTGCAGCCTGCCCTCATTGGCCCTCGACCGCTCACGCGTTGAGGGCTACCTGCTGCCCAACGGCCTGCAGGTCATCCTGAAAGACGGCTACGAGCGTGACCATGTGGCGATCCGCCTGGTGGTAGGGGTAGGCCTGGACGACTTCGATTGCGAGCAGAAAGAACTGCCGCACCTGCTTGAGCACCTGCTGTTCAGCGGCATCGACGAAACAGGCGAGGGCGGCCTGGAAGAGCGCTTGCAAACCCTGGGCGGCGAGTGGAACGCCTATACCAGCAGCGCCGACACCACCTTCGTGATCGAAGCCCCGGCGCGCAACCAGCGCAAGGTACTCGACCTGCTGCTGGCGGTCATCCGCGACACCCCTATCGATGCCAAGGCCCTGGCCACCGCCAAGCGCATCATCGAACGCGAAGATGGCGGCCATTATGGCCACCTGCAGCGCTGGCTCGACCGCCAGGACATCGGTCACCCCGCCAGCGATCAGCTGGCCACCGAGCTGGGCCTGAAATGCCCGGAGCGCTCCAATATCGACGACATGACCCTGGAGCAGGTGCAAGCCTTGCGTGACCGCTGGTACGCGGCCAACAACATGACCCTGATCATGGTCGGCGGCCTCGACCGCCTGCTGCCGGCTTATCTGGAACGCACCTTTGGCGAACTGCCAGCCACCGAACCGGAGGAGCGCCGCAACCTGGAGAGCATCACCCACCAGGCCGAACAACGTCGCGACCTGACCCGGGGCTGGCTGGGTGACAGCGTCAAACTGCACTGGCTGTTCATCGAGCCGGTGCTGGACAACGACCACCAGGCCACCCTCGACCTGCTGTCGCGCTACCTGGACTGGGCGCTGTACGACCAGCTACGCCTGCGCAACGGGCTGTCCTACGGTCCCTCGGTGCAGCGTGAGAGCTTTGGCGACACCGGCCTGCTCAGCCTCAACGCCGACCTTGAGCGCGATGACATCGACAAAGCGGTAAAGGTAATGCAGGCCCTGTTCGAGCACCTGCGCAAGGAAGGCCTGGACCCGGACACCTTCGCCCGCATCAAGGACGCTAGCGTCGCCAAGGAAAGCTGGAGCACCCAAGGCAACAGCGCCCTGGCCGACTATTACTGGGGCGCGCTGAACGACTATACCGACGGGCGTTTTGCCAACCCGGTGCGCAAGCTGCGCCAGGTCAGCCTGAAACAGGCCAACGCGGCGCTGAAAGAACTGCTCAGGGAAGAGGGCTACCTGCGTATCGAGAAGCCGTTGCTTGGCTACGACGAGCTTTACGGGCTGGCCGCCTTGCTTGTGGGGCTGATACTGGCGGCAGGGTTGCTGCGCTGGCGACGGCATGGGCCTGAACGGCCGAGTGGTGCTACACGGGAGCGGTGAATCGGCGGTATCCTTTTGCCAGTACCGGCCCCTTCGCGGGCGTTATCGCCGAACCCTGTGGGAGCGGGCAAGCCCGCGAAGGGGCCGTACAGCCACCTCATCCTTTCTGTTGTAGCCCCCAATGCCCCAAATCCCCCATATCGTCCAGCGCATCATCGAACTGCTCAAACGCTACCCCGGCATCATCGCGCTCGGCGGTTTCCTCTCCGGTATCGGCAGCTTCATCCTGGTCGACCGCCAGGCCGGCCTGGCCAGCTGGGTTGCCGTACTCATGCTGGTCAGCTGGGTCTGGCTGATGCTGGAAAACACCCTCACCGGCCTGTTTGCGCGCACCTTCAACCGCGAAATCCCGCAGCCGCTGCTGCGCTACGCAACGCAGATGATCCACCAGGAAACGCTGTTCTTCGTGCTGCCGTTCTTCTTCATCACCACCACTTGGAACAGCGGACAGCTGGTGTTCACCGGTTTGCTCGGCGCTGCGGGCCTGATTTCGATCATCGATCCGCTGTACTACAAATGGCTGGCACCGCGGCGCTGGCTGTTCCTGGCGCTGCATACCCTGACGCTGTTCGCCGCCTTGCTGACCGCGCTGCCGATCATCCTGCACCTGACCACCGCGCAAAGCTTCAAGCTGGCCTTGATCGCGGCCATGGCCCTGTCGTTCCCCAGCCTGGCCAGCAGCTTCCCGATCAACAACTGGCGCCGCGCCGTGGCGCTGGTACTGGTTACCCTGTCGGTCGGTGCCGGGGGCTGGCTGCTGCGCTCCTGGGTACCGCCGGCCACCCTGTGGATGACCGAGGTGGCGGTGAGTACCGAAGTGCTGAACCGCCAGCCAGGCGAGTCGCTGGACGAGATTGCCGCCAGCCGCATCCGCAGCAGTGGCCTGTATGCCTACACCGCCATCAACGCACCCCGCGGCCTGAACGAGCGGATCTACCATGTGTGGCAAAAGGACGGTAAGGAAGTTGACCACATCGCCCTGGACATCCACGGCGGGCGCAAGGAAGGCTACCGGGCCTGGACCCACAAGCAGAACTTCCCGCCAAACCCGGTGGGCAAATGGCAGGTCAGGGTGCTGACCGAAGATGGCCAGGTGATTGGCGTACTGCGCTTCAAGGTGGTCGACGATGCACCGGCTGGAAGTTGAAATCCATGCTTACGCATTACCTGTGTAGGAGCAGCCTTGTGCTGCGAAGGGGCCCGTACCGCAAACCACTTTTGTGGGCGCTCACGGCCTCTTCGCAGCACAAGGCTGCTCCTACAGGTCGCGATGCCGAACCAAGAGACAGCACATAATCACCAAACAGCCCATGCCCGCTGCGCTATGATCAGCCCCTAAGCCTTAGCGCCGAGTCAATTGCATGGAGCCTATGACCACCCCCAGCGCCACCCTGGACGCCAGCAGCCAACCGGCCTGCCTGCGCATAACCGGTGACTGGACCCTGGCGCACTACGCCAGCCTCAAGCGCGAGAGCGAACAACTGCGCGCGCAATACACGGCCGACACCGTCGCCGACCTCAGCCAGCTGGGGCGCCTGGACACCGCCGGGGCCTCGCTGCTGACCGAGCTGCTCGGCTCCGAGCGCCTGGCGCACTGTACCCAGGACCTGCCCGAAGCCAGCCGCGCGCTGCTCAAGAACGTCTACTGCTCGGTCCAGGACTACTGCATCCCGGTCAAGGAACCCGAGCGCAACGTACTGCTGATGCTGCTGGAGCGCATCGGCCGCGCCGTCGCCACACTGTGGCAAGACTCCTTGCAGTTGCTCGGCTTCATCGGTGTCATCCTCGAGACATTGCTGCGCCGCGCCCTGACACCGCACCGCTGGCGCCTGACGCCGGTTGTGGCACATATCGAGCAGACCGGGCTGGACGCGGCCCCTATCGTTGCCTTGCTGACCTTCCTGGTAGGCGCGGTGGTGGCCTTCCTCGGTGCCACGGTGCTGGCCGCGTTCGGCGCGACCATTTTCACCGTCGACCTGGTGGCGTTCTCGTTCCTGCGCGAGTTCGCCGTGCTGCTCACCGCCATCCTCATGGCCGGCCGCACCGCCAGCGCCTTCACCGCGCAGATCGGCTCGATGAAGGCCAACGAAGAAATCGACGCCATCCGCACCCTGGGCCTGAACCCAATGGAGCTGCTGGTGGTACCACGGGTTCTGGCACTGCTGATTTCGCTGCCCTTGCTCACCTTCATCGCGATGATCTGCGGCATTGTCGGCGGCGCGGTGGTATGCGCCCTGTCGCTGGATATCTCGCCGGCCATGTTCCTGTCGCTGCTGCAAACCGATATAGGCGTGCAACACTTCCTGGTGGGCTTGGCCAAGGCGCCGTTTTTCGCCTTTCTGATCGCAGCCATCGGCTGCCTCGAAGGCTTCAAGGTCAGCGGCAGTGCCGAATCGGTGGGCGCACACACTACCTCGGCGGTGGTGCAGTCGATTTTCGTGGTCATCGTGCTGGACGCCGTGGCCGCGCTGTTCTTCATGGAGATGGGTTGGTGATTGATCGGGAAAAAGTGATCGAAGCCCGCGGCATCTGCAACCGCTTCGGCCCCCAGGTTGTGCATGAAAACCTTGACCTTGACCTGTACCGTGGCGAAATCCTCGCCGTGGTCGGTGGTTCGGGCAGCGGCAAATCGGTACTGCTGCGCAGCATCATTGGGCTGCGACGGCCCAATGAGGGGCTGATCAAAGTGTTCGACCAGGACCTTGCCGGCTTGGGCGAAGAACAGCGCTCGTTGGTCGAACGGCGCTTCGGCGTGCTGTTCCAGAAGGGCGCGCTGTTCTCTTCGCTGACCGTCACCGAGAACGTGGCCTTGCCGTTGATCGAACACGCCGGGCTGTCCCGCGCCGATGCCGAGCACCTGGCCGGCGTGAAGCTGGCCCTGGCCGGGCTGCCCATTTCCGCCGCCGACAAGTACCCGTCCTCGCTGTCGGGGGGCATGATCAAGCGTGCAGCGCTGGCCCGGGCCCTGGCCCTGGACCCGGACATCCTGTTTCTCGACGAGCCCACCGCCGGCCTGGACCCGATCGGCGCCGCCGCGTTCGACCAGTTGATCCTGACCCTGCGCGATGCACTGGGCCTATCGGTGTTCCTCATCACACACGACCTCGACACCCTTTACACCATTACCGACCGCATCGCGGTGCTGTCGCAGAAAAAGGTCCTGGTGGCCGGCCCGCTGGCCGAGGTCGAACAGACCAACGACGCCTGGATTCAAGAATACTTTCACGGCCCACGCGGGCGCGCCGCCGAGCAGGCCGCCACCCGTGCCGGGCAGGAGCGCTGAGCAATGGAAACCCGAGCCCATCACGTTCTTATCGGCCTGGTCACCGTCCTGGTGGTGGCGGGTGCCATGCTGTTCGGCCTTTGGCTGACCAAGTCCAGTGTCGATGACGCCTTCAAGGATTACGAAGTGGTGTTCAACGAAGCCGTTTCCGGCCTGTCGCGTGGCAGCCCGGTGCAGTACAACGGCATCAAGGTGGGCGATGTGTCTACCCTGCGGCTGGACCCGAACGACCCGCGCCGGGTACTGGCCCGGGTGCGCCTGAGCGGTGACACCCCGGTAAAAGAAGACACCCAGGCCAAGCTGACCCTGGCCGGCGTGACAGGCAACTCGTTCATCCAGCTCAGCGGCGGCACCCCGCAAAGCCCGGAACTGAAAGGCAAGGATGGCAAGCTGCCGGTGATCATTGCCTCGCCGTCGCCGATCTCGCGACTGCTCAACGACAGCAGTGACCTGGTCACCAACATCAACCTGCTGCTGCACAACGCCAACCAGATGTTCTCCGAAGACAACATCGGACACCTCAGCAGCACCCTGGCCAACCTCGACAAGACCACGGGGGCCTTCGCCGGCCAGCACGGCAGCATCGCCCAGGCCATCGAGCAACTGGTGCAGGTAGGCAAGCAGGCCAGTGCCACGTTGGCCGAAACCCAGGCACTGATGCGCAATGCCAACGGCCTGCTGGCCAGCGATGGCAAGCAGGCAATCGGCAGTGCCGAACAGGCCATGCAATCCCTGGCCGAAAGCACTGCCACGATCAACAACTTGCTGAAAAACAACAGCGAGGCCATCGGCGACGGCGCCCAGGGCCTGAACCAGCTCACCCCAGCCATTCGCGAGCTGCGCGAAACCCTCAACGCGCTCAAAGGCATTTCCCGGCAACTGGAGGCCGACCCGAGCGGCTACCTGCTCGGCCGCGACAACAACAAGGAGTTCCAGCCATGAAACCGTCGTTGCGCCTGCTGGCCCTCGCGGCCGCGCTTAGCCTGGCCAGTGCCTGCTCAATCCTGCCCAAGACCGAACCCTTCGACCTCTATCGCCTGCCGGTAAACCAGCCCAGCCGCACGGCGGTGCCGCTGGACTGGTCCTTGCGCCTGAACAAGCCGCTGGCCAGTGAAGTGCTGGCGGGGCCGCGCATTGCCGTCATCCCGCAGGGCGATGTGGTCAGCAGTTACAAGGGCGCGCGCTGGAGCGATGCGGCCCCGGTGCTGCTGCGCAACCGCCTGCTCGATGGTTTTCAGCGTGACGGCCAGGTGCAGCGCCTGAGCGCCGACGACAGCAACCTGCAGGCCGACTACGAGCTGGCTGGCGAGCTGCAGGCCTTTCAGAGTGAATACCGCCCGGGCGGGGCAGTGGAGGTGGTGATCCGCTACGACGCGCGTCTGGTCCAGGGGCGCGACCAGCGCATCCTGGCCAGCAAGCGCTTCGAAATCCGCCAGCCGCTTGCCGACAAGCAGGTGTCAGCGGTGGTCGCCGGCTTCGGCCAGGCCAGCGACCAGCTGGTGGGGCAGGTGGTGGGCTGGACCATTGGCCAGGCCAACCAGGCTCAACTGAAGGTTCAAGCGAAGAACCAGTAGCAGATGAAGATCGCCGCAATCACCCCGGACAACTCGGCCAGCAGTGCGCAACCCACCGCATGGCGCACGCGCTGGATGCCCACGGCGCCAAAGTACACGGCCAGTACGTAGAAGGTGGTTTCGGTGCTGCCTTGAATCGTTGCCGCTACCAGGGCCGGGAAGCTGTCCACGCCTTGGGTCTGCATGGTCTCGATCAGCATGGCCCGAGCTGCGCTGCCGGAGAACGGCTTGACCAGCGCGGTGGGCAGGCCCTCGACGAAGCGGGTATCGAGGCCCATCCAGTTCACCGCATGGCGGATACCGTCCAGGGCCAGCTCCAGGGCGCCAGAGGCGCGCAGCACACCCACCGCCACCAGCATCGCCACCAGGTACGGCAGCAGGTTCTTGGCCACGTCGAAGCCTTCCTTGGCGCCTTCGACAAAGGCTTCATACACCTTCACCCGCCTCATGGCACCAATCACCAGGAACAGCATGATCACGCCAAACAGCGTGAGGTTGCCCAGGATCGATGACAGGCTAGCCAGCGCGGCGGCCGACAGGGTGCCAAGAAACGCCATGAAACCGCCCAGCAGCAAAGCGCCGGGGATGAAGTAGGCAAGCACCACCGGGTCCCACAGACGCAAACGCTGCATCACAGCCACCGACAGCAGGCCGACCAGGGTCGAGACGCTGGTCGCCAGCAGGATTGGCAGGAACACCATGGTCGGGTCGGGCGCGCCCTGCTGGGCCCGGTACATGAAGATGGTGACCGGCAGCAGCGTCAGCGACGAGGCATTGAGCACCAGGAACAGGATCTGCGCGTTGCTCGCGGTGGTGCTGCTGGGGTTCAGCTCCTGCAGTGCGCGCATGGCCTTCAGGCCGATCGGCGTGGCGGCGTTGTCCAGGCCCAGGCCGTTGGCGGCAAAGTTCATGGTAATCAGGCCCAAGGCAGGGTGGCCGGGCGGTACCTCAGGCATCAGGCGGGCAAACAGCGGGCCCAGCACCTTGGCCAACCATTCGACGATACCGGCCTTCTCGGCGATCTTCAGAAAGCCCAGCCACAGGGTCAGTGTGCCGAACAGCAGCACCATCACCTCGACCGACAGCTTGGCCATGGCGAAGATGCTTTCGACCATTGCCGCGAAGATGCCAGCGTTGCCGCCTACCAGCCATTGGGCCAGGGCGGACACCGCCGCCACCAGGAAAAAGCCAAGCCAAAGGCCGTTGAGCATCCGCGTGTTCCCCCTGAAAAATGCCCGAATAATAGCGTATCGCAGCCCCTGACTGGCGATCGCAGACGAGGGCTGCGCCCTCGTATCGCGGCCCCAAGATCTCACAGACAATAAAAAGCCCCGACAGGTCGGGGCTCTTCATCAAACAGCGGTCAGGCTCAGCGCTTGGCGGTTTCGCCAGCGACTACAGCTTCCTTTTTGTCGGCCATCAGCGAGGCGTAGTACTTCTCGCCCTTGGCCGCGTCGTACATGCCTTCCCAACGGGCGATGACCAGTGCCGCCAGGGCGTTGCCCACCACGTTCAGCGCGGTACGGGCCATGTCCATGATGCGGTCGACACCGGCGATGAAGGCCAGGCCTTCCAGCGGGATGCCCACGCTGCCCAGGGTAGCCAGCAGGACCACGAACGATACCCCCGGCACGCCAGCGATGCCTTTGGAAGTGACCATCAGGGTCAGCACCAGCAGCAGCTGCTGGCTCCACGACAGGTCGATACCGTACAGCTGGGCGATGAAGATGGCCGCGATGCTCTGGTACAGGGTCGAACCGTCAAGGTTGAAGGAGTAGCCGGTCGGTACCACGAACGAGCAGATCGACTTCGGCGCGCCGTACTTTTCCATTTTCTCGATCACGCGCGGCAGAACGGTTTCGGAGCTGGAGGTGGAGTACGCCAGGATCAGCTCATCTTTCATGATGCGCATGATCTTGATCACCGAGAAGCCGAACACGCGGGCCACCAGGCCCAGCACCATGAAGGCGAAGAAGGCGATGGCGAAGTACACCAGCAGCACCAGCTTGGCCAGCGGCAGCAGCGAGCTGAAGCCGAAGTTGGCCACGGTCACGGCGATCAGGGCGAACACGCCGATCGGGGCGTAGTTCATGATCATGTGGGTGACCTTGAACATGGTTTCCGAGACGGCCTGGAAGGTGCGTACCAGTGGGTCGCGCAGTTCTGCCTGCAGGCTCGACAGGCCCAGGCCGAACATTACCGAGAAGAAGATGATCGGCAGCATTTCGCCACGCATCAGCGCTGCGAAGATATTCGACGGGATCAGATTCAGCAGGGTTTCGATGAACGCGTGCTCATGCTGCACCTCAGCCGCAGTGGCCTGGTACTTGGAGATGTCCACGGTACCCAGGGTGCTCATGTCGATACCGGCACCCGGGTGGAACAGGTTGGCCAGCACCAGGCCCACGACGATGGCGATGGTGGTCACCACTTCGAAGTAGATGATGGTCTTCAGGCCGATGCTGCCCAGTTTCTTCGCATCGCCTACCCCGGCGATACCCACGATCAGCGACGAAATCACGATCGGGACGACGATCATCTTGATCAGGCGAATGAAGATGTCACCAGCAGGCTGAAGGACGTTGCTGATCCACCATGCCTTTTCTGCACTGAAATGATTCAGTAGCGCGCCGATTGCAACACCCAGCACCAGACCGATAACGATCTGCCAGGCGAGGCTCAGTTTTGCCTTCTTCATGTCTTTACCCTTTGTTCTAGTGGTCATGGCACCTGGCGGATGCACACGTAACAAAGCCATTGGCAAGGTCACGTACAGCAGAAGATTCCGTCCGGCGACTTCATGTAAGGACACCGCAGGCGAGCGACAGGGCGCTCTGGCCAGCGAAAAAGGCGGCAACTATTGCGACGGCAAGGGGCGAAAGCTAATGCCGGAAACGCATACCCCATACCGTTTATGCATATCGATTTGCACGAAAAGAGGGCGTTCGCAAGTGCTTGATTTATAACGTTCGGAATCCCGAACAAGACCAAACCGCCAGATTTCGGCAGATTTGACGGTACACAAAGGGCGAAGAAGATGGCTTGTTCGACAATCCGAATGGCGTAAATGCCACTTGTAGAAGCAGCCAGGAGGTCGAAAAAAATTTGATGTACGGTCGAGACAAAATGTGTCTCAGGGGAAAAAACGCGCAAGGAAAGCGACGTTTCCTACAGGGCTCCTCGGAAGTCAGGTCTGCCAAGGTATCCCTGTGACACCGCAGACCTGATACTTCCGATTCCGCCTTTCCTGACCCGGCCCATTGCTGGAGGTACTCCCTGTACCCCTAGGCCACTCCGATCCTGTAGCAATCAGAACAGCCCGACCCCTTGGTCATGTGCTGCCCCTCCTCGGGGCGGCGCATCATAGAAGGCTGAACTATAGAAAGGTTCAGCTTCTATTACGTGACAGTCGGTGACCTTTCATCCGTACCCGCAATAAATGCTCAATACCAGTTCGGGTCACGCTTGAGCTGCTCCCGAAGCATCGCCTTCATGCCGTCGTCGGGTTCGCCCAGCCAACGGTACTGCGCATGGCGAGTAGGCGACTTGTCGCTCGGTAATCCTTCAGGTACCTCCACGAGCATCCCGTAGGCATCATCCTTGTCCCAGCTGAAGGCAACGATCAGGCGCTTGTAGGTGCACTTATCCTGGGCCTCGCACAGGGGGCCGACCAAGTACTTGTCGCCATCTTCGCTAACCGCGGACATCTGCTCCTGGGCACTGCCGGTCAGATTGACCACCCAATCGGGCAGGCGTTCCTCGCCCTTGATCGTGTCTTGCCAGGTTTCCCGGTACTCCGGGTCCGAGCCGAGCAACTGGTCGACCCGGACCTGGCCGTCATTGGCCGCCATCGCCGCCGCACTGCCACCCATCAGCAGGGCGGCAGCCAGGGCTGTTGAAAGCATCCTGCCCATCTTCAACCTCGTCCACGTCCAAAGAAGAAGGAGGCTACGAACAGCACCAGGAAGACAATAAACAGGATCTTCGCGATACCCGTCGCAGCGCCGGCGATACCACCGAAGCCCAGTACGGCAGCGACAATGGCGATGATGAGGAAAGTGATAGCCCAACTCAGCATGGTGGTTCTCCTTTCTTTTTCAGAATCGGTCCGGCCGGCAGGTCAGAAGACCCAACGGTCCTGTGGTACGACATTTTCCAAGGTGGCCGGGGAGGCAGTCGCCTGGCCAGCTGGCAGCGGGTCAGCGGCCTTGACCAGGGTATGGGCACGGGTTGCCTGAATCTGCGTCAACAGTGCAGTCTGCGCTGCTACCTGCTCAGCCAGGCGCGCGGTCTGCCAGCTGTAGTAAAAGAGGCCAGCGGCCAAGGTCAGCAGCAGCGCCATGCCGAGTATCAGCATCTGGCGCAGGGGCAGTGCAGCTATCTGCGAGCGGTTGACGGATTGGCGGTTCATGCCGGCTCCTCCTGCTGTAATTTTTGTTCAAACCTGAACAGGTAATTGCAGCCTGCATGCCAGCCTTGCCAATTAAATAAAATCCTTATAAATCAATGAGTTAACTAGATATCGCATGGACCCCTAGCTCGTATCCTGCACGATGGCGCCTGTGGGGTCGTGCGAATTGCACGATCAGCCTTCCACCTTGGTCGCCACCTTGAGCAAGTCGGCATCCACGCCGCGTACACCGATGATCTGCCGGGCGATCTCCACGGCGATGGTTTTCTGCTCAGCGCTGACTACCTCGCCCGACAGCCGCACCATCCCCGCTTCGCTGGCCACTTTCAGGTTCAGGCCATCGAGATTGCGGCTGAAGCGGTAGCTATTCTGGATCTTGTCGATGATCCAGCTGTCACTCGGCTGCGGCCCGGTTGGCGCGCCCACTGGCGTTTCCCGCGCCTTGGCCATGGCTGCGGTATCCAGGCTGACCAGGTTGTTGACCAGGTGTACGCCGTCGGTGGTACGCGCCACCACGCCTGCCAGCTCCTTGGCTTCGGCACTGTCGACCCTGCCGCGCAACGTCACCACGCCGTCACTGCTTTGTACTTCTATAGGGGCCTTTTCGGTGGTGCGGCTCCACAACAGCCGGGCACGGATCACCGCCGCCAGGGTGGCGTCCTCCAGGCGCTGGGCGTAGGCACGTAGCTCAAGCGGGCGCTCAACCAGTTGGGCATTGAGCTGGAGGTGGTTCTCCACCTGTTCGATGCCCCGGGTGGCCCGGGCCACATCTTCAGCCAGCTGCCGCTCGACCTCGTTCTCCACCTCACCTGAGAGCCGCGCCTGCTTGCCGTCCACTTCTACCTTGATACGAAATGGGTTGAGCATGCGGTTCAATGACAGCGCGGTTTGCAGGGCGCCTTCCAGGCGCGCGTCCTGCACAGGGTCGGCGAAGGCCGGTGTAAATATTGGCAGCAGGGTGGCTGCCAAAACAGCTGTACGCAGGTAAAAGGGCATGGCAGTGCCTCCTTCGTAGGCAAAATCTGAAAATCATCGCAACCAATGTGCCACCGCGTGCCTCTAACCAAATCATTGGAATATCGCGGTCTGCAGGCATCGTTTGGCCATTGGCTAGCATGCAAAGGACAGAATCCTTCAGAATTGACCATGCAACTTGCCCGATTTTTCCCACACTAAATAAAGATCTATCCCTAAGGAGCACAGGAAATGGAATCAGCCCAGGACAACCAAGGCCGCATTCTGCTGGTGGATGACGAGTCCGCGATCCTGCGCACCTTCCGCTATTGCCTGGAAGACGAGGGCTACAGCGTGGCCACGGCCAACAGCGCCGCCCAGGCCGAAACCTTGCTGCAGCGCCAGGTGTTCGACCTGTGCTTCCTCGATTTGCGCCTGGGCGAGGACAACGGCCTAGACGTACTGGCGCAGATGCGCATCCAGGCACCCTGGATGCGCGTGGTGATTGTCACCGCGCACTCGGCGATCGACACAGCGGTGGACGCCATCCAGGCCGGCGCCGCCGACTACCTGGTCAAGCCCTGCAGCCCCGACCAGCTGCGCCTGGCCACCGCCAAGCAGCTGGAGGTGCGCCACCTTTCCGCGCGCCTGGAGGCACTGGAAGGTGAAGTACGCAAACCCAAGGACGGCCTCGACTCGCACACCCCGGCCATGATGGCGGTGCTGGAAACCGCCCGCCAGGTCGCCACCACCGACGCCAACATCCTCATCCTGGGCGAGTCCGGCACCGGTAAAGGCGAGCTGGCCCGGGCAATCCATGGCTGGAGCAAGCGTGCACGCAAAGCCTGCGTGACCATCAACTGCCCGTCGCTGAACGCCGAGCTGATGGAAAGCGAACTGTTCGGCCACACCCGCGGCGCCTTCACCGGCGCCAGCGAAAGTACCCTTGGACGGGTCAGCCAGGCCGACGGGGGCACGCTTTTTCTTGACGAGATCGGCGATTTTCCGCTGGCCTTGCAGCCCAAGTTGCTGCGGTTCATTCAGGACAAGGAATACGAGCGCGTCGGTGACCCGGTTACCCGGCGCGCCGATGTACGCATTCTGGCAGCCACCAACCTCAACCTCGAAGAGATGGTGCGCGAAAGCCGCTTCCGCGAAGACCTGCTGTACCGCCTCAATGTCATTACCTTGCACTTGCCGCCCCTGCGCGAGCGCAGCGAGGACATCCTGACCCTGGCTGACCGCTTCCTCGCCCGCTTCGTCAAGGAATACTCCCGCCCCGCCCGGGGCTTCAGCGACGAAGCACGCTCGGCCCTGCTCAACTACCGCTGGCCCGGCAACATTCGCGAACTGCGTAACGTGGTAGAGCGGGCCAGCATCATCTGCCCGCAGGAGCGTGTGGAAATCAGCCACCTGGGCATGGGCGAACAGCCTGCCGGCAATGCCCCGCGCGTGGGTGCAGCACTAAGCCTGGATGAGCTGGAGCGCGCCCATATCGGCGCCGTGCTGGCGGCCAGCGACACCCTCGACCAAGCCGCCAAGACCTTGGGCATCGATGCCTCCACCCTGTACCGCAAACGCAAGCAGTACAACCTATGAAGTGGCCACCCATGAAGCTGCGCACGCGGCTTTTCCTCAGCATCTCGGCGCTCGTGACCGTGGCATTGCTTGGGTTGTTGTTGGGCCTGGTCAGTGTGCTGCAGATGGCCACGGTGCAGCAGCAGCTGGTGCGCGAGACCACCCATGCCTTGGAAGTGGGGCTGAAGTTGCGCCAGAACCTGGGTGAACAGCTGACCCTGATTCTTGATGAAGACACCGCCCCGGAAAGCCTGCGGCTGTTGCAGGAAAACTTCCAGGCCCTGCTAAACCAAGGGCTGGAGCAAGGCGGTGAGCGCACCGGTTTCAGCAAGGCCAGCAGCAATTACCAGACGTTCCTCCAGGCCTATCGCGACAGCGCCGCACCCGCTCGCAGCATGGGTGTGGATCAACCGCTGGGGGCCGCGTTCAACCAGGTGCGCAGCGACCTGATCGATTCCCACAGGCAGGCATTGGACCTGATCACCCGTAGCGAGGAACGCACCCGGGACCGCGCCTTGCTGGTCAGTGGTGTGCTTGGCCTGATGGGCCTGGTGGTGCTGGTACTGGGCTTTATTACCGCGCACAACATCGCCCGGCGGTTCGGCCAGCCGATCGAAGCCTTGGCCATCGCGGCCGACCAACTGGGCAAAGGTAATTTCGACGTCACCCTGCCAGTCACCCAGGCCACCGAGCTGAACCAGCTGACCCGCCGCTTCGGCCTCATGGCCGATGCCTTGCGCAAGCATCAGGCCACCAACGTCGACGAGCTGCTGGCCGGCCAGCAGCGGCTGCAGGCCGTGCTCGACAGCATCGACGACGGCCTGCTGATCATCGACCGCCAAGGCCGCCTGGAGCACCTCAACCCGGTGGCGCAACGCCAACTGGGCTGGAACCACAGCCGCGTGGGCAGCAGCCTGGCCGAGGCCCTGCAGCGCCCGGAACTGGAGCAGCAGCTGCGCCAGGTGCTGCGCGGCGGCAGCCTGGACCGGCCGCCGGACGACTTGAACATGGAGGTCGATGAAGAAGCGCGCCTGCTCACCTACAGCCTGACCCCGGTCAGCCACCCGCAGGGCCCGATCCTTGGCGCGGTGATGGTGCTGCACGATGTGACCGAGCAGCGGGCATTCGAACGCGTGCGCAGCGAGTTCGTGCTACGTGCCTCCCACGAGCTACGCACCCCGGTCACCGGCATGCACATGGCCTTCGGCCTGTTGCGCGAGCGGGTCAAGTTCCCTGCCGAGGCGCGCGAAAACGACCTGCTGGAAACCATCGGCGAAGAAATGCAGCGCCTGACCCAGCTGATCAACGACCTGCTCAACTTCTCCCGCTACCAGAGCGGGCTGCAGAAACTCGATCTCGCCCCCTGCGCCCTGGACGAACTGCTGGAGCGGGCGCAACTGCGTTTCGCCGAGCAGGCGGCACACAAGCAGATCGAGTTGACCAAGGAGCTGGAACCGCCGCTGCCGCGCCTGCGGGCTGATGCTGCCCAGCTGGACCGGGTGCTGGACAACCTGCTGCACAACGCCATCCGCCATACCGCCAACGGCGGGCGTATCCGTTTGCATGCAAGACGGCATGCGGAGCGGGTGATCATCAGTGTCGAGGACAATGGCGAGGGCATTGCCTACGGGCAGCAGGGGCGCATCTTCGAGCCCTTCGTGCAGGTAGGCCGCAAGAAAGGGGGCGCAGGGCTGGGGCTGGCGTTGTGCAAAGAAATCGTGCAGCTGCATGGCGGGCGGATGGGCGTGTTTTCCCGGCCGGGGCAGGGGACCCAGTTCTACATGGCGCTGCCGGTTTGACAGTCGCCTGCACCGGCCTCACCGCCGGGCAGGATTACTCAGTGCTCTGCGCGTCGTGGTAGCTGCCCGCGGGTTACCAGCTCGGCAAACTGCCTGGCGTTCAGCGGCCGGGCAAACAGCCAGCCCTGGCCGTAATTGACCCCTTCACTGTTCAGCAGCACCGCCTGGTCCTCACACTCTATGCCCTCTGCTATCACCCGCAGGTGAAGGTCATGGGCCATGCGGATGATATGCGGAGCAACGCCACTGCTGGCGGCATCGTGGCCAAGCGCGTCGATGAACGCCTTGTCGATCTTCAGGCAGTCCACGGGTAGGGTCTGCAGGTAGGCCAGGCTGCAATAGCCTGTACCAAAGTCGTCGATGAGCACCTGATGCCCCGAAGCGCGCAGCGATTGCAGGTTGTCACGGGCCACCACCACATCCACCAGGCCTCGCTCGGTGACCTCGAAGGCAATCTGGCTGGGCGCCACCCGATGCAAGGCCAGCAGGCGGGCCGCCACCCGGCCGATCCGCGGCACCATCACATCGCAAGCGGCCAGGTTCACCGATATGTACAGTTTAGGGTGCGAGCGCAGCAACTGGCCCAGCTGTTCGAGCACGCGCTGCAGGACAAAGTCGGTGATCTGGCGAATCTGCCCGGTGTTTTCCGCCAGCGGGATGAACAAGTCCGGGCTGGTCAGGGTACCGTCCGGGCGCCGCCAGCGCACCAGCGCTTCGGCACCCACGCAGCGTCGGCTGTCGAGTTCGAAGATCGGCTGGTACAGCACCTGCAGCTCCCCGCGGCGCAAGGCATGCTGCAACTCCGAGCTCATCGACCGCCGCTGCAGGATCAATTGCAGCACCAGCCAACCAATGCAGCACGCCGCCAACACACTGCCGGGGAACAGCAGCCAGAGCATGCCGTTCATCCTCAATGGCAGGCTGGCCCGCGGGGCAATCAGCACCAGTTGGTAATCCGGCGACTTGGTCGGCATGCGGTAGATCAGGCGGTCGCTGAGTTCAAGTAGCGACTTGTGGCTTGTCGACCAGGCCGAGGGCGGCGGCCACACTTGTGGCGGCCCCAGCACGGGGATGGCGCGGGCACCGTTATCCAGCACCACCACCAGGCTGCCGCCCGGAGGCAGATCGACCACATCGGTCAGGTGCCCGCGCGAGGTGGAGACCACGAACTGGCCCCGGCCTAGCATGAGCGCAGCCAGGTTCTCGTTCGGTTCGGTGGTGGTGTTCAACCAGTAGCTGTAGGTCGGCCCCTGGATATCCGGTGCCCGCAAAGGTTCAAACGCCCGCTCATCACCACGGTTGGAGCAGGCGATATCACCATCCACGTAAGCCGCTTCATAAATGAACCGCGAACTCAGCCCCACCTGCTGCAAGGCCGCCAGCATCGCTGGGCTGCAGCCACGCAAGGGCTGTGCCTGCAACAGGTCTACCCCTTCACGCAGCTGGCCAAACACTTGTTCGAGGCGGTCGAGAAAACGCTCACCCTGGGCGTTCATCTGTTCGCTCTCGCTTTGCTTCATCTGTTGCAGGGCAATACCGATGCTGGCAGAGAGCAACAGGGCCGCGCTGGCCAGCGCTGCCAACGTGGCCAGCATCCAGGGACGGTAAAAAATTTGGCGCAGCAGGGTGATGATGGCTGACATCAAAGGCATCCAGTTGATAATTAAGGTATAGCAACTGGATCGAGAATCACCCTCACCGTCTGGCACTTCGCTGCACGCCACACTGTTTTTTGTGGGAGCGACTGCCGTATTAAAATCCAAAGGTTTGCGCGATCACTGTGGGAGCGGGCGTGTCGGAGCGCCGAACCGCCGCGAACACCGGCGTAGCCGGTGCCATACCGCGCGTCGCATTCTTCGCGGGCACGCCCGCTCCCAAAGGGTGGATGCGCCAGCCTGAGTGATGGTGCAAAACGGTTGGGCCTACAGGGCTCAACGCATGCGGTTGAGCACCTGCAGCATCGCCGCCGTCTGCGCATCGGGCATGCCGTCGAAGCGCTGCGGGCGGAAGCGCATCTGGAACGCAGTGATCACATGGCGGGTGGCAACATCCAGCACCCCGGTCTGCTCGATTTGATAGCCAAACCGCGCCAGTTCCTGTTGGTACCAACCAACGCTCGGCGGGTTGACGCTGAAGTAGGCCTGCTGCCGTGCCACTGCGTTGGCATCTGGCCAGATACCCAGCCCGGCATCGGCCAGGCGCTTCCACGGGAACAGCGGCCCCGGGTCCAGCTTGCGTGATGGAGCGATATCACTGTGACCAATGATGTGCCGCGGTTCGATGTTGTTGCGCTTTACGATGTCCTTGAGCAGCGCAATCAGCGACTGGACCTGCGCTTCGCTGTAAGGGTGCCAGACCCGGCCATTGGGTGTGTCGGTGAACCCAGGGTTGACGATCTCGATGCCAATGGACGAGGAGTTCAGCCAGGTGCGCCCCTGCCACTGGCTGTCGCCGGCATGCCAGGCACGGCGGTTTTCATCCACCAGTTGATACACCGTCGCAGGGCCGTCGCCGATCAGGTAATGGCTGCTGACCTCACCATGGGTGAGCAACGCGAGCGAGCGCTCCAGCGAAGCATTGGTGTAATGCAGGACAACGAACTGGATGCGGTTGTCCTGGTTGGCCGAGGGGTGGCTGCGGTCGATGCGCAGGCCCGTCGAGCAACCGGCGACAGATAACAGCAAAAAGGAAATCAGCGTTTTTTTCAGCGTGGAAAGCACGTCAGTGGCCTCAGCGAATGAGCGCTACAGTATAACGTGCTCCCCATGGCCGCGCTTACCGTGGGTCTGTGTTTGCAGGCTAGTTCTGCTCGACGCGGTTGCGCCCCAGCTCCTTGGCCCGGTACAGCGCCGCATCGGCGCGCTTGAGCACCTGGTCGCCGCGCTCGCCGGAGCGGAACGCACCCAGGCCAATGGAGGTGGTGATCACCACCCGCTCGCCCTTGAAGTGGAACGGGCAGGCTTCCACCGTGGCCCGCATTGTTTCCGCCACTTGAGCAGCAGCGGCCGGCGATGTCTGCGGCAGCAGCAGGACGAATTCCTCGCCACCGAAGCGGGCGATGAAGTCACGGCCACGCAAGCGCTTGCGCAACTGGTCGGCGACAATCTTCAGTACTTTGTCCCCGGCCAGATGCCCATAACTGTCGTTGATGCGCTTGAAATGATCCAGGTCGAGGATCGCCATGGCCAGATGGCCGCCATTCTCCTGCCATTCGATTATTTCGCGCTCGACCCGCTCGCTCCAGGCCGCGCGGTTGGGCAGACCGGTCAGGGGGTCGAGCAGGGCTTTCTGGCGTTGCTCTTCCAGGTGCTCGCGGTAACCGAGCGCCTCGTGCTCCATGTTCGCCACCCGCTCGGACAAGCCTTGCAGGCGCCCCGCCAGCTCTTGCTCGCGGCGATCCCGCTCGTGCTTATGCTCGTCCATGGTGACCAGCAGGCCTTCCAGGCGGTTGTCCAGGATGTGCTTGAGGCTATCGACGTCGGCGGCGCCCTGCACACTGTTTTGCAACCCATCGACATGCTCACGCAACTGGGTATCCAGCTCGCGAGCGGCAGAGCTGTTGTCCGCATGGCCTGCGCTGGCCTCGTGCAGGTGGCTCTGGAAGCCTTCGAGGCGCTCATTGAGTTGCTGCAGGTAGGTTTCGAACTCGTGCTGGCCACTGTCGGTGATCGCCAGCATGAGCACGGCGAGGTCATCCAGCACCGGGATCAGCTCGTACCAGTTCAGGCCCCGGGCAACGCGCTCGCGCATTTCCAGCGCCTGGGCCTTGTGCCGCTCGGGCAGGCTCAGGTCATCGAGCAGGCCGATCAGGGTCTTCTCGATGTGCGCAGCAACCTGGCTGTAGGGCGGCTCTACCGCGTAGGGCAGCGCATAGGGGCCGTCTTCGCCAAAGGTTTCTTCAAGTGTTTGTGCCGGTTGTTCTTCTGCCAAGGGTTCGCTGAAGGCCGCTTCCGGCTCGGGCGCTTCTTCCTGTGGCAGTGGCTGGGCGGCCGGGGTTTCAATTGTTTCGATCAACGCCGGGCCGGATATCTCCAGCTCAGGTTCGGGCGCTACCGTCGCTTCGGCGGTATAGGCTGAGAGCGGTTGCAGCGCATCCACATCGTCTGGCTGGGGGGCTTCGATACTGTGCTGTGCAGCCGGGGGCGCCTCAGCAGCAGGCACCGCTGCCGGCGCGGGCGCGGGCTCGCCTTGTGGCTCATCCTCGCGGCTACCGAACAGGCGTTGCAAAAAGCCGGGCCGGGTTTCGTCCCCCGGTTTGCCGAGGGCCGACAGTGCAAGGCCCTGCAAGCCGCTCAGCTCGCCCAGCAGCGGCGGCAGGTCGCGGGACTGGGCAACGCCACCATCGAGTTTTTTGGCCAGCTTTTTCAACGGCCGCGAGATATCGCTGGGCAGCGGCAAGCCTTGCAGTTGGCCGACCAGCGCTGTCAGCGCATCGCTGACCTGGTTCATGCGGGTTTCCCGGCGCTGCTCGGAGTCCAGCACCGCTTTTTCAAGGCGCGGAATCAACCCGGCGAGGCCGGCGTCCATGTTGTCGCTGCGGATAACCTCGCGCATTTCCTTCATGCACGCGTCCACCACCTTGTCACTGCCTTCGGCAGCCAGGGTGCTGCGCACCAGACCACGACGCAGCAGGTCGAGACGGGCGTCCCAGCGGCGTTCGAGCTTTTCTTGCTGCTCGATGCTTTTAAGGTATTTTTCTTTCCAGCGCTCAGCGTCTTCAGTCATGCCCGGGTCCGCAAACGGTGATGGCAATTAGCTCAAGACCGGCAGCGTATCCACAGTCAATGCATCAGGCAATCGAATCTCGACAGCGACGGGAAGGTGGTCGGAAATTGGCCGCGCCAACACCTCGACACGCTCAAGCGTGAGGCTTGGGCTGAGCAGGATATGGTCCAGGCAACGCTGGGGGCGCCAGCTGGGGAAAGTCGCCTCGACTTGCGGGGCGATCAGGCCCAGGTCGCGCAGCGGCGAGTGCTCCAGCAGGTCGGTGGCATGGGTGTTCATGTCGCCCATCAGCACCTGGTGACGGTAACCGCCAATCAGCTCGCGGATGTAGCCCAGTTGCAGGGCGCGGGTCTTGGCGCCAAGCGCCAGGTGCATCATCACCACGATCAGCGCATCTTCGCCTTCGCCAAAACGCACCAGGATCGCCCCACGGCCGGCCGGGCCAGGCAATGGGTGGTCTTCGAGCGCTTGCGGCTTCAGGCGGCTGAGCACGCCATTGCTGTGCTGGGCGAAACGCCCGAGGTTGCGGTTGAGTTGCTGGTACCAGTAGGGGAAGGCCCCCAGGTGAGCCAGGTGCTCGACCTGGTTTACATAGCCTGAGCGCAGGCTGCCCCCGTCGGCCTCCTGCAAGGCCACCAGGTCGAAGTCGCCCAGCAAATCACCGATTTTCTGCAGGTTGCCGGCACGCCCGTTGTGCGGCAGCAAGTGCTGCCAGCTGCGAGTCAGGTAATGCCGGTAGCGCTCGGTGCTGATGCCAACCTGAATGTTGAAGCTGAGCAGCCGCAGTCGACCATCCTCGGGCAGGCCAGAAGCCTGCAGGTGATGCTCGTTGACCTGCGGCTGGGGCAGGCCAATGCCACGCGTGGTTCTGAAGCGGGGCATGGGTTACGCCGCCTACTTGGCGGCGCGCTCCTTGGCGATCAGCTGATCGGCGACGTTCAGTACGCCTTCCGGCCCGCCAGCGGTACCCAGGTCGAAGCGGTACTTGCCGTTGACGACCAAGCTCGGTACGCCGGTGATTTCGTACTTCTTCGCCAGTTCCTTGGCCTTCTGAACCTGGCCTTTGATGGCGAAGGAGTTGAAGGTGGCGAGGAACTTGTCCTTGTCGACGCCTTGAGTGGCGAGGAAGTCGGCCATGTCGTCCGGCTTGGTCAGCTGCTTGCGCTGGTTCTGGATAGCATCGAAGACTGCGGCGTGCACCTTTTGCTCGACGCCCATGGCTTCGAGGGTCAGGAACATCTGGCCGTGTGCGTCCCATGGGCCACCGAACATGGCAGGAACACGTTTGAAGTTGACGTCAGCCGGCAGCTTTTCAGCCCACGGGTTGATGGTCGGCTCGAAGTGGTAACAGTGTGGGCAGCCGTACCAGAACAGCTCGACCACTTCGATCTTGCCAGGCACGGAAACTGGAACAGGGTTGCTCAGCTCGAGGTATTCCTTGCCAGCAACAGGCTCGGCGGCCTGGACGGCAGTCATACCAAATACGCTGGCAGCGACCAGCGCGGCGCTGAGAATCAGTTTACGCATGCTTTACTCCTGAGCAGTCATAGGTCGCCACGACCCTACCTGCACTGAGACAGGCCGGGAAGGGATCGAGTTCTGTAGTGTAACGGCTGCGGACTGAAAAAAGGGCGGCCCGGCCGCCCTTTCATCATTGGCCTACAACATTAACTGAAGGTTAATGCAGGCCCTGGATGTAGCTGGCCAACGCCTCGATGTCGTGGTTGCTCAGCTTGCCGGCAATGGTGCGCATGGTCATGGCATCACCATCGTTGGTGCGGTTGCCTTCGCGGAAGTCCGTGAGCTGCTTGGTCACGTACTGCGAGTGCTGGCCGCTCAGGTGCGGGAAGCCGGCCAAAGCAATACCTGCGCCGTTGGGGGAGTGGCAACCGGTGCAGGCAGGCATGCCTTTCTCCAGGTCGCCGCCATTGAACAGCGAACGGCCACGTTCGACCAGCTTGGGATCGGCGGCACCCACGCTGCCTTTCTGGCTGGAGAAGTAGGCGGCGATATCGGCCAGGTCCTGGTCGCTGAACGCGGTCAGCATGCCGGTCATCTCCAGCACGGTACGCTTGCCCGACTTGATATCGTGCAGTTGTTTTTCGAGGTAACGCTGGCCCTGGCCGGCCAGTTTCGGGAAGTTTGGTGCCAGGCTATTGCCGTCGGGGTTGTGGCAGGCGCCACACACGGCCGTCTTGGCCTGACCGGCGGCGGCATCGCCCTTGACAGTTTGCGCAGCAGTGGCCGCACCTGCGACACCCAGGGTCAACAGCAGACTCACGACTAGTTTGTTCATCAGCTAATCCAACACGGCTAAGGGTGAAATGTTATGTATCGGGACTGCCGCTCATCCAAAGGATGACCAAACGGTAGTCCTCGGCACTGCAGTCCATGCACAATCCACGCGGCGGCATAGCCTTGAAACCCTGGGTCACGTGCTTCACCAGTACATCCATGCCTTGCGCCAGCCTTGGCTCCCATGCTGCCCGGTCACCTTGTCTGGGTGCCTGTGGCAACTGCCCGGTGTGACAGGCCGCACACGTGCGGTTGTACAACACCTCGGGATCCTGTGTAGCCTGTGCGCTGAAAACCGGCAGGAACATACCGACAGCAAGCAGCCATTTCGCCATGCGGAACGACCTTCAGGGTTGGGGGCCGCGCTGCGTTCTGATGCGCGAGCTATTGTTCGACACCCCATGCCCGTTCCCCTTCGCTGGGAGAATGAGCACACAAAAACTGGGGCATTATATACTTCCGCCATCCAAACGGAAACGACACCGCTTGCCAGGCTCGGGCCTTCAGAGTCAGGCAACACCCACATCGGATATCCCATGCAAGTCAAGAACCCCATCCTCGGCCTCTGCCAGAAAGCCACATTCGCCCTCAGCGCTGCCAAGGTCGAACAATGTCCGGAAGACCAGGGTTACGAGGTGGCTTTTGCCGGCCGCTCCAACGCCGGCAAATCCAGCGCCCTCAACACCCTGACCCATGCCAGCCTGGCGCGTACCTCGAAAACCCCGGGGCGCACCCAGCTGTTGAATTTCTTCAGTCTGGACGATGAACGGCGTTTGGTCGACCTGCCGGGCTACGGTTATGCGAAAGTGCCGATCCCGCTCAAGCAGCACTGGCAGAAACATCTGGAAGCCTACCTGGGCAGCCGTGAGTGCCTGCGCGGCGTGATCCTGATGATGGACGTGCGCCACCCGATGACCGACTTCGACAAGATGATGCTCGACTGGGCCAAGGCCAGCCGCATGCCCATGCACATCCTGCTGACCAAGGCCGACAAGCTGACCCACGGCGCGGGCAAGAACACCTTGCTGAAAGTGCAGTCGGAAATCCGCAAGGGCTGGGGTGATGGCGTGACCATCCAGCTGTTCTCGGCACCCAAGCGCCTGGGCGTGGAAGACGCCTACCGCGTGCTGGCGGGCTGGATGGAACTGGAAGACAAGCCAGTGGCCTGAGGGCCTGGGCAGATCGCTGTAGGAGCAGCCTTGTGCTGCGAAGAGGCGATGACAGGCTGTAGAAATCTGTTGTCCATACCGGCCCTTTCGCAGCACGAGGCTGCCCCTACAATGGGGAGCAGCAGCGGCTGCCTGTCAAAGTGCGGGCAAAAAAAACCCCGGACTTCGTATGGGGAGGGGGAAGTTCGGGGTCCAAGTCCGGACCGCTAGGGCGGGGTCCAGATATCTGCCAACACTTAACACAACATAGGAGCATCGAAGGGCTTCACCAGCCATTCAGTTACTCTGAGTTCCGCTTCACCGGTTTAGTTCCGAAGCCCTGAAAACTATTTGCGATAGTTTCATGAAACTTCAGCACCAACGGTACTGAGCAGTGCCAGGATCCGCGTCACTACGTCGCAGATCCTACACAGCTTTCCCCGCTCAATCAGTGAGCTTCGTCCCAATTCGCACCGATTCCTGCTTCCACCAGCAGCGGCACATCCAGCTGCGCGGCCTGGCTCATGTGCTGGCGAATTTCATCTTTCACCTGCTGAACCAGGTCCTCACGCACCTCCAGCACCAGTTCGTCGTGAACCTGCAGGATCACCCGGGCATCCAGCCCGCTCTCGCTCAGCCAGTTATCCACATTGACCATGGCCCGCTTGATGATGTCGGCTGCGGTGCCCTGCATCGGCGCGTTGATCGCCGTACGCTCGGCGCCTTTGCGCAGGGCCGGGTTCTTGGCGTTGATGTCTGGCAGGTACAGGCGGCGGCCGAACAGGGTTTCGACAAAGCCTTGCTCGGCGGCCTGCGCACGGGTGCGCTCCATGTAGGCCAGCACGCCCGGATAGCGGGCGAAGTAACGGTCGATGTAGTCCTGCGACTGCTTGCGGTCGACGCCGATCTGCTTGGCCAGGCCAAAAGCGCTCATCCCGTAGATCAGGCCGAAGTTGATGGCTTTGGCCTTGCGGCGCTGGTCGGTGGTGACGTCTTCCAGGGCAACACCAAACACTTCCGCCGCCGTTGCCCGGTGCACGTCGAGGTCGTTACGGAAGGCGTGCAGCAGGCCTTCGTCCTTGGCCAGGTGGGCCATGATGCGCAGCTCGATCTGCGAGTAGTCCGCCGCCAGCAGTTTGTAGCCCGGGCTGGCAATGAACGCCTGGCGGATACGCCGGCCCTCGGCGGTACGGATCGGGATGTTCTGCAGGTTCGGGTCGCTCGACGACAACCGGCCGGTGGCTGCCACTGCCTGCTGATAGGAAGTGTGGATTCGCCCGGTGCGCGGGTTGATCTGGCCCGGCAGCTTGTCGGTGTAGGTGCTCTTGAGCTTGCTCAGGCTGCGGTACTGCATCAGTACCTCAGGCAGTGGGTAGCCGAGCAAGGCCAGTTCATCGAGTACGGCTTCGGCGGTGGATGGCTGGCCCTTGGCGGTCTTGCTCAGCACCGGCATGCCCAGCTTGTCGTAAAGGATCGAACCCAGCTGCTTGGGCGAGCCGAGGTTGAATTCTTCACCGGCCAGCTCGTAGGCCCGCAGTTCCAGCTCGGCCATCTTCACGCCCAGCTCACCGCTCTGTACGTGCAGCAGGGCGGCATCGACCAGCGCACCCTGGCGCTCGATCTTGGCCAGCACCGGCACCAGCGGCATTTCGATGTCCATCAGCACCGGCAGCACGCCCGGCGTCTGCGCCAGGCGCGCCTGCAGCGCCTGGTGCAAGCGCAGTGTGATGTCGGCGTCTTCGGCAGCGTAAGGGCCGGCCTTGTCCAGGTGGATCTGGTTGAAGGTCAGTTGCTTGGCGCCTTTGCCGGCGATGTCCTCGAAGGCAATGGTGGTGTGGTCGAGGTACTTTTGCGCCAGGCTGTCCATGTCGTGACGGGTAGCGGTGGAATTCAGCACGTACGACTCGAGCATGGTGTCGTAGGCCACGCCGCGCATTTCGATGGCGGGCGAACCGTTGGCGAGGATATTGATGTCGTACTTGGCGTTCTGCCCGACCTTGGCCTTGGCCGGGTCTTCCAGCAGTGGTTTCAGTGCCAGCAATACAGCCTCGCGGTCCAACTGGGCCGGCGCACCTTCATAGTCGTGCGCCAACGGCACATAAGCCGCCTCATGGGGCGCGACAGCGAAAGACAGGCCAACCAGCCGCGCCTTCTGGGCATCCAGGCCGGTTGTTTCGGTATCAAAGGCGAACAGCGGCGCCTGGCGCAGCTTTTCCAGCCATGCGTCGAAACGGGCCTGGTCCAGAATGGTTTCGTACTGCGGCTCGACCTTGGCCGTCGGCTCTGCGACCGGCGCAACCTCAGTACCAGCCCTTGCCGCGTCGCGCTGCACCTCGGCAACCCAGCTCTTGAACTCCATCTCGGTGTACAGCGCCAACAGCGCATCGCGGTCGGGCTCGCCACACACCAGTGCCTCGACCTCGACATCCAGCGGCACATCGACCTTGATGGTGGCCAGTTCGTAGGACAGGAACGCCGCATCGCGGTGCTCCTCCAGCTTGGCCGGCAGGGTCTTGGCGCCGCGAATGGCCAGCGCGGGCACCTTGTCCAGGTTGGCGTAAAGGTCGCTGAGGCCACCGCCGATACCGGTCAGCAGGCCCACCGCGGTTTTTTCGCCAACGCCGGGTACGCCTGGGATGTTGTCGACCTTGTCACCCATCAGGGCCAGGAAGTCGATGATATGTTCCGGGCCGACGCCAAATTTCTCGTGCACGCCAGCCACGTCCAGCACGCTACCGGTCATGGTGTTGACCAGGGTAATGTGCCCGTCCACCAGCTGGGCCATGTCCTTGTCGCCCGTCGAGATGATCACCGGGCGGCCCTGGGCGGCGCTGCTGCGCGCCAGGGTGCCGATCACGTCGTCGGCTTCGACACCCTCAACGCACAGCAGCGGGTAGCCAAGTGCCCTCACGCTGGCATGCAGCGGCTCGACCTGCACCCGCAGGTCGTCAGGCATGCTCGGGCGGTTGGCCTTGTACTCGGCAAACATGGCATCGCGGAAGGTGCCGCCCTTGGCGTCGAACACCACCGCGAAGAGGCTGTCGGGGTACTGTTTTCGCAGGCTCTTGAGCATGTTCAACACACCCTTCACCGCACCGGTCGGCATGCCCTTGGACGTGGTCAGCGGCGGCAGTGCGTGAAAGGCGCGGTACAGGTAGGAGGAACCGTCCACCAGGACGAGGGGGGCTTGGCTCATGAGCAGAATCAACCTTTTCGACGGGTCCGGCGCTAGAATAGCCAGAATCATTGACGACAAAGGGACTAGGTTATCATGCGTACACTCAATCGCCTGTTACTGCTCGGCCTGTTGGCAACCACGCCAGTCGTCACCCTGGCGGCGGACGACGCCCCCTCGGCCGATCCCGAGGTGACCATTCGCACGGAAGGCGACAAAACCATCCAGGAGTACCGGCAGAACGGCTTCCTGTATGCGATCAAGATCACGCCGAAAAACGGCAAGCCTTATTTTCTGGTACGCGCTGATGGCACTGATGCCAATTTCATTCGATCCGACCAGCCGGACATGCTGATTCCGTCCTGGAAGATCTTCGAGTGGTAATCTGACGCGCACCGTTCACATCAACCCGGCACTTCCCGGCGGAAGTGCCCGTATGGGCATTTTTTCATCATGTCAGTCTTCACCCCCGTGACCCGGCCTGAGCTGGAAACCTTTCTGGCGCCGTACGAGCTGGGCCGTCTGCTCGACTTCCAGGGCATTGCCGCCGGCACCGAGAACAGCAATTTCTTCGTCAGCCTCGAACAGGGGGAGTTCGTCCTGACGCTGATCGAGCGCGGGCCCAGCGAGGACATGCCGTTCTTCATCGAACTGCTCGACACCCTGCACGACGCCGACATGCCGGTGCCCTATGCCATTCGTGACCGCGACGGCAATGGCCTGCGCGAGTTGTGCGGCAAGCCGGCACTGCTGCAGCCACGGCTGTCGGGCAAGCACATCAAGGCGCCGAACAACCAGCACTGCGCCCAGGTCGGCGAGCTGCTGGCACACATTCACCTGGCCACCCGCGAGCACATCATCGAGCGCCGCACCGACCGTGGCCTGGACTGGATGCTGGCCTCGGGTGCCGAGTTGTTGCCGCGCCTGACTGCCGAACAGGCCGCACTGCTGCAGCCGGCGCTGGATGAAATCACCGCGCACAAGGCGCAGATTCTGGCGTTGCCACGGGCCAACCTGCATGCCGACCTGTTCCGCGACAACGTGATGTTCGAAGGCACCCACCTGACCGGTGTGATCGACTTCTACAACGCCTGCTCCGGGCCGATGCTGTATGACATCGCCATCACCGTGAACGACTGGTGCCTGGATGAGAAGGGCGCGGTGGATGTAACGCGTGCCCAGGCATTGCTGGCAGCCTATGCGGCGCTGCGGCCGTTCACTGCCGCCGAAGCCGAGCTGTGGCCGGAAATGTTGCGGGTAGGCTGCGTGCGCTTCTGGCTGTCGCGCCTGATCGCGGCCGAATCGTTTGCCGGGATGGATGTGATGATCCACGACCCGGGCGAGTTCGAAGTGCGCCTGGCACAGCGCCAGCAAGTGGCCTTGCACCTGCCGTTCGCCCTCTAGACCCCGTCTGCTTCTTCGCGGGCATGCCCGCGAAGGGGCCGGTGCAGGCTTACAGCTGTTCCAGGCACCCCGCCAGCTCACCACCCAGCTTCTCCAGCAAGCGCTCGTAACCCTTGCCATCCACCGGATCGGTGCCGCCCAGTGCATCCAGCTCGGCCAGGCGCACCGGCAGCCCGGCAGTCAGGGTCTCGGCCAGGCGCGGTCGCAGTGGCGGCTCGCTGAACACGCACGTCTTGCCCACTTCCTGCAGGCGCTTGCGCATGGCTGCCACATGTTGCGCACCAGGCTGCACCTCGGACGCCACGCTGAACACGCCGGTGTGCTTCAAGCCATATTCAGCCTCGAAGTAATCGAACGCTTCGTGAAACACGAAGTACGGCCTGTCGGCAATACCGTGCACCCGCGCCTTGATACGCCCGTCCAGTGCATCCAGCCGCTCATCGAAGGCCTTCAGGTTGCTCTGGTAGCGCGCTGCGTTAGCGGGGTCGACCTGTGCCAGATCAGCCGCCATTCTGGCCGCGATTACCCGCGCGTTGACCGACGATAACCACAAATGTGCATCCAGGCTGCCTGGACGGTGATCGTGGTCATGGTCGTCGTGGTCTTCTTCCTCATGGGAATGGCTGTCCTCGCCAAAATGGCGCAGCTTCATGCCCGTCAGCGACTGCACGGCCACCGTCGGCTTGCTACGGCTGCCCAGCACCCGCGGCAGGAAGCTCTCCATGTCCGGGCCGATCCAGTACAGCAGGTCGGCATCGCCTACGCGGCGCACATCGGACGGGCGCAAGGCATAGTGGTGCGGCGAAGCACCTGGCGGCAGCAACACGTCAGGGCTGCCAACGCCATCCTGCACGGCAGCGGCAATCTGCTGCAAGGGCTTGATACTGGTGAGCACACGCACATCGGCCTGGGCGGAAAATGCGATGAAAGCGACAAACAGAGCTAGGAATCGGGACACGGTGGATACTCGAGTCGTCAGAAACAGGTAACATAATAACGTCTCCATCCAGAACCGTCGCTGCCCATGTCCATCACGCCGCTGGCCAACCGTCCTCACGATCATTCCCATTGCGTACATAGCGCACTGGCTGAAGCTGACGCCTTGTGCACCCGCCAGGGCCTGCGCCTGACCGCGCTGCGCCGCCGTGTGCTGGAGCTGGTGTGGCAAAGCCACAAGCCGCTGGGCGCCTACGACATCCTCGCCGTGCTCAGCGAGCAGGACGGCCGCCGCGCCGCGCCGCCCACGGTGTACCGCGCGCTGGACTTCCTGCTGGAAAACGGCCTGGTGCACCGCATCGCCTCGCTCAACGCCTTCATCGGCTGCAGCCACCCCGAACACGTGCACCAAGGCCAGTTCCTGATTTGCCGGGCCTGCCATGTGGCCATCGAGCTGGAGCAGAGCAGCATCAGCGAGGCCATCATCAGCAGCGCCAAAGGCGTCGGCTTCACGGTGGAGACCCAAACCGTCGAAGTGGTCGGCCTGTGCGGCAGCTGCCGGAGCGCGGCATGAGCGACGCCCTGATCCGCCTTGAGCAGGTCGGCGTCACCTTTGGCGGCGAGGCGGTGCTCGACAGCATCGACCTGTCGGTCGCTCCAGGCCAGATCGTCACCCTGATCGGCCCCAACGGGGCGGGCAAGACAACCTTGGTGCGCGCCGTACTCGGGCTGCTCAAGCCACACCGCGGCAAGGTATGGCGCAAGCCGAAGCTGCGCATTGGCTACATGCCGCAAAAGATTCAGGTCGATGCCACGCTGCCGCTGTCGGTGCTGCGCTTCCTGCGCCTGGTGCCCGGCGTAGACCGCGCCGCAGCCTTGTCGGCGCTGCAGGAAGTGGGCGCCGAACAGGTCATCGACAGCCCGATCCAGACCATTTCCGGCGGCGAGATGCAACGCGTGCTGCTGGCCCGCGCCCTGCTGCGCGAACCCCAGTTGCTGGTGCTCGACGAGCCGGTGCAGGGTGTGGACGTGGTCGGCCAGACCGAGCTGTACAACCTCATCACCCGCCTGCGCGACCGCCATGGCTGCGGCGTGCTGATGGTGTCCCACGACCTGCACCTGGTGATGAGTGCCACCGACCAGGTGGTGTGCCTGAACCGTCACGTGTGCTGCTCAGGCCACCCCGAGCAAGTCAGCGGGGACCCGGCGTTCGTCGAACTGTTCGGCCAGACCGCACCTAGCCTGGCCATCTACCACCACCACCACGACCACAGCCACGACCTGCACGGCTCGGTGGTCGCACCTGGCACCCATGTTCACGGAGAGCACTGCAAGCATGGCTGATTTTCTTCTCTACGCCTTGCTTGCCGGCTTGTCCCTGGCGCTGGTCGCCGGCCCGCTGGGTTCCTTCGTGGTATGGCGGCGCATGGCCTATTTTGGCGACACCCTGTCCCATGCCGCTTTGCTCGGTGTGGCCATGGGCTTTGCCCTGGACGTCAGCCCGGCACTGGCAGTGACCATCGGCTGCCTGCTGCTGGCGATTTTGCTGGTGACCTTGCAGCAACGCCAACCGCTGGCGTCCGATACCCTGCTCGGCATCCTCGCCCCCAGCACCCTGTCGCTTGGCCTGGTGGTACTGAGCTTCATGCACGATGTGCGCATCGACCTGATGGCCTACCTGTTCGGTGACCTGCTGGCCATCAGCACCACCGACCTGGCCTGGATACTCGGCGGCAGTGCGCTGGTGCTGGTGCTGCTTGCCGCGCTGTGGCGGCCGCTGCTGGCAGTCACCGTGCACGAAGAACTGGCCACGGTCGAAGGCCTGCCCGTTGCCGGCCTGCGCCTGGCACTGATGCTGCTGATTGCGGTGGTGATTGCGGTGGCCATGAAGATCGTCGGTGTGCTGCTGATCACCTCGCTGCTGATCATCCCCGCGGCTGCGGCGCAGCGTCACGCCCGCTCCCCCGAGCAGATGGCCGTGGGCGCCAGCCTGCTGGGCGTGACCGCGGTCTGCTGTGGCCTGGCCATGTCGTGGTTCAAGGATACCCCCGCCGGCCCGTCGATCGTGGTCTGCGCGGCGGTGCTATTCTTGCTGAGCCTGGCCCTGCCAAAACGCTGAACAGCAGGGCGTGTGAAGGCACGCCTTGCAACCTTTTGCCGGGTAAAGGGTCTGTAAGACCTGTTTTCGAGCGTGCGCACCTGGGTGTAGACTTGCTCGCTTTTTGCGCAAATAGAGAGTCGCAGGAATGAAGCCGTTCGCCTCCCGTTATCTGCTTGTTGCCGCGTTTTCCCTGCTCCTGGCTGCCTGTTCCAGCGCGCCGGTCGAACAGGCCCCCGCACCTGCCCAAGCCGATGCCTGGCAGCAGTTGCAACAAAACATCGCCAGCAACGAGCTGGCCACCGCCGAAGACCAGCTGGCAGCCCTGCAAGCGCAGTCGCCTGACGACGCGCGCCTGGAGCAATACCAGCGTCAGTTGGCCGAAGCCTACCTGCAACGCAGCCAGATCGTCCTGCAAAAGGGTGATGTGAATGCGGCCGCTACCGCCCTGGCCCGTGCCCGGGCACTGATGCCGCAAGCCCCGGCAGTGACCGGTGGCGATCCCCTGTCCCAGGCACGCAAGGCCGAGCTGGAGAAGGCAGAGGCTGCCTTGAAAGCCGCCGAGGCCAAGCCCACGGCACGCATCATCGACCCGACTGCGCCAAGCACGGTGGTGGCCTTGAAGACCACTGACAGCCGCGCCATGCGCCGCCAGCTCGATGACATTGCCGCCGATGTGGTGAGCTATGACTGCGAAGTGGTGTTCCAGGTGCCGCGCACCGACGATGCGCCGTGGCTGAAGACCTTGCTGGAGAAGCGCGTGCGCAAGATCGACAGTGGGTTCCAGCTGAAGCAGAAGCATGAGATTCAACGCTCGCTGCCGGCGCAGGTGGTTCTGGTACCGCATCAGCGCTGAAAACACGGGCGGCGCTGCGCGCCCCTTTCGCGACACAAGGCCGCTCCTACCAGGGCATGCAATCTCCGGTAGGAGCGGCCTTGTGCCGCGATGGGATGCGAAGCAGCTCCTTAGGCCGGTACAGCCTCCGCAGCAGCTTCACGCTCCCACACCCGGTGCCCCTCGACCGCTTTGACGAAAGCGTCCAGCGTCTTCTGGTCATCGCCCAGCAACAGCCCCTTGTCCTCCTTCAGGCCCAGCGCGTCCACCAGCACCTTGCCCTCCTTGGCAAAGCCGATCGCCTTCAGGTGCTTGTAGGCTTCGAGCAGGAAGTGCTTGGCCAGGCCACTCGCCCCCAGCGCATCCAGCGCGGCCTTCCCGGCCGGTACCAACACCCCGTCGAACATGATCGAAGGCATGCCCTCCATCGAGGCATCCACGGGCAGTGCCTTGCCGTCGGCAGCCTTGACCGGTGCCGAGGTGGGCCCAAGCAGCATGATGCGCGCGCTGTGCGCCTCAAGCGCCTTGACCAGCCGGTCGACACTGCCGGCATCCACGCCATCGGCCAGCAGCACAGCTATCTTGCGCCCCTTGATGCCCACAACCCCTGGGTGGTTCATCTGGCTCAATGCCGGGGACTCGGCAAGCTTGCTGCCTTTCACCTGAACGGTGCCCGCCTTGGGTGCCGGCAACCCCAGGTTGGCGGCTACCGCAGCAGCCAGCTTGAGATCGATGTTGGCCAGGATTTCGTTCACCTCACGGGCACGAATGGCCTCGCGCTCGACCTTGCCCAGCTCGAAGCTGTAGGCCTTGATGATGTGTTGTTGCTCTGTCGGGCTCATGCTCTGGAAGAACAACCGCGCTTGCGAGAAATGGTCGCCGAACGACTCGCTGCGCTGGCGAATCTTGTGCGCATCGATGCGCTCCTGGAAGCTCTCGAAGCCGCCATCCAGTGCTGCGGGTGGCGTTTCCTTCGGCCAGCCGCCGTCGATGGAGTTCGGCTCATACGAGGCACGGCCCCTGTGCACGGTGTGCTGGTGCAACGCGTCGCGCTGGTTGTTGTGGTTGGGCGCCACAGGGCGGTTGATCGGGATCTGGTGGAAGTTCGGCCCGCCCAGCCGGCTCAGTTGCGTGTCGGTATAGGAGAACAGCCGGCCCTGCAGGAGGGGGTCATTGGTGAAGTCGATACCCGGCACGATATGGCCAGGGCAGAAGGCAACCTGCTCGACCTCGGCGAAGAAGTTGTCCGGGTTGCGGTTCAGCACCATCTTGCCCAGCGGGGTGACGGGTACCAGTTCTTCGGGAATGATCTTGGTCGGGTCCAGCAGGTCGAAGTCGAATTTGTGTTCGTCAGCCTCCGGCACAATCTGCACGCCCAGTTCCCATTCCGGGTAGTCGCCGGTTTCAATGGCTTCCCACAGGTCACGGCGCTGGAAGTCGGTGTCCTTGCCCGCCAGTTTCTGGGCTTCGTCCCACAGCAGCGAATGCACGCCCTGGCTCGGCTTCCAGTGAAACTTGACGAAGCTGGCCACACCCTCGGCATTGATCAGGCGGAAGGTGTGCACGCCAAAGCCTTCCATCATTCGCAGGCTGCGGGGGATGGCGCGATCAGACATGGCCCACATGACCATGTGGGCCGACTCCGGCACCAGCGAGACAAAATCCCAGAAGGTGTCATGCGCCGAGCCGCCGGTAGGTATCTCATTGTGTGGCTCTGGCTTTACCGCGTGGACAAAATCGGGAAACTTGATGGCATCCTGGATGAAAAACACCGGCATGTTGTTGCCGACCAGGTCGAAATTGCCTTCGTCGGTGTAAAACTTGACGGCAAAGCCCCGCACATCGCGCACCGTGTCGCCAGAACCGCGTGGGCCCTGCACCGTGGAAAAGCGCACGAAAACCGGGGTGATCTTTTCCGGGTCCTGCAGGAAGCCCGCCTTGGTCAGCTCCGCGTGGTTGCCATAGCTCTGGAAGACCCCATGGGCCCCGGTACCGCGGGCGTGCACGATGCGCTCGGGGATCCGCTCATGGTCAAAGTGGGTGATCTTCTCGCGCATGATGAAGTCTTCAAGCAGCGAAGGCCCGCGATCACCTGCCTTCAAGGTGTTCTGGTTGTCAGCGATGCGTACGCCCTGATTGGTGCGCAGCGCATGCCCGGTCGCATCGCTGCGGTCGGCCTCCAGGCTCTGCAGCTTGGCATTGGTATTGGCCCGGTCAGGGGTCTGGGTGCCGGCGGCTTCACTCTGCTTGGGCGCGTCCGTTTTCTTGCTGGGCATGATCGGCTCTCCTCATCAGTCTTAAGGCTTGCCCGTTCAGGGCTTGTCCAAGTAGTGACTGGAGGGCGTTGCCGAGCGTTCAATCAGGATTACCGGTTGTCGCGATATGCCCGAAGGATTGGTGCATTACGAAATAAATGCTAAGAACAGCTATGGGAAAAGGCTAAAATGCGCGACCCCAGCTAACCGCTGACCCAAATTTCAATGCGCCCCACAAGGTTCGCTACGTGATCGAGTTCCAACAGGTACATAAGACCTACCGCGTTGCCGGTAGGGAAATCCCCGCACTGAATCCGACCAGCCTGACCATCGAAGATGGCCAGGTGTTCGGCCTGATCGGCCATTCCGGCGCCGGCAAAAGCACCATGCTGCGCCTGATCAACCGCCTTGAAGAACCCTCCGGCGGCAAGATCATCGTCGACGGCGAAGACGTCACCGCGTTCAACGCCAGCCAGCTGCGCGGCTTCCGTCAGCAGGTCGGGATGATTTTCCAGCACTTCAACCTGCTGGCCTCCAAGACCGTCGCCGACAACGTCGCCCTGCCACTGACCCTGGCCGGCGAGCTGTCGCGCAGCGAAATCGACAAGCGCGTCACCGAGCTACTGGCCCGTGTCGGCCTGCAAGACCACGCCAAAAAGTACCCGGCGCAGTTGTCCGGCGGCCAGAAGCAGCGCGTCGGCATCGCCCGCGCCCTGTCCACCAACCCGAAGATCCTGCTGTGCGACGAGGCCACCAGTGCCCTCGACCCGCAAACCACGGCCTCGGTCCTGCAACTGCTGGCCGAAATCAACCGTGAGCTGAAGCTGACCATCGTGCTGATCACCCACGAGATGGACGTGATCCGCCGTGTCTGCGACTGCGTGGCGGTGATGGACGCCGGCCAGATCGTCGAGCAAGGCTCGGTGGCCGAGGTGTTCCTGCACCCGCAGCACCCCACCACCAAGCGCTTTGTCCAGGAAGACGAGCAGGTCGACGAAGGCGAGCAGCGCGACGACTTTGCCCACGTACCTGGCCGCATCGTGCGCCTGACCTTCCAGGGCGACGCCACGTACGCGCCGCTGCTGGGCACCGTGGCCCGCGAAACCGGTGTGGACTACAGCATCCTCGCCGGGCGTATCGACCGCATCAAGGATGTCCCCTATGGCCAGCTCACCCTCGCCCTGATCGGCGGTGACATGGAAGCGGCCTTCGGCCGCTTCAAGGCAGCTGACGTACATATGGAGGTACTGCGTTGATGGACGCCCTGAATTTCTTTGCCAACGTCGACTGGGCCGAAATCTGGCTGGCCACCATCGACACCATGATCATGCTGTTCGGCTCGCTGTTCTTCACCGTGCTGCTGGGCCTCCCACTGGGTGTGCTGCTGTTCCTCTGCGGGCCAAAGCAGATGTTCGAGCAGAAGGGCGTGTACGCGTTGCTGTCGCTGGTGGTCAACATCCTGCGCTCGCTGCCGTTCATCATCCTGCTGATCGTGATGATCCCGTTCACCGTACTGATCACCGGCACCTCGCTGGGCGTTGCCGGCGCCATCCCGCCGCTGGTGGTGGGTGCCACGCCGTTCTTCGCCCGCCTGGTGGAAACCGCCCTGCGTGAAGTGGACCGCGGCATCATCGAGGCTACCCAGTCGATGGGCGCCACCACCCGCCAGATCATCACCAGTGCGCTGCTGCCAGAGGCCCGTCCGGGTATCTTCGCGGCCATTACCGTCACCGCCATCACCCTGGTTTCGTACACCGCCATGGCCGGTGTGGTGGGCGCCGGTGGTCTGGGCGACCTGGCTATCCGCTTCGGTTACCAGCGTTTCCAGACCGATGTGATGGTAGTGACCGTGGTACTGCTGCTGGTACTGGTTCAAGTACTGCAGAGCGTGGGCGACAAACTGGTCGTGCATTTTTCCCGTAAGTAACCCCAATGGGGTCGGCCTGGCCGACCCGTTCGGGGGCCGTCGCGGCCCTCACAAGGAGTGATCAATGAAGAAGCTGCTTGCTGTCGCTGCCGCTGTTGCGGCCTTCTCGGCCCACGCCGATACCCTGACCGTTGCCGCCACCCCGGTGCCGCACGCCGAAATCCTCAACTTCGTCAAACCGCAGTTGGCCAAAGAAGGCGTGGAGCTGAAGGTCAAGGAATTCACCGACTACATCCAGCCGAACGTACAGGTTGCCGAAAAGCGCCTGGACGCCAACTTCTTCCAGCACCAGCCGTACCTGGATGAGTTCAACAAGGCCAAGGGCACCAACCTGGTCAGCGTGGCCGGCGTGCACATCGAGCCGCTGGGCGTGTATTCGACCAAGATCAAGAAGCTGGACGAGCTGTCCTCCGGCGCCACCGTGGTCATCCCCAACGACGCCACCAACGGCGGCCGCGCCCTGCTGCTGCTGGACAAGGCAGGCGTGATCAAGCTCAAGGACAACAAGAACATCCTGTCCACCGTGAAGGATGTTGCCGAGAACCCGAAAAACGTGAAGTTCCGTGAGCTGGAAGCCGCCACTATCCCGCGCGTGCTGACCCAGGTCGATGCTGCCCTGATCAACACCAACTACGCGCTGGAAGCCAAGCTGAACCCGGAAAAAGACGCGCTGGCCATCGAAGGCAGCGACTCGCCTTACGTGAACATCCTGGTTGCCCGCCCGGACAACAAGGACTCGGACGACATGAAGAAACTGGCGGCTGCACTGCACTCGCCAGAGGTGAAGCAGTTCATCATCGAAAAGTACAAAGGCGCTGTGGTTCCGGCATTTTAAGCTGAAACCCCTGGGGCCGCTTTGCGGCCCTTTCGCGGCACAAGGCCGCTCCTACAGGGGATCGCGTACCCCTGTAGGAGCGGCCTTGTGCCGCGAAAGGCCTGCAAAGCAGGCCCGAAATCTCAATCCCGCTTCACAAGCCCGGGCAACTGCGCCACCAGCTTCTGGTTGTTGAACGGCGCACGAATGAACCCGCGCTGACGCCCATCCGGCCCGACTACCGCCAGGTTACCGCTGTGATCCACGGTATACCCCGGTTTGCTGGTATCCGCCGGAATGAACGGAATGCTCAAGGCATTGGCCAGCTTCTGGGTATCTTCGATCGACCCCGCCACCCCGACAAAGTCCTTGTCGAAATAGCCCAGGTACTGCTTCAGCTGGTTCGGCGTATCGCGGTTCGGGTCCACACTCACCAGCACCACCTGCAGCCGGTCGACGGCTTCCTTGGGCAGCTCGCTCTTCACCTGGCGCAACTGGGCCAGGGTGGTCGGGCAGATGTCCGGGCAGTAGGTGTAGCCGAAGAACAACAGCGACCATTTGCCTTTCAGGTCATCCAGCTGTACCGGCTGCCCGTCCTGGTTGGTCATGGTCACGTCGGCCACGGTGCGGCTCTGCGGCAGCAGGATAATGCCGGCGTCGATCAGCTCGGCGGGGTTGGGCTGGTCGCGGCCATTGAGCACCTTGTTGACGGTAAGGCCCAGGATCAACGCGACCAGGGCGACGAGGATGAAGACGGTTTTCTGGGTTCGGGTCATAGGTTCAGCAACAGGTAGTGGTCGAGGAGCAACGCGATGAACAGCGCGAACAGGTAGCCGATAGAGTACTTGAAGGTGCCGATCGCCGCGTGCGGCCGGCTGCCACGGTACAACACCCAGGCCCATTGCAGGAAGCGCAGCCCCAAGGCCAGGGCACAAGCCAGGTACAGCGGGCCGCTCATGTGGATGGCATAGGGCAGCAGGCTCACCGCCAGCAGAATCAGGGTGTACAGCAAAATATGCAGCTTGGTGTAGCGCTCGCCATGGGTCACCGGCAGCATCGGGATATCGGCCTTGGCGTACTCTTCCTTGCGGTGGATGGCCAGCGCCCAGAAGTGCGGCGGGGTCCAGGCGAAAATGATCAGCACCAGCAGCAAGGGTTCGGCGCTGACATGGCCGCTTACCGCCACCCAGCCGAGCAACGGCGGGGCGGCGCCGGCCAGGCCGCCGATGACGATGTTCTGTGGCGTGGCACGCTTGAGAAAGCCGGTGTAGAGCACCGCATAACCCAGCAGCGAAGCCAGGGTCAGCCAGGCGGTGAGGGCGTTGGTGAACGCCAGCAGCAGGGCCATGCCCAGCAGCGCCAACGCCAGTGCAAACAGCAAGGCCGGTAGCGGCTCGACCCGGCCTTGGGCCAGCGGCCGCTTGTGAGTGCGGGCCATCAGCGCATCGATGCGCCGGTCCACCACATGGTTCACCACCGCCGCAGCGCCAGCGCACAGGCCGATGCCCAGGTTGCCGAACAGCAGCACGCTCCAGCCGACCCCCGCTCGTGTGGCCAGGAACATGCCGGCCAGCGACGTGATCAGCATCAGTACCACCACCTTGGGCTTGGTCAGCTCCAGGTAATCGCGCCAGCTGGCCCGTCGTGCGCTCAGAAGCGTCGCCACGAGTCGTTCCTCATGTGATGGGAAATGCCCACGCCGGCCACCGGACGCAGGCGCCAACCTTGGCCGACACCCACGCGAACCTTGTCGACCACTCGAATGCGGTAGTTCACCAGCACCATGCTCAACAGCAACAGCGCCCCGCCGGCATTGTGCGCAACCGCTACCGCCAGCGGCAGGTGGAATACCACGTTGCTGATGCCCAGGCCCACTTGCAGGGCCAGCGCCAGCAGCACCAGCCGCGCCAGGCCGGGGAGGCCACAGCGGTACAGCTTCCAACTGAGCATCAGCAGCACGCAGGTGACCAGTAGCGCGCCCAGGCGGTGGCTGATGTGGATGGCCGTGCGGGCATCACTGTCCAGTTGCCCGCCCAGGTAATTGGGGCCGACGTGCTGGGTCAGGTGGAAGCCATTGCTGAAGTCCGCCGCTGGCCACCACTGGCCGTGACAGGTGGGCAGGTCGATGCAGGCGACCGCTGCATAGTTGGCACTGACCCAGCCGCCCAGGGCGATCTGGCCGACCACCACCAACAGCGCCAGCGCAGCGATCCGCCGCAGGCTCAGTGGCAGTTTCGGCAAGGGCGCAAAGGCCCGGGATAGACGCAGTGACAACAGGAATAGCAAGCTCAGGGTGGTGAAGCCGCCCAGCAAATGCGCCGTGACCACCTGCGGCCACAGCTTCAGGGTGACCGTCCACATGCCGAAAGCCGCCTGGGCCAGCACCACACCCAGCAACAGCACCGGCAAGCGGTAAGGCTGGCCATCGCGGGCATGCCGACGCAGCGCCTGGAAGGCGAGCAGGGCAATCACCATGGCCAAGGTACCGGCGAAATAGCGATGGACCATTTCCGCCCAGCCCTTGGCTTCTTCCACCGGGTGATCGGGGAAGTGCAGCTCGGCATGGGCGAGCTGGGCCTCGCTCTTGGGCACGCTGATGAAGCCATAGCACCCTGGCCAGTCGGGGCAGCCGAGGCCGGCATGGGTCAGGCGGGTATAGGCACCGAGCAGGACGACCAGCAGTGCAAGCAGGGTGGCGAACACAGCAATGCGGAATCCAGGTCTGGCCATGTCAGGCTCCTAACCGATGTTGGACAGCTTGAGCAGGTGGCGCAGGTCATCCAGCACATGCTTGCCGTTGGCCTTGCTGTCGTAACGCAGCACCAGGTTGCCGTGCGGGTCGACGATCCACAGTTGCGGGCCAGGCTCGCCTACCTTCTGCCGGTAGCGCGGGGTATCCAGCGGGTAGCGTTGCAGCTGCGGGTACTCGCGACCAAGGAGTGCCTGGTAGTCGGCGCTCAGCGGTTGGGCGGTGGCCAGCGCATGGCTTGCGCGGCTGGCATCGCGGCCCAGGCCAACCTGGATTTGCCGGGCCAGGTACACCAGGCGCTGGCAGTCCTCGGTACAGGCTTCGGGCGCACTGACCAGCAACTGCCAACGCTGGTCCTGGCCTGCCACGCCGATATCGATGCGGCTTTCACCATTGCCGATCATGGCTCCGTGGTAACTGCGGCCCTCTGGCACCCAAAACTTCAGCTTGTACATGCTGGTGGCCAAAATCATCGGCCCAAGCACTACCAGCAGGATCAGCAAAAGCTGCAAACGCCCGCGGGCTCTGGGCTTGCTACGTTCAGGCACGTCCAGTGGAGTGGCGGTGGCCATGGCGTTTCTCCTTGTTGTGGTGCCAGCCGAAATAGAGGTAAAGCAGAACCAGTGCACCCGCCAGGGCAAACCACTGCACGGCGTAGCCCAGGTGTTTTTCCGGGCCCATGGCGACAACCGGCCAGTCCAGGCGATAGGCCGCCGGGCCGGGCTCTAGGCGCAACTCATGGGCAAAGCCTTCGCGGCCCAGCGCCGGCCATAGCTGCGCGGCATCAACGGCAGTGAGCAGGTGGGGCCATTGGCCGCCTTCAGGGTCGGGATGCAGCTGGAACGTGCTGCCGGGCGATACATACACCGAAGCGTCCAGTGCCAGGGCCTGTGCAGGGGTATCGAAATGCACCGGCACGCGGCGGTCTGGCCATGGCAGCCAGCCGCGGTTGATCAGCAGCCACTGGCCACTGGCCTGGTCATGGAAGGGTTGCAGGAGTTCGACACCGGCCTGGCCATCGCGCATGCGGTTGTCCAGCAATACGCTGTGCTCGGCGTCGAAGCGGCCGTACAGGTGCACGCGGCGAAACGCATTGTCGTCGCTTGATGCGAGCTGGGCGGTGGTGATCGGCGCCTCGATGCGCCGCTCGGCATAGGTGGCCAGCAGCGCGCGCTTTTCCTCGGCGCGGCCGAGTTGCCAGCAGCCGAGCGCAACCAGCCCCGGCAGCAGTGCAAGCACCACCAGGGTCGGTACCCAGCCTGGGCGAAACGGCCTCACGGGCGCCTCGCTATACTTATCCACATCACCGCATCCCCCCGGAGTAGCGCCATGCTCAAGGCCGCGATTGTCCTGATGCTGTTGGCCACGATTGCCAGCCTGTTCAGTGGCTTGGTGTTTCTGGTCAAGGACGACGAAAACTCGACTCGTCTGCTGAAGGCTCTGACCGTGCGGGTGACCCTGGCGGCCCTGACCATTGCCCTGGTCGCCTGGGGTTTGCTCAGCGGTCAGCTGGTTTCACATGCCCCCTTCTGAAACTGCACTCGTTTTGCCGGCGATTGGCCCTACAGCACATACACAAAGATGAACAACCCCACCCACACCACGTCGACGAAGTGCCAATACCAGCTGGCTGCCTCGAAGCCGAAGTGTTTCTCGGGGTTGAAATGCCCGCGCAAGATGCGCACGAACATCACGATCAGGATGATCGTGCCCAAGGTCACATGGGCGCCGTGGAAGCCGGTGAGCATGAAGAACGTCGCGCCATAAATCCCCGACCCCAGCGTCAGCCCCAGCTTGGTATAGGCTTCGTGATACTCGAAGGCTTGCAATGCAATGAAGCTGACGCCCAGCAGGATGGTCAGCGCCATCCAGAATTTCAGCGGGCCACGGTGATCACGGCGCAGGGCGTGGTGGGCGATGGTGATGGTCACACTGGAACTGACCAGCAAGATCGTGTTGATCAGTGGCAGGTGCCACGGGTCGATCACTTCCTTGGGCGGCGGGAACAGTTTCGGGTCGGGCGTGTGCAGCAGCGGCCAGGTGAACTCGAAAGTCGGCCACAGCATGTGCGCAACACCTTTAGCCCCTTCCCCCCCCAGCCACGGCCCCGCAAGCACGCGCACGTAGAACAGTGCACCGAAGAAGGCCAGGAAGAACATGACTTCAGAGAAGATGAACCAGCTCATGCCCCAGCGGAACGAGCGGTCCAGCTGCGGGCTGTACAACCCGGCTCGGCTCTCCTTGACCACTGCGCCAAACCAGCCGAACAGCATGTAGGCCAGAAACAACGCACCCACGAAGAAGATCAGCGGCCCGTGAGAGTCTGGGTGCCCGGCCTTCATGTCGTTGAACCAGGTGCCCAGGCCGAACACCGTGATGAACATGCCGATGGTGGCAATGATCGGCCATTTGCTCTGCGCCGGAACGTAATAGTGCTGATGACTTGCCATTGCTGTTCTCCTTCCCTTAACGGGCGCCCTGGACGTCCTGGGCCGCAACATGCGCGACCGGCGGGTGGCGAGCGGTGATGTCGAACAAGGTGTAGGCCAGTGTCAGGTGCTTCACGCTGGCCGGCAGGTCGCGGTCGACGATGAAGCGCACCGGCATCTCGATGCGTTCGCCGGGCTGCAGCACCTGCTGGGTAAAGCAGAAGCACTCGGTCTTGTGGAAGTACGCCGCGGCCTCGGCCGGGGTGATGCTGGGTATCGCCTGCGCGCTCATGGGTCGGTCGGTCGGGTTGTGCGCGACGAAGATCATCTGGTTCACCGCCCCCGGGTTGACCTCCAGTTGGTCAGCCGTGGAGTAGAAGTCCCAGACCATGTCGCTGGCATTGGTCGACATGAACTGCACGCGCACCGAACGCGACGGGTCGCTGACCTGGCTGCCCTCGTATTGCCCGCCGGTCTTGCCGTTGATGCCGAAGGCCTTGCACATCACGTCATAGATCGGCACCAGGGCAAAGCCGAAGGCGAACATCACTACCGTCAGCATCAGCAGGCGCGTTACCAGGCGTTTCAGCGACAGGCCGTTCATGGCAGGTTCCTATTTCACTTCCGGTGGTGTCTGGAAGGTGTGGTAGGGAGCAGGCGAGGGGACCGACCACTCCAGGCCCTCAGCGCCATCCCAAGGCTTGGCCGGTGCCGGCGCCCCGCCGCGGATGCACTTGATGACGATGAACAGGAAGAAGATCTGCGTGGCGCCGAACATGAAGGCACCGATCGACGACACCATGTTGAAGTCGGCGAACTGCAGGTTGTAGTCGGGGATGCGTCGCGGCATGCCTGCCAGCCCCACGAAGTGCATGGGGAAAAAGGCCATGTTCATGCCGATGAACGACAGCCAGAAGTGCAGCTTGCCAAGGGTTTCGTCGTACATGTGGCCGGTCCATTTCGGTAGCCAGTAGTACGCCGAGGCGAAGATGCCGAAGATTGCCCCGGGCACCAGCACGTAGTGGAAGTGCGCCACCACGAAGTAGGTGTCGTGGTACTGGAAATCCGCCGGGGCGATGGCCAGCATCAGCCCGGAGAAGCCGCCGATGGTAAACAGGATGACGAAGGCGATGGCGAACAACATCGGCGTTTCGAAGGTGAGCGAGCCTTCCCACATGGTGCTGACCCAATTGAACACCTTCACCCCGGTGGGCACGGCAATCAGCATGGTGGCGTACATGAAGAACAGCTCACCGACTACCGGGATGCCGACCACGAACATGTGGTGGGCCCAGACGATGAACGACAGGAAGGCAATTGCGCCGGTGGCGTACACCATCGAGGTGTAGCCGAACAGCGGCTTGCGCGAGAACGCCGGGATGATCGAGCTGACCGCACCAAAGGCCGGCAGGATCATGATGTACACCTCGGGGTGGCCGAAGAACCAGAACACGTGCTGGAACAGCACCGGGTCACCGCCCCCGGCCGCGCTGAAGAAACTGGTGCCGAAGTGAATGTCCATCAGCATCATGGTCACCACACCGGCCAGCACCGGCATCACCGCAATCAGCAGAAAGGCCGTGATCAGCCAGGTCCACACAAACAGCGGCATCTTCATCAGGGTCATGCCAGGCGCACGCAGGTTGAGGATGGTGGCAATCACGTTGATCGCGCCCATGATCGAGCTGATACCCATCAGGTGGATGGCGAAGATGAAGAAGGTGACGCTGGCGGGGGCGTAGGTGGTGGACAGCGGGGCGTAGAAAGTCCAGCCGAAGTTCGGCCCGCCACCCGGGCTGAACAGGGTCGAGACCAACAGCAGGAAGGCTGCCGGCAGGAGCCAGAAGCTGAAGTTGTTCATGCGCGGCAGGGCCATGTCTGGCGCGCCGATCATCAACGGGATCATCCAGTTGGCCAGGCCGACGAAGGCCGGCATCACCGCGCCAAACACCATGATCAGGCCGTGCATGGTGGTCATCTGGTTGAAGAAGGCTGGCTCCACGATCTGCAGGCCAGGCTGGAACAGCTCGGCGCGGATCACCATGGCGAACGAGCCGCCAAGCAGGAACATGATGAAGCTGAACCACAGGTACATCGTGCCGATGTCTTTATGGTTGGTGGTCAGTACCCAGCGCATCAGGCCCTTGGCCGGGCCGTGGGCGTGCTCATGGCCGTGGGCGTGGTCGTCGATCACTGTGCTCATGTCCTGTCTCCTGCAACCCATTGATTGCCGCGAGTAACCCGGTTCACTTGGCTTCTGCCTGCTTCAGCGCCAGCACGTCCTTCGGCGTGACCATGTCGCCTTTGTTGTTGCCCCAGGCGTTGCGTTCGTAGGTGACAACGGCGGCAATGTCGACTTCCGAGAGCTGCTTGCCGAACGCCGCCATGGCGGTGCCGGGCTTGCCGTGGAAGACAATGCTCAGGTGGCCTTCCTTCGGCCCGGTGGCGATCTTCGAGCCCTTGAGCGCCGGGAACATCGGCGGCAGGCCTTGGCCTTCGGCCTGGTGACAGGCCACGCAGGTGGTGTGGTAGACCTTGTCTCCACGTTCCACCAGCTCTTCCAGGGTCCACTCCTTGCTGGTCAGTTCCTTGAGCTTGGCGGCTTCAGCCTTGCGCTCGCCCAGCCAGGTGTCGTAGTCGGCCTTGGACTTGACCTCCACCACCACCGGCATGAAGCCGTGGTCCTTGCCGCACAGCTCGGTGCACTGGCCGCGGTAGATGCCGGGCTTTTCGATACGGGTCCAGGCTTCGTTGACAAAGCCGGGGATGGCGTCGCGCTTGACCGCGAAGGCCGGCACCCACCAGGAGTGGATGACGTCGGCGGCAGTCACCAGGAAGCGCACCTTGGCGCCCACCGGCAGCACCAGCGGCTGGTCGACTTCGAGCAGGTAATGCTCGTCCTTGGGGGCCTTGTTGTGAATCTGATCGGTGGGGGTGGCCAGGTTGCTGAAGAACTCCACATCCTGGCCCAGGTATTTGTAGTGCCACTTCCACTGGTAGCCAGTGACCTGGATGTCGATGTCCGACTCGCTGGCGTCGTAGATGTCGATCAGGGTCTTGGTGGCCGGGATGGCCATCACCACCAGAATCAGGAAGGGCACCACGGTCCACATGATTTCCACCCAGGTATGCTCGTGGAAATGCGCGGCCTGCTGGCCAGTGGAGCGGCGGTGGACGACCATGGACCAGAACATCGCGCCGAATACAACTACGCCGATGATCACGCAGATCCAGAAGATGGTCATGTGCAGGTCGAAGACGGCGTTGGAAACCTCCGTCGCCCCCGGGTGCATGTTCACGGTCCAGGCGGCGTTGGCCTGACCAAAAACCGACCACAACAGGAGGCCCATCCAGACATGTGGATGTCGCATCATTGCGGGTTCCCCTTCTAATTCTTGTTGTCCCGGAGGCGTGGCCTGCGGCAAGAGGGAACGGCGGTCAAGACTGCCTGGCTTCGACGACCGAGCCCCTGCAAAAGCAGTCGGGCCTCATCAACGAATCACGTTCAACGGGAGTATAGACAGCGACCAATGGCACGCAATGAAGCCTGTGAAATGAACTTCACGAAATGACTGAATGGTCTGAAAACCGCGCGCTTGATAGGGTGTGGCGCAATAATGGCACTCCCATATGCCTGAGAGCGCACACGTTTGCGCCGCTTATAACAAATGCGTCTTAGGTATTCTGTATACCGAGCTAATTTAGTGTCTTCCGTTTGAAACGTAATGTCCCTGGAGTTGTCATGAACATCGCTGCTGTACGCGAGCAGGTAAGCCAAGCCCATCAACATGAAGGCCAGACCGGCCAATTGAAACAGCGTCTCGAGCTGCAACTGCCCCATCTGCACCCCTCGATCCAACTGCCTGAGCAGGACGCCCAGGGTACTTTGGCGCGCTTCGTCAGCGCCTACATCGATCAGGTTCCGGAACTGCTGGAGGCCGCCCACGCGGTCGCCCGCGAAGCCGGGATCGAATCGCAGATCAAACCTGTACTGAAAATTGCCGAGGCCTACTTCCTGCAGCCGCCCAGCGTGATGCAAGGGCATGTAGGCCTGGACTGCCTACTGGATGAGGCCTACCTGGCGCACCGCCTGGTGGAAGAGGTGAATGACCTGTACATCCGCCACTTCCAGCAGCCGCTGATCCCGGTCGACACCACGGTCGCCAACCTGATTGCCCACCAGCTGATTGGCGAAAGCTTTGCCAACCAGCTGGATGAAGTGGTGCACCACTCGGTTGACGAAATGCTCAATGACGAAAGCTTTGCGGTGGAATCGGTGGAGGCTTACCGCGAAAAGCTGAGCAGCCCGGCAACCGGCGAGGCATGGAAGCGCTGGCCTTGCCTGTCGCGACAGCTGGGTGTGGAGCTGGGTCAGCCAGCCTGATATTCCTGTACCGGCCTCTTCGCGGGCTCGCCCGCGAAGAGGCCGGATCAGGCAACAGAGACTCCGGCGCTATGCACCAACCCCCGCCGTAGTCCGCAACCGCCCCTCGATCCGCCGCTTCAGGCGCCGCTGCTCGATCAACAACCGCGACCCATTGGCCGCATTACTGCGGTTCCAGTCCTCCAGCAGCTCAAGGCACGAGTGGTCGATGTAGTTCAAGTTGCCCAACGGCACATGCAACGTGGTGCCCGCCGGTACGGTATCCAGCACTTGGGTCAGCGCCGGCACCTTCAGGAACGTCGCCGCACCACTTAACCGCAGCTCCATGTGCCCGGCCTTCTCCAGGCTCACCAGGTTGATCTTCAGCCGCGCTGCCTTGAACGCCAGCTTCAGCAGGGTCAGGGCAAAGCCCAGCAGCACACCGGTCAGCAGCTCGGTGAAGATGATGGCCAGCGCCGTCGCCGCATAGGTGAACATCGGCATGCGACCATAACGGCCCAGGCCACGAAATGCCTTGAAGTCGACCAGCTTGACCCCGGTAAACACCAGCACACCCGCCAGGCTCGCCACCGGAATCTGCTGCAGCACGCTGCTCAACACCACCACGAAGGCCAACAGCCACAAGCCGTGGAAGATTGCCGATGCCCGCGTCTGCGCCCCCGCCTGCACATTGGCCGAGCTGCGCACGATCACGCCCGTCATCGGCAGCGCGCCCAGCACGCCACAGAGCATGTTGCCGATACCTTGGGCCGACAGTTCACGGTCAAAGTCCGAACGCTGGCCGCTGTGCATGCGGTCTACCGCCGCGGCCGAGAGCAAGGTTTCGGCGCTGGCGATGAAGGCCAGGGCAAAGGCGGCGACCAGCAAGGTAGGGTCGGCAAGTTGCATCAGGTCAGCCGGGCGGAGCCAGTCGATGGCCTCGGACAGGTCTGCCGGCACCTGCACGCGGTTTACCGGCAAGGCCAGCCACATACTGATGGCAGTCATGGCGGCAACACCCAGCAGGGCGCCAGGGACGAAGCGCAGCCGCTGCGGCCGCAGGCGTTCCCAGCCCCACATGATGGCGATGGTGCCCAGGCCCAGCGCACCGGCCATCCAGCCTGAACCTGCGTTTTCCTGTGGCAGGGCTGCGGCAACGGTGGACGGGAATTCCAGCAGGTTCTGCAACCCGGAAGGCTGCGGCGCCGTGTCGAACATCACATGCACCTGCGACAACACGATCAGCACGCCAATCCCCGCCAACATGCCGTACACCACCGCTGGCGCAGTGACACGAAACCAGCAACCCAGGCGCAGGCGCCCGGCCAGCAACTGCAGCAGCCCGGCCAGCAACAGGATCGGCCCAAGCATGGCCATGCCATGCTGGCGCACCAGCTCGAACACCAGTACCGCCAGGCCGGCGGCTGGGCCGCTGACCTGCAACGGCGAACCGGCGAGGAAACCCACCACAATGCCGCCGATAATGCCGGTAATCAGGCCCTTGGCCGGCGGCATGCCCGAGGCAATCGCGATACCCATGCACAACGGCAGGGCCACTAGAAAGACCACCACCGACGCCAGCAACTCACGCGGCAGGGCCGCTTTCAACTGTGTAATGTTCACCGTGTTTCTCCTTTCTCTGTCGCACGGCCATTCCTCTGGCCGTGGGCACGTTTGCCCCTGACGAGCGCGCAAGCGCGGGCCGCCAGCGGGCTTGCCGGCAAGGCAGTCAGGGAATTCAAGGCAGCCGAAGGCCGCGCCACACCCCATAGGGTGCAGCCGGCTATCAAGGTTCTAGCGGTGGATGGGTCGCTTAGTAGCGGCCTCTCGGAGTGGCGCAGGGGACCGGCTCGCCAGCAGCCAGGGGCAGGAAGCTGTCGCTGATGGCGTCATAAGCTTCGATCTTGCTGGTTTCGATGTCGTAAACCCAGCCATGAATGAACAGCTCACCGGCTGCAAGGCGCGAGGCAACCGAAGGGTGGGTGCGCAGGTGATGCAACTGGGCGATCACGTTTTCCTTGGTCAGCACCTGCATGGTTTCGTGTTCGGTACCGCACGAGCAGTTGTTCTCGACCACGGTACGCGCCACTTCGGCATGGCGCAGCCAGGCGGAAACAGTCGGCATCTTGGTCAGCGATTGCGGGTTGAGTACCGCACGCATGGCGCCACAGTCGGAGTGGCCACAGACGATGATGTGGTGCACTTTCAGCGCAAGCACGGCGTATTCGATGGCGCTGGAAACGCCGCCGTTCATCTGACCGTAGGGCGGTACCACGTTACCCACGTTACGGGTTACGAACAGGTCGCCAGGCGAGCTCTGTGTGATCAGCTCGGGGACGATGCGCGAGTCGGCGCAGGTGATGAACATGGCACGCGGCGTTTGCGCAGTGGCGAGCTTCTTGAACAGCTCTTGCTGTTCGGGGAAGACGTCATGGTGAAAGCGCAGGAAGCCGTCGACGATGTGCTTCAGGGCGGCATCGGCGCCCTCAGCGGGTACCTCCGGAACGACCTTGGATGGGTCCTTGACGGGCATGATTCATCCTCTTGACGGTGTGTTGGTAAATCCATTTTACCGGTGAAAGATTCTGGCTATGCAGGGTTTTAGATGACACGCACGGGCCATAGATCACAGTCGGTGTGGACTGATTTCCTACGCTAACGGGGAAAACTTAACTGAAACTTAATTCGAAGGCTCTAGAACGGGCGTTCCAGATATAAAAGGCGGGTTCTGGATAATAGCAAAAAAACATCAACTGCCAATATGTATTAGCGCAATTATTAACTCGGATTAGTTGCATTGAGGGCTGGCAATGGGCCCAGTAGGAGCAGCCTTGTGCTGCGAAAGGGCCATTGCAGCCGAAGAGGATCTTTGGCCCTACCGGCCTCTTCGCAGCACAAGGCTGCTCCTACAGGGCCTGTGCTTGTGTTGGAATCGACGCCGGTGATGCTCCCTTGAGCATTAGAATAGGGGCATCTGCCCACCGGGTGGACAGAAGGCAGAGCAATCCAGCGTCTGCGCCTCGCGCCCTTCAAAATCCAGCCGCTTCATGGCTTTGGCAAACCGTTGCGCCAACAACTCGGCAAATACCCCTTCACCGCGCATGCGCGCACCAAACCGGCTGTCATACAGCTCGCCGCCCCGGCTCTGGCGGATCAGGCTCAACACATGGGCCGCCCGTTGCGGGTAATGGTCCTGCAGCCACTGCTCGAACAGCGGCGCCACCTCCAGTGGCAGGCGCAGCATCATGTAGGCCGCGCTCTGTGCGCCCGCTTCCCTGGCAGCCTCCAGCAAGCGCTCCAGCTCACTGTCGTTGATCATCGGAATCATCGGCGAACACAACACACCCACCGGCACACCCGCCTCGCGCAACACGCGGATGGCCCTCAACCGGGCACTGGGTGACGCCGCCCGCGGCTCCAAAACCCGCTTGAGGTCGTCGTCCAGCGTGGTCAGGCTGATCATTACCCGCGCCAGACGCTGCCGGGCCATTTCGGCCAGCAGGTCGAGGTCGCGCAACACCAGCGAGCCTTTGGTCACGATGGTCACCGGGTGACGAAAGCGCAGCAACACTTCCAGCAGACGGCGGGTCAGCAACTGCTCCCGCTCGATCGGCTGGTACGGGTCGGTATTGGAGCCCAGGTTGATCGGCGCGCACACGTAACCCGGCTTGCTCAGCTGTTGCGCGAGCACTTCAGCGGCATTGGTCTTGGCGATCAGCTTGGTTTCAAAATCCAGCCCGGGGGAGAGGTCCCAATAGGCATGGGAAGGGCGGGCATAGCAGTAGATGCAGCCATGCTCGCAGCCGCGATAAGGGTTGATGGAGCGGTCGAAGGGCAGGTCGGGCGAGGTATTGCGGGAGATGACCGATTTCGCCGTCTCGCTGCGCACTTCGGTGCCCTGGGTCTGCGGCACTTCCTGATGCCAGCCGTCGTCCTCGACCACCGAATGGTTGGGGGCAAAACGGTTGTGCGGATTGTGCGCCGTGCCACGGCCCTTTAATGGTGCTGGAGGATTCATGGCTAACCCCTATACTGTATTTACATACAGTATCGCAGCTGCCATGAATCCACCAGCGCCTCTGATCCGACAGCCAGTGCTTACTCTGTCGGTTTCTTCAGCTTCGGATTAGGGAAGAACTGCACCGTCTGCACCTTGGCCGGCGCTGCCTTGGGTGCCAGGTGGTTGACCCGGGTGCCGAGCTCCTTGGGCACCGACAAGCCCTGCTCGTTGAGGGTGTCGGTGAACCCGCAGGCGACGCACTCGCGGTGCGGTACGTCGTCTTCGCTCCACATCATCAGCTTGTCAGGCTCGCTGCACGCGGGGCACACCGCCCCGGCAATGAAGCGCTTCTTGGTCTTGTTCACAGCTACCTCGCTCACGCTGCAGCGCCTTCGGTAAGGCCACTGTGCCGCAGCAGCGCATCAATGGAAGGCTCACGGCCACGGAAATCGACAAACAGCACCATCGGCTCGCGCGAACCGCCACGGGCCAGGATAGCCTCGCGGAAGGCGCGGCCGGTCTCGGCATTCAGCACGCCTTCTTCCTCGAAGCGCGAGAACGCGTCAGCCGACAGCACTTCAGCCCACTTGTAGCTGTAGTAGCCCGCCGCGTAACCGCCAGCAAAGATGTGCACAAAGCTGTTAGGGAAGCGGTTGTACGCCGGTGGGCGCATGACCGACACCTCGTCACGCACGTCTTCGAGCACCTGCAGTACGCTGCGACCGTCGCCATGGCTGGCGTGCAGCTCGAAGTCGAACAGCGAGAACTCCAGCTGGCGCACCATCATCATGCCCGACTGGAAGTTCTTCGCCGCCAGCATCTTGTCCAGCAGGTCCTGGGGCAGGGCCGCGCCGGTTTCGTAGTGGCCGGAGATCAGCGCCAGGCCTTCTGGCTCCCAGCACCAGTTTTCCATGAACTGGCTTGGCAACTCGACCGCGTCCCAGGCCACGCCGTTGATACCGGAAACACCGGCATGCTCGATGCGGGTCAGCAGGTGGTGCAGGCCGTGGCCGAATTCGTGGAACAGGGTGGTGACTTCATCGTGGGTGAGCAGTGCAGGCTTGCCGGGTGCGGCTGGGGTGAAGTTGCACACCAGGTTGGCCACCGGGCTCTGCAGCTCGCCACCGGCAGTGCGACGACGGTCGCGGGCGCCGTCCATCCACGCACCGCCGCGCTTGTTGGCGCGGGCGTAAAGGTCGAAGAAGAAGCGGCCGACATGCTGGCCGTTTTCCTTGATCTCGAACAGGCGCACGTCCGGGTGCCAGCTGTCGAAGCCCTCGAGCTCGGCGATTTCGATGCCGTACAGGCGCTGCACGATGCTGAACAGGCCACCCAGCACCTTGTCGATCGGGAAGTAGGCGCGCAGGGCTTCCTGCGACACGCTGTAGCGCTGCTCGCGCAGCTTCTCGCCAAAGTAGCCGGCGTCCCAGCTGGCCAGCTCAGGGCAGCCTTGCTCAGCGGCGTAGGCCTTCAGCTGCTGCAGGTCCTGGGCGGCAAAAGGCTTGGAACGCTTGGCCAGGTCACGCAAGAAGCTCAACACCTGGTCGCTGGACTCAGCCATCTTGGTGGCCAGGCTCAGCTCGGCGTAGTTCTTGTAGCCCAGCAGTTCGGCCAGCTCCTGGCGCAGGTCAAGGATTTGCTGCATGACCGGGCCGTTGTCGAACTGGCCGGCATTCGGGCCCTGGTCCGAGGCGCGGGTGCAGTAGGCGGCGTACACCTCTTCGCGCAGGCCGCGGTCGCTGGCGTAGGTCATCACGGCGTAGTAGCTGGGGAATTCCAGGGTAATCAGCCAGCCGTCGAGGCCTTTGGCCTGGGCAGCGGCAGCCATCTGCGCCTTGGCCGAATCGGTCAGGCCAGCCAGTGCTGCTTCGTCGGTAACGTGCTTGGTCCAGGCCTGGGTGGCGTCGAGCAGCTGGTTGGAAAAGCGGCTGCCTAGTTCGCTGAGCTTGCTTTGCACTTCGGCATAGCGCTGCTGCTTGTCTGCCGGCAGGTCGATACCCGACAGGCGGAAGTCACGCAGGGCATGCTCGAGGATAGTCTTTTGCGCCACGTCGAAACCGGCGGCTTCAGGGCTGTTGATCAAAGCCTGGTAGGCATCGAACAGCGCACGATTCTGGCCCAGTTCGGTAGAGTAGGCGCTCAGCGCCGGCAGGCACGACTCGTAAGCCTCGCGCAGTTCTGCGCTGTTGCACACCGCGTTCAGGTGGCTGACCGGGCTCCAGGCAGCGCCCAGGCGGTCGTTCAGTTCGTCCATGGCCAGCACCAGGCCAGCCCAGGTAGGGGCCTTGCCCTGCTTTTCGAGGATCTCGGCAATGGCTTTACGGTTGTCGGCCAGGATCGCTTCGATCGCCGGCAACACGTGTTCGGCACGGATTTGCGAGAAGGGCGGCAGATCGTGGGATTGCAGAAGCGGGTTGTTCGCAGTCACGGTTTGGATACCTTGGCAGAAGAAACACTGCCCCATCTTAATTACAATCGACGCCGACCGCAGCAGGCAGCCTGCCTATCGGCACAGATGAGAGACGCTATCATGGCCATCCGAAGCTTCCAGCAACACACTCCGAAAGTTGGACCACGTGCCTTCGTCGACCGCTCGGCAGTGGTGCTGGGCGACGTGGAGATCGGTGAAGACAGCTCGGTCTGGCCGCTGGCCGTGGTACGCGGCGACATGCACCGCATCCGCATCGGTGCACGTACCAGCGTGCAGGATGCCAGCGTGCTGCACATCACCCACGCCGGCCCGTTCAACCCGGACGGCTTCCCGCTGATCATCGGTGACGAAGTGACCATCGGCCACAAGGTGATGCTGCATGGCTGCACCCTGGGCAACCGAATCCTGGTCGGCATGGGCAGCACAATCATGGATGGCGCCATCATCGAGGACGAAGTGATCATCGGTGCCGGCAGCCTGGTACCGCCGGGCAAACGCCTGGTCAGTGGTTACCTGTACATGGGCAGCCCGGTGAAACAGGCCAGGTTGCTGAACGACAAAGAGCGCGCGTTCTTCTCCTACAGCGCCGGCAATTACGTGAAGCTCAAGGACCAGCACCTGGCCGAAGGCTACGACCAACCGGAATAAACCCGACTAACGAGACGAACATGCAACAGCAAAACATCCTCTTCGACCTGGACGGCACCCTGACCGACCCACGCCTGGGCATCACCCGCTCGATCCAGTATGCCCTGGCCAAGCTGGGCATCGACGAGCCGGACCTGGCCCGCCTCGAACACTTCATCGGCCCGCCTTTGCTGCAGGCCTTCATGCAGTTCTACAGCTTCGACGAAGCCAAGGCCTGGGAGGCGGTGAACTTCTACAGGGAGCGTTTCCGCGTCACCGGTCTGTACGAAAACCTGGTATTCCAGGGCGTGCCGGAGTTACTCGAAGCCCTGAACGGGCAGGGCCGCACGCTGTACATCGCCACTTCCAAACCGTGGGAATTCGCCCGCGAAATCGCCCGGCACTTCGCCTTCGACCAACACTTCAAGGTGATCTACGGCAGCGAACTGGACGGCACCCGCACCAACAAGGTCGAGCTGATTCGCCACCTGCTGGATGAAGAAGGGCTGGACCCGGCGCAAACCCTGATGATAGGGGACCGCAAGCATGACCTGATCGGCGCGCGCAGCAATGGCTTGCAGGCAGTGGCGGTGGGGTATGGGTTTGGTAGCCAGGAAGAACTGATGGCAGAAGAGCCGGCCTACCACTTTGCAACCTTGGCCGAGATGCACCAGGCATTCATCAAGGCTTGAGTGCCCTAGGGGGCTGCTTTGCAGCCCATCGCCGGCAAGCCAGCGCCTACAGGTGCTGCATCAAATTCCAACCTTGCGGGGTCCCTGTGGGAGTTGGCTTGCCTACGATGGGTCGCGCAGCGGCCCCAAAATGTCACAGGCTAACCACCAGACGCTGCAGCGCCGCTTTCCTTTCTTCAATCGGCAACCGCCCCAGCTGCTCGACCCGCTGGTAAAACCGAAGCCAATCCCCACCCACCTCACGAAACACCGCCGCAAACGCCGGCACCCACTGGTCATACAGCCCGAACGGCAACAACTTGGCATTACTCATCGGCCCATACATCCACGCGTCATAACGCTTGTCACCGCCCCACTGGCCATCACGCACCTGCCGGTACTCACGCCTCAAACGCTCAAACTCGGCCTGCTTGGCCAGCCGCTTGTGCGCATCGTCCAGCGGCCCGCCATAAATCGTCTGCAACCGCTCACGGCTGGCCAGCACCAGCCTGATGAACTGGTCACGCTGCTGCCCCTGCTCCTCGCCAACAGCGGCAAGCCCACGCGCTACACGCCATTGCCGGGAGCCTTCCTGCTCGACAAAGGAGGCAAACGATTCGTTGAACTCGGTATCGTCCTGCACATAGAAGCGCTGGTGAGCCAGTTCATGGAAGATGAGCGTGGCCAGGCGCTCGTCGCCCCAACCGACCATTGACGACAGGATCGGGTCGTCGAACCAGCCAAGGGTCGAATACGCCTCCACGCCCCCCAGATACACATCCAGGCCGTCCTGGCGCATCAACGCCGCCGCCCCGCGTGCCGCACCTTGCTGGTAGTAGCCGCGATACGCCACGCACCCCGCAATCGGGAAACAGTGCGTCACCGGCTGCAACGACAGTTCGGGCGTGGCAAACACATTCCACACCACATAAGGCCGGCCAATGTCGGCATAAACCCGGTAGCTGCGGTTATCCGGCAGCTTCAACTGCTGGCTGGCGAACACCCGCGCCTGTTCAGCGTGCGCCAGGCGCGAGCGTAACTGCGGTGACGTGGCCGGGTCGGCAAGCACCTGCGCGACTGGCTGTCGCGCACGCAGCAGCTGCAATTGGCCCTCGGCCAGCTGCCCATAGTAGGCCACGCTGCTGCAACCGTTCAGCAGGAGCGCCCCCACCAGGGGAACCAAACGGGTGAAAACGCGGTCGAGTGCCCCAAGGCCTGAGCGCTGCATAAAAAAAAGTCGAAGCATCCGGGCTGTATGACTCGCTCAAGGCCAAATTCGCTCCAAGACTATCTCGCCAAGGGGGAGTTTCGCCATGCGTGCATTGTTGGTCGCCGGTTCACTGTTGCTGATATCCGCCTGTTCCACGTTGCCAGCCCCGGACCCGAACCAGGCCTGGATCGACCTTACCCCCTACGACAACACCTCGCTGGACGCCGTGCAGGTCGATGAACGTGACTGGGCCGACAGCCGCTATTTCGAAGTACAGCCCGGCAGCCACGAGCTGACCGTGCGCTACCAGTTCCCGGTCACACCCAGCAATATCGGCCCGGTCGACGAGCCCTTGTGGCGCGACTGCCAGGTCAAACTGAGCTTCAAGGACTTTGCCGCCGGGCAGCGCTATCAGCTGCACGCTGGCAGTATCGGCTTCCGCCCCTGGATCAAGCTCTACGACGACCAGCAGAAAATGGTCGGCCAAGGCTTGCCTGCAGGCTGCCAACGCACCTGAACCGCACAAACGGCGCTATGCTTGTTACTTGTAAATCGCAAGTGGGAGTTTTGCCATGCGCCAGCCCATGATGCTGATCGCCCTCAGTGCACTGGGGGCTTGCGCCAGCCCCTTGCCCCCCGTCGACCCCAAGCAGGCCTGGGTTGATCTGTACACCATGACCCCCGGCCGCGTGATCATGGCCGACCGCCTCGATGGCAAGCGCCTGGAGGACGGCCGTTACTTTCAGGTAACGCCCGGCAAGCACGAACTGGTGGTGCGCTTCGATTATGAAATCTACTCGGGCGGCATCATGTCCGAACCCAGGGACCGAACCTGCTACCTGACAGTGCGCTTTGACGACTTCAAGGCCGGCGAGCGTTATCGCCTGGAAGCGCGGGCGCCGGTGATGGAGCCGCAGGTGCTGCTGTACGACGCCAGCCGCAAGGTGCTGGTGAACGAGCCTAGTAATGTGTTCTGCATTCCGTGAGCTGGGGCTGCTTTGCAGCCCATTCGCAGCACAAGGCTGCTCCTACAGGGATCGCGTACCTTTGTAGGAGCAGCCTTGTGCTGCGATGGGCCGCAAAGCGGCCCCGAATCTACCGATCATTCTTCTGGTAAATGATCTTCTTCGTCCCGCCATCGCATGTGCCGACGACCATATTCTGGTCCTTGACCTCACTGTTGGGCACGATCTCCAGGGTGTAGGACGGCACACCCTGAGCCTGGATCTTGGCCTCGATCTCGGCTTTCAGTTCCTCGCACGGCTTGACCGCCGCCAACGTGGACGTGGCGACCAGGGAAGCCAACACGGCGATTGCTACGCGAATCATGGAACGGCTCCTGAAAAGGCAGCGTGCTGCCGACGCTGTTTAGACTACAGCAAACCGCCTCCGTTGCGCCGCTTCAGCCCACCAGCGCGGCATCCAGGCTGATTTTTGCGTTCAGCACCTTGGACACCGGGCACCCTTCCTTGGCCTTGTTGGCAATCTCCAGGAACTGCGCCTCGCTCGCGCCCGGTACCTTGGCCCGGAGCACAAGATGCACGGCCGTAATGGCAAAACCATCCGGCAGCTTGTCTAGCGTCACCTCGGCAGCGGTGTCGATCCGGTCCGCAGTCAGCCCTGCTTCACCGAGCATCATCGACAACGCCATCGAGAAACAGCCGGCATGCGCGGCGCCAATCAGCTCCTCCGGGTTGGTTCCAGGCGTGCCCTCAAAACGGGTGTTGAAGCCATACGGGTTCTGCTTGAGCGCGCCGCTTTCGGTAGAAAGCAGGCCCTTGCCATCCTTCAAGCCACCTTGCCAGATCGCCGATGCTGTCTTTTTCATACTGCCTCCTGGTCATTCGGTTACGTGGTTATGGATTCAGAGGCCAGCCGCTTACGGCAAGTTCAGACCAATCGCACAGCAACCATTGAATCCCCCGAATATGCCCATACAGAGTTACAAAGGCCTCTGGCCAACCACCTTTGCGGAGGCTCCCATGACGCAGCTGCGTGACCTGAAAATATCCACCCTCGACCTTGTGCCTGTACGCGCCGATGCAGGCCCGGGGCAATCGTTGCGCAACTCGCTGGACCTGGCGCAACACGTCGAGCGTTTTGGCTACAACCGCTTCTGGGTGGCGGAGCACCACAACATGGACGGCATCGCCAGTTCGGCAACGTCGGTGCTGATCGGCTATCTGGCCGGGGGTACCTCGACCATTCGCGTGGGCTCTGGCGGGGTGATGCTGCCCAACCACGCGCCACTGGTGATCGCCGAGCAGTTCGGCACCCTGGCCAGCCTGTACCCGGGGCGTATCGACCTGGGCCTGGGCCGTGCGCCGGGCTCGGACCAGATGACCGCCTACGCCCTGCGCCGCGACCGTGCCGGCGGCCCGGACGACTTCCCGGACGATGTCGAGGAACTGTCGCGCTACCTCGGCCCGCGTACCGATGATCAAAAAGTGATCGCCGTGCCGGGGCACGACACTGACGTGCCGATGTGGCTGCTCGGTTCCAGCCTGTTCAGCGCCCAGCTGGCAGGCATGCGCGGCATGCCCTATGCCTTTGCCTCACACTTTGCGCCGCGCTACATGCACGAGGCGATCCGCGTTTACCGCAATCATTTCAAGCCCTCGACCACGCTGGACAAGCCGTATGTAATGCTGGGCATCCCCATGGTGGTGGCAGAAACCGACGAAAGGGCCGAATACCTGGCCACCTCGGTGTACCAGCGCATCCTGGCGCTGATTCGCGGCCAGAGCCTGATGCAGAAGCCGCCGGTAGAAAGCATGGATGGGCTGTGGTTGCCCCATGAGCGGGATACGGTAGGCAGTTTCCTCGGCCTGGCGATGATCGGCAGCCCGCAGAAGGTAAGGGCCAAGGTGGAGGTGCTGCTGGAGCAGACCGGGGCGGACGAGCTGATCTTTACCTGTGACCTGTATGAGCATGCGGACCGGATACGGTCCTATGAGCTGTTGGCGCAGGCTCTCAAGACCGCCTGACCTTCTTCGCGGGCTCGCCCGCTCCCACAGGACTGCACGGGTGCTTGACCCTGTGTATTACCTGTGGGAGCGGGCGAGCCCGCGAAAAAGCCAACGCATCAACCGCGGCGGTAGACAATTTCCTTGGTACCCGACTCACAGCTACCAACCACCTTGCCGGCCGGATCGCCCTTGTTGACGACCTCCAGCTTGTAGCCAGTAACCCCTTTGGCATCGAGCTTGGCGGCAATTTCCGCCTTCAGCTCCTCGCACGGCTTGCCCGCCGCCAGCGCACCACCGGCCAGTGTCATCAGGCCCAGCGCCAGAATCAGTTTGTTCATCGATCGCTTTCCTTGTGCAGATGAAATCAGAAAGGGCGCCCGCCAAGGCGCCCCCTCTCCTGAATACTCTATTAAGCCGGGATCATCCAGCCCGGCAGTGGTTCAGCTATTGGCGATACGAAAGCCCACCTTCAGCGTGACCTGAAAATGCGCGGCCTTGTTGCCTTCAATATGCCCGCGGGTATCGACCACTTCAAACCATTCCAGGTGCTTGATGCTCTTGCCGGCTTCGGCCAGGGCATTGTTGATCGCGTCTTCGATACTGGTCGGCGAGGACCCCACCAGCTCGATCTTCTTGTACGTGTGATGGTCAGTCATGTTCACGCTCCTTGGATAACGGTGAAATTCAGCCTAGCAGGGTAGGCCTGGTTTACCTGCGAGCCATCCGCCAAGGTGAAAGTTCGATCGCACTTTCGCGCGGGCCAAGGGTCGCAACCTTACAGCCCATACTGCAAAGGAGAGTCAACATGCACCGCAACTCGCTGCGTAAAACATCCCTGGAAAGCATGGAAGCGGAGATCGAAAGCCTTCTGAAAAGCCTGGAAAACCTCAAGCATGACGCGTCGGAAGAGTCCCAGAAGTCGGTGAAGGCAATCCGCAGCAACGCCGAAAGTGCGCTGAAACACTCGCGTAGCCTGCTCAGCGATGCTTACGAGGAAGTGAAAACCCGCACCCGCCAGACCGGCATCGCCACCCGTGATTATGCACAGGAGCACCCGGTGACAACGGCTGGCGTGGCGCTTGGCGCCCTCGGCCTGCTGGCGGCCTATCTGCTGACCCGTCGCAACTAACCCGCCTGGCGTTCCAATTCGCGGCGCAGCCACTGCGCCAACTGCTCGGCGCGCCCATCTGCGGCGCGCCGCGGCACCCACAAGGCCAGCGCTGCCCGGGTAGGTGAAAAGCCCCACGGCGCGCTGAGGCGCCCGGCCCTCAAGTCATCAGCCACCAGTGGCTGTGGCGCGATGGCCACCCCAAGGCCTGCAACCGCAGCCTCCAGCAAATAGTACAAATGCTCGAACGCCTGGCCGTACTGCAACCCGGCCGGGTCCAATCCCTGTTGCCCAGCCCATGTCGGCCATGCTTGTGGCCGTGAGGTGGTATGCAAGAGGGCCTCGTCCAGCAGGGCATTGGCGGGCGCGTCGCGCAAGCGATCGAAGCCGGCAAAATGCGGGCTAAGTACCGGCCCGATACGCTCCTCAGCCAGCACATACACCTGCATGTCCGCCGGCCATGGGGGTTCAGCGTATACCAGCAATGCATCGAGCCCTGGACGACGTGGGTCGAGGTCACCTTCACCTGCGGACAAGTGCAGGCGCAACTCAGGCAAATCCGCCTTCAGGCGACCAAGCCTGGGGATAAACCAACGCGCTAGCAGGCTCCCCGAGCAGCCCAGCACAAACGGCGCCTCGCTGACATCGCGGCTGAGTTCTGTACACACGCTGCGCAACCGGTCGAAGGCCTCACCGCTGGCATCGCGCAGACGCACACCGGCATCTGTGAGTTTGATGCCACGCCCGTCCTTGACGAAAAGCGCCACCCCCAGGTGCTCCTCAAGCACCTTGATCTGCCGGCTGACAGCGCCATGAGTAACATGCAGCGCTTCAGCCGCCTGGCTAACGCTGTTGAGCCTGGCGGTGGCCTCGAAGGCGCGCAGGGCATTCAGGGGAGGGAGATCGTGGGCCATTTTACCTGTGAGTTTTTCTGACAAGTTTGCGCAATCTTATCGGTTTTCAGCCGGGCTTGCCGTGGTTAGAGTAAAGCCCATCACTCATTCATTACGCCCTGGAGCGCCCCATGACCCAGTCCCAATACCGCCCCGGCCCCGACGCCAATGGCCTGTTCGGCTCGTTCGGCGGCCGCTACGTGGCCGAAACCCTCATGCCACTGGTGCTGGACCTGGCCCGCGAATACGAAGCGGCCAAGGCAGACCCCAAGTTCCTCGAAGAGCTGGCCTACTTCCAGCGCGACTACATCGGCCGCCCCAACCCGCTGTACTTCGCCGAGCGCCTGACCGAGCACTGTGGCGGTGCGAAGATCTTCTTCAAGCGTGAAGAGCTCAACCACACTGGCGCGCACAAGGTGAACAACTGCATCGGCCAGGTGCTGCTGGCCAAGCGCATGGGCAAAAAGCGCCTGATCGCCGAAACCGGCGCCGGCATGCACGGCGTGGCCACCGCCACCGTCGCTGCCCGCTTCGGCCTGCCGTGCGTGATCTACATGGGCGCCACCGACATCGAGCGCCAACAGGCCAACGTGTTCCGCATGAAGCTGCTGGGCGCCGAAATCGTCCCGGTTACCGCCGGTACCGGCACCCTGAAAGACGCCATGAACGAAGCCCTGCGCGACTGGGTCACCAACGTCGAAGACACCTTCTACCTGATCGGCACTGTCGCTGGCCCACACCCGTACCCGGCCATGGTCCGCGACTTCCAGTCGATCATCGGCAAGGAAACCCGCGCTCAGCTGCAAGAGAAGGAAGGCCGCCTGCCAGACAGCCTGGTTGCCTGCGTCGGTGGTGGTTCCAACGCCATGGGCCTGTTCCATGAGTTTCTCGAAGAGCCAAGCGTACAGATCATCGGCGTCGAAGCCGGTGGCCACGGCGTGCACACCGAAAAGCACGCTGCCAGCCTGAACGGCGGCGTACCCGGCGTACTGCACGGCAACCGCACCTACCTGCTGCAAGATGCAGACGGCCAGATCACCGACGCCCACTCGATTTCCGCAGGCCTCGACTACCCGGGCATCGGCCCGGAGCACGCCTACCTGCACGAAGTGAAGCGCGTCGAGTACGTCAGCATTACCGATGACGAAGCGCTGGATGCGTTTCACGCCAGCTGCCGTCTGGAAGGCATCATCCCGGCGCTGGAAAGCTCCCACGCCCTGGCCGAAGCGATCAAGCGCGCACCGAAGCTGCCAAAGGATCACCTGATGGTCGTGTGCCTGTCGGGCCGCGGCGACAAAGACATGCAAACCGTCATGAACCACATGGCCGCCCAGGAGAAACAGGCATGAGCCGTCTTGAAAAACGCTTCGACGAACTGAAGGCCGAAGGCCGATCGGCACTGGTCACCTTCGTCACCGCAGGCGACCCGGGCTACGACGCCTCGCTGCAGATCCTCAAAGGGCTGCCGGCAGCCGGTGCCGACGTGATCGAACTGGGCATGCCGTTCACCGACCCGATGGCCGATGGCGTGGCCATCCAGCTGGCCACCCTGCGCGCCCTGGAAGCTGGCCAGACCTTGGCCAAAACCCTGCAGATGGTTCGCGAGTTCCGTGTGGATAACCACACTACGCCAATCGTGCTGATGGGCTACTACAACCCGATCCACCGCTTTGGCGTCGACGCGTTCGTGGCTGAAGCAAAAGCAGCGGGCGTCGATGGCCTGATCATCGTCGACCTGCCGCCAGAGCACGACGCCGAACTGGCCACCCCGGCCCAGGCTGCAGGCATCGACTTCATCCGCCTGACCACCCCGACCACCGACGATGCGCGCCTGCCGCGCGTGCTGGAGCGCAGCTCCGGCTTTGTGTACTACGTGTCGGTGGCCGGTGTGACCGGTGCCGGCTCGGCGACCACCGAGCACGTGACCGAAGCCATTGCCCGCCTGCGCCGGCATACCAAACTGCCGATCAGCGTCGGTTTCGGCATTCGTACCCCGGAGCAGGCTGCGAACATTGCCCGCTTGGCGGATGGTGTGGTGGTGGGCTCCGCGCTGGTCGACAAGATTGCCCAGGCTAAAAGTGCCGATCAGGCAGTAAATGATGTACTCAGCCTGTGCTCGGCACTGGCAGAAGGGGTGCGCTCAGCTCGCAATTGATTGCGAGGGCTCCGCCCTCGTTCGCGGCACAAGGCCGCTCCTACAGGGTATTGCGATCTCCTTGTAGGAGCGGCCTTGTGCCGCGAAGAGGCCGGCATAGGCAATACAAATCTACCCACCAAAAATCGACAGCTTCAATGGCCGCACGGCCCCCATCCAGATCGCATGATCCCGGTGGTCCGCCAGTTCATCCCCGGTTTCCGGGTGCATGAATACCACCAGGCCCTTGCGGTACAGCGCCAACCAAGGCAAAACCACCCCTACCACTTCAGGCCCGAACGCCAGCTGGCAACTCCAGTCCGGGTGTGGCCCAACCGGCTTCTGATGCATGCGCCCCATGGTCACGGGAAACAGCCGCGCCGCCTCCTCGCACAGCTCCCGGGCCTGCTCCATGGTCGCTGCGTCGTAATAAACGTGGGCGTGGTAACCCTTGATCCTCTGCACGATAACTCCTGATTGCGGTCCAACCATCACCACCTGCAAAGGGAGTGATGCAGTGAAAAACGCCGAAACCCCAGTGTACAAACTGGTCTTGTTCGGGCCTGAAAGCAGCCTGGGCAATGCCCTGATGGCCGAGCTGCTGTCGCGCCAGCACGAAGTCACCGCCGTGGTCGATGACCTGAACCGCCACACCGCACGCCCGGGCCTGCACTTCAAGATAGGCGGGCTGGACGATGCCGACCAGGCAGAGCAAAGCGCGGCAGGGGGCTCGGCGGTGATTGCCCTGTTGTCGGCGCTGGCCCCAGGCGACCTGCCGGGGCAAGCACGGCTGAGCGAGGCGCTGGTGGCGGGGCTTGAGCGTACGACTATACGCCGGCTGTTGCTGGTGGGCGATTTCGCTGTGCTGGATGAGCCGGCCAAGTACAGCGAGGCAGAGCGCGAATGTGTGGACCAAGTGGTTGATGTGTTGCAGCGCAGTGCTTTGCACTGGACCTTGATCAATACGCCGCAGGCTTTGCCCGATGAGGGGTGGGCACGTGTGGCGGCGGGGATGGCGGATATGCTGGAACTGGACCTGCACCGGGGCGAGCATCTGAACTTCGTGGTCTAGATCGCCGGGGCTTGCCGGCGATGGGCCGCAAAGCGGCCCCAAAATCTCAAAGGCTGCGCTCATCCTCTAGCCAACCCACAAACCGCTCGATCAGCGCCCCACGCCGCTTGCGCGGCGGCAGCACCGCGTAGTACCCGCGCTGCGAGCGCAAACTCCCCTCCAGCGGCCGGCACAGCAACCCTTGCTCCACCAACCCATCCACCAGGTGCCCCCAGCCAATCGCCACCCCTTGCCCTGCAATCGCTGCCTGAATCAGCAACGTATAGTTGTCGAACCGCAATTGCCCCGCAGGCGGTGCGCTGGCCACGCCAAACCCGCGGAAAACCCCCGCCCAGTCAAACCAGCGGCTGGCCTGCTCGCCCTTCAAATGCAGCAAGGGCAAACGTTGCAAAGCCACGGCTGACAAGGGTTTGCCATCCGTCAGGCGGGGGCTGCACACCGGGAAAACTTCTTCATCGAACAGCCAGCGGCTTTCACCCTGGTGAAAGCGCCCATCGCCAAACAGCACCGCCACATCGATGTCCGGGCGCAACATCCCCTGGCTGCGTTCACCGGTCACCAGGCTCACATCCACCTGTGGATAAGCCTCGTGAAAGCGTTGCAGCCTTGGCATCAGCCAGAAGGCCGCAAAGGCAAAGTCGGTGGCCACCTGCAGCACTTCTCGCTGGCCACGCCCGCTGGCCTGGGAAATGCCGTCATCCATGGCTTGCAGGCCCTGGTGTACCTGTTCAAACAACAGCTGGCCGGCCTCGGTGAGCTCGATGCCCCGATAAATACGGTCAAACAGGCGCGTGCCCAGCTGGGCTTCCAGGCGTTTCACTTGTTGGCTCACTGCCGGCTGTGTCGTGCCCAGCTCCAGCGCCGCCGCAGTAAACCCCCGCAGGCGTGCCGCAGCTTCGAACACGCGCAAGGTATCCAGCGACAGCTCGGCAAGGTGCTCAAACATAAGCTCAGCTAATCCCAGTCATTGCCCGCCATGGGCTTTACCCATGTTATCCGCAGTCGCATCTTGGAAGGCAAGTGAATCGCATAACCCTCAACGATGGAAGCCACCATGACGCGCCCGAATATCCTGTTCATCATGGCCGACCAGATGGCCGCACCCTTGCTGCCGATCTACGCCCCTTCGCCTATCCAGATGCCGCACCTGAGCCGCCTGGCCGAGCAGGCGGTGGTGTTCGACTCGGCCTACTGCAACAGCCCGCTGTGCGCGCCGTCACGCTTCACCCTGGTCAGCGGCCAACTGCCCAGCCGCATCGGCGCCTACGACAATGCCGCCGATTTCCCCGCCGATGTGCCGACCTATGCCCACTACCTGCGCCGCCTGGGCTACCGCACGGCGCTGTCTGGCAAGATGCACTTCTGCGGCCCGGACCAGCTGCACGGTTACGAAGAGCGCCTGACCAGCGACATCTACCCGGCCGACTACGGCTGGGCGGTGAACTGGGACGAACCGGATGTGCGCCCGAGCTGGTATCACAACATGTCTTCGGTACTGCAGGCCGGCCCGTGCGTGCGTACCAACCAGCTGGATTTCGACGAGGAGGTGGTGTTCAAGGCGCGCCAGTACCTGTACGACCATGTGCGCGAAAACGATGGCCGGCCATTCTGCCTGACCGTTTCGATGACGCACCCGCACGACCCGTACACCATCCCCAAGCGCTATTGGGACCGCTACGAGGGTGTGGATATCCCCATGCCACGCGCCGAGTTCAACCAGGCAGAACTCGACCCCCACTCGCAACGCCTGCTCAAGGTTTACGACCTGTGGAACAAGCCGCTGCCTGTGGACAAGATCCGCGACGCCCGCCGCGCCTACTTCGGCGCCTGCAGCTACATCGACGACAACATCGGCCAGCTGCTGCAAACCCTGGAGGAGTGCAACCTGGCCGACGACACCCTGATCGTGTTCTCCGGCGACCACGGCGACATGCTTGGCGAGCGTGGCCTCTGGTACAAGATGCACTGGTTCGAGATGTCGGCGCGGGTACCGCTGCTGATCCATGCGCCCAAGCACTTTGCGGCGGCTCGGGTCAGTGCCTCGGTATCGACCTGTGACCTGCTGCCAACCTTGGTAGAACTGGCCGGCGGCGCTGTGGATAAAAACCTGCACCTGGACGGCCGCTCGCTGCTTGGCCACCTGCAAGGGCAGGGCGGCCACGATGAAGTGATCGGCGAATACATGGCCGAAGGCACGGTCGGCCCGCTGATGATGATCCGCCGTGGGCCTTACAAGTTCGTGTACAGCGAAGACGACCCATGGCTACTCTATGACCTGAGCCGCGACCCGCACGAGCGGGAGAACCTCGCCGGCAGCCCGGACCACCAGGCGCTGCTGCAGGCATTTGCCGATGAAGCACGACAGCGTTGGGATATCCCCAGCCTGCGCCAGCAGGTACTCGCCAGCCAGCGGCGCCGCCGCCTGGTGGCGCAGGCGCTGGCCATCGGCACGCTGAAAAGCTGGGACCACCAACCGCTGGTGGACGCCAGCCAACAGTACATGCGCAACCACATCGATCTCGACGACCTCGAGCGCAAGGCACGTTATCCACAGCCCGCACCCCTGGATTGAAAAGAGAGGCCGCCATGCACAAGTTCTCCGCCGCCGTGTTCGCCCTGGCCCTGGGCACCGCCACGGCCCACGCCGCCGACAGCGACGCGCAATGCAGTACCGTAAAAATGGCCGACCCCGGCTGGAGCGATATCGCCTCGACCAATGCCGTGGCCCGTCTGTTACTGGAAAGCCTGGGCTATAAGGTGAAGATCGACAGCCTGGCCGTGCCGATCATCTACGGCGGCTTGAAGGACCGCCGTGTCGACGCCTTTCTGGGCAACTGGATGCCGGCGCATCAAGGCTTCCATGACAAGTTCATCGCCAACGGCGATGTGCAGCAACTGTCACGTAACCTGGAAGGAACCGAGTTCACCCTGGCGGTGCCCGACTACGTGTGGAATGCCGGGGTGAAGGACTTTGCCGACCTGCAGAAGCATGCCGACCAGTTCGACAAGAAGCTGTACGGTATCGGCTCTGGTGCACCGGCCAACCTGTCGCTGAAGGCAATCATCGACAAGAATGAATTCAACCTCGGTCAGTGGAAACTGGTGGAGTCCAGCGAGCAGGCGATGCTGGCCCAGGTCGACCGGGCGGTGAAGAAACAGCAGTTCATCACCTTCCTTGGCTGGACCCCGCACCCGATGAACGTGAAGCTGAAAATGCATTACCTGACTGGCGGGGAAAAGTGGTTCGGCAGCAAGGGCGAGGTGTACACGCTGACCCGAAAGGGTTATCCACAAGCCTGCCCGAATGCGGCGAAGCTGTTGGGTAACCTGAAATTTACCTTGGACATGGAAAACGCCATCATGGCCGAGGTTGTGGATAAGAAGATCAGCTTCGATGACGCTGCCAGGGCTTGGGTGAAAACGTATCCCGAGGTGCTGGAAGGGTGGTTGGCTGGGGTGACTACCAAGGCCGATGGCAATGCCCTGGAGGCCGTCAAAGCCAAACTGTAGTTTCAGACACGACGCGCCCCTGTGGGAGCGGGTTCACCCGCGAATGCTGCATTGCATGTACCGACGCATTCGCGGGTAAACCCGCTCCCACAGGGGACAGTGGACCTTTGGAAATGTGAATATCTCATGCATCGCATCATTCACCTGCTGCCCTTCCTCACCTGGCTCCCGCGCCAATCGGGCCGCAGCCTGCGCCAGGACCTGCTGGTCGGCCTGAGCGGTGCCATCCTCGCCCTGCCACAATCCATCGCCTACGCGCTGATCGCCGGCTTGCCCGCCGAATACGGCCTGTACGCCGCCATCGTGCCGGTGCTGATCGCCTGCCTGTGGGGCTCGTCCTGGCACCTGATCTGCGGCCCCACCGCTGCCATTTCCATCGTGCTCTACGCCAGCATCAGCCCGCTGGCCGTGGCCGGCAGCGCCGATTACATCACCCTGGTGCTGCTGCTGACCTTCCTCGGCGGCATCTTCCAGCTGCTGCTCGGGCTCTTGCGCTTTGGCGCGCTGGTCAACTTCGTCTCGCATTCCGTGGTGCTCGGTTTCACGCTGGGGGCTGCGATCGTCATTGCCCTGGGCCAATTGCCCAACCTGCTGGGCATGAACCTGCCCAGCCAGGCTACGGCACTGAAAACCGTACAGGACCTGGCCAGCCATGCAGTGGAGGTCGACCTGCCTTCCTTGCTGTTGGGCCTGGCCACCGTAGTGATCGGCGTGGCCTTCAAGCTGTGGCGCCCACGCTGGCCGAGCCTGTTGATAAGCCTGGTGCTGGTCAGCCTGCTGGCCTGGCTGTTGCCGGGCTACTTTGGCCATGTGCCGCGCGTTGCGGCATTCACCGGGCAACTCCCGCCCTTCAGCCCGCTGCCTTTGCTAGACGTGGAGCTCATGTTGCGTCTGCTGCCCAGCGCCGTTGCGGTAGGCATGCTGGGGTTGGTTACCAGCCTGTCGATTGCCCGCTCGTTATCGGCACGTTCAGAACAACTGATCGACCCAGACCAGGAAATACGCGCACAGGGCCTGTCGAACATTGCCGGTGCATTTTTCTCTGGTTACTTGTCTGCCGGTTCCTTCACCCGTTCCGGGCTGAGTTATGAGGCAGGTGCCCGCTCGCCCATGGCCGGAGTATTTTCGGCGCTGTGGGTGGCGTTGTTTGCCGTTACCGGCGCCGGCCTGATCGCACACCTGCCGATACCGGCCATGGCCGGCAGCATTCTGCTGATCTGCTGGGGGCTGGTGGACCATCGGGGGATTCGCGCGCTGTTTCGGGTCAGTCGCTCGGAGTTTCTGGTGATGGCGCTGACGGCGGCGGCCACCTTGCTGCTGGAGCTGCAGACGGCGATCTATGCCGGTGTGCTGGCTTCGCTGTTCTTTTACCTCAAGCGCACGTCACGGCCACGGGTACAGCAAAGCCGTGAAGGGGACGCGGATGTGTTGCGGGTGGGCGGGTCGATTTTCTTTGGTGCGGCGCATTACCTGCAGGTGCGCTTGCAGCGCTGCCAGGGGCCGCATGTGGTGATCGACGCGCGGCAGGTGAATTTTATCGATTACTCGGGTGTGGATATGTTGCACCGCGAGGCGCGGCGGTTGCGGCGATTGGGCGGGAGTTTGACCCTGCACCGGGCCAGGCCGCAGGTGATCGAGGAATTGCAGAAGCTGGAAGGGGTGGAGTTGTGCCCGATCCGGTTTGAGGAGTGAGGCTGAGATTCTGGGGCTGCCGCGAATGGGCCGCAAAGCGGCCCCAAAATTCTCAGCCCCGAGCCAGTTGCCGGCGCAGCTCCGCCAACACTGGCGCGGTATCAGGCCGCACCCCACGCCAGATAAAGAAGGCTTCAGCCGCCTGCTCAGCCAGCATCCCCAACCCATCGAGCACCTTGGCCGCACCCAGCCGGGTAGCCCACGCGCAAAAAGGCGTCGGCGCCTTGCCATACATCATGTCGTAGCAAACCGTGCGCCCCGCCTCGACCAGGCTGTCGGCAATCGGCGGCATTTCCCCGGCCAGGCTCGCCGAGGTGGCGTTGATGATCACATCCACCGGCTCCTGCAACCAGGCAAACCCGCTGGCCACCACAGGCCCCAGCTCATCGAACTCACGCGCCAGCTGCTCGGCTTTTTCCACAGTGCGGTTGGCAACCACAAGCGACTGCGGCTTGTGCGCCAGAATAGGCTCCAGCACGCCCCGCACGGCGCCACCGGCACCGAGGATGAGAATGCGTTTGCCCGCCAGCTCGACCCCGGCATTCACCGTCAGGTCGCGCACCAGGCCAGCGCCATCGGTGTTGTCGCCCTGCAAGGTGCCATCAGCCAGCTTGCTCAGCGTGTTCACTGCACCAGCGCGCTGGGCACGCGGGGTGAGGCTGTCGCACAGGCGGTAGGCCTCTTCCTTGAACGGCACGGTGACGTTGCCGCCGCTGCCTTGCTTGAAGAAGCCGCGCGCGCAATCGCTGAACTCGTCCAGCGGCGCCAGCAGGGTGGCGTATTCCAGGTCCTGGCCGGTCTGCTCGGCAAACAGGCGGTGGATCAGCGGCGACTTGCTGTGGCCGATGGGGTTACCAAAAACGACGTACTGGTCCATGACGGCTCCTTGTTTATCCACAAGCTTACTGGCCAAGCCAGTCGCGGTCCTGCAGGAAGTACTCGGTCAGGCGCGCTTCTTCGCTACCGGGTGCGGCCTTCCAGTCGTAGCCCCAACGCACCTGAGGCGGCAGCGACATGAGGATGGACTCGGTGCGGCCACCGGACTGCAGGCCGAACAGGGTGCCACGGTCGTAAACCAGGTTGAACTCCACGTAGCGGCCGCGGCGGTATTCCTGGAACTCGCGCTGCTGCGGGGTGTAGGGCGTGTCCTTGCGGCGCTGGACGATCGGCAGGTAGGCGTTGACGAACGCATCGCCGATGGCGCGGATGAAAGCGAAGCAGGTGTCGAAGTCCCACTCGTTGAGGTCGTCGAAGAACAGGCCGCCGATGCCGCGTGGCTCGCCACGGTGCTTGAGGTGGAAGTAGCGGTCGCACCAGGCTTTGTAGCGTGGGTACACGTCGGCGCCGAACGGTGCGCAGGCCTGTTCAGCCACGCGGTGCCAGTGGATGCAGTCTTCTTCGTTGCCATAGTACGGCGTCAGGTCGAAGCCGCCGCCGAACCACCATACGGCCTCTTCACCTTCCTTCTCGGCGATGAAGAACCGCACATTGGCGTGGGAAGTGGGCACATGCGGGTTGTGCGGGTGGATCACCAGCGACACACCCAGGGCCTCGAAGCCACGGCCCGCCAGTTCGGGGCGGTGGGCGCTGGCCGAGGGTGGCAGGCCTGCACCAAACACATGGGAGAAGTTGACCCCGCCTTTCTCGATTACCTTGCCGTCGCCGATCACCCGCGTGCGGCCCCCGCCACCGGCTTCGCGCACCCAGGCATCCTCGACGAAGCGGGCACCGCCGTCTTCTGTTTCGAGGGCATAGCAGATGCGGTCTTGCAGGTCGAGCAGGTAGGCTTTCACGGCCTCGGTGCGGCTAGTCATCGGGTCACCAGGAACGGGCAGGGAAGAATTCGCGCGTAGCATACCACCGCCAGCGCACGCGCCGCAGTTGACGGCGATCAAGCAAAGGCGTCCGATAGAAGGCCTTTTCCCGATCCCGACTACAGGAGTGCGAGATGGCCAAGCGTATCCAGTTCAGCCAGCATGGCGGCCCGGAAGTGCTGCAGTTTGTGGAATTCGAACCCACCCCGCCCGGGCCGCAGCAGGTGCGCGTGCGTAACCACGCCATCGGCCTGAACTTCATCGACACGTACTTTCGCAGCGGGCTGTATGCCCCGCCGTCCCTGCCTTCTGGCCTGGGTACCGAGGCGGCCGGGGTGGTCGAGGCCGTGGGCGAGGGAGTGACCCGCCTGAAGGTGGGTGACCGCGTGGCCCATGCCGGTGGCCCGCTGGGTGCGTACAGCGAGGTGCATACGCTGCCGGAGGCCAACCTGGTCAAGCTGCCCGACAACATCAGCTTCGAGCAGGCCGCAGCGGTGATGCTCAAGGGTTTGACCGTTCAGTACCTGTTGAAGCAGACCTATGAAGTGAAGGCGGGCGATGTGATCCTGTTCCACGCGGCAGCGGGTGGCGTCGGTTCGCTGGCCTGCCAGTGGGCCAAGGCCCTGGGCGCCAAACTGATCGGTACCGTGAGTTCTGCCGAGAAGGCCGAGCGGGCCAAGGCGCTGGGGGCATGGGAAACCATCGACTACAGCCACGAAGATGTGGCCAAGCGGGTACTGGAACTGACCGACGGCAAGAAATGCCCGGTGGTGTATGACGGCGTAGGCGCCGATACCTGGCTCACCTCGCTGGACTGCCTGCAGCCACGCGGGTTGATGGTGAGCTTTGGCAATGCCTCGGGCGCGGTGAGCGGGGTGAACCTGGGGATCCTGGCGCAGAAGGGCTCGTTGTACGTCACCCGGCCGACGTTGGCGACCTATGCCAATAATGCCGAGAACACCCAGGCCATGGCCGATGACCTGTTTGCGATGATTGCGAGTGGCAAGCTGGTTGTGGATATCCAGCAGCGGTATCCATTGAGCGAGGCGGCCAAGGCACAGGCGGAGCTGTCGGCGCGGCGGACTGTGGGGTCGACTGTTTTGTTGCCTTGATTGGTAGGAGACCGCGTTAGGGCGGACAGGTGCTTGCCTTGGTTTTTGTGGTGTTGCGCAGATCGAGCGCCGCCCGCGCGGCGCTTCGCAGCACAAGGCTGCTCCTACATTTGTTTCGGTCCAGTAACGCCTGTGCCTATGCGCGCGAACGCCTTGTTTGTCCGAAATGATTTCGATGTGAACACCAGGGGCCGCGCGCCTTGCCTCAGGAATAATTGGCCCGAAACAGATGTAGGAGCAGCCTTGTGCTGCGAAGCGCCGCGCGGGCGGCGCTCGATTTCACAGGCGCTGAAACCCTCAAGGCAGGCACCTGTCAGCCCTCACACCTTCTTCTGCGGCTGCGGTGTCGACTCGATGCCATCGAGTATCGCCTCAATCACACCCTCCGCCATTTCAATCGCATGCAGGTTCGACCAGAACATGCCACGGCCCTCTTCGCGCATGTAGTCCAGGGCTTTGTAGCCGGTTTCGTAGGCGCTGCGCAGGTACAGGGCTACGTGGACCAGAGCATCCTCGGCAGAAATGTTTGGGTTGACGGTGAAGAGTGGATCGTGGCCGGCATCGCAGCGGCCGAAGGGACGGGTGGAGGTGCATGGGAGGGGTGGATCGGGGACTATTTTCTTCATCATTGGAAAATGCTCCTCAAGGCCGCCAACCCTCACTACCACGTGAATGGGTGGCGACTGTACGCGAGGTGGTAGACCCGGGCATTTTCCAATCCAGGCAGGCTCGAAAGCCTCCCACGCACAGCCGCCATAGACTGTCATGGAAAAAATGCATCCGGGCTACCACACCCGATCGCCAAGTTATTCGGCGACGGATAGAGCCTAAAGACACTGGTTCCTACTGAACAGGTGATGGCAGGGGACGCGGGTCGTAGGATATTTCCCAATCCTCAAACCGGACAACCATTCGAGACAAAATCAGAAAAATCTGCAGGGGTTGGCGGCCAAATCGCCGGCAAGCCATGTCCAGTACTTGTGGGAGCTGGCTTGCCTGCGATCGAGGGCGAAGCCCTCGCCAGCGGTATCAGCCCGGGCGCACAACCTCGCCGGTTGCCAGGTTGCGAATCACACTCGGGTTCTTCCGCCCCCCCAGCGCGCCGCCAAGCACCAGGTCCAGCTGGCCGTGGAAGTACTGCTCCACCCGCAACCGGGTCTTCGCCGCCGGGCGCCCGCCGGGGTTGCACGAGGTGGAAATCAGCGGCCCCACCAGCGCGCACAGTTCACGCACCACCGGGTGGTCACTGACGCGCAGCGCCACAGTGTCATGCTGCCCCGTCACCCACTCGGGCAGCAGGTCCTGGTGCGGCACCAGCCAGGTATTCGGCCCCGGCCACGTGCTGCCCATGCGGTCGATCCAGTCTTCGGGGAAGTCCTCGAACAGAAAGTCGAACTGGCGGATGTTGTCAGCGATCAGAATCAGCCCTTTATCCACAGGCCGCGACTTCAGCGCCAGCAGGCGATACACCGCGTCCTCGTTCCATGGGTCGCAGCCCAGGCCCCAGACCGCTTCCGTCGGGTAGGCGATTACTGCGCCCGCCCGGATCTCACGTGCGGCTTGTTGCACACGAAAACTGCTCACCATTGCTGTTACTCCGCCTGAATACCTTGCTTGTGCGCAGTGTACTTAGCCCGCGCGGGCAAACCAACGCCCGGCTTCATTGCTGACCCGGCCTTCCAGCTCCAGCTCGGTCAGCTGCGCCAACACTTCGGCCAGCGGCAGCTCGCTGCAGTGTGCGAGGCTTTCGCTGGTTTGAGGCGCTGCATGCAGCAGGGCAAGCAGGGGATGGTCGAACCTGTCCACAACTGCAGGCGGCAGGTTCTGCCAACCCTTCAGGCTTTCCAGGATCTGCTCCACACTTTCCACCAGCAGCGCCCCATCACGGATCAGCTGGTGGCAGCCCTTGGCCCCCGGGTGGTGAATGGAACCCGGAATGGCATACACCTCGCGGCCTTGCTCGGCCGCCAGGCGCGCAGTGATGAGCGAGCCACTGGCCAAGCTGGCCTCGACCACCAGCACGCCCAGCGACAAGCCGCTGATGATGCGGTTGCGCCGTGGGAAGTTGCCGGGCAGTGGCCCGGCGTCCAGCGGATACTCGGAAACCAGCGCACTGCCGTTGTCGATCATCGCCTGCGCAAGCTCTTGATGGCGCTGTGGATAAAGTTTTTGCAGCCCCGTACCGAGCACGGCAATCGTGCACCCACCGGCCTGCAACGCGGCCCGATGAGCGGCACCGTCGACACCCACCGCAAGCCCGCTGGTAATGGTGAAACCAGCCTGCGCAAGGTAGCGGGAAAATGCCCGGGCGGTGTCGAGCGCCGGGGGTGTGGCACGTCTGCTGCCCACAATCGCCAGCTGAGGGCGGTCGAGCAAGGCCCGGTCGCCGGCAACGAAAAGCAGCGGCGGGGCATCGTCGATTTCTGCCAGCAAGGCAGGGTAGCCAGGGCCGTCCCACATCAGCAAATGCTGGCCGGGGCGCTCTAACCAGGCCATTGCGGCGAGCGCGCCCTCGCGTACCTCGGCACTGCGCCGGGCATCGATGGTGGCTTGGGGGATGCCCAACGCTCGCCAAGCCGAACCGGGAGCGCTAAGCGCACTAGAGGCGCTGCCGAACGCATCCAGCAAGGTGCGAAAACGTCGCAATCCTGTCTCGGGCAAGCGATGCAGGCGTAATCGAGCCTCCAGTTCGGCAGGCGGGCAGAGCGACGAATGGTAACTGGGCATGGGGATCGTCCTTGATCGAAACAGGGCCATCTACGTGGCACAACCTGTGGATAACTCTGTGAGTAACACTTTGAAAACCTGTCCATTGGCTGGGGGCTATAAAGCCCATAGACACCCTAGACGAGCTTGCCAGGTGCCGAAATCCCCGTTTCCCTTTATTATGTGTGCTCAGTTTTCAACCGAACGCACAGTGACTGCCTGACCTTATGGCCATCTTGAACATTCTCGAATTCCCGGACCCGCGCCTGCGCACTATCGCCAAACCGGTGACGGAGTTCGACGACGCCCTGCGTCAGCTGATCGACGACATGTTTGAAACCATGTACGAAGCCCCTGGTATCGGCTTGGCCGCCACCCAGGTCAACGTGCACCTGCAGGTCGTGGTCATGGACCTCAGCGAAGACCGCAGCGAGCCGCGCGTCTTCATCAACCCTACGGTCGAAGAACTGACCCACGACATGGGCCAGTACCAGGAAGGCTGCCTGTCGGTGCCCGGCTTCTACGAGAACGTCGACCGCCCGCTGCGTGTACGGGTCAAAGCCCAGGACCGCGACGGCAAGCCTTACGAGCTGGAATGCGAAGGCCTGCTGGCGGTGTGCGTGCAGCACGAATTCGATCACCTCAACGGCAAGCTGTTCGTTGACTACCTGTCGCAGCTCAAGCGCGACCGGATCAAGAAGAAGCTGGAAAAGCAGCACCGCCAGCAAGCCTGATCCCCACCTTCCTGAAGGCTTGCTCCGGCAAGCCTTTTTCTATTTTGAAGCGAGAACTCCATGCGCATCGTCTTTGCAGGCACTCCAGAGTTTGCCGCCGAACACCTCAAGGCCCTGCTCGACAGCCCTTACGAGATCGTGGCCGTCTACACCCAGCCCGACCGCCCGGCCGGCCGTGGCCAGAAGCTGATGCCAAGTGCGGTCAAGGCACTGGCCGTCGCCCATGACATCCCGGTGTTCCAGCCGCAGACTCTGCGCAACGCCGATGCACAGGCCGAACTGGCCGCGCTGAAGCCGGACCTGATGGTGGTGGTCGCTTACGGCCTGATCCTGCCGCAGGCAGTGCTGGATATCCCGCGCCTGGGCTGCATCAACAGCCACGCCTCCCTGCTGCCACGCTGGCGCGGTGCGGCGCCGATCCAGCGCGCCGTGGAAGCCGGCGACGCCGAGAGCGGCGTAACCGTGATGCGCATGGAAGCTGGCCTGGACACCGGCCCAATGCTGCTAAAGGTGGTCACCCCGATCAGCGCCGATGACACCGGCGGCACCTTGCACGACCGCCTGGCCGAAATGGGCCCGCCCGCCGTGGTACAGGCCATCGCCGGCCTGGCCGACGGGTCGCTGCACGGTGAAGTGCAGGACGATGCCCTGGCCACCTACGCACACAAGCTGAACAAGGACGAGGCGCGCATCGACTGGAGCCGCCCGGCCGTTGAGCTGGAGCGCCTGATCCGCGCCTTCAACCCGTGGCCGGTGTGCCACAGCACCCTCGATTGCGAAAGCGTGAAGGTGCTGGGCGCCAACTTGTCCACAGGCAAGGGCGCCCCGGGCGAAATCCTGTCCGCCAGCAAGGACGGCCTGGTCGTTGCCTGCGGTGACCAGGCGCTGAGCCTGACCCGCCTGCAATTGCCCGGCGGCAAGGCGCTTAACTTCAGCGACCTGTTCAACAGCCGCCGCGAGAAGTTCGCCGTCGGCAAGGTGCTGGGCCAATGAACCCACGTCTCGCCGCCGCCCGTGCCCTTGCCGCTGTGCTCAGTGGCAAGGCCTCGCTGAACAGCTCTCTGCCGGCACAACTGGACAAGGTTGATGAACGCGACCGTGGCCTGACCCAGGACCTGGCTTTCGGCACCGCACGCTGGCAGCCGCGCCTCGACCTGCTGGCCGCGCAACTGCTGCAAAAGCCTTTCAAGGCCGCCGACGCCGATGTGCAGGCGCTGCTGCTGGTCGGCCTGTACCAGTTGTTCTACACCCGCATTCCGGCCCACGCCGCCATCGGCGAAACCGTGGGCTGTGCCGACAAGCTGAAAAAGCCGTGGGCCAAGGGCCTGCTCAATGCCGTGCTGCGCCGCGCCCAGCGCGAAGGCGAAGAACTGCTCGCCGGCATGGAGCGCGACCCAGTGGTACGCACCGCCCACCCGCGCTGGCTGCAGAAGGCGCTGAAAGCCTTCTGGCCGGAGCAGTGGGAAGCCATTTGCGCCGCCAACAACGCCCACCCGCCGATGATTCTGCGGGTCAACCGCCGTCACCACAGCCGCGATGCCTACCTGGCACTGCTGGCCGAAGCGGGCATTGGCGCCAGCGCCTGCCAGTACAGCCGCGACGGCATCGTGCTGGCCGAGGCCTGCGACGTGCGCGGCCTGCCAGGCTTCGCCGAGGGCTGGGTGAGCGTGCAGGACGAAGCCGCGCAGCTGTCCGCCGACCTGCTCGAACTGGCCCCTGGCCAGCGCGTGCTGGACGCCTGTTGCGCCCCGGGTGGCAAAACCTGCCACCTGCTGGAGGCCGAAGCCGGCCTGGCGCAGATGGTGGCCATCGACCTCGAAGCCAAGCGCCTGACCCGCGTGCGCGAGAACCTCGACCGCCTGCAACTGGACGCCGAGCTGATCGCCTGCGATGCCCGCGACACCGCCAGCTGGTGGGACGGCAAGCCGTTCCAGCGAATCCTGCTCGACGCGCCGTGTTCGGCCACCGGCGTGATCCGCCGCCACCCGGACATCAAGCTGACCCGCCAGGCCGACGACATCCCGGCACTGGCAGCGCTGCAAGGCGAGCTGCTTGACGCACTGTGGCCGACCCTGGAAGTAGGCGGCATGCTGCTGTACGCCACCTGCTCCAGCCTGCCGACCGAGAACACCGAAGTGGTAGACGCCTTCCTTGCCCGCACCCCGGGCGCCCGTGAGCTGGACCTGGCCACCGAGGCCGGCCTGCGCCAGCCCCACGGCCGCCAGTTGCTGGCCCAGGAAGGCGGCCACGACGGCTTCTACTATGCCAAGCTGATCAAGATCGCCGCCTCTCGCGGATAAGTACAAACGGTAGGGAGTAGCGGATGAAGATCATCATCCTCGGCGCAGGGCAGGTAGGCGGTACGCTGGCAGAGCATTTGGCCAGCGAAGCGAACGACATCACCGTGGTCGACACCGATGGCGAGCGCCTGCGCGACCTCGGTGACCGCCTGGACATCCGCACCGTGCAGGGCCGTGGCTCGCTGCCGACGGTGCTGCGTCAGGCCGGTGCCGATGACGCCGACATGCTGGTGGCAGTGACCAACAGCGACGAAACCAACATGGTCGCCTGCCAGGTGGCCTATTCGCTGTTCCACACCCCGACCAAGATCGCCCGGGTGCGCGAGTCGGCTTACCTCACCCGGGAAGAGCTGTTTCACAACGACCATATCCCGGTGGATGTGCTGATCAGCCCAGAGCAGGTGGTGACCAACTACATCAAGCGCCTGATCGAGCACCCAGGCTCGCTGCAGGTGATCGACTTCGCCGAAGGCAAGGCCCAGCTGGTAGCGGTGAAGGCCTACTACGGCGGCCCGCTGGTCGGCCAGCAACTGCGCCAGATCCGCGCGCACATGCCCAACGTCGACACCCGCGTGGCGGCCATTTTCCGCCGCGACCGGCCGATCACCCCGCGTGGCGACACCGTGATCGAGGCTGACGACGAAGTGTTCTTCATCGCTGCCAAGAAGGACATCCGCGCCGTGATGGGCGAGCTGCGCCGCATCGACGAGACCAACAAGCGTATCGTCATCGCCGGCGGTGGGCAGATCGGCGAGCGCCTGGCCGAAGCCATCGAGAGCCGCTACCAGGTGAAGATCATCGAGATGAACCCGGCCCGCTGCCGGCACCTCTCCGATACCCTGGAAAGCACTGTGGTGCTGCAGGGCAGCGCCTCGGACAAGGACCTGATGCTCGAAGAGAACATCGCCGACGCCGACATTTTCCTGGCCCTGACCAACGATGACGAAGCCAACATCATGTCGTCGCTGCTGGCCAAGCGCCTGGGCGCGGGCAAGGTAATGACCATCATCAACAACCCGGCCTATGTCGACCTGGTGCAGGGCGGTGATATCGACATCGCCATCAGCCCGCAGCTGGCCACCATCGGCACCCTGCTTGCGCACGTGCGCCGGGGCGACATTGTCAGCGTGCACTCGCTGCGCCGTGGTGCGGCCGAGGCCATCGAGGCGGTGGCGCACGGGGATTCGAAGTCGAGCAAGGTTGTGGGCAAGGCCATCGAAGACATCGCCCTGCCACCGGGTACCACCATCGGCGCCATCATCCGCGACGAAGAAGTGATGATCGCCCACGACGCCACCGTGATCGAATCGGGGGACCATGTGATCCTGTTCGTTGTGGATAAAAAACAAATCCGGGATGTGGAGAAGCTGTTCCACGTCGGCTTGAGTTTCTTCTAGGAGAAGAAGGCATGCGCGAATCGCTGGAGAAGATGCTGGCCAAGGGTGTGGATAACCCGCTGCTGAGGTTTGGCTTGGGCAAGGCCTGGCTGGATGAAGGCAACGGCGCTGAAGCGGCGGTGCACCTGGCACGGTGTGTGGAGCAGGATCCCAAGTATTCCGCGGCGTGGAAGCTGCTGGGCAAGGCGCATCAATTGCAGGGTGACCTGGCAGCGGCGCGCAAGGCCTGGGAAGACGGGATCGTGGCGGCACAGGCCCATGGGGACAAGCAGGCCGAGAAAGAGATGACTGTGTTCCTGAAGAAACTCAATAAAACAGCAGGTTGACGCGGTCCCTGTGGGAGCGGGTTCACCGCGAATGCGTCGGTGAAGCCAACATTGCATTCGCGGGTAAACCCGCTCCCACAGGGTCCCTGCTACAGCAGGCAGGATTGCATTCAGCCTGCTGTAAGCGCAGTCGATAACTCAGTACCAGCGCGGCTCGCCAGCCGGGCGCTTCTTGAAGCGTTTCATGCTCCACATGTACTGGCTCGGGTACTCGCGCACATAGCGCTCGACCACCTTGCTCATCGCCGCCGCCGACTCGGTCACATCGGTGCTGTACATCGCTTCGGGCGCTGCTTCCAGAATCACCCGGAAGCCCGAACCATCCGGCAGCCGCAGCGCATGCAGGAATACCCCCACCGCCTTGCCACCCGCCAACATGTTCGGCACGAACTTGCTGGTCAGCGCCTGGGTGCCCAGGAACGGCACAAACACCCCTGCCGATTCGGCCGGCTCCGGGTCGGCAGGAATACCCACCTGGCCACCGCGACGCACTTCCTTGATCACGCTGAGAATGCCTTCCTTGGTCGAAGGCGCCACGCGGTTGCCCATCTGCACGCGCTGCTCGCGCAACAGGTCATCCACCGCTTTGAGCTTAGGCGGGCGGTAGAAGATGATCGGTTTGCACTGGTTGCAGTAGAAGTGGTTCAGCACTTCCCAGTTACCCAGGTGGCTGGTGATACCCACCACGCCCTTGCCCGAGGCCAGGGCCTGCTCCAGCACTTCCAGGCCGTGCACTTCCTTGACCAGCTCCAGCGAACGCTGCGGCGGCCAGATCCAGGCACAGGCACTTTCGACAAAGGATTTGCCGATATCCCGCAGCGCCTGGCCAACCAGCTGCTCACGGGCAACCGGGTCCATCTCCGGGAAACACTTGGCCAGGTTGATTCGTACCACATTGCGCGAACCGTTGGGGACCTTCCACATCAGCCAGCCAATACCCGCGCCGACGCGCTGCACAGCGCCCCAGGGCAGCTTGGCAAACAGGCGCAGCACCCCGACCATCAGGGCGCCCTTGAACTTTTCCACAGGCGAATTCCTTATTTCAGCAAGGCGCGCATTGTAACCCCTCAGCGCAACAAGGCGGCGTAGCGATCGCAATCGGTGGTGTGGTCCATGACCATGCCGGTGGCCTGCATGAAGGCGTAGCAGATGGTCGGGCCGACAAAGGTGAACCCGGCTTTCTGCAGGGCCTTGCTCATGGCCTTGGCTTCATCCGTAACCGCCGGCACATCGCTGCGGCTTGTGAAATGGTTGACCTTCGGCGCACCGCCGACGAACGACCACAACCATTCGGCCGGGTTATCCACAGCCAGCCACGCCTGGGCATTGCGCCGGGCAGCCTTGAGCTTGAGGCGGTTGCGGATGATGCCGGCATCCTGCATCAGTTCTTCGATGCGTTCGTCGCTCATGGCCGCCAGTTTCACCGGGTCGAAGCCGTACATCACCTGGCGATAACGCTCGCGTTTGCGCAAAACGGTTATCCACGACAGCCCGGCCTGGAACCCTTCGAGCAAAAGCATCTCGAAGAGCAACGCCGGGTCACGCTGTGGCGTTCCCCATTCCTGGTCGTGGTAGGCCTGGTACAACGGATCGTCGGTACACCAAAAGCAGCGTGGCATAAGGCTCCAATGAGTAGAGGGCGAGGCGAATCAGGTTATACTCCCGCTCTTTACATCCGCATCCCCAGATACAGGTGAATTTCGTGAGCCAGCCTACGCCAGCCGTGCGTACCTTCCAAGACCTGATCCTCGCCCTGCAGAACTACTGGGCAGCTCAAGGTTGTGTGGTGCTTCAGCCCTACGATATGGAAGTAGGCGCCGGCACTTTCCATACCGCCACGTTCCTGCGCGCCGTCGGCCCAGAAACCTGGAACGCCGCCTACGTGCAGCCTAGCCGTCGCCCTGCCGACGGGCGGTATGGCGAAAACCCAAACCGCCTGCAGCACTACTACCAGTTCCAGGTAGTGCTCAAGCCCAACCCGGCCAACTTCCAGGAGCTGTACCTCGGCTCGCTGAAAGCCATCGGCCTGGACCCGCTGGTGCACGACATCCGCTTCGTCGAAGACAACTGGGAATCGCCGACCCTCGGCGCCTGGGGCCTGGGCTGGGAAATCTGGCTGAACGGCATGGAAGTCACCCAGTTCACCTACTTCCAGCAGGTAGGCGGTATCGAGTGCTACCCGGTCACCGGTGAAATCACCTACGGCCTGGAGCGCCTGGCCATGTACATCCAGGGCGTCGATTCGGTGTACGACCTGGTGTGGGCCGACGGCCCGTTCGGCAAGGTCACCTACGGCGACGTGTTCCACCAGAACGAAGTGGAACAGTCGACCTACAACTTCGAACACGCCAACGTCGACAAGCTGTTCGAACTGTTCGACTTCTACGAAAGCGAAGCCAACCGCCTGATCAAGCTCGATCTGCCGTTGCCGACCTACGAAATGGTCCTGAAGGCCTCGCACACCTTCAACCTGCTGGACGCGCGCCGCGCCATCTCGGTAACCGAGCGCCAGCGTTACATCCTGCGTGTACGAACCCTGGCCCGGGACGTGGCGCAAAGCTATCTGCAAGCCCGCGCACGCATGGGCTTCCCGATGGCCACCCCTGAACTGCGTGACGAAGTGTTGGCTAAGCTGGAGGCTGCACAATGAGTGCTCAAGATTTCCTGGTAGAACTGGGCACCGAAGAGCTGCCACCCAAAGCCCTGGCCACCCTCGGCGACGCCTTACTGGCCGGCATCGAGAAAGGCCTGCAGGCCGCTGGCCTGAACTACACCGGCAAGCAGGTGTACGCCGCGCCGCGCCGCCTGGCCGTGCTGATCCGCCAGCTGGACGTGCAGCAGCCTGACCGCAGTATCAATATCGACGGCCCGCCCCTGCAGGCTGCTTTCAAGGACGGCGAGCCGACCCAGGCTGCTCTTGGCTTTGCCAAGAAATGCGGTGTAGATCTGTCGGAAATCGACCAGAGCGGCGCCAAGCTGCGCTTCTCCCAGCATATCCCGGGCAAGTCCACCGTCGGCCTGCTGCCAACCATCGTCGAAGATTCGCTCAACGACCTGCCGATTCCCAAGCGCATGCGCTGGGCGGCCAGCCGTGAAGAGTTCGTGCGCCCGACGCAATGGCTGGTGATGCTGCTGGGCGACCAGGTGGTCGACTGCACCATCCTGTCGCAGAAAGCCGGCCGTGAATCCCGTGGCCACCGCTTCCACCACCCGGAAAACGTCGTCATCACCACCCCGGCCAACTACGTCGAAGACCTGCGCAAAGCCTACGTGCTCGCCGACTTCGCCGAGCGCCGCGAGCTGATCAGCAAGCGTACTGCCGAGCTGGCCATGCAGCAGGAAGGCACCGCCATCGTGCCGCCTGCGCTGCTGGACGAAGTGACTGCCCTGGTCGAGTGGCCAGTGCCGCTGGTGTGCTCGTTCGAGGAGCGTTTCCTTGAAGTGCCACAGGAAGCCCTGATCACCACCATGCAGGACAACCAGAAGTACTTCTGCCTGCTGGACAGCGAAGGCAAGCTGCTGCCGCGCTTCATCACCGTGGCCAACGTCGAAAGCCGCGACCCGAAGCAGATCGTGCAAGGCAACGAGAAGGTCGTGCGCCCACGCCTGACCGACGCCGAGTTCTTCTTCAAGCAGGACAAGAAGCAGCCGCTGGAAACCTTCAACGAGCGCCTGAAAAACGTGGTGTTCCAGGCTCAGCTGGGCACTGTGTACGACAAGGCCGAGCGTGTTTCCAGACTGGCTGCGTTCATTGCCCCGCTGATCGGCGGCGACGCACAGCGCGCCGGCCGTGCCGGCCTGCTGTCCAAGTGCGACCTTGCCACCGAGATGGTCGGCGAGTTCCCTGAAATGCAGGGTGTTGCCGGTTACTACTACGCGCTCAACGACGGTGAGCCGCAGGACGTCGCCCTGGCCCTGAACGAGCAGTACATGCCGCGCGGTGCTGGCGCCGAGCTGCCGCAGACCCTCACCGGTGCTGCTGTGGCCATCGCCGACAAACTCGACACCCTGGTTGGCATCTTCGGCATCGGCATGCTGCCCACCGGTAGCAAGGACCCGTACGCCCTGCGCCGTGCTGCCTTGGGCGTGCTGCGCATTCTGATCGAGAAGCAGCTGGACCTGAACCTGACCGGTGCGGTCGAGTTCGCAGTCAAGCAGTTCGGCGCCAAGGTCAAGGCCGCCGGCCTGGCCGATCAGGTACTGGAATTCATCTTCGACCGCCTGCGTGCGCGTTACGAAGACGAAGGCATCGACGTGGCCACCTACCTGTCGGTGCGTGCCCTGCAGCCAGGCTCCGCCCTTGACTTCGACCAGCGCGTACAGGCCGTGCAGGCTTTCCGCAAGCTGCCAGAAGCCGAAGCGTTGGCCGCGGTGAACAAGCGTGTATCGAACCTGCTGAGCAAGGCCGAAGGCGCCATCGCCGAACAGGTCGAGCCAAAGTACTTCGACAACGCCAACGAGTTCTCGCTGTATTCGGCCATCCAGCAGGCCGACCAGGCCGTGCAACCGATGGCTGCTGCACGCCAGTACAGTGAATCGCTGGCCCGCCTGGCGGCCCTGCGTGACCCGGTCGACGCCTTCTTCGAGGCGGTGATGGTCAACGCTGAAGACGCCAAGGTACGCGCCAACCGTTATGCCCTGCTCAGCCGCCTGCGCGGCCTGTTCCTGGGCGTGGCCGACATTTCGCTGCTGGGGTAAGCCTTGAAACTGCTGATTCTCGACCGTGACGGGGTCATCAACCATGACTCCGACGCCTACATCAAGACGCTGGAAGAATGGGTGCCGATCCCTGGCTCGGTCGAGGCCATCGCGCAGTTGAGCAAAGCGGGCTGGACGGTGGCCGTGGCCACCAACCAGTCCGGCATTGCCCGTGGCTATTACACACTGGCAACCCTGGAAGCCATGCACGCACGCCTGCGCGAGCTGGTGGCGGAGCAGGGGGGCGAGGTGGGCCATATCGTGTATTGCCCGCACGGGCCAGATGAAGGCTGCGATTGCCGCAAGCCAAAGCCTGGCATGCTGGTGGCGATTGCCGAGCATTACCGGGTCGCCCTGCAAGGCGTCTGGTTCGTCGGCGACAGCAAAGGTGACCTGGAGGCCGCCCTGGCCGTCGGTGCACAACCCGTGTTGGTGAAAACCGGCAAGGGCGAGCGGACCCTGGAAAAAGGTGTCCCTGAAACTACACTGATTTTCGACGATCTGGCAGCTATCGCCAGAGAACTAATTTAAACGGTGCGCCTTCGGGCGCATTTTTCTCAGGCGGGCATGCCCCGCAACGGTACAAGCCACTATGTCGATCCTGCAGGCGATCAGAATCTTTCTTTTTTACCTGCTGCTGGGCACCAGTTCGCTGCTGTGGTGCTCGCTGAGCTTCTTCATCGCGCCGTTCCTGTCGTTCCCCAAGCGCTACAGGTTCATCAACGTGTACTGGTGTCGCTGCGCGCTGTTCCTGGTGCGCACCATTCTCGGCATCGACTACAAGGTCACCGGCGCCGAGAACGTGCCGAATGAGCCCTGCGTGATCCTGTCCAACCACCAGAGCACCTGGGAAACGTTCTTCCTTTCCCAGTACTTTTCGCCGCTGAGCCAGGTGCTCAAGCGTGAACTGCTGTACGTGCCGTTCTTCGGTTGGGCCATGGCCATGCTGCGGCCGATCGCGATCAACCGCGACAACCCAAAGGAAGCATTGCGCCAGGTGGCAAGCAAAGGCGACGAGCTGCTCAAGCAGAAGACTTGGGTACTGATCTTTCCGGAAGGCACCCGCGTGCCGTACGGCACCGTGGGCAAGTTCTCCCGCGGCGGTACCGCGTTGGCCGTGAATGCCGGGCTGCCGGTGCTGCCGATAGCCCACAATGCCGGCAAGTTCTGGCCGAAGACCGGGTGGGGCAAGCGTGCCGGTACCATCGAGGTGGTGATTGGCGAGCCGATGTACGCCAATGGCACCGGGCCACGTGCCATCGCCGAGCTCAACGACCGCGCAGCGGCGTGGAACGAAGCCACCCAACGGGCCTTGGGTTCGCTGCCGCCAGCCGATGAAAAAACCCAACAGCAGACCGCTTGATGATCTGTGGATAACTTGTGAGCAGTTTTTCTATCAAATGCTTGAAGTGAACGATAAGTCGTTGAATTAGCTGTTTATTTCTACGTGTGACATTTTTCTTAAAATCGTGCATAAGTTTTTTTGGGGCATAAAAAAACCGGCTTTTACAGCCGGTTTTTTTGTGCCCTGTGAACAGCCTCAGACCTTGTCGAGATCCACGTCTTTGGTCTCTTTAAGGCAGAAAATCCCCACGACCAAACTGATCCCGGTCACCAGCACCGGGTACCACAGCCCGTAGAAGATATCCCCGGTATACACCACCAGCGCGAACGACACGGTTGGCAGGAAGCCGCCAAACCAGCCATTGCCAATATGGTAGGGCAGGGACATTGAGGTGTAGCGGATGCGGGTCGGGAACAGTTCGACCATCACGGCTGCCAGCGGGCCATAGGTCATGGTAGCGATCAGGATCATCGCCACGATCAGCACCACCACCATGACCTGGTTGACCTGCCCTGGGTCGGCCTTGGCCGGGTAGCCAGCCTGCTCCACTGCGCTGCGCATGGCCGCTTCGTCGTAGCCATTGATGGTCTTTTCACCAATATTGACCACCACATCGCTGCCGGCCACGCTTACCGAGCTGTACGGCAGGCCCTGCTTGACCAGGAACGTCTTGACCTTGTCGCACGGGCTGTCGAAACGCGCTTTGCCCACCGGGTCGAACTGGAAGGTACAGCTTTGCGGGTCGGCGGTGACCACGATCGGCGCCTGCCGGCTGGCGGCGTCGATCTGAGGGTTTGCGTAGTGGCTCAGCGCCTTGAATAGCGGGAAGTACAGCACCGTGGCCAGCAGCAGGCCGAGCATCAGGATCGGCTTGCGGCCAATGCGGTCCGACAACCAGCCGAAGAACACGAAGAACGGCGCACCAATCACCACACTGATGATCAGCAGGGTGTTGGCCTGGGCCGGGTCCATCTTCAGCATCTGGGTCATGAAGAACAACACGTAGAACTGCGCTGTGTAGAAGGTTACGGCTTGCCCGGCATTGATGCTGAACAGCGCGGTAAGCACCACTTTCAGGTTCGGCCAGGAGGTGAACGACTCACGGATCGGCGACTTGCTGACCTTTCCCTGGGCCTTCATTTTCACGAAGGCCGGCGACTCGTGCATGCTCATGCGGATCCAGGTGGAAATGCCCAGCAGCACGATCGACAGCAGGAACGGCAAGCGCCAGCCCCAGTTTTCGAACTGGTCGCCACTGATGTAGCGGCTGCCCAGCACCACCAGCAGCGACAGCAACAGGCCAAGGGTGGCGGTGGACTGGATGAAACCGGTGTAGAAGCCCCGTTTGCCCTGAGGCGCATGCTCGGCCACATAGGTGGCAGCACCCCCGTACTCACCACCCAGCGCCAGCCCCTGCAGCATGCGCAGGATCACCAGGATGATCGGTGCGGCAATGCCGATGCTGGCATAGGTGGGCAACAGCCCCACGGCGAATGTGGACAGGCCCATCAGCACGATGGTGACCAGGAAGGTGTACTTGCGCCCGATCATGTCGCCCAGGCGGCCAAACACCAATGCACCGAACGGCCGCACCAGGAAGCCGGCGGCAAAGGCCATGAGGGCGAAGATGAAGGCGGTGGTGTCGTTCACGCCAGCAAAGAACTGCTTGCTGATGACCGCTGCCAGCGCTCCATAGAGAAAAAAGTCATACCACTCGAAAACCGTCCCGAGGGATGACGCGAAAATGATCTTGCGTTCTTCACGGCGGCTGGGGCTGCTGGCCACCGCATCCTGTTCCTGGATGTAATCCGACATCGTTGCTGTCCTCGGCCCGCAGGCCACAGTGATTATTCTTTTTGTTCCACTGTCGGCGGCTTCTGACCGCGAGCCGCCGGTGTTGCACGCACCCGGGTCAGGGGGTCGGTATCGCGTCTTCGTTCAAGTAGGTCTGGGTAGCAGCTCCTTTGAGGATCAATTGCGCCGCCTTCTCGGCGATCATCAGGGTCGGTGAACAGGTATTACCGGAGGTGATCTGCGGCATGATCGAGGCATCGGCCACGCGCAAACCGGGGATGCCGTGTACCCGCAGCTGGTTATCCACAACGTCCAGGGCGCCGCTGCCCATGCGGCAGGTACCCACCGGGTGGAAGATGGTGGTGCCAATCTTGCCGGCTGCCTCAAACAGCTCTGGCTCGGTTTGCAGTGCTGGGCCTGGCAGGTATTCCTTGGGGTCGAACGCTGCAAGGGCAGGGGCCTGCACGATGCGCCGGGTGAGGCGGATGGCATCGGCGGCCACGCGCAGGTCCTGTGGGTCGCTGAGGTAGTTGGGGTCGATCAGCGGCGTGCTGTTCATGTCGGTGCTGCTGATATCGATACGCCCGCGGCTTACCGGGCGCAGGTTGCACACCGATGCGGTAAAGGCCGGGAACGGGTGCAGCGGCTCACCGAAACGCTCCAGTGACAGCGGCTGTACGTGATACTGCAGGTTGGCTGTGGCCTGTTCCGGGCCCGAGCGCACGAACGCGCCCAGCTGGCTCGGCGCCATGGCCAGCGGGCCGCTGCGGTCATAGAGATAGCGCAGGCCCATGCCCATCTTGCCCCAGAGGCTATTGGCCATCTGGTTCAAGGTGCGGGTATTGCGGATCTGGTAGATCAGGCGCAGTTGCAGGTGGTCCTGAAGGTTGCCACCCACGCCCGGCATATCGTGGCGTACACCAATGCCCAGGCTTTCCAGCAGCTGGCGCGGGCCGATGCCGGAGCGTTGCAGAATACCGGGTGAACCAACAGCGCCGGCGCAGAGGATGATTTCGCGACGCGACGCAAACTCGTGCCAGGCGCCTTGCCAAAATGCTTTCACGGCCCGCGCCCGGGTGTTGTTGAGCAGTACCTGGTCAACCTGAACGCCGGTCAGCACAGTGAGGTTGGCGCGGTCCTTTATCGGCCTCAGGAAAGCTTTGGAGGCGTTCCAGCGTACGCCGCTGCGCTGGTTGACCTGAAAGTATCCACAGCCCTGGTTGTCGCCGGTGTTGAAGTCGTCGACCTTGCCGATGCCGCTTTGCTCGGCGGCATCACGGAAAGCATCGAGGATCGGCCAACTGTAGCGCTGGCGCTCGACCCGCCATTCGCCGTCACCGCCGTGGTGCTCACTGGCGCCGGCGAAGTGGTTTTCGCTGGCCTTGAACAGCGGCAGCACGTCCTTCCAGGCCCAGCCGTCATTGCCTTGCTCGGCCCAGCGGTCATAGTCCGCCGCCTGGCCACGCATGTAGATCATGCCGTTGATTGAAGAACAGCCACCGAGCACCTTGCCGCGTGGGTAGCCCAGTGCGCGCCCCCCCAGGCCTGGCTGCGCCTCGGTCTTGAAGCACCAGTCAGTGCGCGGGTTGCCGATGCAATAGAGATAGCCGACGGGGATGTGAATCCAGGGATAGTTGTCGCGGCCACCTGCTTCCAGCAGCAAAACGCGGCAGGATGGGTCGGCGGACAAACGGTTGGCCAGCAGGCAACCGGCGGGACCGGCCCCTACGACCACGTAGTCGAAGACAGAATCGGCTGATGGCATGTGCAACCTCGCGCCCGTTTTTTATTCTTGTCCCGATCCATCTTAGTGCGTAATTTCGTGGGTGAAACACGAGATTTCGCGCAGCCGTTGTGCGTTTTAGCACAGGGGTAAGCCTGGACCGACCTCTTCGCGGGCTCGCCCGCTCCCACAGGGATCTCGTTACCTTCAGGATGTTCTCTGTACCTGTGGGAGCGGGCATGCCCGCGAAGAGGCCGGAACGAACTGCCAAAAAGGATCAGCATGTTCGACTGGAACGATCTGCGGTTTTTCCTCGAGTTGCAGCGCAGCGGCCGCCTGCTTACCGCCGCAAAGCGCCTCAACACTACCCACAGCACCGTGGCCCGGCACATCGAGAGCATCGAGCAAAGCCTGGGCACAGCACTGTTTGTGCAGCATGCCCAGGGCTACGAGCTGACCCCCTCCGGCCAAGCCCTGCTCAAGCATGCAGAAGCCATGGAAAACGTCGCGCTGTTGGCGCAGGAAGAAATCACCCAGGCCATCACCCCGTTGGGCAAGATTCGCCTGGGGGTAACCGAAGGCATCGGCATCATGTTCTTCACCCCACGCATGAATGCGTTGTTCGAGCGCTACCCGGGCCTGGAGGTGGAGCTGGTGGCGGTGCCGCGCTTTGTCAGCATCCTCAATCGCGAAGCGGAGATAAGCATTCACCTGGAACGCCCCAACGCCGACCTGTTGATAACCCGCAAGCTCACCGACTACCGCCTGGCGCTCTACGCCAGCCAGGGCTACCTGGACCAAGCACCGCCGTTGCGCAACCGCGAAGACCTGGCCCGGCACAACTGGATCGGCTACGTCGACGACCTGCTGTTCAGCCAGGAGCTGCTGTTTCTCAACAGTTTCTGCCGGGCACCGACCGTGGTGTTTCGCAGCACCAGCGTCATTGCCCAACAGGCTGCTGCCCGCGCGGGGCTGGGCATCGCCGTACTGCCCAACTACATGGCTCACGACGACCCGACGCTGGTGCGCGTACTGCCTGGCGAGACCATCCAGCGCAGCTACTGGATCTGCACCCGCCGCGAGCTGCACAAGTCAGTGCGCCTGCGGGTGGTGTGGGACTACCTGCTGGCGCTGTGCGCGGCAGAACAGGACGCGCTGCTAGCCCAATAGCGCCTTGCCAGCCAGCAGCAATGCCGCGGTCCAACCGGCCACCGCAAACATCTGCTGCAAACGCGGCCCGACCAGCCTGGCCGCCAATGGCCGCGCCAGCAGCAGGCCGAGCACCGCGCCTGATGCGAACGGGGCTCCGACCTGCCAATGCATGACACCCGCCAAGCTGGCGCTGACCACACTGCCGGTGGACACCAGTGCGATCACCGCCAGCGAGGTGGACACGATGCTGGCCATGCGCAGGTTGGTATAGCGGTTCAGGGCCGGGATGATGACAAAACCACCGCCAACCCCGAGCAAACCCGACAGCAGCCCGGACAAGGCACCGGTGAATGCCAAGGCGCGTGCGCAGGGCAGGGTCCAGCGCAAGCGGCCTTGCAACGGGTTCAGCACACAGGGTTCGATATAGCGATGGGCGTCATTGGCCTCACCGCGCAGTTCCCTGGCCGCCTTACGCCAGATACGCAGGCAGGCGTACACCAGCACTCCGGCAAACACCAACTGTAAAGGTGTATTCGGCAAGCGGTGCGCCAGCATCAGCCCGAACGGCGCCGCTGCTACGCCGATCAGCGCGATAAAAAGCGCCGCCCGATAACGCACCAACCCCTGACGCAGCCCCAGCACTGCGCCAACCGCCGCCGCCATGCCTACGGCCAACAGTCCGACCGGTGCAGCCTCGACCATCGACAGCCCCAGGCCGAACACCAGCAAGGGCACAGCAAGAATGCCACCGCCGGCGCCGGTCAACGCCAGCACCGCACCGATGATCGCGCCCAGGCCCGCCCCCAACAATTGATGTTCGATCACTGCCCACCCTCGGCTACCAGCTGCGGGCGCGCCAGCCACTCGCGGCCCTTGAGCATGCCTTGCCAGTACAGCGGCGGCAGCGCCTGCGCCTTGAGCAACCAGGCCAGGCGCGTCGGCTTGCGGCCATCCAGCAACCAACTGGGAAAGCTCGGTGCCAGTTTGCCGCCATAGGTGAACTCGGCCAGGACGATCTTGCCGCGCTCTACCGTCAGCGGGCACGAACCATAGCCATCGTACTGGGCGAGAGTGGGCAGCCGGCCCAGTGCCACCAGCACATTGTTGGCCACTACCGGCGCCTGCTTGCGGGCCGCTGCGGCGGTCTTGGCATTGCTGGTATTGGCCACGTCACCCAGGGCATGGATGTTGGTGTACTTGCGATGGCGCAGGGTATGCGGGTCGACATCGACCCAGCCGCCATTATCGGCCAACGGGCTTTCGCGAATAAACGCCGGCGCCACTTGTGGCGGTACCACGTGGAGCATGTCAAAAGCCTCGATGCGCGTTTCGCTGCTGCCATCGGGCAGGGTGCGCACGAAGGTGGCGCGCTTGTTCGGGCCATCCACGGCGACCAGTCGGTGGGAGAAATTGAGGTCTACCGCGTATTTTTCGATGTACTTCATCAGCGCGGGCACATAGTCCGCCACACCGAACAAGACTGCACCGGCATTGAAGAAGCTGGCTTTCACCGCACCAAGATGGCCGTTGCGCAACCAGTGGTCGCAAGACAGGTACAGCGCCTTTTGCGGCGCGCCCGCACATTTGATCGGCATGGGCGGCTGGCTGAACACGGCGCGGCCTTGCTTGAGTTTCTGTACCAGCTCCCAGGTGTAGGGCGCGAGGTCATAGCGGTAGTTGGAGGTGACACCGTTGCGGCCCAGGGTTTCGCTGAGCCCATCGATGCCCGCCCAGTCCAGCGTGAGCCCGGGGCAGACCACCAGCTGTTCATAGCTGATGGCGCGGCCGTCCTCAAGGATGACCAGCTGGCCCAGAGGGTCGAAACCCTGCACCCGCGCCTTGACCCAGCGCACACCGCGCGGGATGGTCGAGGCCATGGTGCGGGCGGTACTCGGTGCCGTGAACACACCGGCACCGACCATGGTCCAGCCGGGTTGGTAGTAATGCACGTCGGCAGGGTCGATCAAGGCAACGTCCAGCGACGGGTCACGGCTGACCAGGCTGGAAGCGGTGGCGATACCCGAGGCACCGGCACCGACGATGACGACTTTGTGGTGGTCGGTATTGGCAGGGGACAACAAGGCAGGCATGGCGGTAAATCCTGGAAATCTGATTATGGGGCAGGGCGGTTACAGCTTGTTCAGCGGGATTTTCAGATAGCTCACGCCGTTCTCTTCCGGCGCGGGGAGCTGGCCGCTGCGCATGTTCACCTGCACCGAAGGCAGGATCAGCACCGGCATGTCGAGGGTCTTGTCACGGGCTTCGCGCATGGCGACGAAACTGTCCTCATCGATGCCCTGGTGAATATGAATGTTGCTGGCGCGCTGCTCGGCCACCGTGGTGACGTACTGCATGTCGCGGCCACCTGGCAGGTAGTCGTGGCACATGAACAGCCGGGTCTGGTCGGGGAAAGCCAGCAGACGACGGATAGAGCGATACAGGGTACGGGCATCGGCCCCGGGGAAGTCGCACCGGGCAGTGCCATAGTCGGGCATGAACAGGGTGTCACCCACAAACACCGCGATCTCGCCGGCGTCTTCGATCATGAAGCTCATGCATGCGGGCGTATGCCCGGGCGTGTGCAGTGCCCGGGCGTGCAGGTTGCCGATACGGAACCCTTCCTCGTCTTCGAGCAGCACATCGAACTGGCTGCCATCACGGGCGAAGCCAGGTTCTGCATTGAACAAGGCCCCGAATACTTTCTGCACCTGGGTGATGTGCGCGCCGATAGCGGTATGGCCGCCCAGCTTTTCCTTCAGGTAGGCGGCTGCTGAAAGATGGTCGGCGTGTACATGGGTTTCCAGTACCCACCGCACGCTGGCATTCAGTTCGGTCACGCGTTCGATCAGGCGGTCGGCCGAAGCGCTGCAGGTGCGCCCGGACTTGGGGTCGTAATCCAGCACGCTGTCGATCAACGCGCATTGCCGGGTTTCACGGTCCATGACCAGGTAGCTGATGGTCGAGGTCGCCTCATCGTAAAAGGCGTCCACGTGCAGGTTGTTGCCGATGATCATCACGTTCTCCAATTTATCCGCCCCGCCTTGCAAGGCGTAGGCAGTGACAGGAGGTTTATCAAGATGCATGCCAGCCTTTTCAGCGCGCTTGGGCCAAGGAAACCGGCCCGTTGCAGACAACTGGCAGCAGCAGTGGCAGAGCAGGTGGCAGTCGACTGTCAGCCAATGGCAGTGTTTGGCAGTCCTTGTTACGCTGCTCAGTCATCCAAACGGTGCCGTCATGCCTGAAGCCCATCCCCTCATCCTAGCTCTGGTTTCCTACCTTGAGCACGATGCCCTGCCGGCCATCGTGCTGGACACCGACTACAACATCTTGGCCGCCAACGCCGCCTATCGCCGCCAGTTCGGCCACCATGACCAAGCCCCGCTGGGGGAGAAGTGCCACAAGGTGTCGCACCATTACGCCGTACCGTGCGACCAGGCCGGCGAGCATTGCCCCATGCGCAAGGCCTGGGACAGCAAGGTGCCCGAGCGAGTGCTGCATGTTCATCACACACCACGCGGCCCCGAGCATGTCGATGTCGAGCTGCGCCCGATTCTGGATGAACAGGGCAGGGTGGTGGCCTTTGTCGAACGCCTGACCACCATCACCCTCGCATCAGCGCAACCTCAGGAGCAAGGCCTGGTCGGCCGGGCCCCAGCTTTCAAGGCTGCCTTGGCCAGCCTGCAACGTGCGGCGCCAGCGCAGATCCCGGTGCTGCTGCAAGGCGAGTCGGGTAGTGGTAAAGAACTGTTCGCCCGTGCGGTGCACATGGGCAGCCCCAGAGCAAACGGCCCGCTGGTGGTGGTCGACTGCACTGGCCTGACGGAGTCGTTGTTCGAAAGCGAGTTGTTCGGCTATGAGAAAGGCGCGTTCACCGGTGCCAACCAACGCAAGATCGGCTTGGCTGAGGCGGCCCATGGCGGCACCCTGTTCCTCGACGAAATTGGCGAAGTACCGCTGGCGATGCAGGTGAAGCTGCTGCGTCTGATCGAGTCTGGCAGCTTCCGCCCGGTGGGCAGCCTGCGCACGGTGCATTCGGATTTTCGCCTGGTATCGGCCACCCACAAGCCGCTCAAACAGATGGTTGCGGATGGCACCTTCCGTGAAGACCTGTATTACCGTATCAGCGGTTTCCCGATCCGCTTGCCTGCATTGCGAGAGCGGGTGGAAGATCTGGCGCTGCTTGCGCAGAGCCTGCTCCAGCGCATGCCTGGCAAGCCGACGCCCAGGCTGAGTGACGATGCCTTGCAGCAACTTGGGTTGCATGCGTTTCCGGGCAATATCCGCGAGCTGCGCAACATCCTGGAAAGGGCGCGTCTGTTTGCCGATGACGGGCTGATTCGACCCGAGCACTTACCGGAAGATATCGGGCCGGTGGGGGCGCTGAAAGGAAGCGGCCGTCGTAATGACTTGGGTGAGCTGGCGCAGGCGCTGCAACAGTTCAAGGGCTCGCGTAGCGAACTTGCCAGCCATCTTGGCATGAGTGAACGCACGCTCTATCGCCGCTTGAAGGCCCTAGGGTTGAATTAACGACTATCGGCAAACGCTCCCACGGTGATCGCCCCACCTGCACCTTTACCCGACCTTTACCTCTGCCCTTACATTAAACGGCTAGAACCGTGGTCTGATTGGTTAACCACACCCGGTACCCATACAGTGACAACCGGGCGTTAACAGGCAGAGGACCGCAACAAATGAAGAAAACCCTAACCGTGATCTGCGCCGCGCTCATGTTCAGCGCACCGTTGGCCAGCTTCGCGCAGCCGGGCCCACCAGACCGACATGATGGCGGCCCATCGCACCAAGGCAACTCGCCTCATGGTCAGCCCCAGCAACAGGGCCGACATGACAATGGCCGCGGTCCTGCTTACCGTGATCCGAACTTCCGTCCACAACAAGGCATGCCGGTACCTCATCAGCAATGGCAGCGTGGTCATGCCGTTGACCCGCATTACCGTGGTGACCGTTACTGGGTAACCGACTGGAAAGCGCGCCACCTGTATGCACCACCACGCGATCACCGTTGGTTGTATGTGAACGGCGACTATGTATTGATGTCGATCGCCAGTGGCAGGATCGTGAACATTCTTACCGGCTACTGATTTTTGCAGACACTAAAAAGCCCGCATCAGCGGGCTTTTTAGTGTCTGTCGTTTTACACCTGATCAGAAGTCCAGGTTGGACACCGACAACGCGTTGCTTTCGATGAACTCACGACGCGGCTCGACTGCATCACCCATCAGGGTGTTGAAGATCTGGTCAGCAGCGATCGCATCCTCGATGGTGACCTTGAGCATACGGCGAACGGTCGGGTCCATGGTGGTTTCCCACAGCTGGTCCGGGTTCATCTCACCCAGCCCTTTGTATCGCTGAATGGTGTGGCGCTTGGTGGTCTCGTTCATCAGCCAGTCCAGGCCTTCCTTGAACTCGACAATTGCCTTACGGCGTTCACCACGTTGTACGTAAGCACCTTCACCCAACAGGCTGGAAAGCTTGGCACCGATGTTGACGACGGTCCGGTAGTCATTGCTGCCAAAGAAGTCACGGTTGAACGTGATGTAGCTGGCCAGGCCGTGGGAGGTGATTTCCACTTCCGGCAGCCATACGTTGCGTTCTTTGTCTTCACGCAGGCTGGCGTTGTAAGCCAGGCCAGACTTCTGGCTGGAGTTCAGACGCTCCTGCAGCTTGGCCAGCCAGGCTTGCATCACCGCGTGGTCACCCAACTGCTCCAGGGTCACCTCAGGCAGGTAGACGAAGTGCTCGGTCAGCTCTTCCGGGTACAAACGCGACAGGCGCTTGAGGGTCTTCATGACACTACGGAATTCGTTCACCAGGCTTTCCAGCTGCACGCCAGAAACCGCTGGGGCCGACTCGTCCAGGTGCAGGCTAGCGTCTTCAAGGGCCGACTGGGTCATGTATTCCTCCATGGCCTCGTCGTCCTTGATGTACTGCTCCTGCTTACCTTTTTTCACCTTGTACAGTGGCGGCTGGGCAATGTAGATGTAGCCACGCTCGACCAGTTCCGGCAACTGACGGAAGAAGAAGGTCAGCAGCAGGGTACGGATGTGCGAACCGTCAACGTCAGCATCGGTCATGATGATGATGTTGTGATAACGCAACTTGTCGATGTTGTACTCTTCGCGGCCGATACCACAGCCAAGCGCAGTGATCAGCGTGCCCACTTCCTGGGACGAGATCATCTTGTCGAAGCGTGCTTTCTCGACGTTGAGGATCTTACCCTTCAGCGGCAAGATCGCCTGGGTACGACGGTTACGACCTTGCTTGGCCGAGCCACCTGCGGAGTCACCCTCCACCAGGTACAGTTCGGAAAGGGCAGGGTCCTTCTCCTGGCAGTCCGCCAACTTGCCTGGCAGGCCGGCGATATCCAGCGCACCTTTGCGGCGAGTCATCTCGCGGGCTTTACGTGCCGCTTCACGCGCACGAGCAGCGTCGATCATCTTGCCAACGACGGCCTTGGCCTCGTTCGGGTTTTCCAGCAGGAAGTCAGAGAAGTACTTGTTCATCTCCTGTTCCACGGCGGTTTTCACCTCCGAGGAAACCAGCTTGTCTTTGGTCTGCGAGCTGAACTTGGGGTCCGGTACCTTCACCGAGATGATCGCGGTCAGGCCTTCACGGGCGTCGTCACCCGTGGTCGCCACCTTGTTCTTCTTGGCCAGGCCTTCCTGTTCGATGTAGCTGTTCAGGCTACGGGTCAGCGAAGAACGGAAGCCCACCAAGTGGGTGCCACCGTCGCGCTGTGGAATGTTGTTGGTGAAGCACAGCAGGTTTTCGTTGAAGCTGTCGTTCCACTGCAGAGCAACTTCCACGCCCACGCCGTCTTCACGCTGAACGCTGAAGTGGAACACCTGGGAGTTGACTGGCGTCTTGTTGGTGTTCAGGTACTCGACGAACGCACGCAGGCCGCCTTCGTACTTGAAGAACTCTTCCTTACCGCTGCGCTCGTCCTTCAGCAGAATGCCAACGCCCGAGTTGAGGAACGACAACTCGCGAATACGCTTGGCCAGGATGTCCCAGCTGAAGTGAATATTCTTGAAGGTCTCAGCCGACGGCTTGAAGTGGATGTGCGTACCGGTGGTTTCGCTTTCACCGACAACAGCCATCGGCGCTTGTGGTACGCCGTGAACGTAGGTCTGCTCCCAGATCTTGCCGCTCCGGCGAACGGTCAGCACGAGCTTCTCGGACAGGGCGTTCACAACAGAAACACCTACACCGTGCAAGCCGCCAGATACTTTGTAGGAGTTATCATCGAACTTACCGCCGGCGTGCAGTACGGTCATGATGACCTCGGCTGCGGAAACGCCTTCTTCTTTATGCACGTCGACCGGAATGCCGCGACCGTTGTCGCGCACACTGATGGATTCGTCCGTGTGGATGATGACGGTGATGTCATCGCAGTGACCGGCGAGGGCTTCGTCGATCGAGTTGTCGACCACCTCGAAGACCATGTGGTGCAGGCCGCTACCATCATCGGTGTCGCCAATGTACATGCCGGGACGCTTGCGTACGGCATCCAAACCTTTCAGCACCTTGATGCTAGAGGAGTCGTACGTTTGATTTTCGCTCATGCCTTCACTCCCGATGGTCGTGGGTCTGGGTGATACGGCCTTGTTCCACGTGGAACAAAGCAACTGGCGTTTCCGTCTGCCAGCCTTCCCTCAGTAATTCGTGATCTACACAGGTGATGAAAACCTGGCAGCGTAATTCTTCAAGCAAGCGGCACAGCGCGCGGCGATGCTTGTCGTCCAGTTCGGACGGCAAGTCATCCACGAGATAAATACAGTTACCGCGACGAGCCTGGCTGACGAGGTGGCCTTGGGCAATGCGCAATGCGCACACCACCAGCTTTTGCTGACCACGCGACAGGATGTCGGCCGCGTTATTGGCAGCCAGACGAAGACGCAGATCAGCACGCTGCGGACCGGCTTGGGTATGGCCCATCTGCTGATCGCGAAGGAGAGAGGATGCGAGTACTTCTTGCAGTTCCCGGTCCTTGTCCCAGCCTCGGTAGTAGCTCAGGGTCAACCCGTCCAGCTCGACCAGTTCGCTCAGGGTTCGCTCGAAGACAGGCTTCAAGGCCTTGATGTAGTTGCGACGGTATTCATCTATTTCCGCGCTGGCCAGGCACAATTCCCGGTCCCAGGCGGCTTGCGAAGCTGCGTCAAGTGTACCATGACGCAACCATGAGTTCCGCTGCCGCAGCGCCTTCTGCAGCCGTTGCCAGGCTGGCAAAAAACGAGGTTCCACGTGGAACACACCCCAATCCAGGAACTGGCGGCGTATTTTCGGGGCACCTTCCAACAGCCGGAAACTGTCTGGGTTGATGAGCTGCAGCGGTAACAGTTCCGCCAGCTGGGCGGCGCTACGTGCATTCTGCCCATCGATGCGTATGGTGAATTCTCCCTGCCGCTCTCGAGAGACACCCAGGTTACTGGTGCCACCTTCAGCCAACTGCACTTCACCAAATACGGTACAGGCAGACTGCTCATACTGGATAACCGGGTTCAGGCGGGTGCTGCGAAATGACCGCGCAAGCCCGAGCAAGTGCACAGCTTCAAGCACACTGGTCTTGCCACTGCCATTGGCGCCGAAAAGGATATTGATGCGGGGGGAGGGCGAGAGGGTCACCGGGTGCAAGTTGCGCACCGCGGTGACCATGATCCGTCGAAGGGACATTGCGCCTGCTACAGGTTACAGGCGCATCGGCATGACAACGTAGGAAGAATCGTCATTGCCAGCTTCCTGCAGCAGCGCACTGCTGTTGGAGTCGGACAGGATCAGACGAACTTGCTCGGTAGTCATCACGCCCAGCACGTCCAGCAGGTAGCTGACGTTAAAGCCGATTTCCAGCGAGCTACCTTCGTAGTCCACGCTGATCTCTTCTTCAGCTTCTTCCTGCTCAGGGTTGTTGGCCTGGATCTTCAGTTGGCCAGCAGCCAGTTGCAAGCGAATACCGCGGTACTTTTCGTTGGAAAGAATCGCAGTTCGGCTGAAGGCTTCACGCAGCGCCTGGCGGTCACCAACCACCACCTTGTCGCCGCCCTTGGGCAGTACACGCTCGTAGTCCGGGAACTTGCCATCCACCAGCTTGGAAGTGAAGGTGAATTCACCGGTTGTGGCGCGAATGTGGTGCTGGCCCAGGACGATGCTGACCATGCCTTCCGGGTCGGTCAGCAGGCGGGCCAGTTCCAGGATACCTTTGCGTGGCACGATGACCTGGTGGCGATCTTCCTGCTCGATCGGCGCGGTCATGGAACACAGCGCCAGGCGGTGGCCGTCAGTGGAAACTGCGCGCAGGGTGTTACGGGAAACCTCCAGCAGCATGCCGTTGAGGTAATAGCGCACATCCTGCTGGGCCATGGCGAAGCTGGTGCGCTCGATCAGACGGCGCAACTTGCTCTGTTCCAGGTTGCAGGTCAGCGAACCCGGGCCTTCTTCCACAGTCGGGAAGTCATTGGCTGGCAGGGTAGACAGGGTGAAGCGGCTGCGGCCGGCCTTCACCAACAGTTTCTGCTCGTCGACCTTGATATCGATCAGGGCGTCGTTCGGCAGGCTTTTACAAATGTCCATCAGCTTGCGCGCCGGCACAGTGATTTCGCCAGGCTCGGCCGGCTCTTCCAGTTGTACGCGGCCTACCAGTTCGACTTCCAGGTCGGTACCGGTCAACGACAGTTGCTGGCCTTGTACGACCAGCAATACGTTGGACAGGACCGGCAAGGTCTGACGGCGCTCTACGACACCGGCGACCAGTTGCAGGGGTTTCAACAGGGCTTCGCGTTGAATGGTGAAATGCATGGTCTAGTCCCTTGCCTTCAATTAGCTGCGCAGACGGCCATCAGGTCGTCAGCGTCCGCAGCAGGTTCTTGTAGTCCTCGCGGATGTCCGCGTCGGATTCCTTCAATTCGTTGATCTTGCGGCAGGCGTGCAGCACGGTCGTGTGGTCGCGACCACCGAACATGTCGCCGATTTCCGGCAGACTGTGGTTGGTCAGCTCCTTGGACAGGGCCATGGCCACCTGACGTGGACGCGCGACAGAACGCGAACGACGCTTGGACAACAGATCAGAGATCTTGATCTTGTAGTACTCGGCGACGGTTCGCTGAATGTTATCCACACTCACCAGTTTATCTTGCAGCGCCAGCAAGTCTTTCAGCGACTCACGGATCAGCTCGATGGTGATGTCGCGGCCCATGAAGTGCGAGTGGGCAATCACCCGCTTCAGTGCACCTTCGAGCTCACGTACGTTGGAGCGAATGCGCTGGGCAATGAAGAAGGCCGCATCATGTGGCAGCTCGACCTTGGCCTGATCGGCCTTCTTCATCAGGATCGCTACGCGGGTTTCCAGCTCTGGTGGCTCTACAGCCACCGTCAGCCCCCAACCAAAGCGCGACTTCAGGCGCTCTTCCAGGCCTTCGATCTCCTTGGGGTAACGGTCAGAGGTAAGAATTACCTGCTGGCCGCCCTCAAGCAGGGCGTTGAAGGTGTGGAAAAACTCTTCCTGCGAGCGCTCTTTGCGAGCAAAGAACTGGATATCGTCGATCAGCAACGCATCCACCGAACGGTAGAAGCGCTTGAATTCGTTGATGGCGTTGAGCTGCAGCGCCTTGACCATGTCTGCGACGAAGCGCTCCGAGTGCAGGTACACGACCTTGGCGTTCGGGTTCTTCTTCAGCAGGTGGTTACCCACAGCATGCATAAGGTGGGTTTTACCCAGGCCCACGCCGCCATACAGGAACAGCGGGTTGTAGCCATGCTTGGGGTTATCGGCCACCTGCCAGGCAGCCGCGCGCGCCAACTGGTTCGACTTACCTTCAACAAAGGTGTCGAAAGTGAAGGTGCGGTTCAGGTAGCTGGTGTGCTTGAGCGCACCTTCCACCTGCACAGTGCGCTGTTCGGTCCGGGTATTGCTGGCTGGCGGCGAGACGGGCTCGGCCATGGCATCGAAGCTGTCACGCGACGACGGCTCGGCCATTTCATTGACCAGCACAGGCTCTGCCGCTGTTACAGCCGCAGGCTCGACTGCGGCCGCTACCGGCAAAGGCCTCTGAGGTTGGGTCTGCGCCCGGGTCTGCGCCAGCGAAGCGGCCACGGCAGCGCTGACTGGCGCGTTGGGCGCAGCCCGCGGAGCCGAGCTGCGACGGCTGCCTATTAATAAGGAAAGGGCAGGCGCAATTCCGCTGCCGTTTTCACCCAACAGCTCGAGCAAGCGGCCCAGGTACTTTTCATTGACCCAATCGAGAACGAAACGGTTAGGCGCATAGACGCGCAACTCGTCGCCTTCGGCTTCGACCTGTAGCGGACGGATCCAGGTGTTGAATTGCTGGGCAGGCAGTTCATCGCGCAGAAGCTCCACGCACTGCTGCCAAAGTTCCACTGACACGGATATCCCCTGAGTTTGAAAGCCGGATGAGGCAAAAACAATCCGACATTGTACCGGTCGAGCGTTCAGTTATCCACATGTGGACACGTTAGGAACCATGACAAAACAGCCATTTATCGACCAAAACGACTTCGCCGCACTGTGCATAAGACCTGTGGATAAGCGACCATGAGGGCTATGCACAACCCTAGGTCGTAGTCTGTTGATAACTCTGCTGTGGGTAAGTACCATTTTAATCCACAGCTTTCGACCACGATGAAAACAAGCGCAGCACCGGTTGAGAACAAAGTTTCAAAACTCTGTACATGGCGAATTTTGTGGCCTACAGAAGGTTATCCACAGAAGGTTATCCACCTAATATCTATAAGTTCTTCAGAAAAGCTTTTTATATGTCTCTTCTTTTTTTTCATGTTGTCCCCGATTCGTCTGTCCGATCAAGCATCCCCTCGAGGATGGACGAGCAAGCACCGTCCATCACACGCCCTATAGGGAAAGGCTGGTTGGAAATTGACCTATGGGCTTGCTTTCTCTAGAATCGCCGGTCTCTTAAAAAGGGGGCCATCCCGGCCCGGTCGTCGACAAACCAGGTAACACGCCATGAAACGTACTTTCCAACCAAGCACCATCAAGCGCGCCCGCACCCACGGTTTCCGTGCCCGTATGGCTACCAAAAACGGCCGCGCCGTTCTGTCGCGTCGTCGTGCCAAAGGCCGTAAGCGTCTGGCCATTTGATTTTTCGGCACAGGTGGTGAGTCAGGACTTCAGTCGGGAAAAGCGACTGCTTACACCCCGACACTTCAAAGCGGTCTTCGACTCCCCAACCGGCAAGGTTCCAGGGAAAAACCTGCTGATCCTTGCTCGCGAGAACGGTCTCGATCACCCTCGTCTCGGCCTGGTGATCGGCAAGAAGAGCGTCAAGCTCGCCGTTCAACGCAACCGCCTCAAGCGCTTGATGCGCGATTCCTTTCGCCTGAACCAGCAGTTGCTTGCCGGGTTGGACATCGTGATCGTCGCGCGCAAGGGATTGGGTGAGATAGAAAACCCGGAATTGCACCAACACTTTGGCAAACTCTGGAAACGTCTGGCGCGCAGCCGGCCAACTCCAGCAGTCACCGCCAATTCCGCAGGGGTAGACAGTCAAGATGCGTAAACTGGCCCTCGTTCCGATCCAGTTTTACCGTTACGCCATTAGTCCTCTGATGGCCAACCACTGTCGTTTTTTCCCCAGTTGCTCCTGTTACGCTTATGAAGCCATCGAAAACCATGGCGTCTGGCGTGGTGGGTGGCTGGCCGTTCGTCGCCTGGGGCGTTGTCATCCGTGGAATGACGGCGGTTTCGACCCCGTTCCACCCGCTCCTTCCTCCCGAACTTCTTCGATAGCCGAGTAATCATGGATATTAAACGCACGATCCTGATCGCCGCGCTGGCAGTCGTGTCCTACGTCATGGTCCTGAAGTGGAACGATGACTACGGCCAGGCTGCCCTGCCGACTCAGAATACTGCTGCCAGCACTGTTGCGCCGGGCTTGCCCGATGGCGTGCCGGCCGGTAACAACGGCGCCAGCGCCGATGTGCCGAGCGCCAACGCCGAATCGAGCCCTGCCGAACTGGCACCGGTCGCACTCAGCAAGGACCTGATCCGAGTCAAGACCGACGTTCTGGAACTGGCTATCGATCCGGTCGGTGGTGACATCGTCCAGTTGAACCTGCCGAAGTACCCACGCCGTCAGGACCACCCGAACATTCCGTTCCAGTTGTTCGACAACGGTGGTGAGCGTGTTTACCTGGCACAAAGCGGTCTGACCGGTGCCAACGGCCCGGATGCCCGCGCCAGCGGCCGCCCGCTGTATGCCGCCGAGCAGAAGAGCTACCAGCTGGCCGACGGCCAGGAACAACTGGTGGTCGACCTGAAGTTCAGCGACAACGGAGTCAACTACATCAAGCGCTTCAGCTTCAAGCGCGGTGAGTACGACCTGAATGTCAGCTACCTGATCGACAACCAGAGCGACCAGGCCTGGAGCGGCAACATGTTTGCCCAGCTCAAGCGCGACGCCAGCGGCGATCCGTCCTCGAGCACTGCCACTGGCACCGCCACCTACCTGGGCGCAGCCCTGTGGACAGCTTCCGAGCCTTACAAAAAGGTCTCGATGAAGGACATCGACAAAGGTAGTTTGAAAGAAAATGTGTCCGGCGGCTGGGTTGCATGGCTGCAGCACTACTTCGTAACCGCCTGGATTCCGGCCAAGTCGGATAACAACGTTGTCCAGACTCGCAAGGACAGCCAGGGCAACTACATCATCGGCTACACCGGCCCGGCCCTCAGCGTCCCTGCTGGTGGCAAGGTCGAAACCAGCGCCATGCTGTACGCCGGCCCGAAGATCCAGTCCAAGCTGAAAGAGTTGTCCCCAGGCCTGGAACTGACCGTCGACTACGGCTTCTTGTGGTTCATCGCCCAGCCAATCTTCTGGCTGCTGCAACATATCCACAGCCTGCTGGGTAACTGGGGCTGGTCGATCATCGTGCTGACCATGCTGATCAAAGGCCTGTTCTTCCCGCTGTCGGCTGCCAGCTACCGCTCCATGGCGCGTATGCGTGCTGTTGCGCCCAAGCTCGCCGCGCTGAAAGAACGCTTCGGTGACGATCGCCAGAAGATGTCCCAGGCGATGATGGAGCTGTACAAGAAAGAGAAGATCAACCCGCTGGGCGGCTGCCTGCCGATCCTGGTGCAGATGCCGGTATTCCTGGCCCTGTACTGGGTACTGCTGGAAAGCGTAGAAATGCGCCAGGCCCCATGGATGCTGTGGATTACCGACCTGTCGATCAAGGATCCGTTCTTCATCCTGCCGATCATCATGGGCGCCACCATGTTCATCCAGCAGCGCCTGAACCCGACCCCGCCGGATCCGATGCAGGCCAAGGTGATGAAAATGATGCCGATCATCTTCACCTTCTTCTTCCTGTGGTTCCCGGCTGGTCTGGTGCTGTACTGGGTTGTGAACAACTGCCTGTCGATTTCGCAGCAGTGGTACATCACTCGCCGTATCGAAGCAGCCACCAAAAAAGCTGCTGCTTGACGGGCTAGTACGCTAGCCTGTGAATAAAAAACGCCCCCTAGTGGGGCGTTTTTGCTATCTGTCGTTTTTGTCGTAGAGGCTTTCGAGCATGAACACTGTGCGTGAAACCATCGCCGCCATCGCTACCGCCCAAGGCCGCGGTGGTGTGGGTATTGTCAGGTTGTCCGGCCCTTTGGCCAGCAAGGCCGGGCAGTTGATCACCGGTCGTACGCTGACCCCTCGCCATGCCCATTACGGCCCGTTCCGCGACGATGAAGGGCTGGTGCTTGACGAGGGGATTGCGTTGTTCTTCCCTGGGCCGAACTCGTTCACCGGCGAAGATGTGCTCGAACTCCAAGGCCACGGTGGCCCGGTGGTCCTGGACATGCTGCTGCAGCGCTGTGTACAAGTTGGCTGTCGTCTGGCCCGCCCGGGTGAATTCAGCGAACGCGCGTTCCTCAACGACAAGCTCGACCTGGCCCAGGCCGAAGCCATTGCCGACCTGATCGAGGCCAGCTCCAGCCAGGCGGCACGTAACGCCCTGCGCTCGCTGCAGGGGGAGTTCTCCAAGCGTGTGCACAGCCTGACCGAGGCGCTGATCGCCCTGCGCATCTACGTCGAGGCAGCAATCGACTTCCCCGAAGAGGAGATCGACTTCCTCGCCGATGGCCACGTCCTGTCCATGCTCGATGCAGTGCGCGGCGAGTTATCCACCGTACAACGTGAGGCCGGGCAGGGTGCCCTGCTGCGTGACGGGATGACGGTGGTCATCGCCGGGCGGCCGAATGCCGGCAAGTCGAGCCTGCTTAACCAGCTGGCTGGTCGGGAAGCCGCCATTGTCACCGACATCGCCGGCACCACACGGGACATCCTGCGCGAACATATCCACATCGACGGTATGCCGCTGCACGTGGTCGATACCGCCGGTTTGCGTGATACCGATGACCATGTGGAAAAGATCGGCGTAGAACGGGCCCTGAAGGCCATTGGCGAGGCCGATCGTGTGTTGCTGGTGGTCGACTCCACCGCGCCCGAGGCCAGCGACCCGTTTGCCTTGTGGCCCGAGTTTCTCGATCAGCGGCCCGACCCTGCCAAGGTCACGCTGATTCGCAACAAGGCCGACCTGAGTGGCGAGCGGGTGGCGCTGGAACAGTGCGATGACGGCCATGTGACCATCACCCTCAGTGCCAAGGGCGACGACACTGGGCTGCAACTGCTGCGCGACCATCTGAAGGCATGCATGGGTTACGAACAGACGGCGGAGAGTGGTTTCAGTGCCCGCCGGCGGCACCTGGATGCCTTGCGCCAGGCCAGCGAGCACCTGGAGCACGGCCGTGCACAGTTGACCTTGGCGGGCGCGGGAGAGCTGCTGGCAGAAGACTTGCGCCAGGCACAGCATGCCCTGGGGGAAATTACCGGGGCGTTCAGCTCGGATGACCTGCTGGGGCGCATTTTCTCCAGCTTCTGCATCGGCAAGTAATCCACAGCCACGCTAGGCCAAGGCCGCTCCTTCGGGAGCGGCTTTTTTTTGCCTCAAATTCATTGCAGGAGATGACCACAGTGAGGTCAACAGCGCACCTGTGGGCGCGGGCATGCCCGCGAAGACGCCAGTACAACCGCTAGATCTCTATGGCTGGGCCAACGCTTTTGCGGAAAACCAGCTGTCGCCTTGTCCGCATCTGTCCCGAACTTGAGTATTTTTTCATCCACAACCTGAAAACTGCGCTCAGGAGCCCTGTGGAAAACCCATCTTCAGCTCAGTTGATAAGCAGGCTTTTTTCCTGAGGAGAAATCCGCCTGTGGGTAAATAGCCATTTCATCCACAGGATAAATGACGTTATCCATAGCCCTCATGGCACTCCAGACACAGGGTTTAATTTCTTTCTACACAGCGCCATTCAAGACCTACAGAGCTTTATCCACAGATATGGTTGTGCATAAGAATAAACATAAAAACAAAGCTTTTATAAATTTCTTCTTGTTGATTTCTGTTGTCTGCCACTCATCCACAGACTGGTCAAAATTTGCTCAGACGGTTTCTTTAAAGGGGGTGAAGTCCCTATACTTGTCGGCTTACCTTCTCTATTCGCAAAAACAGGCACGAGGTGCGTGGTGGATTTCCCTTCCCGTTTTGAAGTGATCGTCATCGGCGGCGGCCATGCCGGTACCGAGGCTGCGCTTGCGTCTGCACGCATGGGTGTGAAAACCCTGCTGCTGACCCATAACGTGGAAACCCTCGGTCACATGAGCTGCAACCCCGCCATTGGCGGTATTGGCAAAAGCCATCTGGTCAAAGAGATCGATGCCCTCGGCGGCGCCATGGCGCTGGCCACCGACAAGAGCGGCATCCAGTTCCGCGTTCTGAACAACCGCAAGGGCCCGGCGGTACGCGCCACCCGTGCGCAGGCCGACCGCGCCATCTACAAGGCGGTGGTGCGTGAAATCCTGGAAAACCAGCCGAACCTGTGGATATTCCAGCAGTCCTGCGACGACCTGATCGTCGAGCAGGACCAGGTCAAGGGCGTAGTTACCCAGATGGGTTTGCGTTTCTTCGCCGAATCGGTGGTACTGACCACTGGTACTTTCCTCGGCGGGCTTATCCACATTGGTCTGCAAAACCATTCCGGTGGCCGTGCCGGTGATCCACCCTCGATCGCCCTGGCCCACCGCATGCGTGAACTGCCGCTGCGCGTCGGCCGCCTGAAAACCGGGACTCCGCCACGCATCGATGGGCGCTCTGTGGATTTCTCGGTGATGACCGAGCAGCCAGGTGATACGCCGATCCCGGTCATGTCCTTCATGGGCAATGCCGAAATGCACCCACGGCAGGTGAGCTGCTGGATTACCCATACCAATGCGCGTACCCACGAGATCATCGCCTCGAACCTCGATCGTTCGCCGATGTACTCGGGTGTGATCGAAGGCGTCGGTCCGCGCTACTGCCCATCGATCGAAGACAAGATCCACCGGTTCGCCGACAAGGAAAGCCACCAGGTGTTCATCGAGCCGGAAGGCCTGAACACCCATGAGCTGTACCCCAACGGTATTTCCACTTCGCTGCCGTTCGACGTGCAGCTGGAGCTGGTGCGTTCGATCCGCGGCATGGAAAACGCCCACATCGTCCGCCCGGGCTACGCCATCGAGTACGACTACTTCGACCCGCGTGACCTCAAGTACAGCCTCGAGACCAAAGTCATCGGTGGCCTGTTCTTCGCCGGGCAGATCAACGGCACCACCGGTTACGAAGAAGCCGGTGCCCAGGGCCTGCTGGCCGGGACCAACGCCGCACTGCGCGCACAGGGCCGCGAAAGCTGGTGCCCGCGCCGCGACGAAGCCTACATCGGCGTACTGGTCGACGACCTGATCACCCTGGGTACCCAGGAGCCGTACCGCATGTTCACCTCACGTGCCGAGTACCGCCTGATCCTGCGCGAAGACAACGCCGACCTGCGCCTGACCGAGAAAGGCCGTGAACTGGGCCTTATCGACGATCAGCGCTGGGCCGCCTTCTGCGCCAAGCGTGACGGCATCGAGCGTGAGGAACAGCGCCTGAAGTCGACCTGGGTGCGGCCGAACACCGAACAAGGCCAAGCCATTGTGGATAAGTTCGGCACGCCGCTCAGCCACGAATACAGCCTGCTGAACCTGTTGGCGCGCCCGGAAATCGACTACGCCGGGCTGATCGAGGCGACCGGCGGTGACGCGATCGATCCACAGGTCGCCGAGCAGGTCGAGATCCGCACCAAGTACGCGGGCTACATCGACCGCCAGCAGGATGAAATCGCTCGCCTGCGCGCCAGCGAAGACACCCGCCTGCCTGTGGATATCGACTACACGACGATTTCCGGCCTTTCCAAGGAGATCCAGGGCAAGCTTGGCCAGACCCGCCCGGAAACCCTGGGCCAGGCTTCGCGCATCCCAGGCGTGACCCCGGCGGCGATTTCCCTGTTGCTGATTTACTTGAAAAAACGCGGCGCTGGCCGCGAATTGGAGCAAAGCGCTTGAGTTCCCTGGTCACCCCGCAACACGCTGAAGAGTTGTCCACAGGCGCGCGCCAGCTCGGTGTCGAGCTGAGCGCCGAGCAGCACGAGAAACTGCTTGGCTACCTGGCCCTGTTGATCAAATGGAACAAAGCCTACAACCTCACGGCCGTGCGCGACCCGGACGAGATGGTGTCGCGCCATCTGCTCGACAGCCTGAGCGTCATGGCGTTTATCCACAGCGAGCGTGACAACTGGCTGGATGTCGGCAGTGGCGGTGGCATGCCGGGTATTCCGTTGGCTATCCTGCATCCGCACAAGCGCGTGACGGTGCTGGACTCCAACGGCAAGAAGACCCGCTTCCTGACCCAGGTGAAAATGGAGCTCAAACTGGACAACCTCACGGTTATCCACAGCCGGGTCGAAGCCTTCCAGCCGGCGCAGCCGTTCGACGGAATCATCTCCCGCGCTTTCAGCAGCATGGAGAACTTCACCAACTGGACCCGCCATCTGGGCGACACCGGGACGCAATGGCTTGCAATGAAGGGGCTGCATCCTGCCGATGAACTGGTAGCATTGCCCGCAGACTTCACAGTGGAAAGCGAACAGGCCCTGACCGTTCCAGGTTGCCAGGGCCAGCGCCATCTGCTGATACTGCGCCGCAAGGCATGACTGGGAACACGCGCATCAATGGCTAAGGTATTCGCAATCGCGAACCAGAAAGGTGGTGTAGGCAAGACCACCACCTGTATCAATCTCGCCGCCTCGCTGGCCGCGACCAAGCGTCGTGTGCTGCTGATCGACCTCGATCCGCAGGGCAACGCCACCATGGGCAGCGGTGTGGACAAACACGAGCTCGAGCACTCGGTCTACGACCTGCTGATCGGGGAATGCGACCTGGCCCAGGCCATGCATTACTCCGAGCACGGTGGGTTCCAGTTGCTGCCGGCCAACCGCGACCTGACCGCCGCCGAGGTGGTGCTGCTGGAAATGCAGGTCAAGGAGAGCCGTCTGCGCAACGCACTGGCGCCCATCCGTGAGAACTACGACTACATCCTCATCGACTGCCCGCCGTCGCTGTCCATGCTCACGCTTAACGCCCTGGTCGCTTCCGATGGCGTGATCATCCCCATGCAGTGCGAGTACTACGCACTGGAAGGCCTCAGCGACCTTGTGGATAACATCAAGCGCATCGCCGCCCGGTTGAACCCGGAGCTGAAGATCGAGGGCTTGCTGCGGACCATGTACGATCCTCGCCTGAGCCTGAACAACGATGTTTCGGCGCAGCTGAAGGAACACTTTGGCCCGCAGCTGTACGACACGGTCATTCCGCGCAATATTCGCCTGGCCGAGGCCCCCAGCTTCGGCATGCCGGCCTTGGCCTACGACAAGCAATCGCGCGGCGCGCTGGCTTATCTGGCCCTGGCCGGGGAACTGGTTCGCCGTCAGCGCCGTCCATCACGCACTGCACAAACAACTTAAGGAATCCGTATGGCCGTCAAGAAACGGGGTCTCGGACGTGGGTTGGATGCACTGCTCAGTGGTCCTTCCGTCAGCGCGCTCGAAGAGCAGGCTGTGAAGATCGACCAGAAAGAACTGCAACACCTGCCGGTCGAGCTGATCCAGCGTGGCAAGTACCAGCCGCGTCGGGACATGGACCCGGAGGCGCTGGAAGAGCTCGCGCATTCGATTCGCAGCCATGGCGTCATGCAACCGATCGTGGTCCGCCCGATTGGCGACAACCGCTTCGAGATCATCGCCGGTGAGCGCCGCTGGCGCGCGACCCAGCAGGCCGGCCTGGACACGATCCCGGCCATGGTCCGCGAAGTGCCCGATGAAGCCGCCATTGCCATGGCGCTGATCGAGAACATCCAGCGCGAAGACCTCAACCCGCTGGAAGAGGCCATGGCCCTGCAGCGTCTGCAGCAGGAATTCGAGCTCACCCAGCAACAGGTGGCCGACGCCGTGGGCAAGTCGCGGGTCACCGTGGCCAACCTGCTGCGCCTGATCACCTTGCCGGAGGCGATCAAGACCATGCTCGCCCACGGTGACCTGGAGATGGGCCACGCACGCGCATTGCTCGGCCTGGACGAAAACCGTCAGGAGGAGGGGGCGCGTCATGTTGTCGCACGTGGTCTCACCGTGCGCCAAACCGAGGCACTGGTTCGTCAGTGGCTCAGTGACAAGCCTGATCCGGTCGAACCAAGCAAACCTGATCCGGATATCGCACGCCTTGAACAGCGGCTCGCAGAGCGGCTGGGGTCGGCCGTCCAGATCCGTCATGGGAACAAGGGCAAGGGCCAGTTGGTTATTCGTTACAACTCGCTTGACGAGTTGCAAGGCGTGCTTGCTCACATCCGCTGAAACAATTCCTGTTGTAGCGCGCAGTCGGAAATCACTACGAAGAGTTGAATAGGGGTTAATCCACCCCTATACTCTGCGCGCATTTTGTCGGCACAAATTATGCCAAGTCATAGCTGACTTGTTGGTCGACTTACGAGGAGCAGTTGTGATGGAAATCCGCACGCCAAACCGCCTGCCTTTCCATCGCTGGGCGGTTTTTCCGGTACTGCTGGCTCAATTCGTCGTACTGCTGCTGGCAACCCTGGTGTTGTGGCAGTGGAAAGGGGCGGTCAGTGGATATTCAGGCCTTTGCGGAGGTTTGATTGCGTGGCTGCCCAATGTGTATTTCGCCTGGAAGGCTTTTCGCTTCAGCGGAGCTCGGGCAGCACAAGCCATCGTCAAGTCGTTCTACGCTGGCGAGGCAGGCAAGATGATTTTGACGGCAGTGCTTTTTGCACTGACCTTCGCAGGAGTGAAGCCACTGGCGCCGTTAGCAGTATTCGGCGTCTTCGTGTTGACCCTTTTGGTCAGCTGGTTCGCGCCCCTGCTGATGAATAAAAGACTTTCGAGACCTTAGGGCGTTTGAGGCAACCATGGCAGCAGAAACCGCTTCGGGCTATATCCAGCACCACTTGCAGAACCTGACCTACGGTCAACTACCAGACGGCAGCTGGGGCTTTGCCCATTCGGCTGCAGAAGCCAAGGCAATGGGCTTCTGGGCGTTCCACCTGGACACCCTGGGTTGGTCCGTCGCGCTGGGTCTGATCTTCCTGTTCATTTTCCGCATGGCGGCAAAGAAGGCGACTTCCGGCCAGCCTGGCGGTCTGCAGAACTTCGTGGAAGTGATGGTCGATTTCGTCAACGGCAGCGTGAAGGACTCCTTCCACGGCCGTAGCCCGGTAATCGCACCGCTGGCACTGACCATCTTCGTCTGGGTATTCCTGATGAACGCCGTCGACCTGGTACCGGTCGACTGGATTCCTCAGCTGGCCATCCTGATTTCCGGTGATCCGCACATTCCGTTCCGCGCCGTGTCGACCACCGACCCGAACGCGACCCTGGCCATGGCCTTCAGCGTGTTCGCCCTGATCATCTTCTACAGCATCAAGGTCAAGGGCCTGGGCGGCTTCATCGGTGAACTGACCCTGCACCCGTTCGGCAGCAAGAACATCTTCGTGCAGATCCTGCTGATTCCGGTCAACTTCCTGCTCGAATTCGTCACCCTGATCGCCAAACCGATCTCGCTGGCACTGCGTCTGTTCGGCAACATGTATGCCGGCGAACTGGTGTTCATCCTGATCGCGGTCATGTTCGGCTCCGGCCTGCTGTGGCTCAGCGGCCTGGGTGTGGTGCTGCAATGGGCGTGGGCTGTGTTCCACATCCTGATCATCACCCTGCAAGCTTTCATCTTCATGATGCTGACCATCGTCTACCTGTCGATGGCGCACGAAGATAACCATTAAGACCGCCTGGCGTGTCTGATAGCCTTCCCCGCCTGTTCGGGGGGAGGGCTTAAAAAGTCCGCAAGGGCAGCTGTACTCACGATTTGTTTTACCGCTTCAAACTAAAAACCTAACCAATACGACGTAAAAGTCGGGAGGAAAGATGGAAACTGTAGTTGGTCTGACCGCTATCGCTGTTGCTCTGCTGATCGGCCTGGGTGCTCTGGGTACCGCCATTGGTTTCGGCCTGCTGGGCGGCAAATTCCTGGAAGGCGCTGCTCGTCAACCAGAAATGGTTCCGATGCTGCAGGTCAAAATGTTCATCGTTGCCGGTCTGCTCGACGCCGTAACCATGATCGGTGTTGGTATCGCTCTGTTCTTCACCTTCGCGAATCCGTTCGTTGGTCAGATCGCCGGCTAATCACTCGTCACCACGAGTTGATGGCTGTATGAATTAAGACCGAGCGAGGTGTTGGCGTGAACATTAATGCAACCCTGATTGGCCAATCCGTTGCTTTCCTGATTTTTGTACTCTTCTGCATGAAGTACGTATGGCCTCCGGTCATCACTGCTCTGCAAGAGCGCCAAAAGAAGATTGCCGACGGTTTGGACGCTGCCAACCGCGCAGCTCGCGACCTGGAGCTGGCCCAAGAGAAAGCGGGTCAGCAACTGCGTGAAGCTAAAGCACAGGCAGCCGAAATCATTGAGCAAAGCAAGAAACGCGCTGCTCAGCTTGTCGAGGAAGCCCGTGAACAGGCCCGCGTCGAAGCTGACCGTGTGAAGGCTCAGGCTCTGGCCGAGATCGAACAGGAACTGAACAGCGCTAAAGACGCCCTGCGTGCCCAAGTGGGTGCTCTGGCCGTTGGCGGTGCTGAAAAGATCCTTGGCGCCACAATCGATCAAAACGCGCATGCGGAGCTGGTTAACAAACTGGCCGCTGAAATTTAAGCGAGGGCGATCATGGCAGAACTGACCACGTTGGCCCGACCTTACGCTAAGGCTGCCTTTGAGCATGCCCAGGCCCATCAGCAACTGGCCAATTGGTCAGCCATGCTCGGCCTGGCTGCTGCGGTGTCGCAAGACGACACCATGCAGCGCCTGCTCAAGGCCCCGCGACTGACGAGCGCAGAAAAGGCCGCCACGTTCATTGACGTGTGCGGTGACAAGTTCAATGCACAGGCACAGAATTTCATTCATGTTGCCGCGGAAAACGACCGTCTCCTGCTTCTGCCGGAGATTGCCGCTCTGTTTGACCTGTACAAGGCCGAGCAAGAGAAATCCGTGGACGTGGAAGTCACCAGTGCCTTCGCGTTGAACCAAGAACAGCAAGACAAACTCGCCAAGGTTCTCAGTGCACGGTTAGGCCAGGAAGTGCGCCTGCACGCGTCGGAGGATGCCAGCCTGATTGGCGGCGTCGTCATCCGCGCTGGTGACCTGGTAATCGATGGCTCTGTTCGCGGCAAAATCGCGAAACTGGCCGAAGCATTGAAATCTTGAGTTTGAAGGGGCAGCAGAGCAATGCAGCAACTCAATCCTTCCGAAATTAGTGAAATCATCAAGGGCCGCATCGACAACCTCGATGTGAGCTCCCAAGCCCGTAACGAAGGTACCGTTGTTTCGGTTTCCGACGGTATCGTGCGGATCCACGGTCTGGCCGACGTCATGTACGGCGAAATGATCGAGTTCCCGGGCGGCGTCTACGGCATGGCCCTGAACCTGGAGCAAGACTCCGTAGGTGCAGTGATCCTGGGTGCCTACGACACCCTCGCCGAAGGCATGAGCGCCAAGTGCACCGGCCGCATCCTGGAAGTTCCGGTTGGTAAGGAACTGCTGGGTCGCGTCGTCGACGCACTGGGCAACCCGATCGACGGCAAAGGTCCTCTGGGCAACACCCAGACCGACGCGGTCGAGAAAGTAGCTCCAGGCGTGATCTGGCGTAAGTCGGTAGACCAGCCTGTACAGACTGGCTACAAATCCGTCGACGCCATGATCCCTGTCGGCCGTGGCCAGCGTGAGCTGATCATTGGCGACCGTCAGATCGGCAAGACCGCCATGGCCATCGACGCCATCATCAACCAGAAAGACTCCGGTATTTTCTGTGTTTATGTAGCTGTCGGCCAGAAGCGTTCCACCGTTGCCAACATCGTTCGCAAGCTGGAAGAAAACGGCGCCCTGGCCAACACCATCGTGGTTGTTGCCAGTGCTTCGGAATCCGCCGCACTGCAATTCCTGGCGCCATACGCCGGTTGCACCATGGGCGAGTTCTTCCGTGACCGCGGTGAAGACGCTCTGATCGTTTACGATGACCTGTCCAAGCAGGCCGTTGCCTACCGTCAGATCTCCCTGCTGCTGCGCCGTCCACCAGGACGTGAAGCGTACCCAGGCGACGTGTTCTATCTCCACTCCCGTCTGCTGGAGCGTGCATCGCGCGTTTCGGAAGAGTACGTCGAGAAGTTTACCAACGGTGCTGTCACTGGCAAAACCGGTTCCCTGACTGCTCTGCCGATCATCGAAACCCAGGCTGGCGACGTTTCCGCGTTCGTTCCGACCAACGTGATTTCCATCACCGACGGTCAGATCTTCCTGGAATCGGCCATGTTCAACTCGGGCATCCGCCCTGCAGTGAACGCCGGTGTTTCGGTATCCCGCGTAGGTGGTGCCGCTCAGACCAAGATCATCAAGAAGCTGTCCGGTGGTATTCGTACCGCGCTGGCTCAGTACCGTGAACTGGCTGCATTCGCCCAGTTCGCGTCCGATCTGGACGAAGCGACCCGCAAGCAGCTGGAGCATGGTCAGCGCGTTACCGAGCTGATGAAGCAGAAACAGTACGCGCCAATGTCCATCGCGGACATGGCACTGTCGCTGTACGCCGCTGAGCGTGGCTTCCTGACCGACGTAGAAGTCTCCAAGATCGGCAGCTTCGAGCAAGCACTGATCGCCTTCTTCAACCGTGATCACGCTGAACTGATGGCGAAGATCAACGTGAAGGGTGACTTCAACGACGAAATCGACGCAGGCCTGAAAGCCGGTATCGAGAAGTTCAAGGCCACCCAGACCTGGTAAGCCGCAGCGGGGGCCCTGGCCCCCGCTTGCTAACCTGATAGGTGATACATGGCAGGCGCAAAAGAGATTCGCAGTAAGATTGCGAGCATCAAAAGCACGCAAAAAATTACCAGCGCCATGGAGAAAGTGGCGGTCAGCAAGATGCGCAGGGCACAAATGCGCATGGCTGCTAGCCGTCCTTACGCGGAGCGTATCCGCCAGGTGATCGGTCATCTGGCCAACGCCAACCCGGAATACCGCCACCCGTTCATGATCGAGCGCCCTGTAAAGCGCGCCGGTTATATCGTGGTGAGCAGTGACCGTGGTCTGTGCGGTGGCTTGAATACCAACCTGTTCAAGGCCTTGGTCAAGGACATGAGCGCAAACCGCGAACAGGGCGTGGAAATCGACCTGTGCGTGATCGGCAGCAAGGGTGCGACTTTCTTCCGCATCTTTGGCGGCAACGTCGTAGCAGCGATCAGCCACTTGGGCGAAGAGCCATCGATCAACGATCTGATCGGCTCCGTCAAAGTGATGCTGGACGCCTACCTGGACGGCCGTATCGATCGCCTCTCCGTGGTTTCGAACAAGTTCATCAACACCATGACCCAGAAGCCAACGGTCGAGCAATTGGTACCGTTGGTGGCAACCCCGGATCAGGATCTCAAGCATCACTGGGATTACCTGTACGAACCCGACGCAAAAGAGCTGCTGGACGGCTTGATGGTGCGTTACGTGGAGTCGCAGGTATACCAGGCGGTGGTCGAGAACAACGCTGCTGAACAAGCGGCCCGGATGATCGCCATGAAGAACGCCACAGACAACGCCGGTGATTTGATCAAAGAGCTTCAGTTGATCTACAACAAGGCGCGTCAGGCTGCGATCACCCAGGAGATCTCGGAAATCGTCGGCGGCGCTGCCGCGGTTTAACGGTTCAAAAATTCAGAGGATCCAGCTATGAGTAGCGGACGTATCGTTCAAATCATCGGCGCCGTCATCGACGTGGAATTCCCACGTGATGTCGTGCCGAGTGTATACAACGCGCTGAAAGTACAAGGCGCGGAAACCACCCTGGAAGTTCAGCAGCAGCTGGGCGACGGCGTGGTTCGTACCATTGCGATGGGCTCCACCGAAGGCCTGAAGCGCGGTCTGGAAGTCGTTGACTCCGGCGCTGCCATTTCCGTTCCTGTTGGTAAGGCCACCCTGGGCCGTATCATGGACGTACTGGGCAACCCGATCGACGAAGCCGGCCCGATCGGTGAAGAAGAGCGTCGCGGTATCCACCAGCCAGCGCCTTCGTTCGCTGACCAGGCAGGCGGCAACGACCTGCTGGAAACCGGCATCAAGGTTATCGACCTGGTTTGCCCGTTCGCCAAGGGTGGTAAAGTTGGTCTGTTCGGTGGTGCCGGTGTCGGCAAGACCGTAAACATGATGGAACTGATCCGTAACATCGCCATGGAACACAGCGGTTACTCCGTGTTCGCTGGTGTGGGTGAGCGTACTCGTGAGGGTAACGACTTCTACCACGAGATGAAGGACTCCAACGTTCTCGACAAAGTGGCACTGGTCTACGGTCAGATGAACGAGCCACCAGGAAACCGTCTGCGCGTAGCGCTGACCGGCCTGACCATGGCTGAGAAGTTCCGTGACGAAGGTAACGACGTTCTGCTGTTCGTCGACAACATCTATCGTTACACCCTGGCCGGTACCGAAGTATCCGCACTGCTGGGCCGTATGCCTTCGGCAGTAGGTTACCAGCCGACCCTGGCTGAAGAGATGGGCGTTCTGCAAGAGCGCATCACCTCCACCAAGGAAGGTTCGATCACCTCCGTTCAGGCTGTATACGTACCTGCGGACGACTTGACCGACCCGTCGCCAGCGACCACCTTCGCCCACTTGGACGCCACCGTCGTTCTGTCCCGTGACATCGCCTCCCTGGGTATCTACCCAGCGGTCGATCCACTGGACTCGACTTCGCGCCAGCTGGACCCGAACGTGATCGGCAACGAGCACTACGACACCGCTCGTGGCGTTCAGTATGTTCTGCAGCGCTACAAAGAGCTGAAGGACATCATTGCGATCCTGGGTATGGACGAACTGTCCGAGACCGACAAGCAACTGGTAGCCCGCGCTCGTAAGATCCAGCGCTTCCTGTCGCAGCCGTTCTTCGTGGCCGAAGTCTTCACCGGTTCGCCAGGCAAGTACGTTTCCCTGAAAGACACCATCGCTGGCTTCAGCGGCATCCTCAAAGGTGACTACGACCACCTGCCAGAACAAGCGTTCTACATGGTCGGCAGCATCGACGAAGCGATCGAGAAAGCCAAGAAACTGTAATTCCTGCGCCCCGCAAGGGGCGCTATCAGGTTGAGGCAAGCAGATGGCTATGACAGTCCATTGCGATATCGTCAGCGCGGAAGGAGAAATTTTCTCCGGTCTGGTCGAGATGGTGGTTGCGCACGGTAACCTGGGTGATCTTGGTATCGCTCCAGGCCACGCGCCGCTGATCACCAATCTGAAGCCAGGTCCGATTACGCTGACCAAGCAGGGTGGCGCCCAAGAGGTGTTCTACATCTCTGGTGGTTTCCTCGAGGTTCAGCCGAACATGGTCAAGGTGCTTGCCGATACCGTGCAACGTGCTGCAGACCTGGATGAAGCGCAAGCTCAGGAAGCCCTCAAGGCTGCCGAGAACGCCCTGAATCTGAAAGGCGCGGACTTCGACTACAGTGCCGCCGCCGCACGTCTGGCCGAGGCCGCAGCCCAGCTGCGTACCGTCCAGCAAATGCGCAAAGGCAAGTAATCGGCCTCGGCTGATAACTTCTGTTGCGATTGAGTAAAAGGGTAGCCTCGGCTACCCTTTTTCTTTTTCTGATTTTTCTCCCCCCGGTCTTTCACTGACCGCCCAGGATTGGTAGCCAGTAATGTCACTCGATATCGTTATTCTCGCCGCCGGCCAAGGCACCCGCATGCGCTCGGCTATGCCCAAGGTGCTGCACCCGGTAGCCGGCAACTCCATGCTCGGCCATGTTATCCACAGCGCGCGCCAGCTGCAGCCGCAAGGTATTCACGTGGTAATTGGTCATGGTGCCGAGCTGGTTCGCGAGCGCCTGGCCGCTGACGACCTGAACTTCGTCATGCAGGAGAAACAGTTGGGTACCGGCCATGCGGTAGCCCAGGCATTGCCGGCCGTGACCGCCGACACCGTGCTGGTGCTGTACGGCGATGTCCCGTTGATCGAAGTGGAGACCCTGCAACGCCTGTTGGCCAAGGCCAATGAACAGCAGCTGGGCCTGCTTACGGTATCGCTCGACGACCCGACCGGCTACGGTCGCATCGTGCGTGACGAGCAAGGCCAGGTGGCTGCCATCGTTGAGCACAAGGACGCCAACGACGCGCAGAAAGCGATCAAGGAAGGCAACACCGGTATTCTGGCCCTGCCAGCCGCGCGCCTGGCCGACTGGATGGGCCGCCTGTCGAACAACAACGCCCAAGGCGAGTACTACCTGACCGACGTCATCGCCATGGCAGTGGCCGACGGCCTGGTGGTAGCCACTGAACAGCCACATGACCCGATGGAAGTGCAGGGCGCCAACGATCGTCGTCAGCTGTCCGAGCTGGAGCGTCACTACCAGCTGCGTGAAGGCCGCCGCCTGATGGCCCAGGGTGTGACCCTGCGGGACCCGGCGCGCTTCGATGTACGGGGGGAAGTGACCGTTGGTCGTGATGTGCTGATCGACATCAACGTGATTCTCGAAGGCAAAGTGGTCATCGAGGACAATGTGCAAATCGGCCCTAACTGCGTCATCAAGAACACCACCCTGCGCAAAGGCGCGGTGGTCAAGGCCAACAGCCACCTTGAAGGCGCCGTGATGGGCGAGGGCAGCGATGCCGGCCCGTTCGCCCGCTTGCGCCCTGGCAGCGTGCTGGACGCCAAGGCCCATGTGGGTAACTTCGTCGAACTGAAAAACGCCCACCTGGGTGAAGGCGCCAAGGCCGGTCACCTGACTTACCTGGGCGATGCTGAAATCGGTGCACGCACCAATATTGGCGCTGGCACCATCACCTGCAACTACGATGGCGCCAACAAGTTCAAGACAGTGATGGGCGAGGACGTGTTCATCGGCTCGAACAACTCGCTGGTGGCGCCTGTGGAAATCAAGGCCGGCGCGACCACCGCAGCCGGTTCGACCATCACCCAGACCGTCGAAGCCGCCGACCTGGCTGTGGGTCGTGCGCGCCAGCGCAATATCTCTGGCTGGAAGCGGCCGGAGAAAATCAAGAAGAGCTGAGTTATTCACAGCTGTTCGATCAAAAGCCGACTTATGTGAATAAGTCGGCTTTTTTATTGGCCGATCGGTGATAGGTGTAGGACCGCGCCAAATCTGACGAAACTATCCACAGGGCAGCAACTGCTTGACGAAACGAGCGTCTTAGGTTTTGATTGCAACCATTATCTTTCGAAACGAAACTTAAGCGCGAATGTCGAAACGAAATACACCCCAGCGGCGGCACAATATCCTGGCTTTGCTCAGCGAGCAGGGTGAGGTGAGCGTGGACGCCTTGGCCAAGCGTTTCGAAACTTCGGAAGTGACCATTCGCAAAGACCTCGCTGCCCTCGAAACCAACGGCCTGTTGCTGCGGCGCTATGGCGGTGCGGTACCGGTGCCGCAAGAACTGCTCGGTGAGCCGGCCCAGCCTGTGTCTTCCTACAAGAAGGCCATTGCGCGTGCCGCCGTCGGGCGTATCCGCGAACATGCGCGCATCATCATCGACAGCGGCAGCACCACGGCAGCCATGATCCCCGAACTGGGGCGCCAGCCCGGCCTGGTGGTGATGACCAATTCGCTGAACGTGGCCCGAGCCATCTGCGACCTCGAACACGAGCCGGTGCTGCTGATGACCGGTGGCACCTGGGACCCCCATTCCGAGTCGTTCCAGGGCCAGGTGGCCGAGCAGGTATTACGCTCTTACGATTTTGATCAGCTGTTCATCGGCGCCGACGGCATCGACCTGGGCCGGGGTACCACCACCTTCAACGAGCTGCTCGGGCTTAGCCGCGTCATGGCCGAAGTCGCCCGTGAAGTGATCGTGATGGTCGAGTCGGACAAGGTGGGGCGCAAGATCCCCAACCTTGAGCTGCCCTGGGGCAGCGTGCACACCCTTATTACAGACGAACGCCTGCCCGCAGAGGCACGCGAACAAATTCAAGCTCGCGGCATCAACCTGATCTGCGCCGCGATCAGCCAGGAGCAATAAAACATGTGTGGAATCGTTGGTGCCGTCGCCGAGCGCAATATCACAGCCATCCTGATCGAAGGTCTCAAGCGTCTTGAGTACCGCGGGTACGACAGCGCCGGTCTTGCCGTGCTCACCCAGAGCGGTGAACTGCAGCGCCGCCGCCGCATCGGCAAGGTCAGCGAGCTGGACGCTGCTGTAGCAGCCGACCCACTGGCCGGCCAGCTGGGCATCGCCCACACCCGTTGGGCTACCCACGGTGCGCCAACCGAAGGCAACGCCCACCCGCACTTCTCGGGCGATGAAGTGGCTGTGGTGCACAACGGCATCATCGAAAACCACGAAGAGCTTCGTGAAGAGCTCAAAGGCCTGGGCTACGTCTTCAATTCGCAGACCGACACCGAAGTCATCGTCCACCTGATCCACCACACCCTGAAGAGCATCCCGGACCTGGCCGATGCCCTGAAAGCCGCTGTGAAGCGCCTGCATGGCGCCTACGGCCTGGCACTGATCAGTGCCAAGCAGCCTGACCGCCTGGTGGCTGCACGCAGCGGCAGCCCGCTGGTCATCGGCCTGGGCCTGGGTGAAAACTTCCTGGCGTCCGACCAGTTGGCCCTGCGCCAGGTCACCGACCGCTTCATGTACCTGGAAGAAGGCGACATCGCTGAAATCCGCCGTGACCAGGTCACCATCTGGGACCAGGAAGGCAACAAGGTCCAGCGCGAAACCGTGCAGTACCATGAAGGTGCCGAAGCTGCCGACAAGGGCAACTATCGCCACTTCATGCTCAAGGAAATCCACGAGCAGCCAAGCGTTGTTCAGCGCACCCTGGAAGGCCGCCTTGGCAAGGATAACGTGCTGGTCCAGGCTTTCGGCCCGAAGGCTGCCGACCTGTTCGCTAAAGTGCGCAACGTGCAGATCGTTGCCTGTGGTACCAGCTACCACGCCGGTATGGTCGCCCGTTACTGGCTCGAAAGCCTGGCTGGTATCCCGTGCCAGGTGGAAGTGGCCAGCGAATTCCGTTACCGCAAGGTGGTGGTGCAGCCGGATACCCTGTTCGTCTCCATCTCGCAGTCTGGCGAAACCGCCGACACCCTGGCCGCGCTGCGTAACGCCAAGGAGCTGGGCTTCCTCGGCAGCCTGGCAATCTGCAACGTGGGCATCAGCTCGCTGGTGCGTGAGTCGGACCTGACCCTGCTGACCTTGGCCGGCCCGGAAATCGGTGTGGCCTCGACCAAAGCCTTCACCACTCAGCTGGTGTCGCTGATGCTGCTGACCCTGGCCCTGGGCCAAGTCCGCGGTACCCTGGAAGAGGGCGTCGAAGCCGAGCTGGTTGAAGAGCTGCGTCGCCTGCCGACCCGCCTGGGTGAAGCCCTGGCCATGGACGCTACTGTCGAGAAAATCGCCGAGCTGTTCGCCGACAAGCACCACACCCTGTTCCTCGGCCGTGGTGCACAGTACCCGGTGGCGATGGAAGGTGCGCTCAAGCTCAAGGAAATCTCCTACATCCACGCCGAAGCCTACCCGGCCGGCGAGCTGAAGCACGGCCCGCTGGCACTGGTGGATAACGACATGCCGGTGGTTACCGTTGCCCCGAACAACGAACTGCTGGAAAAGCTGAAATCCAACCTGCAGGAAGTGCGTGCCCGTGGTGGCGAGTTGGTAGTGTTCGCCGACGAGCACGCTGGCATGACCAATGGTGAAGGCACTCACGTGATCAAGGTTCCGCACATCGCCGATGCGCTGGCGCCGATCCTGTACACCATTCCACTGCAGCTGCTGTCGTACTATGTGGCCGTGCTCAAAGGCACCGACGTGGACCAGCCGCGTAACCTGGCCAAGTCGGTTACTGTCGAATAACCGACGCTGATTGTCCGGTTCGAAAGCCCTCCACAAGGAGGGCTTTTTTCTTTCTGATGCCTAGTAAACAGCGCGCCCAGACATACGATTCGGCAGCATCAACCTGGCGGCTCCGCTCAGATCTGCATCGCCATGCCGTCCACATTCATCGCTGCCTGGCGCAAGGCCTCGGAGCGGGTCGGGTGGGGGTGGCAGGTCAGGGCAATGTCTTCTGCCGAGGCCGAGAACTCCATAGCCACGCAGAACTCACCGATCATCTCGCTGACGCTTGGGCCCACCAGGTGCACACCCAGCACTTCATCGGTTTGGGCATCGGCGATGACTTTGGCGAAGCCTTCGGTCTCGTGGTTGATCTTGGCGCGGCTGTTGGCGGTGAAGGGGAACTTGCCTACTTTATAAGCACGCCCTTCGGCTTTGAGCTGCTCTTCGGTCTTGCCCACGGTGGCCAGCTCCGGGCGGGTGTAGATCACGCCAGGGATGAGGTTGTAGTTGACCTCGTGGGGCTTGCCAGCAATGCGCTCGATGCAGGCTACCGCTTCGTCTTCGGCCTTGTGCGCCAGCATTGGGCCGGAAGTGACGTCACCAATCACCCACACACCGGGCACTGAAGTGCGGTGGTGTTCGTTGCCGAGCATGCCGCGCTTGTCGGTTTCCAGGCCCACGCTTTCAAGGTTCAGCCCCTTGGTATAAGGGCGGCGGCCGATAGCCACCAGCACGTAATCGGCCTGCAGCGATTCTGCGGTGCCGCCAGCAGCAGGCTCCAGCGTCAGGCTCACGCCATCGGCACTTGCAGTGGCTTGGGTCACTTTGCTGCCCAGCTTGAACCCCATGCCTTGCTTGGCGAGTGCCTTTTGTAGGGTTTTGGCGGTTTCCGTGTCGGTACCTGGGCAGATGCGATCAAGGTATTCGATAACGGTCACCTGGCTACCCAGGCGACGCCATACCGAACCCAGCTCAAGGCCGATCACCCCGGCACCGATGACCACCAAGTGCTTGGGCACTTGCGGCAAGGACAGCGCACCGGTCGAGTCGATGATGCGCTGGTTATCGATGGTCACCCCTGGCAGAGGGGTAGGCTCGGAGCCGGTGGCGATGACCACATCCTTGGCTTGCAGCGCAGTTTCGCTGCCATCTTCAGCCTTGACCACAACCTTGCCGATGCCGTCCAGGCGGCCCCAACCTTTGATCCAGTCGACCTTGTTCTTGCGGAACAGGTATTCGATGCCTTTGGTCAGGCCGGTCACGCTCTCGTCCTTCTGTTTCATCATCTGGGCGAGGTTGAGGGTGGGCTTTACTTCGATACCGAGGTGGGCGAACTCGTCCCCGCTGGCGGCTTCGTACAGCTCGGAAGCATGCAACAGTGCTTTGGATGGCATGCAGCCGACGTTCAGGCATGTGCCGCCCAAGGTCGAGCGGCCTTCCACGCAGGCAACGCTCAGGCCCAGCTGGCCAGCGCGGATGGCTGCGTTGTAGCCACCAGGGCCACCGCCGATGATCACCACGTCATAGGATTTCATGGGTTCAACTCCAGGATGTAGAAGCGCGAGAGGGGCACAAGGTTAAGCTGAGATGCAAGAATTGTATACAATCTGCTGCGCGTATAAGACCCGTTGGTTCTAGACCTTGGTCTCGTTTAGAGGAAACATCTCACCAATGAACTACTCTGATCCGGCGACGTTCGAAATTTAAGGCGTCGTAGTCAAACACGGATAGGAGGGTTGTTCATGCTCGCGCAACTTCCACCTGCACTGCAGAGCCTGCATCTGCCGCTGCGGCTGAAATTGTGGGACGGTAACCAGTTCGATCTGGGGCCTAGCCCGCAGGTCACCATCCTGGTCAAAGAGCCCCAGTTGATCAGCCAGTTGACGCACCCGAGCCTGGAGCAGTTGGGCACCGCGTTCGTCGAAGGCAAGCTGGAGCTGGAAGGCGACATCGGTGAAGCCATCCGGGTATGCGATGAACTGAGCGAGGCGCTGTTACCTGATTTCGAAGAAGCTCCGCCGGCGCGGCTTGCCCATGACAAAAGCACTGACGCTGAAGCCATCTCCTATCACTATGATGTTTCCAACGCGTTCTACCGGCTGTGGCTGGATCAGGACATGGCGTATTCGTGCGCTTACTTTCGCGAGCCTGATAACACGCTCGATCAGGCACAGCAGGACAAGTTCGACCACCTGTGTCGCAAGTTGCGCCTGAATGCCGGCGACTACCTGCTGGACGTTGGCTGTGGTTGGGGTGGCCTTGCGCGCTTCGCTGCACGTGAATATGACGCCAAGGTATTCGGCATCACCTTGAGCAAGGAGCAGCTCAAGCTCGGTCGGCAGAGGGTCAAGGCCGAAGGCTTGGCCGACAAGGTCGACCTGCAGATTCTCGACTACCGAGACCTGCCTCAGGATGGCCGCTTCGACAAGGTTGTCAGCGTTGGCATGTTCGAGCATGTCGGGCATGCGAACCTGGCGCTGTATTGCCAGAAACTGTTCGGCGCCGTGAGGGAAGGGGGGCTGGTGATGAACCACGGCATCACCGCCAAGCACATCGATGGACGCCCGGTCGGGCGTGGTGCAGGTGAGTTCATCGACCGCTACGTGTTCCCCCATGGCGAGCTACCTCACCTGTCGATGATCAGCGCCAACATCTGTGAAGCGGGGCTGGAGGTGGTAGACGTGGAAAGCCTGCGCCTGCACTACGCCAAGACCCTGCACCACTGGAGCGCCAACCTTGAGAACCAGTTGCATAAGGCGGCGGCGCTGGTGCCGGAAAAGACTCTGCGCATCTGGCGTCTGTACCTTGCAGGTTGTGCATATGCCTTTGAGAAGGGCTGGATCAACCTGCACCAGATCTTGGCAGTGAAGCCTTATGCGGATGGCCACCACGATCTGCCTTGGACGCGCGAAGACCTGTATCGCTAAGCATGTAGATGCGGATTTTGTGGGAGCGGCCTTGTGTCGCGAAAGGGCCGCTCCCATACCCAGACTGCTTAGCTTAAAGAATTGGCGAAATCAGCCGTGCAATCCGCATCCCCAATTGCTGCAGTCGATGAGTGTCGAGGCTGTCCTCCGCAGTAATTTCCCGCGATTGTTCAAAGTCGTTGATCAGCATGTGCTCGACCTGGTCTGCGAAGCTGCGGTCGACGGTCAGCAGGGTGATCTCGAAATTCAGACGGAACGAGCGGTTGTCCAGGTTGGCGCTGCCGATCGCGCTGACATCATCATCCACCAGCACCACCTTCTGATGCAGGAAGCCCGGCTGATAGCGGAACATGCGTACACCTGCGCGCACCGCTTCGAAGGCGAACAGGCTGGAGGCGGCATAGACCACCCGGTGGTCTGGCCGCGACGGGATCAGCACTCGCACATCGACCCCACGCAGGACCGCCAGGCGCAAGGCGGCGAACACTGCCTCGTCAGGGATGAAGTAAGGGCTGGTGATCCACACCCGTCGGGTAGCAGAATGAATTGCTTCGAGGAAGAACAGCGAGCAGGTTTCCTGCGGGTCGGCCGGGCCGCTGGCCAAGGCCTGGCATAGCACCCCGTTATCTGGGTAGGTATCCGGCAGGATCAGCGGCGGCAGCTGGCGCGTGGCCCAGTACCAATCCTCGGCGAACGACTCCTGCAGACAGGCCAGCACCGGCCCGCCGATCTGTACATGGGTGTCGCGCCAGGGGGAAAGTTTCGGGTGCTCACCGAGGTATTCGTCACCTACGTTGTGCCCACCAATGAAACCCAGCAGGCCGTCCACTACCACGATCTTGCGATGGTTGCGGAAGTTCACCTGGAAGCGGTTGAACCATCCGCGGCGAGTGGCGAAGGCATGAATCTGTACGCCGCCGTCGCGCAGCTGCTGGCTGTATCTGGCTGGCAAGGCATGGCTGCCAACGCGGTCATACAGCACGAACACCTGCACTCCTTCGGCAGCCTTGCGTAACAGCAGCTGCTGTAATGCCTTGCCGAGGGTGTCGTCATGGATGATGAAGAACTGCACCAGTACCACGTCGCGGGCTTTGTCGATGGCGGCGAAGATGGCATCGAACGTGGCTTTGCCATCGATCAGCAACTTCACCTGGTTGTTCGCCAGGCAGGGCATGCGCCCCAGTTTTGGCATTGCGCGCAGGGCTGCATAGCTTTCTGATTCACGGGCGGTCAGGGCTTCTTCCACCCAGGGCCGCCAGTTGAGATTGGCCATGGCCACGTGCATTTCCTGGTTGGCCTGGCGCCTGGCCTTGATGTAGGCATAGAACGAGCGGGCGCCGAAGACCAGGTAGGGGATCAAGGTAAGGTAGGGGATGAAGAACAAGGGCATGGCCCAGGCGATTGCACCTTGGGCGGTACGCACGGTGAAGATTGCGTGCAGTGCGGCGACGATACCCAGTAGGTGAATCAGTCCGAGTAGGTAACCAAAAAAGTAGGGGCTGTGGTAGTCCATATGCATCCTGCTTGCCGAGTACACTTGAGCTAACAGAACACGTTCCCGGTCCGCCTTGCAACCTGAAGGTGGATTTGGCGTCCAAGGTTCAGCCCGGCCCGATTGGCCGGTTTTTTCAGGAGCGATCGTCCATGAAGATTCGTCTGCCACTGTTGGCGTTGGCCCTGGCTGCGAGCAGCCCGCTGGTGCATGCGCAGGTGCTGCAACCAGGTTTGTGGGAGCTGACCACCAGCAACATGCAGGTCGATGGCAAGCCGCTACCCGACATGCAGTTCATGCTCGGTCAGTTGAAAAACCTGCCGCCAGAGCAGCGCGCGATGATGGAAGGGGTGTTGGCCAAACAAGGGGTGACGGTCGGTGGCAACGGCGTGCGTTCGTGCCTGACGCCAGAGCAGGTGGCAACCAACGACATCCCACTGCAGGACCCGAAGTCGGGCTGCACGCAGAAGATCACCGACCGTACCGGCAATGTGTGGAAGTTTCAGTTCAGCTGCCCCAAGGCACAGGGCACTGGCCAGGCCACCTTCCTCAGTGACCGGGAATTCACCACGCAGGTCAGTGGTACCTTCAACGCTTCGGGTGTGCAGCAGCAAGGCAGCATGAACACCCGTGCGGTGTGGCTGGGCAATGACTGTGGCACTGTCAAACCGCGCAGCTGACGTCCCATTGCCATTGGCTGATGGCGACCGCGTCGTGGGCATGTAGGCTTTCTGCATGCTCCACGCGCAGCTTGAACGCCGTGCTCCATTCCAACTGCCGTAGCGCCTTGTGCAGGCGTCGTGCGGCGTCCTCACAGAACATCAGGTTCTGCCCGTTGGCCAAGGCGAAGGCTTGCTCGTCCGCACGCTTCACCGCGGTCTGCACAGCGGTCCCCAAGCTTGCCTCAATACAATCGATCATTTCGGTGATGGGTAATACGTGCTCATTGCTGCGCAGCCTTACTTGAATGTGTGCGGTACTTCGTTGGCTGTGCGGCGTCGCCACAATACCTTCGGCGCTGCCAAGCCACTGCATTACTGCGGACTTTTCGACTTGGTCTTCGCTGAAGTCGTCCAGGAACTGCTGTTGGATCAGCTGGCGTGCTAGCGCAGCTGAGCATGGACAGGTAGAGGAGTAGGGTACGGAAACAGATAGTTCCACGTGGAACATTTCATTTTCTAGCCGTGCATCGACCGAAACGGCGTAGTTTTTCCAGCCTGCCAAGGGGCTGATCAAGGCCGGCCTTTTCAGCAGATGCTCAAACCGCAGGCGCAGGTAGGCTGCCGAAGAAAGGCCTTCATGGCTGCTCAGGAAATCAGCCAGTAGCTGTCTGATTGCGAGTGGAGTGAGGGGCTGGCGCTCCAATGTCTCAAGGGCAAGGTAAAGTCGCGACATATGGATACCGCGTGAACTGCAGTCTACCAGGCTTACCCCTGCATCGATTTTGGCGGCTGCGGTGTGCCCTTCGAATTGCACAGGCAAGGCGATCCCGCACATGCCCACCCAGTCCAAAGGCAAGGTGTACTCCAGGGTTTGTGCTGCGATGTCGGGGAGCTTGAGCTGGGTCATCTGGCTTTCCAAACAAAAAGAGGCATCAGTGGCAACCGGCGATCAGGCTGCAATGCAGCTTGAAGCGCTGCCCCCTGGAGCTGGATACGCGGTTCAGGGTCGTCCAGCCAACGCGACGGCTGTAACCCACCCAGGCTTCGCCATCGCTGGCCAGGCCGGTAAAAAAGGTCAACGTGCCATAGCGGCTGTTGGTTTGTGCCCATAGGCGCCGGCTGGTGAAGTCGTAGCCGCGCAGGTAGAACGTATTGCCTTCGCTGCGCATGCTGTAATAGCTGCCTTTGCCGTCCTGGCAGGCAAGCAGTGTCGCGCTGCGTGTACACATCGCCAACGGGCTGTTCTTTGGCATGGCGATCAGCGAAGTAGGCATGGCGAGCAACAGCAACACCATGGCGCGCAGCAGATTCATTTTCATCCCCGGTGAATACTCGTCCGTCGAGAACGGCTTGGCGAAATTGTATTGTTACTTTATAACATTGTGCAATGCATCGTTTCGAATGCGCTCGCCTGAAGAGGTTTCGCCATGTCCAATCGTCTCCCTGTCACCGTGCTGTCTGGCTTCCTTGGTGCCGGCAAGAGCACTCTGCTCAACCATGTGCTGCGTAACCGCGACAACCTGCGGGTCGCGGTCATCGTCAACGACATGAGTGAAATCAACATCGACGCCAGCGAGGTGCAGCGCAACGTCAGCCTCAACCGCGCTGAAGAGAAACTGGTCGAGATGAGCAACGGCTGCATCTGCTGCACACTGCGTGAAGACCTGCTCGAAGAGGTTGCGCGGCTGGCCGAGGAAGGCCGCTTCGATTATTTGCTCATCGAGTCCACGGGTATCTCGGAGCCGCTGCCGGTTGCCGAGACGTTCACGTTTCGCGACGAGCAGGGCCGCAGCCTTTCCGACATGGCGCGGTTGGACACCATGGTCACTGTGGTCGATGGCCTGAATTTTTTACGCGATTACCAGGCAGCAGACAGCCTGGCCAGCCGTGGTGAAACCTTGGGCGAAGAGGACGAGCGGTCGATCAGTGATCTGCTGATTGAGCAGGTGGAGTTCGCCGATGTGCTGTTGTTGAGCAAGATCGACCTGATCAGTCAGCACGAGCGTGAAGAACTTATGGCCATTTTGCGTAGCCTCAACGCCCGGGCGCAGATCGTGCCCATGGTCATGGGCCAGGTGCCGCTGGCGCGCATCCTGGACACTGGCCTTTTCGACTTCGACCAGGCTGCTCAAGCGCCTGGCTGGTTGCAAGAATTGCGCGGCGAGCATATGCCGGAGACCGAAGAGTACGGCATCGCGGCCACAACCTGGCAGGGGCGGCGGCCACTTCATCCACAGCGCTTTTTCGATTTTATCCACAAGCCCTGGAGCAATGGTCGGCTGCTGCGTTCGAAGGGTTTTTTCTGGTTGGCCAGCAAGTACCAGGAAGCCGGTAGCTGGTCCCAGGCAGGTGGCATGATACGTCACGGCCTGGCGGGCCGTTGGTGGCGTTTCGTGCCGCGCGAGCAGTGGCCGCAGGATGTGGATAACACTGCCGATATCTTGAAACACTGGCACGCCGAAACCGGTGACTGCCGGCAGGAATTGGTGTTCATTGGCCAGAATATCGACTTCAAAAAGTTATCCACAGAGCTTGAGGCCTGCTTGTTGACGGATGAAGAAATGGAGTTGGGACCTATGGGCTGGTTGCGTCTGCCTGATCCATTTGGCCCTTGGCACGAGGAGGCAGCATGAACCAGGCGCTCAAACCTGTGGATATCTTCCAGGTGTTTGGCGAAACGCCGCTGGTGTTGACCGACGTGCTGCAGGACGGCGTGAACCTGGCGGTCTGGCGCCGGCGCTTGCCGCCACAGCTGGAGGATTTTGCCGAGCTGGTAGTCAGCCTTAAGCAACCCCTGGCAGATCAGTGGGTAATCGAGGTGGACGAGCAGCAGATGCCGGTTTTGTCGGATTTGCTACGCGAAGCGGCGGACTTCCACGGTTACGAAGCATTCGTGGCCGATGTAGCCTGGCTGGTGGCGGCATATACCTGCCTGGTTGGCGCGCGGCGGGTCGGTTTGCGCCTGCGGGTGCTGACCGGGCCCATGTGCCCACGCTTTCATGTGGATAACGTGCCGTTGCGATTGCTCACCACCTACGCGGGCCCGGGTAGCGAGTGGTTGCGAGAGCAGGAGAGCCCACGCGGGGAGTTACACACAGCTCAAGTGCCTGTGGATAATATTCAGAAATTGCACGTCGGTGAAGTGGCTGTACTCAAGGGCGAGCAGTGGCAGGGCAACGAAGGTGCAGGGCTGGTGCACCGCTCGCCCTCGGGCCAGCAAGGGCGCCTGCTGCTCAGCCTTGACTGGCTAGCCTGACGGCGCATAGTGAGCCATCACCCCGCCTGAAGCCATCCCATGCTGCAGAACATTCCCACCCATGTGATTGCTGGCCCACTGGGGGCCGGCAAGACCACCCTGATCCGCCATCTGCTTGCCCAGCGCCCGGGCAACGAACGCTGGGCGGTATTGATCAACGAATTCGGCCTGGTTGGCCTGGATGCGGCCTTGCTCAGCCGTGACGAAGATGGCATCGCCATCGGCGAGGTTGCAGGCGGCTGCCTGTGTTGTGTCAACGGCATGCCGTTTCAGGTGGGCCTGGGCCGGTTATTGCGCAAATCCCGGCCTGACCGGCTTTTTATCGAGCCGTCTGGCCTGGGCCACCCGCTGCAGCTGCTTGCTCAGCTGAAACAGGCTCCGTGGGCTGGAGTGCTGACAATCCAGCCGTTGTTGATGGTTGTCGATGCGCAATCCATGGCGCGAAACGAGCCGCTTCCGGAGGCCCAACAGCAGGCTTTCAACGCGTCTGAATACGTGGTTTTCAACAAGTCAGAGGCTGTGGATGAAAAATCTAAGTTGTTGATAACTAATAAATTTAACGATAAGAATGTGATGTGGTCGGTACAGGGCCAGGTGCCGCTATCAAGCCTTCCTGGTGCCCTGGTACAGATTGTCGACAGCCAATTTGAGGAAAACCAGATTGTCGACAATCTTGGGGGAGCCCCAACAATATTGTGGACAGACCCCAGCCAGCCGATCTGTCTTGCCCAAGAGGGGGAGGGAGGTTGGAGCATTGGCTGGCGCTGGCATCCCGCACAGCAGTTTTATCCACAGCGCCTACTGGCGTTCTTGAGGACCTTGCCATGGCGGCGTGCGAAAGGGGTTATCCACAGCCTGGAAGGTTGGCAGTCATTCAATGGGCTCAAGGGTGACATGCCGATGTGGCAGCCCAGTGAATGGCGAAGGGATAGCCGTATCGAGCTGATTTTTGATCAGCCGCAATCGCAACCCACGCTGCAAGCGGGGTTGAGCGAATGCCGCGTCAGGTGATCAATTGCGCCAGCGATTGTGCTCCTGGCGCCACTGCTGCATCTCGATGACATTGTCGGTGCGTGGCGGGGTCTTGATTTCGAACGGGTAGGGCGCCAGCTCGATCTGCACGCTGTGCGCGCCAAACTGGGTCACGGTACCGGGGTGGCGTTGCTCGCCGGTAACGGTGAATTCGAAGGCATAGATGCGTGCCAGGCGCTTGCGGCCATTGGCATCACGGACAAAGGCGATGCGCTTGAGTGCGACGGCATCGTCGAGCAGCTCCAGGTCGAGCTTGGCGCAGTGCTGTTTGACCCGTTCAAGGGCTTTTTCGCGCAACCCATGGTTGTGCCACAACCAGCCGCCTGCCGTGGCTAACAGCATCAGGACGAAGACATTCTCCAGGGTCAACATTTGCATATGCTCCAAACAGGTAGATCCAGCTTAACTGCGTCCCTGGCCTGTCGTACAGGTGGCAATCGAGTTCATACTGCGCTGCGCACAATCCTTGAAACAGCTTTGGAAACCCCCGCATGAAACGTACCCCGCACCTGCTCGCCATCCAGTCCCATGTGGTGTTCGGCCACGCCGGCAACAGCGCCGCGGTGTTTCCCATGCAGCGTATCGGGGTCAATGTCTGGCCACTCAATACCGTGCAGTTCTCCAATCACACACAGTATGGCCAGTGGGCGGGTGAAGTGCTTGCCCCGGCGCAAATTCCTGCATTGGTGGAAGGTATTTCCAACATTGGCGAACTGGGTCACTGCGATGCGGTGCTTTCTGGCTACCTGGGCAGTGCCGAGCAGGGGCGGGCTATCCTGGCGGGTGTCGAGCGGATCAGGGCGGTAAACCCGAAGGCTCTGTACCTGTGTGACCCGGTCATGGGGCACCCGGAGAAAGGCTGCATCGTGCCACAGGAAGTCAGCGAGTTCCTGCTCGACGAGGCGGCGGCGCGGGCCGACATCCTGTGCCCCAACCAGCTGGAGCTGGACAGCTTCTGTGGGCGCCGCGCGCAGTCGCTGGAGGATTGCGTGAGCATGGCGCGCAGGCTGTTGCAGCGTGGGCCGAAGGTGGTACTGGTCAAACACCTGGTTTACCCCGGGCGGGCCGAAGACCAGTTCGAAATGCTGCTGGTGACCGCCGAGCACAGCTGGCACCTGCGCCGCCCGCTGCTGGCGTTCCCGCGTCAGCCGGTGGGGGTGGGTGATCTGACCTCAGGCTTGTTCCTGGCCCGCGTGCTGCTCGGCGACAGCTGGGTGCAGGCGTTCGAATTCACCGCTGCAGCCGTGCATGAGGTGCTGCTGGAAACCCAGGCCTGCGCCAGCTACGAACTGCAGCTGGTACGGGCCCAGGACCGCATCGCCCACCCGCGGGTGCGCTTCGAGGCGCAGTTGCTGGCGTTTTAGATCGCGTCGGTTTTCAGGTCCTGGTAGCGCTTCTCCAGCTCTTGGCGGATCTGGCGGCGCTGCTGGCCTTGCAGGAAGCGGCGTTTTTCTTCGCTGCTGTGCGGCTGGCGCGGCGGCACCGGCACCGGGCGGCGATTGTCGTCGACTGCGACCATGGTGAAGAAACAGCTGTTGGAATGGCGCACCGAGCGCTCGCGAATGTTCTCGGTCACCACTTTGATGCCGACTTCCATCGAGGTGTTGCCGGTGTAGTTGACCGACGCCAGGAAGGTCACCAGTTCACCCACGTGCACGGGCTCGCGGAAGATCACCTGGTCGACCGACAAGGTCACCACATAGCTGCCGGCATAGCGGCTGGCGCACGCGTAGGCCACTTCGTCGAGGTACTTGAGCAGGGTGCCGCCATGTACGTTGCCAGAAAAGTTGGCCATGTCCGGGGTCATCAGGACGGTCATGCTCAGCTGGGCGTTTCCAGGTTCCATAGTGTGCTCACGGTGAGGTTGCGCTGAATCGGGCGAATGGAGGGCGTTATCTGCTGACACTTCTGTTCCCCTCTTTTGAATTTGCCGTACGAATACGGGACGTTGCCTGACGCGCCATCGTCACGCTGATCATGCCATCAGCGGCGCTTTTCCAGCCGATCTGTTTCTGCATATTGCACCGGCTATTTGCGGCGAGGTGCGATGTTAACCTGAGTACGCCCATGCACCATGGGCTTTCCTGCACTCAATACAGTATGTACTTGCTGCTCGCTCAGGTTTGCCTTGGCAGAGGAGCGGTCTGCCCAGGCATCCATAAAAAAGACGAGAAAAGGAGTATCACGCCATGCATGCCATCAGCTTCATCCAGGACCTGGCAGTCATCATGATGGTCGCTGGCGTGGTCACCATTGTTTTTCACCGCCTCAAGCAGCCGGTGGTGCTGGGCTACATTGTCGCAGGCTTCATCATCGGCCCGCACACCCCGCCATTCGGCCTGATCCATGACGAAGAGACCATCAAGATCCTTGCCGAACTAGGGGTGATCTTCCTGATGTTCTGCCTGGGGCTCGAATTCAGCCTGCGCAAGCTGTTCAAGGTTGGCGCCACGGCGTTCATCGCGGCGTTCCTGGAAATCGTGCTGATGATCTGGATCGGTTTCGAGATCGGACGCTGGTTCGGCTGGAGCACCATGGACTCACTGTTCCTCGGCGCGATCCTGGCTATTTCCTCGACCACCATCATCGTCAAGGCACTGAACGACCTGAAGATGAAGAACGAGCGCTTCGCCCAGCTGATCTTCGGCGTACTGATCGTGGAGGACATCCTCGGTATCGGCATTATCGCCCTGCTGTCCGGCATCGCTGTCAGCGGCTCGGTCAGCTCGGGGGAAGTGTTCTCCACCGTAGGAAAATTGTCGCTGTTCATGATCGTTGCATTGGTCATCGGCATTCTGCTGGTGCCGCGGCTGCTGGCCTATGTGGCCAAGTTCGAAAGCAACGAAATGCTGCTGATTACCGTGCTTGGCCTGTGCTTCGGCTTCTGCCTGTTGGTGGTGAAGCTGGAATACAGCATGGTGCTGGGCGCCTTCCTGATTGGCGCGATCATGGCCGAATCGCGTCAGTTGCTGAAGATCGAACGCCTGATCGAGCCGGTACGCGACCTGTTCAGCGCCATCTTCTTCGTCGCCATCGGCCTGATGATCGACCCTCAGGTACTCGTCGATTACGCCTGGCCGATCGTGGTCATTACCTTGGCGGTGGTACTGGGCAAGATGCTCTCCTGTGGCATGGGGGCGTTCATTGCCGGTAATGACGGGCGCACGTCGCTGCGGGTGGGCATGGGCCTTTCGCAGATTGGCGAGTTTTCCTTCATCATCGCCGCGCTGGGCATGACGCTGCAGGTAACCAGCGACTTCCTATACCCGGTGGCGGTCGCAGTATCGGCCATCACCACGCTGTTGACGCCTTACCTGATCCGTGCGGCCGACCCGCTGTCGCAAAAGCTTGGTAATGTGGTGCCCAGCCGCCTGGCGCGGGTGCTTTCGTTGTATGGCGAGTGGTTGCGCAACATCCAGCCGCAGGGCGAGAGCGCCATGCTGGCCGCAATGATCCGGCGCATCCTGTTGCAGGTGGGGGTGAACCTGGCGCTGGTGATCGCCATCTTCTTCAGTGGTGGTTACTTTGCAGGGCGTATCGGCAACTGGCTCAGTGAGTGGGTCAGCGATGTCAGCCAGCAGAAGGCGATGATCTGGGGGGCGGCGTTGTTGCTGTCGCTGCCATTCCTGATCGCTGCCTATCGTAAGCTCAAGGCGCTGTCGATGCTGCTGGCAGAAATGGGCGTGAAGCCGGAAATGGCCGGGCGGCATACCCAGCGTGTACGCCGCGTGATCGCCGAAGTTATTCCGCTGTTGTCACTGCTGGTGATTTTCATGCTGCTGTCGGCTTTGTCGGCGAGCATTCTGCCCACCAGCGAGTTGCTGTTGGTCATTGCTGTGGTGGCCGCAGTGGTGGTGGCCTTGTTGTGGCGCTGGTTCATCCGCGTGCACACGCGCATGCAGATTGCCTTGCTGGAGACGCTGGAAAACAGTCGCGAGAATACGCACTGAAGGGAGCAATGCTCCCTGCGCAAGATTTCATCGTCGTCCGAGGGGATGGAGCGGTAGCAATGTCGCCAGGCGCAGAAAGCCTGGCGATTCTAGCTACATTGATGGCACTGGGCCATAAATTTTCCTGTGCTTGTACCCGCCTCTTCGCGGGCTTGGCCGCTCCCACAGGTATCGCACAGGCGCTGCAGAGATTGAGATCAGCTCTCCAGCCACACATCCCGCGCCCAGTGCCACACCGACTCCCAGCTCTCTTCACCGGCGATTTCCTCTTCCGCATCCCAAAGCACCACGGTGCCGTCTTCTTCGACGCAGTAGTAGTTGTCGCCGTCCTGGCACAGCGGAATCAGGTCGCGCGGCACGCCGGCATCCCAGGCGTTGGCGGCGACGTCGGGCAGGTAGGTGTGCGATTGTGGGTCGGTGACAGTCACCGGCTCCAGCGAGCCATACACCACGTCGCTGACGGTCAGTAGAAACTCTTTGAACACGAACGGTATGTTGATGAACAGCTCTTCTTCGATTTCGACCAACTGGTCCTCGTCGGGAAGCTCCAGGGGCACCGGCACTGGCTGATTGGCTTCACGGAGTTGTTCGATCACTTCTTCCACGGTTCACTTCCTCTGACCTAGATGACAACGCTGCGCGTTATACCCTAGTAGGCCACTCTGGCAAAAGCAAAAACCCCGGGACAGGCCCGGGGTTTTTTGTACAGCACGCTGCGGTTAGCCGTTTTGACGGATACCGGCGACCAGCCAAGGCTGGTTCTCGCCTGGGGCGCGAACCATGTGCCAGCTTTCGCTGAACACTTCGCCCTGGTCGAAGCGCGAGTTCTTCGACACGCCACGGAAGGTCAGGGTGGCGTCGGTACGGTCGGCACGGTCGTCGATACCGTCCAGCTGTACTTCGAGGTTGTCGATGTAGGTGGACTGGAAGCCGTCACCCAGTTCAGCACGCTCACGCTTGAGGAACTCGAGCATTTGCGGGGTGACGAACTCGGTGATCTTGTCCATTTCGTTGGCATCCCAATGCTGCTGCAGCGACTGGAAGTGGTTACGGGCAGCAGCCAGGAAGCTTTGCTCGTTGAACCAGGCCGGGGCGTTGATCACCGGGGCAGCGGCGGCAGGTGCAGCCGAACCACCAAACACAGATTGCTGTGCCGGCTGGTTGTGAGCTTCACGCTGCATCGGCGCATGGCCTGGCATGGCCATTTGCGGCTGCTGCTGGCGGCGGCGTGCGGCAATGAAGCGGAACACCAGGAAGGCGATGAGCGCCACGATCAGGAAGTCCATGATCTGGAAGCCCTCGAAACCGTCGCCCATGAACATGGACGCCAGCAGGCCACCGGCGGCCAGGCCGGCCAGTGGGCCCAGCCAGCGCGAAGCACCGCTGGCGGCCGGAGCTGCACGACCAGGTGCGGCAGCCGGTGCGGCGGCAGGCGTGGTTGGCGTAGCCTGGCGGGTCTGGTGGATAGGCGCGGAGCCCGAGCTCTTGCCGCCGCCGAAACGCTTGGCGTTGGCGTCCAGGCTCAGCGTCAGGCCGACGCAGAGCGCCAGTGCGATGCTAAGAAAACGTTGCATAAGTGGGATATCCCCTGTTGTGGATTGCACGCGCGTCATGGTGCACAGGTTCCAGGGCACATGACCAGCGACATAGTGTTTCGAGCTTTTGCCTGAATGTTACAAGGCCCCCCGGCAGGGCGGCCTTGGTCTTCAGATGGCTTCGAGCTTGGCGTACCCCAGCATCAGCCACTTGCTGCCTTCGGCAAAGTTCACCTGCACCCGTGCCTGGGCGCCCGAACCCTCGAAGTTGAGGATCACGCCTTCGCCAAACACCGCATGTTGCACACGCTGACCGAGGTTGAACGCTGTCTGCGGAATGTTGGCATTGGCGAACAGGTTGCTGTTGGTGGCCGTCTTGGCCCCACTGAACGGGCGGCTGACGCTGTTGGACAGGCGCACTTCCTGAATCAGGCCGGCCGGAATTTCACGTACGAAACGCGACACCTTGTTGTAGGTCTCGCTGCCATACAAGCGACGTGTTTCGGCGTACGTCATGACCAGTTGGCGCATGGCGCGGGTAATCCCGACATAGGCCAGACGGCGTTCCTCTTCCAGGCGGCCGGGCTCTTCCAGGCTCATCTTGTGCGGGAACAGGCCTTCTTCCATGCCCACCAGGAACACATACGGGAACTCCAGGCCCTTGGCGCTGTGCAAGGTCATCAGCTGGACGCTGTCCTCATGCTCGTCGGCCTGGGTATCGCCGGCTTCGAGCGAGGCATGGCCGAGGAAGGCCGAGAGCGGCGAGAGATCGGCGTCTTCGTCGGTGGACTCGAAGTTGCGCGCCGCGCTCACCAGTTCCTCAAGGTTTTCTACCCGTGCCTGGCCCTTTTCACCCTTTTCTTCCTGGTGATAGGTGATCAGCCCGGACTGTTCGATGGTGGTCTGGGTCATGGTATGCAGCGGCATGTCCGTGACCTTGGCAGCCAACCCCTCGATCAGCTCGATGAAGGCACCCAGGGCGCTGGCGGCGCGGCCCTTCATGGCCTTGGCCGCCAGCAGCTGGCACATGGCTTCCCACATCGACAGCTGGCTATGGCGGGCATGCTCACGGATGGCTTCGACGGTTTTCTCGCCAATGCCGCGTGGCGGCACGTTGATCACCCGCTCCAGGGCCGCGTCGTTGCCACGCCCTTCGATCAGCCGCAGGTAAGCCATGGCGTTCTTGATTTCGGCGCGTTCGAAGAAGCGCTGGCCACCATAGATGCGGTAGGGGATACGCTCGCGCAGCAGGGCCTCTTCCAGCACCCGCGACTGGGCGTTGGAACGGTACAGGATGGCGATTTCGTTACGCGCATTGCCCTGCTTGACGAGGCTTTCGATGGTTTCCACCACGTAGCGCGCTTCGTCGTGCTCGTTGTAGGCCGCGTACAGGGTCAGCGGCTCGCCTTCGCCCATGTCGGTCCACAGTTCTTTGCCCAGGCGCCCGGTGTTGTTGACGATCAGCGCGTTGGCGGCCTTGAGGATGCCGCCTGTGGAGCGGTAGTTCTGCTCCAGGCGGATCATTTCGGCGTCGGGGAAGTCGGCGGTGTACTGGTGGATGTTCTCGATCTTGGCACCGCGCCAGCCGTAGATCGACTGGTCGTCGTCGCCCACCGCCATCAGGCTGGCACCACCGCGCGCCAGCAGGCGCAGCCAGGCGTACTGCACGGCGTTGGTATCCTGGAATTCGTCTACCAGCACATGCTGGAAGCGCCGCTGGTAGTGCTCAAGCAGGCCCGGGTGGTCGCGCCACAGGTCCAGGGCGCGCAGCAACAGTTCGGAGAAGTCGATGACCCCGGCGCGCTCACAGGCCTGTTCGTAGGCGGTATACACCTCGCGCATGGTCGCCAGGAACAGGTCGCCCCCAGCCTGTATATGCTGCGGGCGCAGGCCTTCGTCCTTCTGCCCGTTGATGAACCACTGGGCCTGGCGTGCCGGCCACTTCTGCTCGTCCAGGCCCAGCTCGCGCATGACCCGCTTGATCAGGCGCTGCTGGTCATCGCTGTCGAGGATCTGGAAGTTCTGCACCAGCCGCGCTTCCTGCCAGTGGGCCCGCAGCAGGCGATGGGCCAGGCCGTGGAAGGTGCCGACCCACATGCCTGCCGGGTTGATCCCCAGCAGTTGCTCGATCCGGTGGCGCATTTCTGCCGCCGCCTTGTTGGTGAAGGTCACCGACAGGATCGAATGCGGCGATGCATGCTCAACCTGGATCAGCCAGGCGATGCGGTGCACCAGCACGCGGGTTTTACCGGAGCCGGCGCCAGCAAGCACCAGTTGACGCCCGAGCTTGGCCGCGACGGCCTGGCGTTGAGCATCGTTGAGGGAGTTCAGCAGGAGGGAGAGGTCATCTGTGTGCATCGGGCCATTCTAGGGCGCAGCAGGGGAAGGGTAAATGGCACTGTATAAATATTCACCCTGGCAAACATACAAAGCGGCCACTACAGGCGATGCGCTTGCAGTGGCCACCGCGTCTACATCAATGGGTTTCCACGATGTCGGTGATGCAGGCGATCAGTTTACCGTCGTGGATAATGTCCACCTTCGGGATCTGGCCGTGCTCGTCTTGCGTTTCGAACATCACTTCCTTGTCGCAGGCAACCTGCATGAAGTTACCGTCCTGTTGGTGCAGCTCAAGCTCCAAGGCAATGGCCATGGATTTGTCCTGCATTCTGCGTTTGACCAGTACCGGGACTATGCCTGCATGACTCACGGTGATTGTGCCCTGCACCCGCAGGCGAGTGCCTGGTGGCATCTTGTCGTGATGGGCTTTCCAGTCTTTGCATTCGATGATCATTTCCATACTCCTGTCTTGGGAAGAGCGGTATGACCTTCCCAGGACAGAGTGCTTGCAGCACCTGCCCGCACAGCAGAGCGAAGCGCTTCAGCTGTACCAATGCCTGCCATGCCTGGCCAGCAGGCTACCGGCCTGTTCCGGGCCATTGCTCCCGGCGGCATAGTGGCGTGGCGCCTGAAAGTGTTCCTGCCAACCCTTTATTAACGGATCAATCCAGTGCCAGGCCGCCTCCACCTCATCGCGGCGCATGAACAGTGTCGAATCACCCTCCACGATGTCCAGCAGCAGGCGTTCGTAAGCTTCCCAGCGGCGGGTCTGGCTGAATACCTGAGCCAGGTTCAGGTCCAGCTCGACCGGTTCCAGCCGCATGCCCTTGCCTGGGCTCTTGGTCATCATGCGCAGGCTGATGCGCTCATCCGGTTGCAGCTGGATCAACAGCTGGTTGACCTGGCCACCGCTGAACAGCTCGTGGGGTACCGGCTTGAACTGGATGACGATCTGCGACGAGCGGCGCGCCATGCGCTTGCCGGTGCGCAAGTAGAAAGGCACACCTGCCCAGCGCCAGTTGTCGATGTGCGCTTCGATGGCCACGAAGGTTTCGGTATCGCTGTCGTTGTCGACGTCCTTTTCGAAGTAATAGGCCGGCACCTCCTGGCCGCCGATGTGCCCGGCACCGTACTGACCGCGCACGGTCTTGTCCTGCACGTCCTGGCCGGTGATGGGCTTGAGGGCCCGCAGGATCTTCACCTTTTCGTCGCGCACCGCTTCAGCCTCGAACTGCGCAGGTGGCTCCATGGCCACCAGGCACAGCAGCTGCAACAGGTGGTTTTGCAGCATGTCGCGGGTTGCTCCGGCGCGGTCGTAGTAGGCGCCGCGGTTCTCTACCCCCAGGGTTTCGCAAACGCTGATCTGTACGTGGTCGACCTGATTGTTGCGCCACACCGGCTCCAACAGGGCGTTGGCGAAGCGCAGGGCCATGAGGTTCTGCACGGTTTCCTTGCCCAGGTAGTGGTCGATGCGAAATACCTGGTTTTCGTCGAACACTGCGCCAATCGCTTCGTTGATGGCGGTGGCCGAGGCCAGCGAGTGACCAATCGGCTTCTCCAGCACGATGCGTGCTTCGGGGTCGGCCAGGCCTGCGTTACGCAGGTGGTTGGCAATCGGCACGAACAGGTTGGGAGCGGTGGCCAGGTAGAAAATGCGCGTCAGCCCGCCAGGTTCGCCCAGGTAGCGCGCCAGGCGACCGAAGTCTGCGCTTTGCGATGCATCCATGGGGAAGTAGTCGAGGCGCGCGGCAAACCGTTGCCATACGTCTTCGTCGAAGTCATTGCGGGCAATCTGCGCTCGGCAATGGCGTTCTGCGAGCTTGAGGTATTCGTTACGGCTTATGTTGCGGCGGGCGAGGGCGATGATGCGTACCGCGTTGTTCAGGCGCGCCTCGCGATACAAGTGATAGAGCGCCGGGAGGAGTTTGTGCAGGGCCAGATCGCCGGTGCCACCGAACACCAGAATGTCGCAAGGAATAGTCAAACCGCCACTCTCCACGTTCGTTTAACTGGGCGGGTTGGCGTCCATGTAGTATAACTACAAGAAAGCTACAACCCGGCCAGTCGATCATAACCGAGTCCAGCCCGTGAATCTGTTGCAACATATCGCCCAATCGCGCCACCTGCTGCGCAAATCGGAACTCAAAGTGGCCGACCACGTGCTGCTCGACCCGGCTGCGGTCATGCACAGCTCGATGGCCGACCTGGCGCACAGCGTGGGTATCAGTGAACCGACGATCGTGCGTTTCTGCCGTGCGATCGGTTGTTCGGGCTTCCAGGACCTGAAATTGAAGCTGGCGCAGAGCCTGGCCGCCGGGGCCAGTTTTGGTCAGTTCGCCATTCATGAAGACGACTCGGTTGCCGACTACAGCCTGAAGATTTTCGACACCACCCTGCACACGTTGATGGAAGTGCGCGAGCACCTCGACCCGCATGCGCTGCAACAGGCCGTGAGCGCCATGGCCCAGGCGCAGCGTGTGGAGTTCTATGGCTTTGGTGCATCCGGCGCGGTTGCGGCGGACGCTCAGCACAAGTTCTTTCGACTGCTGCTCAGTGCGGCCGCGTATTCCGACCCGCACATGCAGGCGATGTCGGCAGTAACCTTGAGGCCTGGCGATGTGGCGGTGTGCATTTCCCAGTCGGGCCGTTCCAAGGACCTGCTGATCACCGCCAACCTGGTGCGTGAGAGCGGTGCCAACCTGATTACCCTTTGCCCAAGCCAGACGCCGCTGGCCGAGCTGTCGACCGTGAACCTGGCGATAGACGTGCATGAAGACACCGAAATCTACACCCCGCTGACCTCGCGTATCGCTCACCTGGTGGTAATCGACGTCCTGGCCATGGGCGTGGCCATGGCGCGCGGCCCGAGCCTGGTCAACCACCTGAAAAGCGTGAAGCGCAGCTTGCGCAGCCTGCGTTTGTCGCCCAAGTCGATCAAGGCTACAGACGACTGAATTCAAACCTGTAGCGGCCTCTTCGCGGGCTTGCCCGCTCCCACAGCAATTGCACCGATTCAAAAAGGTGCACAGTACCTGTGGGAGTGGGCGAGCCCGCGAAGAGGCCGCTACAGGCAGTAAAAATTCACGATTTTGTCACCATCCCACAGCCAAACCGTAAACCTTCGTGGCCAGTCTGAAACTCCCGCATCCTATCTGGGAGACAGGCAATGGCACGTGACCACGACGGTATCTACCAACCCAACGCCAAAGCTCGCAAGCAGCAGGAAAAAGATCAGCGCCGCATGGAATACCGCCGCGCGATCGAGGTGTATTGCGACCAACGTCAACTGCTGCGCGACCTGGTGGATTATCCCGAGTTGCAAGCACTCACAGTGTGGCAGTCTTCAGCGTCAACTTCCCCGAAAAACGCTCAACAAGCGCGCTGATCAGCGCACGTTCGCTGCGGATGAACGCCAGAAACGCCAAGGCCACCGGCGACTGCCGCTTGGCCTTGGACTGCACCACGCACCAGCTGCGGTACAGCGGCAGCTCTTCCACCGGTAGCTCCTTCAGCGCACCGGTGGCCAGTTCCAGGTTGACCGCATGGCGGGTCAGCAGGGCAATCCCCAGGCCGGCGATGACGCACTCGCGCTGGGCATCGGCCGAGGCCACCTCCAGGGTCTGGGTGAAATGCACGCGCTTGTCCTTGAAATACTCCTCGCAGGCCTTGCGCGTACCTGAGCCTTGTTCGCGTACCAGCAGGGTATGAGGCTCCAGGTCCTGAAGGCGCAGCTGGTCCAGCTTGCAAAGCGGGTGCTCGGGCGGTGCCACCGCGATGATCGGGTTGTTGAGGAACGGCAGAAATTCCAGGCCCATGTCCTGCGGCACCATCGACATGATGATGATGTCGTCGCGGTTATCCGAAAGGCGGCGGATGGCCTGGGCGCGATTGACCACCGTAAGGGTCAGGTTGACCTCCGGGTGACGCTGCTTGAAGGCGGCGAACAGGTGTGGCACGAAGTACTTGGCGCTGGACTCGATCGCCAGTTTGAGCTGCCCCTGCAATGAGCCCTGCATGTCCGACAGCTGCATGTCCAGGCTCTCGAGGCGCCCGAAGATGTCGCGGCTGGCGCGTTGCAGGGCTTCGGCCGCTTCGGTCAGGTAGAGCTTCTTGCCCACGTACTCGAACAGCGGCTGGCCGATCAGCTCTTCGAGCTGGCGGATCTGTAGACTAACGGCGGGTTGTGTCAGCGACATCTCTTCCGCCGCACGGCTGTACGAGCGCAAATCGCACACCTCATTGAAGATCTGCAATTGACGCAAAGTCATACGCATCAATGACTTACGCATTTTTACCCGCCCTTCGGCAACACCTTGTAACTGCACTATAAGCTTTTACTAATGTTGCCTCTAACAAATATTGATTTTTGTTTATCGAACCACAGCGCTAGGGTGAATACGCGACTGGCCAGCAACGCCTGGTCACGCGCCGACCGGTAGAACCGGCTCGACTGTTCCTACGGCTTTGGGAAGACTCCAGTGATAAAAAAAATCCTGATCGCCAACCGAGGTGAAATCGCAGTTCGGATCGTGCGTGCCTGCGCCGAGATGGGCATACGCTCGGTAGCGATCTATTCCGACGCCGATCGGCATGCCTTGCACGTCAAGCGCGCCGACGAAGCCCACAGCATTGGTGCCGAGCCGCTGGCCGGTTACCTGAACCCGCGCAAGCTGGTGAACCTGGCTGTGGAAACCGGCTGTGATGCCCTGCACCCGGGCTATGGCTTCCTGTCGGAAAACGCTGAACTGGCAGAGATCTGCGCCGAGCGCGGGATCAAGTTCATCGGCCCCGCCGCAAACGTAATTCGCGGCATGGGCGACAAGACCGAAGCGCGCCGCACCATGATTGCCGCCGGTGTGCCGGTAACTCCGGGCACCGAAGGCAACGTTGCCGATATTCATGAAGCCCTGAGCGAAGGTGAGCGCATCGGTTACCCGGTGATGCTCAAGGCCACCTCCGGTGGCGGTGGCCGCGGTATTCGCCGTTGCAACAGCCGCGAAGAGCTGGAACAGAACTTCCCACGTGTGATTTCCGAGGCTACCAAGGCCTTTGGTTCGGCAGAAGTGTTCCTGGAAAAGTGCATCGTCAACCCCAAGCATATCGAGGCACAGATCCTCGGTGACAGCTTCGGCAACGTGGTGCACCTGTTCGAGCGCGACTGCTCGATCCAGCGCCGTAACCAGAAGCTCATCGAAATTGCTCCAAGCCCCCAGCTCACGCCCGAGCAGCGCGCCTACATCGGCGACCTGGCGGTACGTGCGGCCAAGGCGGTGAACTACGAGAACGCCGGCACCGTGGAGTTCCTGCTCGCCGATGGCGAGGTGTACTTCATGGAAATGAACACCCGGGTGCAGGTGGAGCACACCATCACCGAAGAAATCACCGGTATCGACATTGTCCGTGAGCAGATTCGCATCGCCTCGGGCCTGCCGCTGTCGGTGAAGCAGGAAGACATCCAGCACCGCGGTTACGCGTTGCAGTTCCGCATCAACGCGGAAGACCCGAAGAACAACTTCCTGCCCAGCTTCGGCAAGATCACCCGTTACTACGCCCCCGGCGGCCCGGGTGTGCGTACCGATACAGCGATCTACACCGGCTACACCATTCCGCCATTCTACGACTCCATGTGCCTGAAACTGGTGGTGTGGGCGTTGACCTGGGAAGAGGCCATGGACCGCGGCCTGCGAGCCTTGGACGACATGCGCGTGCAAGGGGTGAAGACCACCGCCGCGTACTACCAGGAAATCCTGCGCAACCCGGAATTCCGTAGCGGGCAGTTCAATACCAGCTTCGTCGAAAGCCACCCTGAGCTGACCAACTACTCGATCAAGCGCAAACCCGAAGAGCTGGCCCTGGCCATCGCCGCCGCCATCGCCGCCCACGCAGGCCTGTGAGGAAACCTATAATGTCCAAGAAAATTCACGTAACCGACACGATCCTGCGCGACGCCCACCAGTCCCTGCTGGCCACCCGCATGCGTACCGAAGACATGCTGCCGATCTGCGACAAGCTCGACAAAGTCGGCTACTGGTCGCTGGAAGTCTGGGGCGGCGCCACCTTCGACGCCTGCGTGCGCTTCCTCAAGGAAGACCCATGGGAGCGCCTGCGCAAGCTGCGCGCAGCCTTGCCCAACACCCGCCTGCAAATGCTGCTGCGCGGCCAGAACCTGCTGGGCTACCGCCACTACAGCGACGACGTGGTCAAGGCCTTTGTCGCCAAGGCTGCGGTAAACGGCATCGATGTGTTCCGCATCTTCGACGCCATGAACGACGTGCGTAACCTGCGCGTGGCCATCGAAGCGGTCAAGGCCGCCGGCAAGCACGCCCAAGGCACCATCGCCTACACGGTCAGCCCTGTGCACACCATCGACGCCTTTGTTGCCCAGGCCAAGCAGATGGAATCCATGGGTTGCGACTCGGTGGCAATCAAGGACATGGCCGGCCTGCTGACCCCATTCGCCGCTGGTGAACTGGTCAAGGCGCTGAAGGCCGAGCAGTCGCTGCCGGTGTTCATCCACTCCCACGACACTGCCGGCCTGGCCGCCATGTGCCAGCTGAAAGCGGTGGAAAACGGCGCCGACCACATCGACACCGCGATCTCCAGCTTCGCCTGGGGCACCAGCCACCCGGGTACCGAGTCGATGGTTGCTGCGCTCAAGGGCAGCGAGTTCGACACCGGCCTGGACTTGGAGCTGCTGCAGGAAATCGGCTTGTACTTCTACGCCGTGCGCAAGAAGTACCACCAGTTCGAAAGCGAGTTCACCGCCGTGGACACCCGCGTGCAGGTCAACCAGGTGCCGGGCGGCATGATTTCCAACCTGGCCAACCAGCTGAAAGAGCAGGGCGCGCTCAACCGCATGAACGAAGTGCTGGCAGAGATCCCGCGTGTGCGTGAAGACCTCGGCTTCCCGCCGCTGGTGACGCCGACCTCGCAGATCGTCGGCACCCAGGCGTTCTTCAACGTGCTGGCCGGCGAGCGCTACAAGACCATCACCAACGAAGTGAAGCTGTACCTGCAAGGCGGTTACGGCAAGGCCCCGGGTGTGGTCAACGAGCAGCTGCGCCGCCAGGCCATCGGCAGCGAAGAAGTGATCGACGTGCGCCCGGCCGACCTGCTGAAGCCAGAGATGACCAAGCTGCGTGCCGACATCGGCGCCCTGGCCCGCAGTGAAGAAGACGTGCTGACTTTTGCCATGTTCCCGGACATTGGCCGCAAGTTCCTCGAAGAGCGCGAAGCCGGCACCCTTACCCCGGAAGCGTTGTTGCCAATTCCAGAGGCTGGCGCCGTTTCTGCGCCAGGCGGTGAAGGCGTCCCGACCGAGTTTGTCATCGACGTGCACGGCGAAACCTACCGTGTCGACATCACTGGCGTTGGCGTGAAGGCCGAAGGCAAGCGCCACTTCTACCTGTCGATCGACGGCATGCCGGAAGAAGTGGTGTTCGAGCCGCTCAACGAGTTTGTCGGCGGCGGCAGCAAGCGCAAGCAAGCCACCGACCCGGGCCACGTCAGTACCAACATGCCAGGCAACATCGTCGATGTACTGGTCAAGGAAGGTGACGTGGTCAAGGCTGGCCAGGCCGTGCTGATCACCGAAGCCATGAAGATGGAAACCGAAGTGCAGGCAGCCATCGCCGGCAAGGTCGTGGCCATCCATGTGGCCAAGGGCGATCGCGTGACGCCGGGTGAGATCCTGATCGAGATCGAAGGCTGAGATAAGCCCTCATCTACAAGCGGTTAACCTCTGGGGGGCGGATGCTCCCCTTTTTTTGTGCTGTATTTGCCGGCCTCTTCGCGGGACAAGCCCGCTCCTACAGGTACGACACTGCCCTCAAAAGCAGTGGTAAACCTGAGGGAGCGGGCTTGTCCCGAGAAGAGGCCAGTGAGACCCGTACAGCTATCAGCCGTTGCGGCATGCTTCAAGTGTATTCACCTGCCCCTCGGGCCGCTGATTCTCCTCGCCCAACCACCGCTCGAACCCCGCAGCCACTGCTGGCCATTCATCATCGGTAATCGAATACCACGCCGTATCGCGGTTGTGGTCCTTAACCACCAGGTGCTTGCGGAACACCCCTTCGTAGACGAAGCCGAACCGTTCAGCCGCGCGCTTGGAGCGGGCATTGGCATTGTTGCACTTCCACTCCAGCCGGCGGTTGCCCAGTTCGAAGCCCAGCTTGCCCAGCAGGTACACCGCCTCGGTGCCCTTGGGTGTGCGCTGCATGGCGGCGCCGAAAGCGATGTGGCCGATTTCGATGCGGCCGTGGTCGGGCACGATCGACATCAGGCTGAGAATGCCCTGGGCCTGGCCGCTGGGGCGGTCGATGACGGTGTAGAACAGCGGGTCGCGTCCTGCGGCGTTACCCTCCAGCCAACGGTCGAATGCAGCACGTTCGGCGAACGGGCCATAGGGCAGGTAGTCCCACAGCACCGGGTCGGCGGTTGGGCCTTGCAGCACTTCCCAGAGGTCGTCGCCATGGCGCGCCGGGTCGAGCTTTTCCAGGCGGATGAAGCGGCCGTCAATGGGCTCGGCCTCGGGCGTTGCGGCGGGTTTCCAGTTCAATGCGTCTGTCATGTTCGGCCTACAAGCCTTTGCGGAATTGGATGAAGCCCGAGCGCTCGGCAACCTGCTGATACAGGCTGATGGCGGTGGCATTGGTTTCGTGGGTCAGCCAGTGCACCTTGATGCAGTTGTCGGCCTTGGCTGTGGTGTAGACGTGCTCGATCAGCTGGCGACCAATGCCCAGGCCACGTTGCGAGCTGTCCACGTACAGGTCCTGCAGGTAGCAGGAGTTTTCGATGCTCCAGTTGGAACGATGGTAGATGAAGTTGACCATCCCCACCGCCTTGCCATCGACCCAGGCCAGTGCCGAATGGGTCGGCTCACTTGGGTCGAGCAGGCGCTGCCAGGTGCTGAGGCTGACTTCATCGGCCAACTCGGTTTCATAGAAGTGCAGGTAGGCCTGCCACAGGGCGAGCCAGGCGGCATGGTCTTGGGCGTTGACGGGGCGCAGGGTAACGCTGGGCATGGGGCTATTCCTTCACAGTTGGCGCATGTGCGCCGCGAGTTGGTTGTCCAGTTGATCAGGGCTGGCGCTCAGGCCTTCACGCACGCCGGAGATGTCTTGCTCGGAGCGGTTCTGGCTGAGCTTGCGCGCGCCTTGCAGGCGGGCGATGGGCAGGCGGATACCGACGATGGCGCGGAGCATGCCCTCGATGTAGTCAGCCGGGGCGTCGGTGACGCTCCACGGTTCGTTGCGGCCTTGTTCGTGGCGCTCGGTCAGGCGGCTGACGATAGCGAGCAGAGGCTCGGCTTCATGGATGACTTCGGCCGGGCCATAGGCGTGTACGGCCAGGTAGTTCCAGGTCGGCACGACCTTGGGGTTATCGGCTTTGCTTGGGTAGTAGCCGGGGCTTACATAGGCATCGGCGCCGGGGAAGACCAGCAGGGCTTCGCCACCTTGTGCCAGGTCCTGCCATTGGCGGTTGGCCCGTGCCAAGTGTGCATAGACGGTGCCGAACTCGCCTTCGCCCGTGTCGACCAGTACCGGCAGGTGTGTGGCCAACAGGCCTTGTTCGCCTTGGCTGACCAGCACGGCCAGGCGGGTGTCGAGCATGTGCTGGTGCAGGCGGCCGAGGTCGTGTTCCTGGTGGGGTTTGCTGTTGTACATGCTCGGTTTCCTTGTGCAATGGTGCCATCCTAGGCAGGCTATTGGTTCTGGGTAAGAGCCATTACTGCCTGTTTTCATAGGTCCAATGCCATGAGTGATAGCCCCCTTGTTTTGCCTTTCGACCCTTCCGGGATCGCCCTGGATCGCCGCCGCGGGCTCAGCCAGCAGCTGTACCAGGCCCTGCGCGCGCGAGTGCTGGACGGCCGCTTGAGCAGCGGTACCCGGCTGCCGGCCACCCGCGAGTTGGCCACCATGCTGGTGCTGTCACGCAACAGCGTGGTGCGGGCCTATGATCAGTTGTACGCCGAGGGCTACATCGAAAGCCGGGTGGGCGATGGCACCTATGTAAGCCGGCTACCAAAACTATCCACACAAGTATCCACAGGGTTATCCCATGGGTTATCAACAGGCTTATCCACAATTTCATTAAAAGACACTGAGGATTTATCCAGCAACCGACGTTCCAGTGCAGCTTTGCAGCGGCTGAAAACCAACCACTTGCCGCCGCCAAGAAGCGGCCAGCCGCGTGCTTTTCGCGTCGGTATTCCCGCATTCGACCTGTTCCCGTTTGACGTCTGGGCCAAGCTGCAGGCGGGTTTCTGGCGTAATCCGAGCCCCGCACAACTGGGTTATGGCGACCCGGCGGGCGAGCCGATGCTGCGCGAACTGATCGCTGCCTACTTGCGTCGCTCGCGTGGGCTGAGTTGCATGGCTGAACAAATTGTGATCACCAGTGGTGCACAGCAGGCCATCAGCCTTTGTGCACAGTTGCTGTTGCAGCCGGGCGACGGTGTGGCTGTGGAAAACCCGGGGTATCGGGCGGCCGGTCACACCTTCGCAGTGGCGGGTGGCCAGTTGTACGGCGTACCGGTGGATGAAGAGGGGATGGACTGCGCCCGGCTCGGGCAGTTGGAAGACTGCCGGCTGGCTTATGTAACGCCTGCTCACCAGTACCCGACCGGGGTAACCATGAGCCTGGCGCGTCGCCTGGAGCTGCTGGCTTGGGCTGACCGCAACGATGGCTGGATCATCGAGGACGACTACGACGGCGAGTACCGGTACAGCGGCGCGCCTTTGGCTCCGTTGGCGGCGCTCGACCGGCACGGGCGGGTACTGTACGTCGGCACCTTCGGCAAGATTGCCTTCCCGGCGCTGCGCCTGGGCTATCTGGTACTCCCACCGCAGTTGGCGCAGGCGTTCAGCCAGGGCAAGGCGCTTGCGGTGCGCCATTCTGAGGTCAGCAGCCAATGCGTGATGGCCGAGTTCATCGCCCGCGGGCACTTTCAGCGGCACATCCGGCGCATGCGCAAGGCAGCGTTGAGCCGACGCAATGTGCTCAAGGCAGGCTGGCCTGTGGATATTCCAGGTTTGGGCGCCATGCCGGCAGTGGCGGCCGGGCTGCATGTGAAGGTCGATGTGGATAACTTTGCGCGGGAGCAGGCACTGGTGGCCAAGGCTGAAGCGGTGGGTGTGGAGGTTACGCCGCTGAGTAATTTCTGGTTGGCGGACAGCGAGGTGCCTGTGGATAAGCGAGCGGGGCTGGTGCTGGGCTTTGCGGCGGTGCCGGAGGGAGAGATTGCCGAGGCACTGATGAAACTGCGAAAGGCCTGGAGAAGGTGAATGGGGCCGCTATGCGGCCCAATCGCCGGCAAGCCAGCTCCCACAGAGCCCGCGTGGCATGCGATCAATGTGGGAGCGGGCATGCCCGCGAAGCAGGCGACTCAGGTGCCGGATTTGATCCGCGTCCAGGCCCGGGTCCTGGCCCGCTCTGCATCCCTCGCCAATGGCTTGAGGGTATACAGCTTGGCCATCGCCTCCGCCGTCGGGTACAGGTTGGGGTTGTTGCGAATCGCCGGGTTCACCTTGTCGGTCGCATCCTTGTTCGGGTTGGGGTACCCGACAAAGTCGCTGATCGGCGCAATCACCTCCGGCCGCAGCAGGTAATTGATGAACGTGTGGGCATCTTCCGGGTTGGCCGCATTCTTTGGAATCGCCAGCATGTCGAACCAGATCGGCGCGCCTTCCTTGGGCAGGCGCATGTCCACCACCACGTCGTTCTTGGCTTCGCGGGCGCGGTTGGCGGCCTGCGAGAAGCTGCCGCTGTAGCCCACCGCCACGCAGATATCGCCATTGGCGATGTCTGCCATGTACTTCGAGGAGTGGAAGTAGGTGATGTACGGGCGAATCTTCAGCATCAGTGCCTCAGCCTTCTTGTAGTCGGCCGGTTTGTCACTGTTCGGTGGCAAGCCCAGGTACTGCAGGGCCAGGGGCAGAATTTCCGAAGGGGAGTCCAGCAGGGCCACCCCGCACTGCTTGAGCTTGGCGATGTTCTCTTCCTTGAAGATCAGGTCCCAGCTGTCTACCGGCGCATTGTCGCCGAGTGCCGCCTTGACCTTGGCCGGGTTGAAGCCGATCAGCACGGTGCCGTACATGTACGGCACGGCAAACTTGTTGCCCGGGTCGTTGGCCTCGATCAGCTTCATCAGCGCCGGGTCCAGGTGTTGCCAGTTCGGCAGCTTGCTGCGGTCCAGCGGCTGGAATACCCCGGCCTCGATCTGCTTGGCGAGGAACACGTTGGACGGCACCACCACGTCATAGCCGGAGTTGCCGGTGAGCAGCTTGGCCTCCAGCGCTTCGTTGGTGTCGAAGATGTCGTAGATCAGTTTGACGCCGCTGTCCTTCTGGAAGTCGGTCAAGGTCTGCGGGGTGATGTAATCGAACCAGTTATACACACGCAAGGTGCGCTGCTCGGCCTGGGCTTGCAGGGCACCGGTGAACAGGGTGGCAGCGATGAACGGGGCGAGCAGACGCTTGAGTCGGACCATTACCGGGCTCCTGGCTGGGCGCGCTGGAAGCCTTCCAGCACATTGACCGCGTTGATACCGATTTCTTCCACAGCGTAGCCGCCTTCCATCACGAACAGGGTCGGCTTGCCGAGCTGGCCGATGCGCTTGCCCATTTCCAGGTAGTCCGGGCTGTCCAGCTTGAACTGCGAAATGGGGTCGTCCTTGAAGGTGTCCACACCCAACGAGACGACCAGCACGTCGGCGTCATAGCTGGCGATGCGCTGGCAGGCGTCTTCCAGGGCGGCGTTCCAGGCGGCCCAATCGCTACCGGCCGGCAATGGGTAATTGATGTTGCAGCCCTCGCCGGCACCTTCGCCGGTTTCGTCGGCATAGCCGAGGAAGAACGGGAACTCGTCCTGCGGGTCGCCGTGGATCGAAGCGAAGAACACGTCGTCGCGGCTGTAGAAGATGTCCTGGGTGCCATTACCGTGGTGGTAGTCGACGTCGAGGATGGCGACTTTGCGCTTGCCCTGGTCGAGGAACGCCTGGGCGGCGATGGCAGCGTTGTTCAGGTAGCAGTAGCCGCCCATCACTTCACCTGCGGCGTGATGCCCTGGCGGGCGGCACAGCGCGAAGGCCGAATGGGCGCCTTGCTGGATCGCTGCCTGGGCGGTAAGGGCAACTTGGGCTGCGCTGTACGCCGCTTGCCAGGTGCCCGCGGTAATCGGCGCACCGGCATCGAAGCTGTAATAGCCCAGCTCACCGTGCAGGCCAGTGGGTTTTACCTGGCGCAGGGTGCGAGCAGGCCAGGTGAACGGCAGCAGGTCGCCTTCCTGGCCCAGTGCAGCCCAGCGGGCCCAGGCGCCTTCGAAGAAATTCAGGTAATCGGCGCTGTGGATACGCAGCAATGGCGCCCGGCCGAAGTCGGTAGGGGCCTGGATATCACCGAGGTTGCGCTTTTTCACCTGGTCGAGCACATGGTCGGCACGCGAAGGCATTTCGAAACAGGGCATCAGCTTGCCGTCGATCAGCTCACAGCGGCCGTGGTGCAGGCGGTGGTCATCGGAATAGATCGTCAGCATTGTTGTTCTCCGGGTGGGTACTGGCGTGGGTCCATTGTCATGGGCAGGTCAGTAGCGGAGAACGACGCAAGTGGCCAAAAGGGGATCGATGTGGCCAAGGTTGATTGGCCTGTGCTGGCCCTATCGCCGGCAAGCCAGCTCCCACCAGTACTGCACAGGCCTTGAATGCAGCGGATGACCTGTGGGAGCCGGCTTGCCGGCGATAGGGCCGGAACAGGTCAACCGCGGAAGTGGCTGGGTGCCACACCACTCCAGCGCTGGAAGGCATGGCGGAAACTGGCCGTCTCGCTGAACCCCAACGTTTCGGCAATGCGGTAGATGGGCATCTGCTCATCGGCCAGCAACTGCTTGGCTCGCTCGAACCTGAGCTCGTCCAGCAGCTGTTGATAACTGCTGCCCAGCGCCTGTAGATGCCGACGCAAGGTGCGGGATGAGCAGTTCATCTGCCGTGCCAGGCCTTCCAGCCCCGGCGCGGCATCCAGTTGCTGCGTCAGCAACTGACGAATCCGCCCCAGCCAGGCCTGACGGCCGGTGAACTCAAGGTTCAGGCGCCGGCAGCGCTCGCTCATGGCCTTGTGGGTAATCGGGTCGGCCAGCGGCAGCGGCGTATCCAGCCAGCGCCGTTCGAAGGCGAAGGCATTGTCCTCGGCGGCAAAACCGACCGGGCACTGGAATGCATTGGCATAGTGCGTGTGGTAACCGGGCCGTGGGTGCTCGAAGCGGGCGCCCAGCAATGGTAGCGGGCGGCCAAGCAGGTCATCGCAGATGACTTTCAGCGACACCAGGCAGAACTCTGCGTTGAAAGCGCTCAGCGCCGGGCTGTCGTGGTAATCGCTGGCGCTGAACCAGACCCGCTGGCCATCGTCGAGCAAGCGCAGCTTGAAGACTGTTCCCAGCAGTGCCGGATATTGCAGCGCCAGGCGCAAGGCGTCACCCAAAGTGGCACTGGAGAGCAGGGCGTAACCGAGCATGCCGTAGCACGACACGTGCATGCGGCGGCCCAGTTCCAGGCCGATGTCCTCGCGCCGGGCCACGGCGTTGGCGCACACCTGCAGTTCCTGCTGGGTGGTGATGCGCGCATCGGCGTGCCCCAGGTCGGCCGGGCCAATGCCGCTGCCGGCCAGCAGCGCCGAAGCCTCGCAACCGTCCGCCTGGAACACGTTGAGGATCAGCGAAACTGCGTTGAGGGTGGTCAGGTGACTGTGCAGCATGCTGGGTAATCCCGTGGGGCTGGGACGCATTATGGAGCAAGTTGTGTGCCGATATCCGGGCGTTCAGGCAAAATCCATCAGGCAAAAAAAGGCCCGAAGCAATCGCTCGGGCCTTGAAAGGTTGAGAGGTGTCTAGTCCCTTAACCTGGTGAGACTGTTTGCAGCAGCCGGGTTACGCCTTCAGCGGAACCAGACGTGGAGCGATCATGTTTTCCGGACGCAGGATGTCGTTGAGCATCTCTTCGTCCAGCAGCTTCTCTTCGCGCACCAGTTCCAGTACGCCGCGGCCGGTTTCCAGCGCAACGCGGGCGATACGGGTGGCGTTTTCGTAGCCGATGTACGGGTTCAGGGCAGTGACCAGGCCGATCGAGTGCTCGACCAGTTCACGGCAGCGCTGTTCGTTGGCAGTGATGCCGACGATGCAGTGCTCGCGCAGCATGTCCATGGCGCGTTGCAGCAGGCGGATCGAGTCGAAGATCTTGTAGGCGATCAGCGGTTCCATCACGTTCAGCTGCAGCTGGCCACCTTCGGCGGCGACGGTCAGGGCCAGGTCGTTGCCCATGATGGCGAAGGCGACTTGGTTGACGGCTTCCGGGATAACCGGGTTGACCTTGCCTGGCATGATCGAGCTGCCTGGCTGACGCGCTGGCAGGTTGATCTCGTTGATGCCGGTGCGTGGGCCGCTGGACAGCAGGCGCAGGTCGTTGCAGATCTTCGACAGCTTGACCGCGGTACGCTTGAGCATGCCGGAGAACAGCACGAAGGCGCCCATGTCGGAGGTGGCTTCGATCAGGTCGGCAGCCGGTACCAGCGGCTGGCCGCTGATGGTTGCCAGGCGCTGTACGGCGAGCATCTGGTAGCCCGGGTCGGCGTTGATGCCGGTACCGATGGCAGTACCACCCAGGTTGATTTCTGTCAGCAGCTCAGGCGCCAGCGAACGCAGACGGTTGAGGTCTTCGGTCATGGTGGTGGCGAAGGCGCGGAATTCCTGGCCCAGGGTCATCGGCACGGCGTCCTGCAGCTGGGTACGGCCCATCTTCAGTACGTGGTCGAACTCTTTACCTTTGGCAGCGAAGGCCTGGATCAGGCTGTCGAGGCTGGCCAGCAGCGCATCGTGACCCAGCAGCAGGCCCAGGCGGATAGCGGTCGGGTAGGCGTCGTTGGTCGACTGCGCCATGTTCACATCGTTGTTCGGGTGCAGGTACTGGTACTCACCCTTCTGATGGCCCATGGCCTCCAGCGCGATGTTGGCGATGACTTCGTTGGCGTTCATGTTGGTAGAAGTACCAGCACCGCCTTGAATCATGTCCACCACGAACTGCTCGTGGTAGTCGCCCTTGATCAGTCGTGCGCAGGCTGCGCTGATCGCGGCGTGCTTGGCATCGCTCAAGTGCCCCAGCTCACGGTTGGCGTCAGCAGCTGCCTGCTTGACCATCGCCAGGCCCACTACCAGTTTCGGGTAGTGCGACAGCGGAACGCCGGAGAGGTGGAAGTTGTTGGCAGCGCGCAGGGTCTGGATGCCGTAGTAGGCATCAGCAGGAACTTCAAGGGTACCCAACAGATCTTTTTCGACGCGGAACGATGCAGCGGAGGACATGATGTATATCATCTCGATATTGACCCGGCACATGCCGGAATGGCGCCAATCCTAGGCCTGAAGGTGATTTTGCGGCCAATGCTGTTGCACGCTAACCTATGCACAAACGGCATAGTGTTTCATGTGACGCCAATTGACATTCGAGCGTGTTCCATTTTGGTGCACGCCGGGAGATGTGCTTCGTGAACCTTGAAAGCAAATGGCTGGAAGATTTCAGTGCGCTGGCTTCTACCCGCAGTTTTTCTCAGGCCGCAGAGCGGCGTTTCGTCACCCAACCGGCCTTCAGCCGGCGTATTCGCAGCCTTGAAGCGGCGTTGGGGTTGCAGCTGGTGAATCGTTCCCGCACGCCCATTGAACTGACAGAGGCCGGCCAGCTTTTTCTCGTCACGGCGCGCACTGTTGTCGACCAGTTAAGCGAAATTCTCCGCCATTTGCATCATCTTGAGGGCGGGCAGGGCGAGGTTGTGCAGGTGGCTGCGGCGCACTCCCTGGCGTCGGGCTTTTTCCCCCGGTGGGTGGCCCAGTTGCGCACCGACGGTTTGAACATCGCCACCCGCCTGGTTGCGACTAACGTCGGAGATGCCGTGCATGCATTACGCGAAGGTGGCTGCGACCTGATGCTGGCCTTCTATGACCCGGACGCGGCCCTGCAGATGGATGCCGAGATCTTCCCGTCGTTGCACATGGGCAACACCGAAATGTTGCCGGTGTGCGCCGTGGATGCCGAGGGCAAGCCGTTGTTCGACCTGGAAGGTGAGGGCAGCGTGCCGTTGTTGGCCTATACCGCTGGCGCCTTCCTGGGCCGCTCGGTCAATTTGCTGCTGCGCCAGCGCAACCTGCGCTATACCACCGTGTATGAGACCGCCATGGCCGACAGCCTCAAGAGTATGGCGCTGGAGGGCATGGGTATTGCCTGGGTACCGCGCCTGTCGATGCGTGGCGAGCTGGAACGAGGCGAGCTGGCCGTGTGTGGCGGCAGCCAGTGGCATGTGCCACTGGAAATTCGCCTGTACCGCTGCGCCCTGGTGCGCAAGGCCAACGTCAGGCTGTTGTGGCGCAAGCTGGAGGGTGCGGCGGCGGTTGACCCGAAAGTCAGCCAAAGCCCCGAAAAATAAGGCCCGACAGTTGGTCGCCGGGGTGCCTTAAACGCACCACCTTACGGTATACTGCGCGGCCTTTCGACCGGATGCGTCCGGTCCAGATCAGCAAACAAGCCACGCCGGTCGTCCCGCGTGGCTTGTTGTTTTTTGACGCGCCCACGGGCGCACAAGCGAAGAGGCTCGACGATGAGTGCACTGGTTGGCGTGATCATGGGCTCCAAGTCCGATTGGTCCACCCTTAGCCACACCGCCGATATGCTGGAAAAACTCGGCATTCCCTACGAAGTGAAGGTGGTTTCTGCCCACCGCACCCCGGATCTGCTGTTCCAGTATGCCGAGGAGGCCGAAGGCCGCGGCATCGAGGTGATCATCGCCGGTGCCGGTGGCGCAGCCCACCTGCCAGGCATGTGCGCCGCCAAGACCCACCTGCCGGTGCTGGGTGTGCCGGTGCAGTCGTCGATGCTGTCGGGCGTCGATTCGCTGCTGTCGATCGTGCAGATGCCAGCCGGCGTGCCGGTTGCCACGCTGGCCATCGGCCGTGCCGGTGCGATCAACGCTGCGCTGCTGTCGGCCAGCATCCTGGGCGCCAAATACCCGCAGTACCACGCGGCGCTCAAGCAGTTCCGCACCGAACAGACCGACACTGTGCTGGACAACCCAGACCCCCGCCAGGCTTGAGGCTCAACCCATGAAGATCGGTGTAATCGGTGGCGGCCAGCTGGGCCGCATGCTGGCCCTGGCGGGCACCCCGCTGGGCATGAACTTCGCTTTCCTCGACCCGGCACCGGACGCTTGTGCCGCGCCGTTGGGCGAGCACCTGCGTGCCGACTACGGCGACCAGGACCACCTGCGCCAGATGGCCGACGAAGTCGACCTGGTCACCTTCGAGTTCGAAAGCGTTCCGGCCGAGACCGTGGCGTTCCTCTCGCAGTTCGTGCCGGTCTACCCCAGCGCCGAAGCGCTGCGCATCGCCCGTGACCGCCTGTTCGAAAAGAGCATGTTCCGCGACCTGGGTATCCCGACCCCGGCCTTCGCCGACATCCTTTCCCAGGCAGACCTGGACGCTGCGGTGGCCAGCATCGGCCTGCCGGCCGTGCTGAAAACCCGCACCCTGGGCTACGACGGCAAGGGTCAGAAGGTGCTGCGCACGCCAGAAGACGTGGTAGGCACCTTCGCCGAGCTGGGCAGCGTGCCGTGCCTGCTGGAAGGCTTCGTGCCGTTCACTGGCGAAGTGTCGCTGGTGGCGGTGCGTGCCCGTGATGGCGAAACCCGCTTCTACCCGCTGGTGCACAACACCCACGAAAGCGGCATCCTGCGCCTGTCGGTAGCCAGCCAGGCGCACCCGCTGCAGGCCCTGGCCGAAGACTACGTGGGCCGTGTGCTGCAGAAGCTGGACTACGTCGGCGTCATGGCCTTCGAGTTCTTCGAGGTTGACGGTGGCCTGAAGGCCAACGAAATCGCCCCGCGTGTGCACAACTCCGGGCACTGGACCATCGAAGGCGCCGAGTGCAGCCAGTTCGAGAACCACCTGCGCGCCGTTGCCGGCCTGCCGCTGGGCTCGACCGCCAAGGTGGGCGAGAGCGCGATGCTCAACTTCATCGGTGAAGTGCCGGCCGTGGACAAGGTTGTCGCCATCGGCGACTGCCATCTGCACCACTACGGCAAGGCCTTCAAGGTCGGCCGCAAGGTTGGCCACGCCACCCTGCGCTGCCATGACATGGCCACCCTCGAGCGCAAGATTGCCGAAGTAGAGGCTCTGATCAGCAACTGATCGGGCTACAGATCGAACTTCTGCAAGCGGCTTGCCCTCTGAACATGGCAACAAGCCAAAGCCCGTCTAGGCTTTGGCTTGCTCCATATTCACTGCAGAGGGATTGCCATGGGCATCATTGGAACCATCTTCATCGGCCTCATCGTCGGCCTGCTGGCCCGCTTCATCAAGCCGGGCGACGACAGCATGGGCTGGATCATGACCATCCTGCTGGGTATTGCTGGCTCCTTGCTGGCTACCTACGGCGGCCAGGCACTGGGCATCTACCAAGCCGGGCAGGCGGCGGGCTTCCTTGGCGCGCTGATCGGTGCCGTGGTCCTTCTGGTGATCTACGGATTTATCAAGAAACGCTGAATACTGGTTAGAATGCCCGGCAATTCATTCGAGTTGCCGAGCATTGCCATGCGAGCCTTTTTCCTCGTCCCCCTCCTGTTGGCCAGTACCCTGGCCCATGCCGAACTGCCTGAAACCGACTGGCTGGAGCTGATGCCCAAGTCGGACCAGAAAGCGCTCGAGCAAATGCCCGAAATCGACCATAACTCGCCGGAAGCCATGGGCACCTTTACCGACAAGGGCGGGCTGAAGCAGAGCAAGGGCCTGCCAGCGGTGATGTATTCGACCAAAACCGTGGCGACCATGAACGGCAAGGACATTCGCCTGGGCGGCTACCCGGTGCCACTGGAAAGCGACGCCAAGGGCAACAGCACGCTGTTCTTCCTGGTGCCTTACCCAGGCGCCTGCATCCATGTGCCGCCTCCGCCGCCGAACCAGCTGGTGCTCGTGCGCTACCCGAAAGGGTTGAAGATCGATGACATCTACACACCGCTGTGGGTCAGCGGCAAGCTGAAGGTAGAGAAGGTCAGTAATGACCTGGCCGATGCGGCCTATGCGCTGGATGCGGGGAAGGTGAGGGTGGTGGAAGACGCAGACCTCTGATTGCCTGCACCGGCGTATTCGCGGGTAAACCCGCTCCCACAGGGTGACCACGAGCCTCAGGCGTTGCGCGGTCCCTTGTAGGAGCGACCTTGTGTCGCGAAAGGACCGCGCAGCGGTCCCGGGGGCTTCAGATCAAAGCGCTTCGCTGGCAACTACCACGCTCAGTGAGTGACTCGCGCCAGGCTTCAATTCCACAAGGTCATCCCACACATTCGCCGTCTCGATGCACAGCATGCGCTGCCAGCCGTCGTCAGCCATGTCCGCCAGCTCCCGCGCCCGATCAGTCCATGGGTTCCAGATCACCGCCGACCGCGAGCCGCTGCTGGTCAGGTTTATCCGCCGGTTCCAGTGCGGGTCGACAATGCTCAGGGTCTGAGGGGTGTCGAGGTAGATCCGGTCAGTCTCCCCGGCAAACGCCAGTGCCCCCTGCTGCTCACGCTGTTCCCAGTCCGCCAGCGTTTCGATATAGCCCAGGCCCTCGACGCCTTCGACCCGCGCCCGGCGCACATCACTAACCGCGAAGTAGCTGTGCAGTGCCTGGCTGATGGTAACGGGGGTATTGCCCATGTTGCGGCTGGTCAGGTTCAGCTTCAGCGCTTCATCCAGCTCTATCACCAGTTTCAGTTCGACATCATGAGGCCAGTCGGGTAGATCGCCCTGCGCTTCAGGCAACTGGAATTCGATGCGCAGGCCGGTGCCCGCTGCCTCGATACCCAGCAGCTGCCAGTCACGCGAGCGCGCCAGCCCGTGAGCAGGCGCCTGCTCGCCGTGGTACATGGCCTGAACGGCTTGGGGGTTGCGCTGCAGGTTGCCGAACCACGGCCAGCACACCGGCACACCGGCGCGGACCGACTTGCCCTGGCGGAAGATGGCTTGGTCGCTCAGCCACAGCAGCGGCGGCTCGCCGACCCGCTGGTAGCTGAGGATCTGTGCCCCCTGCTGGGCGATCAGGAGTTCGGCGCGGTCGCTGCTGATACGCCAGCAGTTGAGTTCGCCATGTTGCTCGGTTACGACCTGGTAGGTAGCCATTGCGTTCGTCTCATTGATTGCCAGTGGGCCTTGGACCCGGGCACATGCAATGAGTTTACCGCCCGCGTGGCTCAGCGACGAGGCACGGAACGGGTGCGGCCACTGCCGTCGATGGCAACGAAGACGAATGCTGCTTCGGTAACCTTGCGCCATTCACTGGACAACGGGTCGTCGCTCCACACTTCGACCATCATCTGGATCGAGCTGCGGCCGATTTCCAGGGTCTGGGTATAGAACGACAGCTGTGCGCCCACCGCGACGGGTACCAGGAACGCCATGCGTTCGATGGCCACGGTCGCCACGCGGCCACCGGCGACGCGGCTGGCCATGGCGGTGCCGGCCAGGTCCATCTGGGCAACCAGCCAGCCGCCGAAGATGTCGCCAAATCCGTTGGTCTCGCGCGGGAGTGCGGTGATCTGCAAGGCCAGGTCGCCTTGCGGGATTGGATCTTCTTGTTCGAGCTCAATCATGCGATGGGGCCTCTGACCCGTGACGCTTTCCGTTGATGTGGCGCAAAGGCCGGGTAAACGATTCAGCTTGAAACATACTACGCCGATTTCGTTTCACTGGACGGCCGTAGGGAAACTCTGCGAAACCGTCTGACATAAAGACCGGCGTTTTCGCACAACATCCCACGCTGGCAGCAACCTTTTCCTACGAATCGCCAGTATATAGAGCATAACCGCCAGCGACGACCGCGCATTCATGAATATCTGTATGGATTTTGTATCGCTTTCGGCGCGCCTCGGCAATTTGCTATCTTCGCCTGTCTCCCAATCCAGAAGCCGCGTGCCAAGCGGCCTGCATGCCCTACAAGAGAACAACGAGCGATGACTTCCGTGCCGAGCAGTATCGAGCAGCCCCCGCGGCCGCTGACCCGCAGTGATTACAAGACACTCTCACTGTCCGCCCTGGGTGGCGCACTGGAGTTCTACGACTTCATCATCTTCGTGTTCTTCGCCACGGTGGTTGGCAAGCTGTTCTTCCCGGCCGACATGCCCGAGTGGCTGCGCCTGATGCAAACGTTCGGCATCTTCGCCGCCGGCTACCTGGCGCGGCCGCTGGGCGGCATCATCATGGCCCACTTCGGTGACCTGCTCGGGCGCAAGAAGATGTTCACCCTGAGCATCTTCATGATGGCCCTGCCGACCCTGATCATGGGCCTGCTGCCAACCTATGCACAAATCGGCATGTGGGCGCCGATCCTGCTGCTGCTGATGCGGGTGATCCAGGGCGCTGCGATTGGGGGCGAGGTGCCGGGCGCCTGGGTGTTCGTCTCCGAGCACGTACCGGCGCGCAACACCGGCTATGCCTGCGGCACCCTCACCGCAGGCCTGACGGCGGGCATTCTGCTGGGCTCGCTGGTGGCAACCCTGATCAACAGCGTGTACAGCGCTGAAGAAGTGGCCGATTACGCCTGGCGTATTCCGTTCCTGCTCGGCGGTGTGTTCGGCCTGTTCTCGGTGTACCTGCGCCGCTGGCTGCACGAAACCCCGGTGTTCGCCGAGATGCAGCAACGCAAGGCGCTGGCCGAGGAGCTGCCGCTACGCGCCGTGCTGCGCGACCACCGCGGCCCGATCATCCTGTCGATGCTGCTGACCTGGATGCTGTCGGCCGGTATCGTGGTGGTTATCCTGATGACTCCTGCGCTGCTGCAGAGCTTCTACCACATCAGCCCGATCGACTCGCTCAAGGCCAACAGCATGGCCATCGTGCTGCTCAGCTTCGGCTGCATCGGCGCCGGCAGCCTGGCCGACCGCTTCGGCGCGGGGCGGGTGTTCGTGATCGGCAGCCTGTTGCTGCTGGCCAGCTCCTGGACCTTCTACCACAGCCTGCCGACCCGGCCCGAGCTGCTGTTCCCGCTGTACGCGCTGACCGGCCTGTGCGTGGGTGTGATCGGCGCGGTGCCTTATGTAATGGTCAAGGCATTCCCGGCGGCGGTGCGCTTCAGCGGGCTGTCGTTCTCGTACAACGTGGCCTACGCGATCTTTGGTGGTTTGACGCCGATGGTGGTGACCGCGCTGCTGAAAGTAAGCCCGATGGCGCCTGCCTACTATGTGGCAGGGCTGTGCGCCGTTGGTCTGGCCGTGGGCCTGTACCTGCTCGCCAACAAGCGCTGATCTGTTTCGGGGCTGCTGGCCTCTTCGCGGGCACGCCCGCTCCCACAGGGCTCAGCACAACCCCTTTGGGAGCGGTCGTACACCGCGAAGAGGCCAGACCTGTTATCAGTGATGGCCTTTCATCCAATTGTCACAATGAAGTCATATCGTGTTCATGCGGCCTGCCGATACTTGGGCCCGTTCCATCCAACACCCCAATATTCCTGCTAGGAGCAAGGCATGAAACTGAAGCGTTTGATGGCGGCCCTCACCTTTGCCGCCGCTGGCGTTGCAACCGCCAACGCGGTAGCCGCTGTCGATCCTGCAATCCCGACCTACACCAAAACCACCGGTGTTTCGGGCAACCTCTCCAGCGTCGGTTCCGATACCCTCGCGAACCTGATGACTCTGTGGGCCGAGGCCTACAAGAAGGAATATCCGAACGTAAACATCCAGATCCAGGCGGCCGGCTCTTCCACTGCGCCACCCGCGCTGACCGAAGGCACCGCCAACCTCGGCCCGATGAGCCGCAAGATGAAGGACGTCGAGCTGCAGGCCTTCGAGCAGAAGTACGGCTACAAGCCGACCGCCATCCCGGTCGCCGTCGACGCCTTGGCCGTGTTCGTGCACAAGGACAACCCGATCAAAGGCCTGACCATGGAGCAGGTCGACGCAGTCTTCTCCTCCACCCGCCTGTGCGGTGGCAAAGCAGACGTGAAAACCTGGGGCGACCTGGGTGTGACCGGCGACCTGGCCAACAAGCCAGTGCAGCTGTTCGGCCGTAACTCGGTGTCGGGCACCTACGGCTACTTCAAGGAAGAAGCCCTGTGCAAAGGCGACTTCAAGCCTAACGTGAACGAACAGCCTGGCTCGGCTTCGGTCGTGCAGTCGATCAGCAGCTCGCTGAACGGCATCGGCTACTCGGGTATCGGCTACAAGACCGCCAGCGTGAAGACTGTTCCGCTGGCCAAGAAGGGCAGCACCGAGTACATCGAGGACAACGAAGAAAACGCCCTGAACGGCAAGTACCCGCTGTCGCGCTTCCTGTACGTCTACGTCAACAAGGCCCCGAACAAGCCTCTGGCCCCGCTGGAAGCCGAGTTCGTCAAGCTGGTGCTGTCGCAAGCGGGCCAGCAGGTCGTGGTGAAGGATGGCTACATCCCGCTGCCGTCCAAAGTCGTCGACAAGACCCTGGCTGACCTGGGCCTGTCGCACGCTGGTAACGTCGCAAAGAAGTAAGTAATTGAAGAAGGGGCCGGTGCTGATGCCCGGCCTCTTCCACGTATTTCCAGTCCGAAGCCAGGTCTTCTGTGCGGCGGGCTTTCGTGCGTCACCACTTTGTAATGTTTTTGTCACACGGGACCGCTAGGGTGTGCGCATGAATGATCTGGCCAATTCCAACATGACCCAAAACTCCCAGCCCGTGCGCATTGATTTCAATACGCCCGAGTTGCAACGCAAGCGCCGCATCCGCGCGCTGAAGGACCGCCTGACCCGCTGGTACGTGCTGGTGGGCGGGCTTGCCGTATTGGCGGCAATCACCTTGATCTTCTTCTACCTGGCCTATGTGGTGTTGCCACTGTTCCAGGGTGCCGAGCTGACCAGCAAGAAGGCCCTTGAGCCGACCTGGCTGCAGCAGGATGCCGGCAAGCCGCTGATGATCGCGCTTGAAGAACAGAACCTGGTGGGGATGCGAGTTTCGGACAAGGGCCAGGCACTGTTCTTCGATACCAAGACCGGTAACGAGCTCAAGCGGGTCGACCTGCCAGTGCCGGCAGACGCCCAGGTAACCTCGATCAGTAGCGACCAGCCGGGCAGCCCGCTGGTGGTGCTGGGCTTGTCCAATGGTCAGGCGCTGGTGTTCCACCACACATACAAGATCACCTACCCGGACAACAAGAAAACCATCACTCCCGGCATCGACTACCCCTACGGTGAGCAGCCGTTCGTGCTCGACGAACAGGGCCGTGCGCTGGAGCACGTCAACGTCAACGTCAATGGCGACACCCTGGTACTGGCCGGGTCCACTGGCGCGCACCTGCAGGTGGTGCAGCTGACCCGCACCGAAAACATGATGACCGAAGAGGTCACCACCGAGCAGAACCGTATCGTGCTGCCGCAGATGACCGAAGCAGTGAAGAACATCTTCATCGACCCACGTCAGCAGTGGCTCTACGTGATCAACGGCCGCGCCACCGCCGACGTGTTCAGCCTGCGTGACAAGAGCCTCAACGGCCGCTACAAGCTGGCCGAAAGCGCTGACACCGAAATTACCGCCAGCGCCCAGTTGGTCGGCGGCATATCGCTGATCATCGGTGACTCCAAAGGTGGCCTGGCCCAATGGTTCATGGCACGGGACCCGGACGGCGAATCGCGCTTCAAGCAGATCCGTACCTTCCAGATGGGCAAGGCCCCGGTTGTGCAGATTGACGCCGAAGAGCGCCGCAAGGGCTTCATCGCCCTGGACGCCGACGGCAAGCTGGGCGTGTTCCACAGCACGGCGCACCGCACCCTGCTGGTCGAGCCGGCCGCCGACGGCCCAGGCACCCTGGCCCTGTCGCCGCGTGCCAACCGCATCATCATCGAAGAGGGCGGCAAGCTGCTGCCGCTGAGCCTGCGCAACCCGCACCCTGAAGTTTCCTTCAGCGCGCTGTGGGGCAAGGTGTGGTACGAGAACTACGATGAGCCGAAATACGTCTGGCAATCGACTGCTTCCAACACCGACTTCGAGCCCAAGCTGAGCCTCTCGCCGCTGACCTTCGGTACGCTGAAAGCCGCGTTCTACGCGATGATCCTGGCCGCCCCGCTGGCCATTGCCGCCGCCATCTACACCGCCTACTTCATGGCCCCGGGCATGCGCCGCAAGGTCAAGCCGGTGATCGAGTTGATGGAAGCGATGCCGACGGTGATCCTCGGCTTCTTCGCCGGCCTGTTCCTGGCCCCTTACCTCGAAGGCCACCTGCCAGGCGTGTTCAGCCTGTTCCTGCTGATGCCGCTCGGCATCCTGCTGGCCGGCTTCACCTGGAGCCGCCTGCCGGAGTCGATCCGCCTGCGTGTGCCAGATGGCTGGGAAGCCGCGATCCTGATACCGGTCATCCTGTTCACCGGCTGGTTCGCCCTGACCATGAGCCCGCACCTGGAAAACTGGTTCTTCGGCGGTGACATGCGCCTGTGGATCACCAACGACCTGGGCATCACCTACGACCAGCGCAACGCCCTGGTCGTGGGTATCGCCATGGGCTTTGCGGTCATCCCGAACATCTATTCCATTGCCGAAGACGCCGTGTTCAGCGTGCCGCGCAGCCTGACCCTGGGCTCGCTGGCCCTGGGCGCCACGCCCTGGCAGACCCTGACCCGCGTGGTCATCCTCACCGCCAGCCCGGGTATCTTCTCGGCGCTGATGATCGGCATGGGCCGTGCGGTGGGCGAGACCATGATCGTGCTGATGGCCACCGGCAACACCCCGGTGATGGAGATGAACCTGTTCGAGGGCATGCGCACCCTGGCCGCCAACGTGGCCGTGGAAATGCCGGAATCGGAAGTCGGTGGCAGCCACTACCGCGTGCTGTTCCTGGCCGCGCTGGTGCTGTTGATGTTCACATTCGTCATGAACACCTTGGCCGAGCTGATTCGCCAGCGTCTGCGCAAGAAATACTCGTCGCTTTGATAGAAAGGTAGCGATCCGTGAAAAAGGATTCCCTCAAAGGCTGGTTCAAGAGCGGCGCCCCAGGCGTCTGGATGAGCGGCGGCGCCGTGGCCATGGCGGTGATCATGACCATTGGCCTGCTGGCGGTGATTGCCGTGCGCGGCCTGGGCCACTTCTGGCCGGCCGATCTTGTCCAGGCCACCTACAAGGTACCGGGCCAGGCTGACCACATCGTCATCGGCGAAGTGGTGCAAAAGGAAGAGGTACCCCGTGCCCGCCTGAAGGGGGCCGGCCTGCCGGTACCGGAGCAGGGCCCGGAGTTCATGACTCGCGAGCTGATCAAGGTGGGTAACCGCGACCTCAACGGCAGCGATTTCACCTGGGTGGTCGGCGACTGGCTGGTCGATGAACAGCGCCCGGCCGACCTCATCGCCCTGGAGCGCCGCGAGTGGGGCAACTTCTATGGCTACCTGGTCAGCGTCAAGGAAGAAGGCCGCGTGGTTGCCGAAGGCCCTGCTGCCTGGAACGAACTGCAGGCCCGCCTCAAGCGCGCCAGCCAGCTCAACGGTGAGCTGCAGCAGCTGGAGAAGAAGGACATCGGTGCCATCAACCATGGCCTTGAGCGCCTGCGCCTGCACGCCCGCAAGCTGGAGCTGGACGGCAAGCTGGACGCCGCCGCCCAGGCCGACATGGACGCCGACCGGGCCGAGCTGAACAGCCGCTACAAGGCCATCGAAGACCGCTTGAGCGGCCTGCACCAGGCCTTCGCCCGCGACAGCCTGGTGGCACGCGATGGCAACGGCCGCGAAGTGGAAATCAACCTGAGCAAGGTGGTGCACGCCATCCAGCCGAACGGCATGTCCGGCCTCACCAAGCTGGGTACCTACTTTGCCAAGGTCTGGGAGTTCCTCAGCGATGACCCGCGTGAGGCCAACACTGAAGGCGGTATCTTCCCGGCCATTTTCGGTACCGTGATGATGACCCTGATCATGGCCGTGATCGTCACCCCGTTCGGTGTGCTGGCTGCCGTCTACCTGCGCGAATACGCACGGCAAGGCCCGGTGACCCGACTGATCCGCATTGCGGTGAACAACCTGGCTGGCGTGCCGGCGATCGTCTACGGCGTGTTCGGCCTGGGCTTCTTCGTCTACGTGCTGGGTGGTTCTATCGACCGCCTGTTCTTCCCTGAAGCACTGCCGGCGCCAACCCTGGGTACCCCGGGCCTGCTGTGGGCATCATTGACCCTGGCACTGCTGGCCGTACCGGTGGTGATCGTGGCCACCGAAGAAGGCCTGGCGCGTATTCCGCGTACCGTACGCGAGGGCTCGCTGGCCCTGGGCGCGACCAAGGCCGAGACGCTGTGGAAGATTGTCTTGCCCATGGCCAGCCCGGCCATGATGACCGGCATGATCCTCGCCGTGGCCCGCGCCGCCGGTGAAGTGGCCCCGCTGATGCTGGTGGGTGTGGTGAAGCTGGCGCCTTCGCTGCCAGTGGACGGCAACTACCCGTACCTGCACCTGGACCAGAAGATCATGCACCTGGGCTTCCACATCTATGACGTCGGCTTCCAGAGCCCGAACGTCGAGGCCGCGCGGCCGCTGGTGTACGCCACGGCACTGCTGCTGGTACTGGTGATCGCCTCCCTCAACCTCTCGGCCGTGTGGATCCGCAACCACCTGCGTGAGAAGTACAAGGCGCTGGACAGCTGATCAAAGCTTTAAGTCACAAGCGGCAAGCTCCAAGCAGATTGCCGCTTTGCCCTAACTTGCAGCTTGCAGCTTCAAGCTCGCAGCTACAAACGGAGTGAGACCATGCAGCAAGATTCTCATACCCACGGCATCGACATGTCTGCCCTGGGCCGCAACAAGCAGGGCCTGCAACTGGCCGAAGAAACCGTGGCCATCGAAGTGCCGGGCCTGAGCCTGTTCTATGGCGACAAGCAGGCGCTGTTCGATATCAGCATGAACATTCCCAAGCAGCGCGTGACCGCCTTCATCGGCCCGTCCGGCTGCGGCAAGTCGACCCTGCTGCGCACCTTCAACCGCATGAACGACCTGGTTGACGGCTGCCGTGTGGAAGGCGCCATCAACCTCTACGGCAACAACATCTACCGCAAGGGCGAAGACGTGGCCGAGCTGCGCCGTCGTGTGGGCATGGTGTTCCAGAAGCCCAACCCGTTCCCCAAGACCATCTACGAGAACGTGGTCTACGGCCTGCGTATCCAGGGCATCAACAAGAAGCGTGTGCTCGACGAAGCCGTCGAGTGGGCGCTGAAAGGCGCGGCCCTGTGGGACGAGGTCAAGGACCGCTTGCACGAGTCGGCGCTGGGCCTGTCCGGCGGCCAGCAGCAACGTCTGGTCATCGCCCGCACCATTGCCGTGGAACCGGAAGTGCTGTTGCTCGACGAACCTTGCTCGGCACTGGACCCGATCTCAACCCTGAAGGTTGAAGAACTGATCTACGAATTGAAATCCAAGTACACCATCGTCATCGTGACCCACAACATGCAGCAGGCGGCCCGGGTTTCGGACTACACCGCGTTCATGTACATGGGCAAACTGATCGAATTCGGGGACACCGATACCCTGTTCACCAACCCGGCGAAGAAACAGACCGAAGACTACATCACCGGTCGCTACGGCTAGCAGCCACGCGGCCCGCTCCCACAGGGAATGACACGAACTACATGAAGCTTGCAGCCTCTTCGCGGAGCGAACGATGATCAACAAAGAAAGCCTTACCCACCATATTTCCCAGCAGTTCAACGCCGAGCTCGAAGAAGTGCGCAGCCACCTGCTGGCCATGGGTGGCCTGGTGGAAAAACAAGTCAACGACGCCGTTACGGCGCTGATCGAGGCCGACTCGGGCCTGGCCCAGCAAGTGCGCGAAGTCGACGAGCAGATCAACCAGATGGAGCGCAACATCGACGAGGAATGCGTGCGCATCCTCGCCCGTCGCCAGCCGGCGGCGTCGGACCTACGCCTGATCATCAGCATTTCAAAGTCGGTGATCGACCTTGAGCGCATCGGCGACGAGGCGACCAAGATCGCCCGCCGCGCCATCCAGCTGTGCGAAGAAGGCGAGTCACCGCGCGGCTACGTCGAGGTGCGCCACATTGGCGACCAGGTGCGCAACATGGTCCGCGATGCGCTGGACGCCTTTGCCCGCTTCGATGCCGACCTGGCGTTGTCGGTGGCCCAGTACGACAAGACCATCGACCGCGAGTACAAGACCGCCCTGCGCGAGCTGGTGACCTACATGATGGAAGACCCGCGCTCCATCTCGCGGGTTCTGAGCGTGATCTGGGCGCTGCGTTCGCTGGAACGTATCGGTGACCACGCGCGCAACATTTCCGAGCTGGTGATCTACCTGGTGCGCGGCACCGACGTTCGCCACATGGGCCTCAAGCGCATGACGGCAGAAGTGCAGGGTACCGCTGTCGCCGATGGCGAAAAGGCTAATGTTCCGGGCGAATCTGACGATAAGTAAGGTTGCTCCCGAGCTTCGACGCCCGGCCTCGGCCGGGCGTTTTCGTTTGCGGTCGAGGAGCCGGCAGGCACCCGCGAACGATGTGAAGAAGTCCCGGCGTGACCAGGTTGTAGCAAATAGCCATTATTTGGCAGTAGGCTAGTCGGGATTCAGAAGGAGTATTGATGAGTAAAGTGAATGTGCTGGTCGTGGATGACGCCCCGTTTATCCGTGACCTGGTCCGCAAGTGCCTGCGCAATGCCTTCCCGGGCATGGCCATCGACGACGCCGTCAATGGTCGCAAGGCCATGGCCATGCTCGGCAAGGAAGCCTTCGACCTGGTCCTGTGCGACTGGGAAATGCCGGAAATGTCCGGCCTGGAATTGCTCACCTGGTGCCGTCAGCAGCCTGCGCTGAAGAACCTGCAGTTCATCATGGTGACCAGCCGTGGCGACAAGGAAAACGTCATTCAGGCGATCCAGGCGGGCGTGTCCGACTTTGTCGGCAAGCCGTTCACCAACGAGCAACTGCTGACCAAGGTGAAAAAGGCGCTGACCAAGATCGGCAAGCTCGACAGCCTGATGGCCATCGGCCCGGCGCGGGCCAACTCGGCATTCGCCAACGATTCGCTGAGTGCCCTGACAGGTGGCAAGCCAGAGGCGGCCAAGGTGACGGCCCCCGCGCCAGCGCCGGGCGCTGCCAAGCCGTTGGTCAATGCACCCACGCCGTCGGCCCCTGCCCCGACGGGGCGTGGCCAAGGCCAGTTGCGCCTGGCTAGCGGCATGCAACCGTGCGTGATCAAGGCGCTGAGCCTGAAAGAGGCACTGCTGGTGGTACGCCGCAGCGAAGCGCTGCCGCAGGTGCTGGAGGGCGCCGTGCTGGACCTGGAGCAGGGCGAGAACGCTGAAGTTGCGCGTTTGAACGGCTACCTGCATGCCGTCGCAGCCTTGGAGCCCAAGCCCGACAGCGACTGGCTACAGTTGACCTTCAAGTTTGTCGACCAGGACGCCCAGAAGCTCGATTACCTGTCGCGCCTGATTGCCCGCGGGACGGCGCAGAAGCACTTCACCCCCGGCGCCTGACAACCAGGCAGCAGGTCAACCCTTGTGGGAGCGCCCCGGCAAGGCCGCTCCCACAGAGAAAGCGCCATCCGACCAACTGCAATACCTGCCTCAAAACCCGCTGCTAGGCTTCGATAGATCATAACTGTCAAAAAGCCACTATCATGCCCGCCCGCCTGCTGCTGTTCTGTGCATTGCTCATGGCCTCGGCGTCGAGCCTGGGTGTGACGCTCTACAAGATCACCGACGACTTCGGTGTCATCTCATATTCCGACCGGCCAGGCCCGGGCGCCAAGCCCTTGGTGCTGCGCGAGCCCATGGTCGAAACGCTCGAAGGCCAGGTGCTGCTGAACGCGAAAACCTTCGACGGCGGCGTGAGCTTTTCGGCACGCAACGAGCTGCATGTGCCGGTAGAGGTCGAATTGCGCCTGGACAACCTGGTAAACGCGCAAGGCGGCGATGCCCCGCGTATCGTGCGCCGGCTGCTGCCGCCGCGCACCACGCAAATGCTCAGCGTGCTCAGGGGGCGGCCCGGGCTGCTGCTGAACTACCGTTCGACCCTGCTGCAGGCCATGGGTGACCCGGGCAAGCGGCCCCAGGGCTTCCGGTATGCGTTCCCCTGGGTCGGCGGGCCATTCCGCGTCACCCAGGGCCCTAACGGCCGTGTCAGCCATTTTGGGCCCAAGGGGCGCTACGCCATGGATATCGCCATGCCCGAAGGCACTACCATCATCGCGGCGCGCGAGGGCGTGGTGGTGAAGACGGAAAACAGCCAGAGCGGTCGCGCGCCCAACCCCTCGGGTAACTTTGTCAGGATCCTGCACCCGGACGGCACCATGGGCGTGTACCTGCACCTGATGCGTGGTTCGGTGGTGGTGGCGGAGGGGCAACGGGTACGCCAGGGGCAGATGCTGGCCAGGTCGGGCAATACCGGCAACAGCACAGGGCCGCACCTGCATTTCGTGGTGCAGCGCAATGTGGGGTTGGCGCTGGAGTCGATACCTTACCGGTTCGACCGGCCGATCAGCGGGTTACCCGACTTTACTGCGGGTAACCCTTGAGATTGCCGGGCCTGCAAAGCAGCCCCATACCCCTCAATCCAGCTTGAGCACCTTGGCCAGCACGATCTTGGGCCCTTTCATCTTCTTGATGATGATGCGCAGCCCTTCGACCTCCAGCACTTCCTCTTCTTCAGGCACACGCTTGAGCGTCTCGTAGATCAGCCCCGCCAGGGTTTCCGCCTCGATGTGATCAAGGTCGATGCCCAGCAGGCGCTCTACCTTGAACAGCGGCGTATCACCCCGTACCAGCAGCTTGCCTGGCTGGTAGGCGAGAATGCCGCGCTCGGTCTTGCGGTGTTCGTCCTGGATATCGCCCACCAGTACTTCCAGCACGTCTTCCATGGTCAGGTAGCCGATGACCTTGCCGTCGGCTTCCTCCACCAGCACGAAATGCGCGCCGCCCTTGCGGAACTGCTCCAGCAGTTGCGACAGCGGCATGTGCCGCGATACGCGCTCCAGTGGCCGGGCGAGGTCGTCCAGGTCGATGGTTTCGGGCAAGTGCTCCAGCTCGGCAAGCTCCAGCAGCAGGTCCTTGATGTGCAGCAGGCCGGTGAATTCTTCACGCTCGGCGTCATACACCGGGTAGCGGCTGAATTTGTGGCGACGTATCAAAGCCAGGATCTGCTTCAGCGGCGCATGGGCATCGATGCTGACCATATCTTCACGCGAGTTGGCCCAGTCGACCACTTCCAGCTCGCCCATTTCCACGGCCGAGGCGAGCACACGCATGCCTTGGTCGCTTGGGTCCTGGCCACGGCTGGAGTGCAGGATCAGCTTCAGCTCTTCACGGCTGTAGTGGTGCTCGTGGTGCGGGCCCGGTTCGCCCTGGCCGGCAATGCGCAGGATGGTGTTGGCGCTGGCATTGAGCAGGTAGATCGCCGGGTACATCGCCCAGTAGAACAGGTACAGCGGCACTGCCGTCCACAGCGACAGCAGCTCGGGCTTGCGGATGGCCCAGGACTTGGGCGCCAGCTCACCGACCACGATGTGCAGGTAGGAAATGACAAAGAACGCGACGAAGAACGAAACGCCCTTGATCAGTTCGGGCGAGTCGACACCGAAGTATGCGAGCAGCGGCTCGAGCAAGTGGGCAAAGGCCGGTTCGCCGACCCAGCCCAGGCCCAGGGAGGCGAGGGTGATGCCCAGCTGGCAGGCCGACAGGTAGGCGTCGAGCTGGTTGTGTACCTTGCGCAGGATGTTGCCGCGCCAGCCATGCTGCTCGGCAATGGATTCCACGCGGGTGGCGCGGAGCTTGACCATGGCGAACTCGGCGGCAACGAAAAAGCCGTTGAGCAGCACCAGCAGCAAGGCAAAGATGATCATGCCGAAATCGGCGAATAACGAGGTGACGCTGATACCAGGGGAAGGGTCCATGATGGAGTTTTAACGGGGTCCGTCTTTGAGATTGAGAGAAAAAAAGTGCCAGCTCTTGCTGGCACAGGGGATCCAATGTAGCGGCTAGGGCCGTAAAAGCAAAGGGCGGCGGGCTTATTGTGGTCCCTGTGGGCGCGGGCGTGCCCGCGAAGGGCTGCGCAGCAGCCCCGATCTCAAGCCTTTTCGGTGACCAATTGTGCTGGCGCAAAGTGACAGGTAAAGGTGCTGCCATGCCCCGGCACGCTGCTGATGTCCAGCTTGCCGCGATGGCGCATCAGCACATGCTTGACGATCGCCAGCCCCAGCCCTGTGCCACCGGTATTCGACGCACGGCTGGAGTCCACCCGGTAGAAGCGTTCGGTCAGGCGCGGCAAGTGCTTGGCGTCGATGCCCACCCCCGAGTCCTGCACAGACAAGTGCGCACCTTGTGCATCGGCCCACCAGCGGATGCGGATGTTGCCCTCGTCCTGGGTGTACTTCACCGCGTTGAACACCAGGTTGGAAAAGGCGCTGCGCAGTTCCGACTCGCTGCCCTTCAGCTTGACGCCGGGCGCGGCTTCGAGGGTGATGCGCTGGTTGCGTGGCCCAGACAGGGCCTGGGCGTCGTTCTTGATCGCGGCGAGCAGGGCTTCGACCGCCACCGGCTGGTTGTCCGACGGGTAATCGGTGGCTTCCAGCTTGGCCAGCAGCAGAAGGTCGTTGAGCAGCGTCTGCATGCGCGAACCTTGCTGGCTCATCTGCTGCAGGGCGCGGGTCCAGCGCGGGTTCACATCCTCGACGTTGTCCAGCAGGGTTTCGAGGTAACCCGTGATCACCGTCAGCGGTGTGCGCAATTCGTGGGACACGTTGGCGACGAAGTCCTTGCGCATCTGTTCCAGCTGGTGGATGCGAGTGACATCGCGCACCAGCATCAGGTGTTCGTTGTTGCCGTAGCGGGTGATGTGCAACTGCACGCGCATGCGGTCGTTGATGGGCGAGGGGATTTCCAGCGGTTCGAGGTAGTTCTCCGCCTCGAAGTATTCCTTGAAGCGTGGGTGGCGCACCAGGTTGGTGACCTGCTGGCCACCGTCCTGTGGGGTCTTGAAGCCCAGCAGGGTTTCGGCGGCACGGTTCCACCATTCCAGGTTGCCGTCGCTGTCGAGCATGATCACCGCGTCGCGCAGCGCGGCGGTGGACTCCTGCACCCGGTCGATCACTGCCTGCAGGCGGCCACGTACGCGCTGGTCGCGGCGTTGCAGATGGTAAATGCTGTCGAACACCTCGCCCCACAGGCCGTAACCATCGGGCGGTGCTTCATCGGGCTGGTGGTTGCGCAGCCAGTCGTGCAGGCGCAGCAGTTGCTTGAGGGTCCAGCCCAAGTAGAGCGCCAGGCCAATGGCCAGGCTCCAGCCATAGTAGCCGCTGACCAGCCCGCCGATCAGGCAGACGGTAATCAGCAACAACAGATGGCGAATCAGGGTTGCGTGCCAGTTCTGGTTCAATTGACGGTCCTTGTACAACGACGTGCAGCTTGGCGCTCTGGAGCTCGATCAGCTCTTGGTCGAGAAGCGGTAGCCAGTGCCCCGGACGGTTTGTACCAGATTTTCGTAGGCTTCACCCAGCGCCTTGCGCAGACGACGGATGTGCACGTCGACCGTGCGTTCCTCGACATAGACGTTGCCGCCCCACACCTGGTCCAGCAACTGGCCACGGGTGTAGGCGCGCTCCTGGTGGGTCATGAAGAACTGCAACAGGCGGTATTCGGTGGGGCCCATCTCGGCGGGCTTGCCGTCGATGGTGACACGGTGGCTGATCGGGTCGAGCAGCAGGCCGCCCACTTCGATCGGCGCTTCGCTGTCGCTCGGGCCGGTACGACGCAGCACGGCTTTCAGGCGCGCTACCAGCTCACGCGGCGAGAACGGCTTGGTGATGTAGTCGTCAGCGCCCACTTCCAGGCCCTGGATCTTGTTGTCCTCTTCACCCTTGGCGGTGAGCATGATGATCGGGATGTCGCCGGTCAGCTCATCACGCTTCAGGCGGCGGGCCAGCTCAATGCCGGAGGTGCCGGGCAACATCCAGTCGAGCAGGATCAGGTCCGGTTTGCGGTCGACGATGATCGCGTGGGCCTGTTGGGAGTTTTCCGCTTCCAGGCAGTCATAGCCGGCCATTTCCAGGGCAACGGCGATCATCTCGCGAATGGGCGCTTCGTCGTCGACGATCAGAATGTTCCTGCCAACCATGCTCAAAACCTCTCCTGGATTCGGTGTCTTGGCCCGCATTAGATAACGGAATTATTGCAGCTGTGTGACAGGGCGTTGGCCGTTCTGGCGACATTGCGTGACTGAACTAGGCTTGAAAGAGCCGCAATTGTGGCACCCGAACCCAATTTTCCCGGAAACAATGGTGAATCCAATGACACGACAAACGCTGAGCTGGATGGCCCTTTTCACTGCGCTGGCGCTTCCGGCGGTGGCGTCGGCCCATCATCAGGCCAAAGAAATGAATGGCGTGCTGGTCACACCTGATCCGGCAAACATGACGCTTTATACCTTTGACAAGGATGCTGGCGGCAAGTCGATGTGCAATGACGCATGTGCGCAGAACTGGCCTCCACTGATGGCCAAAGAAGGGGATAAGAACGAGGGCAAGTGGACGCAGATCAAGCGTGACGACGGCTCGATGCAGTGGGCCTACGACGGCAAGCCGCTGTATACCTTCATCAAGGACAAGAAGGCCGGGGACAAGACAGGTGACGGCGTGAAAGACGTCTGGCATATCGCCAAGCCTTGATATTGCCGGGGCCGCTTCGCGGCCCTTTCGCGACACAAGGCCGCTCCCACAGGGTCCTGCATACACCGATCAATGTGGGAGCGGCCTTGTGTCGCGAAAGGGCTGCAAAGCAGCCCCAAGATATTCAGCTAAACGCGTAATCCAGCACCACACCAATGAACACCAGCAACCCCGCCCAGTGGTTGTGCAAAAACGCCTTGAAGCACGACTCGCGGTCCAGCTTGCGCGTCGACCAGTACTCCCAGGCAAAGCACGCCGCAGCGCCCAGCAACCCCAGGTGGAACCAGCCCCCCAGCTCGAAGCGGCTGCCCGCCAGCAACAGGCAGCCCAGCGACAGCAGCTGCAAGGTGAGGATGATGGTGCGGTCGGCCTCGCCGAACAGAATGGCGGTCGACTTCACGCCAATCTTCAGGTCGTCATCGCGGTCGACCATGGCGTAATAGGTGTCGTAACCCACCGTCCACAGCAGGTTGGCGATGTACAGCAGCCAGGCGCTGGCCGGCAGCTCGCCGCCCGCGGCAGTGAAGGCCATGGGGATGCCCCAGGAATACGCCGCCCCCAGCACCACCTGTGGGTAATAGGTGTAGCGCTTCATGAACGGGTAGCATGACGCCAGCGCCACCGCGCCGAACGACAGCCACACCGTGCGGCTGTTGGTGCACAGCACCAGCAGGAAGCTTACCGCGACCAGAATCGCAAACAATGCCAGCGCCTCGCGCGGCTTGACCCGGCCGCTGGCCAGCGGCCGGTCGGCGGTGCGTTTGACGTGGCCGTCCACCTTACGGTCGGCAAAGTCGTTGATGCAGCAGCCCGCGGCCCGCATCAGCACCACGCCAAGGCCGAAGATCAGCACGTTGGCCACGGTGGGAGAACCGTTGCCGGCAATCCACACCGCCGAGAGGGTTGGCCACAGCAGCAGGTAGATACCGATCGGGCGGTCCATGCGGCTGAGCTGGACGAAGTCCCAGGCCCGCGGGTGCAGGCGGTTCAGCGACTTGAGCAGTTGCAGGTACATCAGCGGTTTTCCTCCCTGGCCGCTTGCCACAATGCCGGCAGAAACACTTCTGCCACCAGCAGCTCCAGGCCGCCTCGTTCAAAGCGCGAGCGACGGCCCCACAGGGCTGCATGGGCTGCGTCGGTCGGTAGCCAGGCCTGTGGATAACTGCACACTTCGATCGGGTGGCGGATGAACGCCTGGTCGCAGAACAGCAACTCGCCCAGCGAGCGGCTGCCGAGGGTTTCCAGGTCCAGCCCGCCGCGCTCCAGGGCGCTGCGGCTGGCCACACTGCGGGCGAACACCCACGGCTGGCCATGGCCGCGCAGGTACACCTCGCGCACCCAGCCTTCGCTGCCGGCAGCAATGCCCAACGCCTGGCATTCATCCTCGCGCAGCGCTTGCCATCCCTCGAACAGCGGGGTTACGGAGAAGTGATCTGAAGACAGGCGGGTCAGGCGGCGGGTCAGCGAGCCTTCGTCGAATAGCCAGTCAAGGGTAGGCTGGTCGAAGTCGGTCGCCAGCTGTGAATACGGCAGCCACGCGACAGCGGCTGCTTGCGGGGATTCGTACGACACGTCGGTCTGCTTGTTACAACCAATGAGGCGGCGAGCTTAGCATGATTGCCCCGACTGCTTGCATAATGCCTGAAGCAGGGCGAAGACCCGCCAGATAAAGCCCCCAGCCTGAACCGAGGAAAAAGACCTGATGAAAAAGTGGCAATGTATTGTCTGTGGCCTGATCTACGACGAAGCCGAAGGCTGGCCCGACGACGGCATCGCCCCCGGCACTCGTTGGGAGGATGTGCCTGACGACTGGCTGTGCCCGGACTGTGGCGTGGGTAAAAGCGACTTTGAAATGATCTCCATCGGCTAATCGAGGAAAGCACGACATGACGTCCCCTGTGGTAATCATCGGTACCGGCCTGGCGGGCTACAACCTGGCCCGTGAATTTCGCAAGCACGATGCGCAGACGCCGCTGCTGCTGATCACCGCCGACGATGGTCGCTCCTACTCCAAGCCCATGCTCTCCATGGGCTTTGCCAAGCAGAAGGACGCCGACGGCCTGTGCATGGCCGAACCGGGCGTCATGGCCGAGCAACTGAACGCCGAGATCCGTACCCATACCCGGATCAGCGGCATCGACCCTGGCCACAAGCGCCTGTGGATAGGCGAAGAGGCCGTGCAGTACCGCGACCTGGTGCTGGCCTGGGGGGCGCAGACCGTGCAGGTGCCGATCGAAGGCGATGGCAGCCATCTGGTGTTCCCGATCAACGACCTGGAAGATTACGCACGCTTCCGTGCCGCCGCCGTAGGCAAACAACGTGTGCTGATCCTCGGTGCCGGCCTGATCGGCTGCGAATTCGCCAACGACATGAGCCTGGGTGGCTTCCAGGTCGACGTGGTGGCGCCGTGCGAACAGATCATGCCGACCCTGCTGCATCCCGCCGCTGCGGCAGCGGTGCAGGGCGGGCTGGAGGGCCTGGGTGTGCGCTTCCACCTGGGGCCGGTGCTGACCCGCCTGCAGCAGGTGGCCCAGGGCCTGGAGGCGCACCTGTCGGATGGCAGCGTGATCGCCTGCGACATGGTGGTTTCGGCCATCGGCCTGCGCCCACGTATTGACCTGGCTGCAGCAGCCGGCTTGCAGACCAATCGTGGCGTCAGCGTAGACCGCGAACTGCGTACCTCTCACGCCAACATCTTTGCCCTCGGCGACTGTGCCGAGGTCGATGGCATCAACCTGCTCTACGTGATGCCGCTGATGAGCTGTGCCCGGGCGCTGGCGCAAACCCTGGCCGGCAAACCGACCGCGGTTGCCTACGGGCCGATGCCGATCACCGTGAAAACCCCGGCCTGCCCGCTGGTGGTTTCGCCGCCGCCCCTGGCCCACGAGGGCACTTGGCAGGTGCAGGGGCAGGGCAGTGACCTCAAGGTGCTCTGCCACGGCGCTGACGGCGCATTGCTGGGGTATGCCCTGACCGGGGCTGCCGTGATGGACAAGCTGGCACTGAATCGCCAGTTACCGCCGGTAATGGCGTAAATAGAGGGCGTTCTGTCGGATTTATCCTGTTGTTGCCTGCACAATGGCCGGCCTGATACTGGCGCGGCCCCTGAGCACGTGCCATTCTCACTTCCGTCTGCCGCAGATTAGAGCCTGCGGTGCCTTGAGCGCTGCTCCCAAAGGCAGCACGGCATAACAACAAGAATTCCGTCAAAGAGGCTTCACTATGCGCAAACCAGAACTCGCCGCCGTCATCGCCGATAAGGCTGATCTGACCAAGGAAAAGGCCAATCAGGTGTTGAACGCGATTCTCGACAGCATTACCGGTGCCCTGGACAAGGACACGGTGACCCTGGTCGGTTTCGGCACCTTCGAAAAACGTCATCGCGGCGCGCGTACCGGCAAAAACCCGCAAACGGGTGAGCCGGTAAAGATCAAAGCCAGCAATACCGTGGCCTTCAAGCCAGGCAAGAACCTCAAGGACAGCGTCAATCCACCGGCCGCGCCAGCCAAGGCCGCCAAGAAAAAGTAAGCTTCCGCTGACGATTCGTTGATCCCGAACGGGCGCCTTCATGGCGCCCGTTGTGCTTTACACGCGGTAACTGCTGCGAACTTGCATAAAAAGGTCGTTAAGAGGATAAACTGCGAAACTTAGTCACTTTTCAATCGAGGCGTGTCGATGAAGTTCCGCTTTCTTCTCTGGGCCATGGGGCTTTTGATGGCCAGGGCCAGCCGTAACAACCCGGCATTCCAGCAGCAGCTCAAGGGCAAGGACCTGGTGTTCCAGATGCAGACCCTGGACGGCAAGGTTGCCCGGCACTTCGTCGTCAACAACGAGCGCATCAGCAGCAAGGGCGGCGCACATCCGCAGCCGGCCTTCGCCATCGCCTTCAAGGACGCTGCCTACGGCTACGCCACGATGCAGGCGGGCAACAAGCAATTGGCGTTCATGCAGGGGATTCAGGACAAGAACATCCAGATCAAGGGCAACCCGGCGCTGGTGATGTGGTTCCAGGGGCTGATGAAGTACCTGATACCGAAGAAGAAAGGCTGAAATTGCCGGGGCTGCGCAGCAGCCCCAATGGCCTTAATGCGGTGCTTGAAACTGCGAAGCCAGTTCGCGCAGCAGGTTCTCGGCTTCGAGCACCTTGTTCACTGCATCCTCGGCCTTTTCCCTGGTAATCCCAAGGCGCTCCAGCAACTCGTCAGGAATCTCTTCCTGCGGCCCGGAGCCAATCCCCCGCGAGCGCAACAGGCGGGTGGCCAGGCACACCAGGTTGGGGAACGCCGAGTACTCACCGTCGTAGGCCGGGTCGTGCTGGAAGCGCAGCGCGGTCGACAGCTCTTCGGGCATGTCCCACAGCTTCATCAGCCAGGCACCGATCTGTTCGCGGTTGATGCCCAGCAGGTGCTGTTCCACATAGGCGTGGTTCAGGTGCGGGTTGACCTCCAGGTGGCGGCAAATCAGCGAGAAGTGTGGCGGGAACACGTGCGCCAGCAGCAGGTAGCCGAAGTTGTGCAGCAGCCCGGCCAGGTAGGTCAGACCGGCTTCGGGGCGTTCTGCCCGAGGCATGGCGCGGGTCAGGCCTTCGATGATCGCGGCAGTGTAGATCGACTGCTGCCAGTAGGGTGTGGCCTGCTGCGGCTGGTCTTTCGGCAGGCTCAAGGTCTTGCCCAGCGCCAGGCCCAGGGCCAGGTTGATCACCAGGTCGAAGCCCAGCACGCGCACGATGGCGTCTTCTACCGAGCGGATCTTGCCCGGCGAAGCGTAGTAGGGCGACGCGGCCCAGCTCACCACCTGTGCCGCCAGCGCCGGGTCGGTTTCGACCACGCCGGTGATGTCATCGATGCTCGCGTTGGGGTCTACCCGCAGCTTGATGATCTTCTGCGCGGTATCGGCCAGTGGCGGGATCTCGATGGTTTCTTCCAGGCGTTTCTGGATGCGCCGGGCGGTGAAGGCCTGAACGGCATTGGTGATTTCCAGGGTGTCGTCATGGGGGCGGTCGAGGTTGGGGCTGATGGCCTCGACTTCCTGGCCGAAGCTGCTGGCGCTGGCCTTGGCCAGCATGCGCTTGAAGTGCGCGCGCTCAATCGCCAGCAGCAGCCCGCTTTCGCCAGACTGGATGTACACGGTCTCGGCGTCGAGCAGGCTCTTTTCGTACTGGCACGGTGAGCTGGTCAGCGCGGGAATGCCGGGCAGGGCCTTGAGCTGATGTTTGTCGAGCATTTGCTTGAGGCGCGGCACCGACACGGCAGTCAGCTTGCGCCCGGTCAGCTCGGTCAGGCGGTTGAGGTCCAGCAGTTGGCTCTGCGGGAACAGCACCATGAGGGCGCCGACCTCGTCGTCTAGAAGCACCGCCTGCACCCGCGAAGCCGCAGGCAAGTGCGGGTGTTGGACCACCTCGCGGTAGACGACGCCGATCTTGTCGAGCAGCAGCCTGATTACCGTGGGGGCGTGTGGGGTTGCGGTGTCCAGGGCAACTTCAGTCATGGTCCGTATCCACTGATTCTTTTAAACGCGAAGTATAACCAGCCTGCGAGCAAATCTGGATCCATTCTGGGACTAGCGTCACACTTGGCCATATTGCTGGCCATGGCGCAGCCAGCGGTCGAGCAGCGGGCTGACATGGTCCGGCCAGCGGGCCACCAGGGCTTGGGCGGCATCGCGCACAGCCGGTAACAGGTCGGCATCGCGCATCAGGTCGGCGACCTTGAATTGCAGCAGGCCGGTCTGGCGTGTCCCCAGCATTTCGCCTGGGCCGCGTAGTTCGAGGTCTTTCTCGGCAATGATGAAGCCGTCGTTGGTCTCGCGCATGATCCCTAAGCGTTCGCGGCCGATCTGCGACAGCGGCGGGTGGTACAACAGCACGCAATGGCTGACGGCACTGCCCCGGCCAACCCGGCCGCGCAGCTGGTGCAACTGGGCCAGGCCCAGGCGTTCGGGGTTTTCGATGATCATCAGGCTGGCGTTGGGTACGTCCACGCCTACTTCGATGACAGTGGTCGCGACCAGCAGCTGCAATTCACCGGCCTTGAACTGCGCCATGATTTCGGCTTTTTCAGCCGGCTTCATACGGCCGTGGATCAGGCCCACACGCAGTTCGCCCAGGGCGCTGCCAAGTTCTTCATACGTGCTTTCGGCGGCCTGGCAGGTCAGCTCTTCGGATTCTTCGATCAGGGTGCACACCCAGTAGGCCTGGCGCCCCTCGGCGCAGGCTGCGCGAACCCTTTCGACCACCTCGAAGCGTCGGCTGTCGGCTACCAGCACGGTGTTTACCGGGGTGCGCCCAGGCGGCAATTCGTCGAGCACCGAGGTGTCCAGGTCGGCGTAAGCACTCATGGCCAGGGTGCGCGGAATAGGCGTGGCGGTCATGATCAGCTGGTGCGGGCATAACTGGCCGGCTACGCCTTTCTTGCGCAGGGCCAGACGTTGCTGCACGCCAAAACGGTGCTGTTCGTCAATGATCGCCAGGGCCAGGTGCTTGAACTTCACTTCTTCCTGGAACAGCGCGTGGGTGCCGACCACCATCGGCGCACCGTTGGCAATCTGCTCCAGGGCGCTGGCCCGGGCCTTGCCCTTGAGCTTGCCGGCCAGCCAGGCCACTTCGATGCCCAGCGGCTCGAGCCAGCGCTTGAACGTGATGAAGTGCTGTTCGGCGAGGATCTCGGTGGGCGCCATCAGCGCCACCTGATAGCCGGCCTCCAGCCCTTGCAGTGCTGCCAGGGCGGCGACCACGGTCTTGCCGGCACCGACATCGCCCTGCACCAGGCGCATCATCGGCTCGTGCTGGCTGAGGTCGTAGGCAATTTCGTTGGCCACCCGCTGTTGTGCGCCGGTCGGCTGAAAGCCCAGGTTGGCCAGGTACTGCGCCTGCAGGCGCGTGGCCTTGGGCAGCACCGGCGCCCGCAGGCTGCGCAGGCTCTCGCGCAGGCGTTGCTGCGACAGCTGGTGGGTCAGCAGTTCTTCGAAGGCCAGGCGGTGCTGGGCCCAGTGCTGGCCTTCGGCAAGTTCGTCGAGGTCGGCGTCGGCTGGCGGGTTGTGCAGGTAACGGATGGCATCGTCAAGCGGCGCCAATTGGTAGTCCCGGGCCAGCTCGTCAGGCAGCCAGTCGGGCAGGCTGCGCGGGCCAAGCAGGCCCAGGCTCTGCTGGCACAACAGGCGCAGGCGTTGCTGGGTTAGGCCTTCAGTGGACGGGTAGATCGGCGTCAGGGTCTGTTCGACCGGGGGCGGCGGCTCGTCGCCGTTCAGCGCGCGGTACTCCGGGTGGTAGATTTCCAGGCCCGAGGCGCCGGGGCGGGCTTCGCCGTAGCAGCGCAGGTGGGTGCCACGTTTCAGGCCTTCCTTCTGCGCGTTGCTGAAGTGGTAGAAGCGCAACGTCAGCACGCCGCTGCCGTCGCCCAGGCGTACCACCAGGCTGCGGCGCTTGCCCATGGTCACGTCGGTACCACTGACCACACCTTCGATAACCGCATCCTGGCCGGGGCGCAGTTGGCCGATCGGCACCACGCGGGTGCGGTCCTGGTAGCGCAGGGGCAGGTGGAACAGCACATCCTGCAGGTTCTCCAGGCCGACCTTGGCGAGTTTTTCCGCCATGGCCTCGCCAACACCCTTGAGTACCGTGACCGGGACCTTCGACAGCTCACTCATGACTCAGGCCGGTTGTTCCGCAGGGGCTTTGGCGACCGAGCACAGGCGGATCGAGTCGGCGAGGATCTCGATGGCCTTCGGCCGCGGGAAGCTGGCGCGCCAGGCGATGGCCACGGTACGGAACGGTGCCGGTGCAGTCAGTGGGCGCACTTCGATGATGCCAGGGGCGTAATGATGGCTGTGCACCGCCGACAGCGGCAGGATCGACACGCCAAGGCCCGAGGCCACCATGTGGCGAATGGTTTCCAGCGAGCTGGATTCGACCGTGGTGTGCCTGGCGCCTTCGCCGCCCTTGTTCAGGGTCGGGCAGGCTTCCAGTACCTGGTCGCGGAAACAGTGGCCCTCACCGAGCAGCAACAGGCTCTTGTCGTTGAGCATGGCGGTGTCGATGGTCTTTTTTGCCGTCCATGGGTGGTCGGCGGGCATCAGGGCGCAGAACGGCTCATCGTACAGCGGCAGGGTCAGCACATCGGCTTCGTTGAACGGCAGGGCGATGATTACTGCATCCAGCTCGCCGTTACGCAGCTTTTCACGTAGCACGTGGGTGAAGTTTTCTTCGATGTACAGCGGCATCTGCGGCGCTACGCGGTGCAGTTGCGGGATGAGGTGCGGGAACAGGTAGGGGCCGACGGTGTAGATGGCACCGACCTTGAGCGGGGCGGTCAGCTGGTTCTTGCCAGCCTGGGCCAGTTCGCGAATGCCTTGGGCCTGCTCCAGTACCTTCTGCGCCTGGGCGACGATGCTTTCGCCGACCGGGGTCAGGCGTACCGCGCTTTTGCTGCGCTCGAAGATCAGAACGCCAAGCTCGTCCTCGAGCTTCTTCACACCGACCGACAGGGTCGGCTGGCTCACGTGGCAGCGTTCGGCGGCATGGCCGAAATGCTGTTCCTGGGCGAGTGTGACGATGTAGCGTAATTCGGTGAGGGTCATAACGTGCGTCCATGAAGTTGCGGGCCCAGCATAGCGGCTGCAATCGATAGACGCACGTTATCAGAGTTGCCGATTTGTGACAGAAGCAAAAGTCTTAGCGGCGGTCCAGCGAGTAGACGAACGGTGCCACGACTTCGATCGTGCCATTGTTCAGCAACTCGGGTGGCGGCTTGGGTACCGTGCCGGCCCGACGGATCATTTCCAGGGTCGCCCGGTCCAGTGCAGCACTGCCCGATCCACCTGCCATGGAGTACGACACCACCTTGCCTTCGGCGTCGACCACGAAGCGCAGGCGGTTGATGCCTTGCAGGCCGCGACGGCGCGCGTCTTCCGGGTAACGCTTGTACTTCGCCAGGTGGCGCAGCAGGTCGCTCTGCCAGGTTGGCAGGGCGTTGCTGTTGGACGCAATGCTCGGCGCCGGTGCCGCAGACTTCTGCGGTGGCGTATTGCTTGGCGGTGCGTCTACCGTTTGCTCGGTGGGTGGCGCTTCCTTCGGCGGCTCAGGCTTTTTCTCGGGTTTCGGCGGCTGGGGCTTGGCCTTCGGCTTGGGCGGCTTGGGGATGGCGATCTTGGGCTTGGGGGCTTCGGCCAGCTTGGGCAGTGGCGGTTCTTCGACCGGTGCCGGTGGCTGTGGCGCCGCTTTCGGTGGCGGTGGTGGCGCTGGCTCCGGTAACGGTGCCAGCTCGACCATCATCGCTGCCGGGGGCAGTTCGATGGCCTGGGGCACCGACCAGTTGAGCGTCAGCAGCACGGCGACCACGTGCACGCCCAGCACGATCGCCAGGCTGCCACCGTAGCGCGCCATGTTTGAGCGCGTTTTCGTCATTTCTTGGCTGCCGTCTCGAGACCTACCAGACCGACCTTGAGGTAGCCGGCCGCGCGCATGTTGTTCATCACTTCCATCAGGTCGCCGTAATCCACGCCTTTGTCAGCCTGGAAGAAGATGGTGGTTTCCTTGTCACCCTTGGTCTTGGCGTCGAGCATCGGGCCAAGCTGGTCGGGCGCAGCAACCTGATCGTCGCCGACGTACAGTTTCTGGTCGGCCTTGACGCTGACGAACACCGGTTTCTCGGGCCTCGGCGCCGGTTTGGCGGTTGAAGCGGGCAGGTCGACCTTGATGTCGACCGTGGCCAAGGGGGCCGCGACCATGAAGATGATCAGCAGCACCAACATCACGTCGATGAACGGCGTAACGTTGATTTCGTGGTTTTCGGCGAGGTCGTCGCCACCTTCGTTGAGATGCAGGCCCATGGCTTACCCCACTTTCACCATGTGCGGGGCAGCGCGCTCGCTGCCCTGGTGGTCCAGGTCACGGCTGACCAGCAGCAGTACCTGGGCGGAGGCGTCGGACACCTGGGCCTTGTAGCCTGCGATAGAGCGGGCGAAGACGTTGTAGATGACTACAGCCGGGATTGCAGCGACCAGGCCCAGGGCGGTGGCCAGCAGGGCTTCGGCGATACCTGGGGCAACTACGGCCAGGTTGGTGGTCTGGGTCTTGGCGATGCCGATGAAGCTGTTCATGATGCCCCATACGGTACCGAACAGACCGACGAACGGCGCGGTGGAACCGATGGTGGCAAGTACGCCGGTGCCGCTGCTCATGGTGCGACCGCTGGCATGAACCAAGCGCTCCAGGCGGAAGCTGACGCGCTCCTTGATGCCTTCTTTTTCGCGGGCATTGGCCGACAGCCGCATCTCTTCAAGGGCATCGTGGACCAGGGTGTGGGCCAAGGTACCTTCCTTGTTTGAGACTTCGCTCGCGTCTTTCAGGGTGGTGGATTTCTTCAGCTGGGCGATTTCACCACGCAGACGACGCTTGGCGCCCATCAGCTCGAAGCCTTTGGCGATCCAGATGGTCCAGGTGATGATGGAGGCGATGGCCAGGCCGATCATGACGATCTTCACCACGATGTCGGCGTTCTTGTACATGCCCCATGGGGACAGGTCGTGGGCCATGCCCAGCGAGGTGTCTTCTACCAAGGCTTGAACGTTCGAGTCTGCCGGGGGCGTTGCATCGGCCGGGGTGGCAGCAGTGGCGTTGGCAGCAGGCGCCTGCGCGTCGGCAGCCGGGGCTGCAGCAGGTGCGGCCGGGGCAGTGGCAGCAGCAGGCGCAGCGGCGCTGGCGGTTGGCTCATCGGCCATGGCCACCGGGGCCAGCACCAGGCTGAGTGTCAGCGCGGCGATGGCGCGCCAGGCGCGCGACGGGGTTGGCGAAGCGGAAGGTTGAATACGTGTCATGCTGGCCGGACCTGATGAAGAAATAAAGTGAGCGTTCTCCAAGGCCTCGAGGTAGGCCGAGAACAAATTGGCGGCCATTATTGCAAGTAATTCTTGTTAACAAAAGTAATCTTGTTGCTTTTTTCGCCTATGGTCTAGCCGCCCATCGTGTAGCGTGGCCGGGCTGATCAATTGGTCTAGGGAGTTCAGAGATGTCAGACCTTTCCGTGATGGTGGTGGGTTGTGGTGATGTAGGTGGGCGTCTGGCCCTGCAAATGCTGGGCAAAGGCTGGCAGGTAAGCGGCCTGCGCCGCGCTGTCGGGCAGCTGCCTGCGGGCGTTCAACCGGTTGCCGCGGACCTGGCCGAACCGTCGATCCCGCAAGCCTGGCCACAGGGTCCACTGGATTACCTGGTGTACTGCGTGGCGGCCAGCCAGCACGACGAGGCCGGTTACCAGGCGGCCTATGTGGATGGCTTGCGCCATGTGCTGGCCTGGCTGGCCGAGCGAGGCCAGCGCCCCCGTCGCCTGTTGTTCGTCTCCAGCAGCAGCGTGTATGCGCAGAAGGACGGCGAGTGGGTCGAGGAAGGCGCGGCCACCGAGCCCGAAGGTTATTCCGGGCGGGTGATGCTGGAGGCTGAGCGGCTGGCGCTGGCCAGTGGTATCCCGGCGAGCGTTGTGCGCCTGACGGGCATCTACGGCCCAGGCCGCGAGTGGCTGCTGAGCCAGGTGCGCCAGGGTTACCGCGTCGCCGAGGAGCCGCCGCTGTATGGCAACCGTATTCATGCCGAGGATGCTGCCAGCCTGTTGGCGCACCTGCTGCAGGCCGATGCCGATGGCAAGGTGCTGGACGACTACTACATTGGCGTTGATGACGACCCGGCGCCGCTGGCTGACGTGGTCGCCTGGCTGCGGGCATACATGGGGGTTACCGAGTGGTCCGATGAACAACGGGTGCGGCGTACCGGCAGCAAGCGCTGCAGCAACGCCCGGGCCCGGGCGCTGGGCTGGGCGCCGGTGTACCCAAGCTACAAGGAAGGGTACGCAGCCATCCTGAAAGGAGGGCGTTGAATTTACCGGCCTCGTCGCGGGTAAACCCGCTCCCACAGGGATATCACAAGGCCTGAAGACAGTGATTACCCTGTGGGAGCGGTTTACCCGCGAAGAGGCCAGTACATTCAGTGCAAATGCAGCAGGATTCAGTTCTGCTCCAGCACCCACTGGCGCTTGCCCGCCGCCAGCTCCGGCATTTCATCCGGTTGCGCACGGTTCACTGCCTGGAAAATCTCCAGTGTGTCGCCATCACGCTTGATGATGAACGGTGCACCACGCTGGTTACGCTCCAGCCACAGGCTGTCATTGCTGCCGCCCATGGTCGCGCAGTCGCCTGCCAGGCACAGTGCGAAACGGTCTGGCCCCGGCAGGCCGGTGACGTTGCCGGTGTCGCTGAAGCGCACGCTGGCACCTTTGCCCTCGCCTTCGACCACCTTCCAGTTGCCGCCCAGGTAGGCCTGGTACAGCGCTTTCTCGAAGCTGCTGCCCAGCGGCGCATTGGCAGTCGCCGGCGCCTTGGCACGGACGAAGGTCTGCTTGGCGCCACGCTGGTCGACGGCTTGCAGCTCGTCACCGTCGAGCGACAGCTGCTCGGTCTGGCCGCCCTCGAAGCTGGCCTGCCATTGCTTTTCGTTGCTGCTCAGCTGGCCGTCAGCGGCCTCGAAGCCATTGCTGTAGCTGGCCTGCTGGCTGGCAACGTCGAGCTTCCATTCGAACACGGGGCCGTGTTCATTCAGCGCTTGGCGCAGGCTGCCGCCTTTTACCGCAGCAGTGATGGCCTCCTGGTTGATCCAGGTGCCGTTGAAATCTTCGGGTTTGTGGCTGGCGCAGCCGCCCAGTAGCAGGGCTGCCAGCGCGAGGGGCAGTGCTTGACGCATGACGGGATAACCTTGCAAAGGAGGGGGTGACGGGCAGGGCGCCCGTCACCGGGGCATCATTCGATGACCAGGATGGCGTCCATTTCGACCTGGGCGCCTTTCGGCAGCGCGGCAACGCCAATGGCGGCGCGGGCCGGGTAGGGCTGTTCGAAGTAGCGGCCCATTACCTCGTTGACCTTGGCGAAGTGGCTCAGGTCGGTGAGGAAGATGTTCAGCTTGACGATGTCCTTGAACGAACCGCCAGCGGCTTCAGCCACGGACTTGAGGTTCTCGAACACCTGCACGGTCTGGGCTTCGAAGCCTTCGACCAGTTCCATGGTCTTAGGGTCCAGCGGGATCTGGCCCGACATGTACACCGTGTTGCCGGCCTTGATCGCCTGCGAGTAGGTGCCGATGGCGGCTGGGGCCTTGTCGCTAGTGATGACGGTCTTGCTCATGATGACTCCTTGCGGTTGGCGGACTACGTACGCATGCGGGTGATGCGGACCACACCGGTCAGGGTACGCAGCTTCTTGATCACACGCGCCAGGTGCACACGGTCGTGCACGCTGACCACCAGTTGGACCACGCTGATACGGCCGTCGCGTTCGTCCATGCTGATCTTCTCGATGTTGCCGTCGGCGGCGTTGACGCTGCTGGCCAGCAGGGCGATAAGGCCGCGCTGGTGCTCCAGTTCGACACGCAGTTCGACATTGAACTCACCGGTGATGTCCTTGGCCCAGGAAAGCTGTACGCACTTCTCCGGGTTATGGCGGATTTCACTGATGTTGCGGCAATTCTCCAGGTGCACGACCATGCCCTTGCCGGCTGACAAGTGGCCAACGATCGGGTCGCCAGGGATTGGCGTGCAGCACTTGGCGTAGCTCAGCACCAGGCCTTCGGTACCACGGATCGCCAGCGGGCCTTCCGGTGCAGGCAGTTGCTCGCCGTCGGCCGACAGCAGGCGGCGTGCGACCACGTAGGCCATGCGGTTGCCTAGGCCGATGTCTTCGAGCAGGTCTTCGATCAGTTCCAGGCGGTACTCGGCGAGAATCGCCTGGATGCGCTCCTGGGGGATTTTCTCCAGGCTGCTGTCGAAGCCGGTGAGCACCTTGTTCAGCAGGCGTTCGCCCAGGCTGATGGACTCGGAGCGGCGCTGTTGCTTGAGCGCGTGGCGGATGTGCGTGCGCGCCTTGCCGGTCACCACGAAGTTGAGCCAGGCCGGGTTCGGCCGTGCGCCTGGGGCGCTGACGATTTCCACCGTCGAGCCGCTTTGCAGCGGTTCGGACAGCGGCGCCAGGCGGCGGTTGATGCGGCAGGCGATGCAACTGTTGCCGACGTCGGTATGCACCGCGTAGGCGAAGTCCACCGCCGTGGAGCCTTTGGGCAGCTCCATGATGCGGCCTTTGGGCGTGAACACGTAGACTTCGTCCGGGAACAGGTCGATCTTCACGCTCTCGATGAATTCCAGCGAGTTGCCGGCACGCTGCTGCAGTTCGAGGATGCCCTTGACCCACTGGCGCGCGCGGGCGTGGCTGCCCTTGGGCTGCTCATCGTCGTTGGACTTGTACAGCCAGTGCGCGGCAATGCCGTTGTTGGCCATCTCTTCCATCTCACGGGTGCGGATCTGGATTTCGATGGGCACGCCGTGCATGCCGAACAGCGTGGTGTGCAACGACTGGTAGCCGTTGGCCTTGGGAATCGCGATGTAATCCTTGAAGCGACCGGGCAGCGGCTTGTACAGGTTGTGCACGGCGCCAAGCACGCGGTAGCAGGTATCGACCTTGTCGACGATGATGCGGAAGGCATACACGTCCATGATCTCGTTGAAGGCACGGCGCTTGCCGCGCATCTTCTTGTAGATGCCATAGAGGTGTTTCTGCCGGCCGCTGACCTCGCCCTCGATGCCGTCGGCAGCCAGGCAGTTGGCCAGCGAATGCTCGATCTTGGCGACGATCTCTTTGCGGTTGCCGCGTGCGCTTTTCACCGCCCGGTGAATCAGCGACGAGCGCATCGGGTGCATGGCCTTGAAGCCGAGGTCCTCGAACTCCACGCGCACGGTGTGCATGCCCAGGCGGTTGGCGATGGGGGCGTAGATTTCCAGGGTTTCCTTGGCGATGCGTCGGCGTTTTTCGCCGGACAGCACTTCCAGGGTGCGCATGTTGTGCAGGCGGTCGGCCAGCTTGACCAGGATCACGCGAATGTCGCGGGCCATGGCCATGGCCATCTTCTGGAAGTTTTCGGCCTGCGCCTCGGCCTTGGTCTCGAAGTTCATCTGGGTCAGCTTGCTGACCCCATCGACCAGTTCGGCCACCGTCTCGCCAAACTGCTGGCTGAGGGCTTCCTTGGCGATACCGGTGTCTTCGATCACATCGTGCAGCATGGCCGCCATCAGGCTTTGATGGTCCATGTGCATGTCGGCGAGGATGCTGGCCACGGCCAGCGGGTGGGTCACGTAGGGCTCGCCACTGCGGCGGCGCTGCCCATCGTGGGCCTGTTCGGCGTAGAAATAGGCGCGCCGGACCAGGTTGACCTGTTCGGGGCCAAGGTAGGTCGACAGCCGTTCGGCCAAGGCTTCTATACCCGGCATGGGTTCACCTCCTGCGGAGGACGAGGGCCTTGCGCCGTGCGACGTCGACCTGGCATCAATCAGACAGCCTCGTTGTTCTCGTCCTCGAAGGCGGCGAAGACCGGATCCTCGGTGACGATCTCTTCAGCGGCGATGAACTCGTTGGTGACGATGCCTTCGGCGATTTCACGCAGGGCAACAACGGTCGGTTTGTCGTTTTCCCACGCAACGCGTGGCTCTTTGCCGCCGGTCGCCAGCTGGCGAGCGCGCTTGGTCGAGAGCATGACCAGCTCGAAGCGGTTATCCACGTGTTCCAGGCAGTCTTCAACAGTTACGCGGGCCATGGTCTTCCTCAGTAGCAAATGCGGTGGTCGTGCAGCCCAGTAATGGGCAGGCGGACTCGATAGTATAAAAATTCACCAGCCAATAGGGAAGCGCTGTTTTGCCGGGCGGTCACCTTGAAGCACTGTGTTTGCTTCTTCGCGGGTTAACCTGCCCCCACAGGCACCGCCTACCCTGTGGGAGCGGGTTTTCCCGCGAAAGGGCCGGAACAGACAGCCGCAATACTTGAGCCGACGATAACCTCAGAGCATCGCGCCACGCAACCGCGGCGTCAGCTCTTCGAAAAGGGTCTGCACCGAGCGCAGCGCCCGGCAATCCGGCCGGGTCAGCAGCCACAGCTGGGTGTCGCAACCCGGCAGCGGTCCGCTCAGCGCATCCACGCCGGGCAGGGCGTGCACCATGTAGTCCGGCAGCGCCGCCACGCCCAGGCCGGCAGTTACCAGCTGGGCGATGGTCGACATGCCGCTGCACTGATAGCGCGGGCTCAACCCAGGGTGCTGCTGGTTGCGCCAGACCACCGTGGGGTGGTCCTGCATCGAGTCGTCGGGGGCGATCCATGGCACACCGGCGGGCGACTCGGCCAGGCGCTCGCGCCACTGCGGCTGGCCGCAGACCACATAGGAAGTGGACCCCAGGTTGCGACCCACCAGGTGCTCCGGTGGTGTGTTGGTCAGGCGCAGGGCAATGTCGGCATCACGCCGGCTGAGGTTGGCGAAGGTGTTCGAGGTGCCCATCTCCAGCGACAAGGCCGGGTAGTTGGGCATGAACTCGGCCAGCGCCGGCAGCAGCAGGCTATGCATCACCGCCTCGGTGCAGGTCACCCGCACCGTGCCGCTTACAACCTGCTCGCCACTGGTCATGGCAATGCGCGCCGCCTCCAGCGCCTGTTCCGCGCGCTCGGCCTGCTCCGCCAGGGCCTGGGCAGTGTCGGTCGGCAGGTAGCCCTTGCGGCTCTTTACGAACAAGGCGGTGCCCAGCGCCGACTCCAGCCGTCGGATCGAGCGGAATACCGTCGAAACGTCGACTTTGAGGAGCTCGGCGGCTTTGGCCAGCGAGCGGCCGCGCTCCAGTGCCAGGACCAGGGAGAGGTCAGCGTGGGTGATCTGATATTGCATTGGTGCACGCTCTGCTTGCCGAAATGCCAATGTCTGTTGCGTCGGGGCCATTTTATAGTGAAACGGCCCCCCGGAATCAATGCGTCCGGTCGGGTAACCAATCCCCACGATGGGAAAGTGAAAAAAACAACAGCTGCAACCATCGTCGCCCGTGAGGCGCCAGCCGTATCCCCACATCGCCGCAGCACATCAAAGGATGTACACCATGACGTCGGTAGCCCCGTGCGCCAGTTCTTCCAGCGAGATGAATGACTTCCTCCAGGCCCATCCGGAAACGCAGTACGTCGACCTGCTGATCTCCGACATGAATGGCGTGGTACGTGGCAAGCGCATCGAGCGGGCCAGCCTGCACAAGGTGTACGAGAAAGGCATCAACCTGCCGGCTTCGCTGTTCGCCCTGGATATCAACGGTTCCACGGTAGAGAGCACCGGCCTTGGCCTGGACATTGGCGATGCCGACCGCATCTGCTTCCCTATCCCCGGCACGCTGTCGGATGAGCCGTGGCAGAAACGCCCCACCGCCCAGCTGCTGATGACCATGCACGAGATCGAAGGCGCGCCGTTTTTCGCCGACCCGCGTGAAGTGCTGCGTCAGGTGGTGAGCAAGTTCGACGATCTGGGCCTCACCATTTGCGCGGCGTTCGAGCTGGAGTTCTACCTGATCGATCAGGACAACCTCAACGGCCGCCCGCAGCCGCCGCGCTCGCCCATTTCCGGCAAACGTCCGCAGTCGACCCAGGTGTACCTGATCGACGACCTCGACGAATATGCCGACTGCCTGCAGGACATGCTCGAAGCGGCCAAGGAGCAGGGCCTGCCTGCCGATGCCATCGTCAAGGAAAGCGCCCCGGCGCAGTTCGAGGTCAACCTGCACCACGTGGCCGACCCGCTGAGGGCCTGCGACTACGCGATCCTGCTCAAGCGGCTGATCAAGAACGTTGCCTACGACCATGAAATGGACACCACCTTCATGGCCAAGCCCTACCCGGGCCAGGCCGGCAACGGCCTGCACGTGCATATCTCGCTGCTGGACAAGAAAACCGGCAAGAACATCTTCTCGAGCGATGACCCGCTGCAAAGCGACACGCTGCGCCACGCCATTGGTGGTGTGCTGGAGACCATGCCGGCGTCGATGGCCTTCCTCTGCCCGAACATCAACTCTTACCGCCGCTTCGGCGCGCAGTTCTACGTGCCCAATGCGCCGAGCTGGGGCCTGGACAACCGCACCGTGGCCGTGCGCGTGCCTACCGACAGCAGCGAAAACGTGCGCCTGGAGCACCGCGTGGCCGGCGCCGATGCCAACCCGTACCTGATGCTCGCGGCAATCCTTGCCGGCGTGCATCACGGCCTGACCAACAAGGTCGAGCCGGATGCCCCGATCGAGGGCAACTCATACGAGCAGCTGGAACAGAGCCTGCCGAACAACCTGCGTGATGCGCTGCGCGCGCTGGACGACAGCGAAGTGCTCAACCAATACATCAGCCCGGACTACATCGATATCTTCGTGGCCTGCAAGGAAAGCGAGCTGGCCGAGTTCGAAGTGTCGATTTCCGACCTTGAGTACAACTGGTACCTGCACACGGTGTAAGCCCATGAGCGCAAATGCGGTCCCCTTGATCGGTGTCAGCGCCTGCCGCCAGCAGGTGGGGAAGAACTCGTCGCACACGGTAGGCGACAAGTATATCGAGGCGGCCGGCTTTGCCGGTTTGCCGCTGATCCTGCCGGCCCGAGACGGGGGCAGCGACACGCAGGCGCTGTTGGCCCGGCTGCACGGCATTGTTTTTACCGGCTCGCCTTCAAATATCGAACCGCATCATTACAATGGCGCCCCTAGCGTAGCCGGTACCCGGCACGATCTGGCGCGCGATCGCCTGACCCTGCCGCTGCTGCAGGCAGCGATTGCCGCCGGCGTGCCAGTGTTCTGCATCTGCCGTGGCTACCAGGAACTGAATGTGGCGCTTGGCGGCAGCCTGCACCAGCGCGTGCAGGAAATGCCCGGGTACCTTGACCACCGCGAACCTGAGGACGCACCCCTGGAGGTGCAATACGGCCCTCGTCACCCTGTCGGCATCGAGCCAGGCGGGTTGTTCGAGCGCCTGGGCCTGGCGGCGCAGTTCGAGGTCAACTCGCTGCACAGCCAGGGCATCGACCGCCTCGCCCCGGGCTTGCGTGTCGAGGCACGGGCCCCGGATGGCCTGATCGAAGCGGTATCCATGCCTGCGGCGCCGGGCTTTGTGCTTGGCGTGCAGTGGCACCCGGAGTGGCGCTTCACCGAAAACCCGGTCTCGCTGCGCCTGTTCCAGGCGTTTCGCGAGGCCTGCGTTGCCTACGCGGCACGGGAGGGCGCACGGCAGGAGACATTCTGACGTCAGCCGAAGGTCTTGGATGACTGGTTCCCGGCAGCAAGCTTTCAATGAGTGAAAGCAGGCCTTGTGCGCAAGGCCTGCGAAAACAATTCCAAAATTTACGGCAAATACTCATGAGCAATTATACAGAAGCCGGCCGCCCACCCGATGTGGCGGCCGACGCGGGCAACACCCAACGCGGCAAGGGCTTGGCCAAAGGCCGCCTGGGCCTGCTGGCCAGCGTGGTGCTGGGCATTTCCACCATCGCCCCGGTCTACACCCTGACGGGCGCCCTTGGCCCGACCGTGCGCGAGGTGGGTGCCCACCTGCCCGCCGTGTTCATCGTCGGCTTCCTGCCGATGCTGCTGGTGGCCCTGGGCTACCGTGAACTGAACTCGGCAGAACCGGACAGCGGTACTTCGTTTACCTGGTCGGCGCGTGCCTTCGGCCCGATGATCGGCTGGATCGGCGGCTGGGGGCTGGTGGTCGCCACTACCATCGTGCTGTCGAACCTGGCGGGGGTGGCGGTCGATTTCTTCTACCTGTTCCTTGGCCAGATCACCGGCAAGCATGAACTGGCAGCGTTGGCCGACAATCTGCTGATCAACATCAGCACCTGTTGCGTGTTCATCGGCCTGGCCGTGTGGATCTGCTGTCGCGGCATCGCCACCACCATGACCGTGCAGTACGGCCTGGTGGCCCTGCAATTGCTGGTGCTGATCGGCTTTGCCTTTGCCGCCTTCGGCGGCACCACTGCGCCGCCACCGCTGGCGTTCGATTTCGCCTGGTTCAACCCGTTCGGTGTCGAGTCGTTCTCGGCCTTTGCCGCCGGGCTGTCGCTGTCTATCTTCATCTTCTGGGGCTGGGACACGTGCCTGACCGTCAGCGAAGAGTCTGTGGGCAGCGAAGAAGTGCCAGGCAAGGCCGCCACCTGGACGGTGATGTTGATCCTCGGGCTGTACCTGTTCACCGCCATCGCCACTCTACAGTTTGCCGGTATCAGCGAAACCGGGCTGGGCCTGAACAACCCACGCATCCAGGAGAACGTCTTCGCCCACCTGGCCGGCCCGGTCATGGGGCCGCTGGCAATCCTGATGTCCATCGCCGTGCTGGCCAGCACCGCGGCGTCGCTGCAGTCCACCTTCGTGGCGCCGGCGCGCACCCTGTTGGCCATGGGTTACTACGGTGCGGTACCGCAGAAGTTCGCCAGCGTCTGCCCGCGCTCGCAGACCCCGCGCTACGCCACCATTTGCGCTGGCCTGGCAGCAGGCCTGTTCTACGTGACCATGCGTACCCTGAGCGAGAACGTGCTGGCGGACACCATCACCGCGTTGGGCATGATGATCTGCTTCTACTATTCGCTGACTGCGTTCGCCTGCGTCTGGTATTTCCGCGCCAGCCTGTTCGACAGCCTGCGTCACTTCATCATGCGCGGCCTGTGCCCGCTGGTCGGTGGGGTTATCCTGTCGGTGATCTTCGCGCGGACCGCCATCGACAGCGCCTCGCCGGACTTCGGCAGTGGCTCGCATGTGGGCGGGTTGGGGCTGGTATTCGTGATTGCCGCGATCATCTCGGTGCTCGGCATCGGGCTGATGATGCTGTCGCGCATGCGGGCGCCGGCTTACTTCCTGGGGGCTACCCTGCGTCAGCAGGCTACCCTGCCTTTGCAGGAATGAAGCGGCGGGGCGCTTTGCGCCCCTTTCGCGGCACAAGGCCGCTCCTACAAAGGCACGGCGTACGCTGTCAAATGTAGGAGCGGCCTTGTGCCGCGAAAGGGCTGCAAAGCAGCCCCGTGTGGTCTCTCAGGAGAGCAGTTCTTTCAGCAGCCCGCTGTTTCGCTGTTGCTGCTTCTTCAGCAGCAGGCGATTCGAACGGAACACCGCCTTCAAGTCTTCCAGCGCCGCGTCGAAATCATCATTGATGATCACGTAGTCATACTCGTCGTAGTGCACCATCTCGCTGACCGCTTCCTTCATGCGCCCGGCGATGATCGCTTCGCTGTCCTGCCCGCGGCCGTCCAGGCGCTGACGAAGCGCTTCCTGGCTTGGCGGCAGGATGAACACCGACAACGCCTGCGGCATCAGCTTGCGCACCTGCTGGGCGCCTTGCCAGTCGATCTCCAGGATCAGGTCATAGCCCTGGTCCAGGGTCTGCTGCAGCGCACTGCGCGAGGTGCCGTAGAAGTTGCCGAACACTTCGGCATGCTCCAGGAAGTCGCCTTGCTGGATCAGCGCCTTGAACTCCTCGTGGACAACGAAGTGGTAGTTCACCCCGTGTTCCTCGCCCGGGCGCATGGCGCGGGTGGTGTGCGAGACCGAGACGCGAATTTGCTGGTCGTCCTTGGTCAGGGCTGTTACCAGACTGGTCTTCCCGGCGCCCGAAGGGGCCGAAATGATGTAGAGGGTGCCGCTGCTGTGGTTCATGGTCGGGTTGGCCTTACTCGATGTTCTGTACTTGTTCACGCATCTGTTCGATCAATACCTTCAGGTTGACCGCCGCTTGCGTGCTGCGTGGGTCGAAGGCCTTGGAGCCGAGGGTGTTGGCTTCGCGGTTGAGTTCCTGCATCAGGAAGTCCAGGCGTCGGCCGGCGGCGCCGCCCCCCTTGAGCACGCGGCGCACTTCGGTGACGTGAGTGCTGAGGCGGTCGAGTTCCTCCGCCACGTCGCTCTTCTGGGCCAGCATCACCATTTCCTGCTCCAGGCGCTGCGGGTCGAGTTCGGCCTGCATGTCGCCGAAACGGTCGAGAATCTTCTGCCGCTGCGCCGCCAGCATCTGCGGCACCAGGGCGCGCAGGGTGGTGACTTCGCTGGTCATGTTGTCCAGGCGCTCGTTGATCAGCCGGGCCAGTTCCTGGCCTTCGCGCTGGCGGCCGGCCTTGAGTTCGGCCAGTGCTTCGTCGAACAGGGCCATGGCTTCGGCGTTCAGCGCCTGTGGGTCACTGGTGTCGGCCACCAGCACACCCGGCCACGACAGCACTTCCAGCGGGTTCAGCGGTGCCGGCTGCTTGATCAGGCCGGCCACTTCCTCGGCGGCTGCGACCAGCTGTGCCGCGCGCTCGCGGTCTACCTTCAGCGGCTTGCCGTTGCTGTCTTCATTGAGGCGCAGCGTACATTCCACCTTGCCCCGCGAAAGGCCCTGGCGCAGGCCTTCACGCACGGCACCTTCGAGGTCGCGCAGGGCCTCGGGCAGGCGCAGGTGGGGTTCCAGGTAACGGTGGTTGACCGAACGCAGCTCCCAGATCAGGGTGCCTTGGCTGCCGGCGCGCTCGACACGAGCAAAAGCGGTCATGCTGTGCACCATGGGGAGTACCTCGCGTAGATGAATGAACGGTGGGAGCCTCTCGGCTGCAAGGCGCAGGATTGTAGCGCAGTGGGGCCTCGGCGCCCAATCCACCTATGTTACAGAGGGGTGGCCATGGCAGTCGGAAAAGGCGACGGGCTGTGTCGGGCGCGACAATAGGCATGTTTTCCCCGCGCTGCGGGCTCTATAATGCTCGGCAGATTCAAAGTCCCAGTACAGGTATCCCAGATGAAACGTCCAAGTGGTCGCGCCGCCGATCAGCTCCGCTCGATCCGCATCACCCGCAACTACACCAAGCACGCCGAAGGGTCGGTACTGGTCGAGTTCGGTGACACCAAGGTCATTTGCACGGTCAGCGTGGAAAACGGTGTGCCGCGCTTCCTCAAAGGCCAGGGCCAAGGTTGGCTGACGGCCGAGTACGGCATGCTGCCGCGCTCCACCGGTGAGCGTAACCAGCGCGAAGCCAGCCGTGGCAAGCAGGGTGGCCGCACCCTCGAAATCCAGCGCCTGATCGGCCGTTCGCTGCGCGCCGCGCTGGACATGAGCAAGCTGGGTGACATCACCCTGTATGTCGACTGCGACGTGATCCAGGCCGATGGCGGCACCCGTACTGCGTCCATCACCGGTGCCATGGTCGCCCTGTGCGACGCCTTGGCGGTGATCAAGAAGCGCGGCGGCCTGAAGGGCGGCAACCCGCTCAAGCACATGATTGCTGCCGTGTCGGTAGGCATGTACCAGGGCGAAGCCGTGCTCGACCTGGACTACCCGGAAGACTCCGCTGCCGAAACCGACCTGAACGTGGTGATGACCAGCGCCGGTGGCTTCATCGAAGTGCAGGGCACCGCCGAAGGCGCGCCGTTCCAGCCGGAAGACTTCAACGCCATGCTCGCCCTGGCGCAGAAGGGCATGAACGATATCTTCGAGCTGCAGCAGGCCGCTCTGGCTGACTGACTGTTCCTGTAGATACGAAAAAGCCGACATCAATGTCGGCTTTTTCGTGTCTGAACAGCAATCAGATGGTCAACGTCCAGTCATAGTCCACGATCAGCGGCGCATGCTGGGAGAAGCGCGGCTGACGCGGCAGGCGGGCGTTGCGCACGAAGCGGCGCAGGCCCGGAGTGAGGATCTGGTAGTCGAACCGGTAGCCCAGGTTGAGCATCTCGGCCTGCTCGTTGTCCGGCCACCAGCTGTACTGGTCGCCTTCACGGCTGACTTCGCGCAGGGCATCGACGTAACCCATCTCGCCGGTGATCGCATCCATCCAGGCGCGTTCCGGCGCCAGGAAGCCCGGCGACTGCTGGCTGTCACGCCAGTTCTTGATGTCGAGCTTCTGCTGCGCCACGTAGAACGAGCCGCAATAGATGTATTCGCGACGTTTGCGACGCTGTTTGTCCAGGTACTTGGCGAAGTCGTCCATCAACTTGAACTTCTGGTTCAAGTCTTCGTCGCCGTTCATGCCCGAAGGCAGCAGCAGGCTGGCAATACTGACTTTGTCGAAATCTGCTTGCAGGTAACGCCCGTAGCGGTCGGCTGTCTCGAAGCCCAGGCCGGTGATGACTGCCTTGGGCTGCATGCGCGAGTAAAGGGCCACACCACCTTGGGCAGGCACCTCCGCGTCGCAGGCATAAAGGAAATAGCCATCGAGCTGGAAAGCTGGGTCATCGAGTTCAAAGGCCGAGGCGCGGGTATCCTGAAGGCAGATGACGTCGGCATTCTGGGCTTGTAGCCAGCTGAGCAAACCACGCTCGGCCGCAGCCTGAATGCCATTTACGTTCACACTGATGATCCGCATAAATGGCCCCAAAAATCTCGTGCGTGTATGATACCCGAGCTCAACCCATTTAGCTAAATCCGTGGTGTCCGGGACTATTCATGCAGCCGTATCAGCGCGACTTTATCCGTTTTGCCATCGATCGCGGGGTACTGCGTTTCGGTGAATTCACCCTGAAATCGGGGCGTACCAGCCCGTATTTCTTCAATGCCGGCCTGTTCAACACCGGTTCTGCATTGGCCGAGCTGGGGCGGTGCTATGCCGCAGCCATCGTCGACAGCAAGATCCCGTTCGACGTGCTGTTCGGCCCGGCCTACAAGGGTATCCCTCTGGCGGCGACCACTGCCGTGGCCCTTGCCGATCAACATCAGCTCGACGTGCCATGGTGCTTCAACCGCAAGGAAGCCAAGGACCACGGCGAAGGCGGCAGCCTGGTCGGCGCGCCGCTGGCCGGTGATGTGCTGATCATCGACGACGTGATCACCGCCGGTACCGCTATCCGCGAGGTCATGCAGATCATCAACGCCCAGCAGGCCAAGGCCGCTGGCGTGCTGATCGCGCTCAACCGTGAAGAGCGCGGCAATGGCGAACTGTCGGCGATCCAGGAAGTGGAACGCGACTTCGGTATCCCGGTGGTCAGCATCGTTTCGCTGACCCAGGTGCTGGAGTTCCTGGCCGATGACCCGCAGCTCAAGCAGCATCTGCCGGCTGTCGAGGCTTACCGGGCGCAGTACGGGATCTGATCCTGGCTTGGAAATGAAAAAGGCGACCCTTCATGAGGGTCGCCTTTTTTGTGCTGCCTGTCCCGGCGATGAGGCCGGGACAGATCAACGATCAGCGTGGCTTGCGATTGGTAATCAGGGTACCCACGCCGCTGTCGGTGAAGATCTCCAGCAGCACCGCGTTCGGTACGCGGCCGTCGATGATGTGCGAGCTGTTCACGCCACCCTGCACCGCATCCAGTGCGCACTTGATCTTCGGCAGCATGCCGCCGTAGATGGTGCCGTCGGCGATCAGTTCGTTGACCTGCTCGGTGGTCAGGCCGGTCAGTACCTGGCCTTGCTTGTCCATCAGGCCGGCGATGTTGGTCAGCAGCATCAGCTTCTCGGCCTTCAGCGCCTCGGCTACCTTGCCTGCCACCAGGTCGGCGTTGATGTTGTACGACTCACCGTTGGCGCCCACGCCGATCGGCGCGATCACCGGGATGAAGTCACCCTTCACCAGCATGTTCAGCAGGTCGGTGTTCACGCTCACCACTTCGCCCACGTGGCCGATGTCGATGATTTCCGGGGTGGTCATCTCAGGCGTCTGGCGGCTGACGGTCAGCTTGCGGGCGCGGATCAGCTCCGCGTCCTTGCCGGTCAGGCCGATGGCGCTGCCGCCGTGGCGGTTGATCAGGTTGACGATGTCCTTGTTGACCTGGCCACCCAGCACCATCTCCACCACGTCCATGGTCGCCGAGTCGGTGACACGCATGCCGTCGATGAAGTGGCTTTCGATCGACAGGCGCTTGAGCAGGTCGCCGATCTGCGGGCCACCACCGTGGACCACCACTGGGTTGATGCCCACAGCCTTCATCAGCACGATGTCACGGGCGAAGCCTGTTTTCAGCTCCTCGCTTTCCATCGCGTTGCCGCCGTACTTGATCACCAGGGTCTTGCCGACAAAGCGGCGGATGTAAGGCAGTGCTTCGGACAAAACCTCGGCTACATGGGAAGCGGCATCGCGATCGAGGGTCATGCAGGGCTCCTGTAAGGAACAGATAGTCGGTCAGAACGGCAGTTGCAGCTCAGGCTCAACCCGCAGCAACTGGGTACGGAATACATCCTTGATACGTTGCAATTCGGCGTCGCTGTCGGCCTCGAAGCGCAGCACCAGCACCGGCGTGGTGTTGGAGGCGCGAACCAGGCCCCAGCCGTGGGGATAGTCGACCCGCACACCATCGATGGTGGTCAGGCTGGCTTCGCCCCAGTCGGCGTCGCGTTGCAGTGCATCAATGATGCTGAATTTACCCTCGTCGGTCACATCAATATTGATTTCCGGCGTGGAAATATCGTTCGGGAAGGCGGCAAACAGGTCTTCGGCGCTCTGCTCGGCCTTGCTGAGGATCTCCAGCAGGCGCGCGGCGCTGTAGATGCCGTCGTCAAAACCGTACCAACGTTCCTTGATGAAGATGTGACCGCTCATTTCGCCCGCCAGCAGCGAACCGGTCTGTTTCATCTTCTTCTTGATCAACGAATGGCCGGTCTTCCACATCAGTGCGCGGCCGCCATGCTGTTCGATCAGCGGGGTGAGGCGACGGGTGCATTTGACGTCGAAGATGATTTCGGCGCCCGGGTTGCGCGCCAGCACGTCCTGGGCAAACAGCATCAGCAGGCGGTCTGGGTAGACGATGCTGCCGGTGTTGGTCACCACGCCGACGCGGTCGCCGTCACCGTCGAAGGCCAGGCCGATGTCGGCGCCGGTTTCCTTGACCTTGGCGATCAGGTCTTCGAGGTTTTCCGGCTTGCCCGGGTCCGGGTGGTGATTGGGGAAGTTGCCGTCGACTTCGCAGAACAGCGGGATCACTTCGCAGCCCAGGGCTTGGATCAGCTGCGGTGCGACCACGCCGGCGGCGCCGTTGCCGCAGTCCACCACCACTTTGAGTTTTTTGGCCAGTTTCACGTCGCTGACGATCTGCTGGAAATAACGCTCCAGGATTTCGACTTTTTCCACGCGGCCTTCGGCCAAGGTCAGGTCGTTGGTTTTCAGGCGGGTCAGCAGGGCCTGGATCTGTTCGTTGGCCAGGGTGTCGCCGGCGATGACGATCTTGAAACCGTTGTAGTCCGACGGGTTGTGGCTGCCGGTCAGCATCACGCCCGACTTGCCGGCCAGCACGTTGGCCGCGTAGTACAGCGCCGGGGTGGGCACCAGGCCGACGTCGCTGACCTGGCAACCGGCGTCAACCAGGCCCTTGATCAGCTGTTCGACCAGCATTGGGCCCGACAGGCGGCCATCGCGGCCTACAGAAACCTGCGGTTCACCCTGGGCCAGGCTCTGCGCGCCGATGGCGCGGCCGATCCAGTAGGCGGTTTCGGCGTGGAGGGTTTTGCCGACCACGCCGCGGATGTCATACGCGCGGAAAATGCTGTCGGGTAGTGCGGCGGGGACCAGGTGGGCCATATCGTTCATCTCTGGAAGCTCCATTAGTCAAAGGCTTTCTGGGCAGGCGCAAACTGAACGCTTGGACGGTGCTTTCGCCAGAGAGTTCGCCATCCTTGGCCTGAACGGTCATTTGCCGGCTCAGTGGCTGCCGGAGTGACCGAAGCCGCCAGCGCCACGCTGGCTTTCATCGAACGCTTCGACGATGTCGAAGTGGGCCTGTACCACCGGGACCAGCACCAGCTGGGCGATACGTTCGCCAACCGCGATGGTGAACGGCGTATTGCCACGGTTCCAGCACGACACCATCAGCTCGCCTTGGTAGTCCGAGTCGATCAGGCCGACCAGGTTGCCCAGCACGATGCCGTGCTTATGGCCCAGGCCCGAGCGCGGCAGGATCATCGCTGCCAGGCCCGGGTCGCCAATGTAGATCGACAGGCCGGTAGGAATCAGCAGGGTCTGGCCGGGCTCGAGGACGGTGTCCTCCTTGAGCAGGGCGCGCAGGTCCAGGCCGGCGGAGCCGGGGGTGGCGTAGGTCGGCAGCGGGAATTCGCTGCCCAGGCGTGGGTCGAGGATCTTGGCTTGAAGAGCGTGCATGTAACTTATTGAACCTGGTTGAGCCGATCGGCGATGAAGGCGACCAGTTGCCGGGCGATCTTGCCCTTGCTGGTCTGCGCGAAGAGGGTCTGGTGCTGCTGGCGGTCGATCACGGTCAAGGCGTTTTCTTCGCTGTTGAAGCCGATGCTGGGGTTGGCCACATCATTGGCGACGATCAGGTCGAGGTTCTTGTCCTTGAGCTTGCGCGTGGCGTAATCGAGCAGGTGTTCGGTTTCGGCGGCGAAGCCGACGCTGAACGGGCGGTCGCTGCGGCCAGCAATGGTGGCAAGGATATCGGGATTGCGCACCATCTGCAGCAGCATGCCGTCGCCGGTCGTAGGATCTTTCTTCAACTTTTGCGTGGCAACGACCTCCGGGCGGTAGTCCGCAACCGCCGCCGAGGCGATGAACAGGTCGCACGGCATGGCCGCTTCACAGGCCGCGAGCATGTCCCGCGCGCTGACCACGTCGATGCGGCTGACCCGGTCGGGGGTTGGCAGGTGCACAGGGCCGGTAACGAGGGTGACCCGAGCCCCGGCCTCGGCAGCCGCTTCGGCCAGGGCGAAGCCCATCTTGCCGGAGCTATGATTGGTGATGTAGCGCACCGGGTCGATGTTTTCCTGGGTCGGGCCGGCGGTGATCAGCACGTGCTTGCCGGTCAGCGCCTGGCGCTTGAAGCTTTCTGCGGCGCACCAGGCCAGGTCGGTGGCTTCGAGCATGCGGCCCAGGCCCACGTCGCCACAGGCCTGGCTGCCGGACGCCGGGCCGAACACCTGGATGCCACGGCTCTTGAGCAGTTCGAGGTTGGCCTGGGTAGCCGGGTCGCGCCACATGGCCTGGTTCATGGCCGGGGCCACGGCGACGGTGGCGTCAGTGGCCAGCACCAGGGTGGTCAGCAGGTCGTCGGCCATGCCTTGGGCCATGCGCGCCATGAGGTCGGCCGTGGCCGGGGCGATCAGCACCAGGTCGGCCCACTTGGCCAGTTCGATATGGCCCATGGCCGCTTCGGCGGCAGGGTCAAGCAGGTCCATGTGCACCGGGTGGCCCGACAGCGCCTGCAGGGTCAGCGGGGTGATGAACTCGGCACCACCACGGGTCATGACGACGCGCACCTGCGCGCCGTGCTCCAGGAGACGGCGAATCAGCTCGGCGCTTTTGTAGGCGGCAATGCCGCCACCTACGCCGAGAACGATGCGCTTGCGATACAGCCGCTGCATAGGCTTGCCTTTTTCCAGTGAGAGCGGGCGGCGACGTTTGATATTGCCTGCGGCAGTACGTCGCATGTACGAGGCGAAATAGATTAACACAGGGTCGAAATGGGCCGCAGCAAGGGCAGGGGGCGGGGATGAATATCAGGGAATGGCCGGCGCAAGAACGGCCGCGGGAGAAGTTGCTGCTGCGCGGGGCTGCTGCGCTCTCGGATGCAGAGTTGCTCGCCGTATTGCTGGGCTCGGGGGTTGCCGGGCGCAATGTGCTGGACCTTGCGCGAGGGCTGCTGGTGCGTTTTGGCGGGCTTAGGCAGTTTCTTGAGGCCGAACGCGAAGCGGTGCTGCGCGAGCCGGGCATTGGCACCGTGAAGTACGCACAGTTACAGGCGCTGTTGGAGATTGGCCGGCGTTATCTGGATGAGAACCTCGAGCGCGCACCGGCGCTAGAGGGCCCAGCGGCGGTGCGGCGCTATCTCAAGGCCATGTTGCGCCATGAGATCAGTGAGGTGTTCGGTTGCCTGTTTCTGGATACCAAGCACCGCCCATTGGCGTTTGAGATCCTGTTCAGGGGCACGATAGACCGGGCCAGTGTCTACCCACGGGAGGTAGTGCGCCGGGCACTGCTGCACAACGCGGCGGCGCTGATCCTGTGCCACAACCATCCTTCAGGCCACAACGAGCCGAGCCAGGACGATGTGCATCTGACCTTGTCGCTGAAGCGGGGGTTGGCGTTGATCGACGTGCGGGTGCTGGACCACATCATCATCGGCGACGGGGAGCCGTTGTCGATGGTCGAGCATGGGTGGATTGTGGCTTAGGCCTTGGTACTGCCTGTGCTGGCCTTTTCGCGGGCAAGCCCGCAAAGGGGCCAGCACAGGGTTACTTGGTCACCGACACCTTGCTGAAATCCAGCCGCCCGAAGGGGCTCACTTGGTACCCCTCCACACCTTGGCGCAGCAGCGTCGCCGCCTTCGGGTGCGCCAGCGGTACCCACAGCGCCTGTTGCTGGATCAACGTCTGCGCCTGCTGGTACAGCCGGCTACGCACACTCTGGTCGTTGGTGGTGCGCCCGGCGCTGATCAGTTGGTCCAGGCGGTTGTCGCAGAAGCGCGCAAAGTTGGTCCCCGACTCGACCGCAGCGCATGAAAACTGCGGGCTGAGGAAGTTGTCCGGGTCGCCGTTGTCGCCCGCCCAGCCCATGAACAGCAGGTCGTGCTCGCCGGCCTTGGCGCGGCGGATCAACTCGCCCCATTCGATTACGCGGATCTCGGCCTTGACGCCGATCTTGGCCAGGTCGGCCTGCAGCATCTGCGCGCCAAGGCTGGGGTTGGGGTTGAGCAGGCTGCCCGACGGGCGGGTCCAGATGGTGGTGCTGAAGCCATCGCCCAGGCCGGCCTTGGTCAGCAGGGCCTTGGCTTTCTTCAGGTCCAGCGGGTAGCCGGGCAGGTCCTTGGCATAGCTCCAGGTGCTGGGCGGGTAGGGGCCGTTGGCGGCCACTGCGGAGCCTTCGAACACGGCCTTGAGGTAGGCCTGCTTGTCGAACGCCAGGTTGATGGCCTGGCGCACTTCCGGTTTGTCCAGCGGCGGGTGCTGGCTGTTGATGGCGACGAAGGCAGTCATGAATGCCGGGGTCGTGGCCACCTTGAGGTTGCCGTCCTTGCCTGCTTCGGCAATGTCCAGCGGCTTGGGCGACAGGGCCACCTGGCACTCGCCACGCTTGAGCTTCTGCAGGCGCACGTTGGCATCGGTGGTAATGGCGAAGATCAGCGGGTCGACCGCCGGCTTGCCGGCAAAGTAGTCAGGGTTGGCGCGATAGCGCACCACGGCGTCTTTCTGGAAGCGCTGGAAGACGAACGGCCCGGTGCCGATCGGCTGGTTGTTGAGCTTCTCGGGCGTGCCGGCCTTCAGCAGCTTGTCGGCATATTCGGCGGAGTAGATCGAGGCGAAGCCCATGCTCAGCGTGGCCAGGAATGTGGCGTCCGGGTGGCTGAGGGTAAAGCGCACGGTGTTTGGCGCCGGCGCCTCGATTGCCTTGATCAGGCTGCCCAGTTGCAGCGACTGGGCATGCGGGTAGCCACCCGGTGCGGTCTTGTGCCAGGCATGGGCGGGGTAGAGCATGCGCTGGAAGCTGAACAGCACGTCGTCGGCGTTCAGCTCACGGCCTGGCTTGAAGTAGGGGGTGGTGTGGAATTTCACGCCATCGCGCAGGGTGAAATCATACACCAGGCCGTCGGCCGACACTGTCCAGCTGGCTGCCAGGCTCGGCACCACCTTGCCTTGCGCCGCGTCGAACTCCACCAGGCGGTTCATCAGCACGTCAGCTGTGGCGTTGGTGGTGGTCAGCGAGTTGTACTGCACCACGTCGAAGCCTTCGGGGCTGGCTTCGCTGCAAACGCTCAGCGGCGCGGCCTGGGCTACGCCGGCAGCGAACAGGGCGCCGGCGGCGAACAGTGAGTTGAACAATAAGGAAAGGGCGGCAGCACGCATGGTGGCTCCTTGGCTGTCGGTGGCCCATCTGCCAGTGCAGTCTGGAAAAGGCCTACCCTAGTGTGCCTGCCGGTAAATGACCACACCCTTTTTTACAAATCTGGCGACGAGCGGTCGACGGCTGACGGGGCCTGCCGCTATGCTGGCCCGGCGCGTTCTGGCTTGCGGCAATGTGTATCTACTGTTGTTGCAGGCAAGTCTTTCTGGTATAAAGCAGCGCTCTTTTCTAGGGGCTCGGCCTGTCGCATAAGCGGATCCGGTCGATAAGACCTCCAGAATCACGGCGCCCAGGCGCCAAAGACTGAGAGATTAAGCGGCCAACCCATGCCGGGTTGGGCATGTGGTTTTAGAGGGCTGAGTCATGTCGAGAGTCTGTCAAGTTACTGGTAAGGGTCCAGTAACCGGGAACAACATTTCCCACGCAAACAACAAAACCCGTCGTCGTTTCCTGCCGAACCTGCAGCACCACCGTTTCTGGGTTGAATCCGAGAAGCGTTTCGTGCGTCTGCGCGTTTCCGCCAAGGGCATGCGTATCATCGACAAGCGCGGCATCGACGCCGTTCTGGTTGACATCCGTAAAGCTGGCGCCAAGGTTTAAGGGAGAACATCATGCGTGAATTGATCCGTCTGGTTTCGAGTGCCGGTACCGGCCACTTCTACACCACCGACAAGAACAAGCGCACCACCCCGGACAAAATCGAGATCAAGAAATATGATCCGGTTGTTCGCAAGCACGTGGTGTACAAGGAAGCCAAGATCAAGTAATTGATCGGCGACCTGAAAAAAACCCGCTTCCGAAAGGACGCGGGTTTTTTTATGTCTGTCAGGGTGTCTTCGCGGGCCTTACTTCTGCTCGAACATCACATAGATCTTGCGGCAAGGCTCCAGCACTTCCCAGGTGCCCGTGAACCCGGCAGGGATGACAAACCGATCACCGGCACGCAGGGTCTTGGCCCCGCCATCCTGGTCGCGCAGCACCGAAACGCCCTGGACGATTTCGCAGTACTCGTGCTCGGTGTAGTTCACCGTCCACTGCCCCACCTCACCTTCCCACACGCCTGCGGCAAACTGCCCGCAAGGGCTGGAGTAGTGGTTGTAGACCGCCTGGTCTGGCTCGCCCTTGAGGATTTTCTCCGCCGCCGGGCGGTAGCGTTCGGCCTCGGTGATGACCTGCGCGAAGTCGATGATGCTGTCGATTCTCATGGTGCGGCTCCTGTTTTTGTTTAATAAAATGAACATCAGTAGGCTTTTGAGCCTTTCGTGTCAAATATATTGATAGTTTACACCGGCTGGTTTAGGGTATCGCTTGCCAGTGTGCGCTCGTCGCCCGGCCAGAATTCTGACAACGCCTGTGAGTCCTCAGTGCGGCGTTGCACCTAAACAAGAGGAGGAGTTTCGTATGACTACCCTGACCCGTGCGGACTGGGAACAACGTGCCCAGCAACTGAAGATCGAAGGCCGCGCCTTCATCAACGGCGAATACACCGATGCCGCATCCGGTGAAACCTTCGAGTGCCTGAGCCCGGTCGACGGACGCTTCCTGGCCAAGGTTGCCAGCTGCGACCTGGCCGATGCCAACCGCGCTGTGGAAAACGCCCGCGCCACCTTCAACGCCGGTGTGTGGTCGCAACTGGCCCCGGCCAAGCGCAAGGCCAAGCTGATCCGCTTCGCCGACCTGCTGCGCAAGAACGTTGAAGAGCTGGCGCTGCTTGAAACCCTGGACATGGGCAAGCCGATTGGCGACTCCTCCAGCATCGACATCCCGGGTGCGGCTCAAGCCATTCACTGGACTGCCGAAGCCATCGACAAGGTCTACGACGAAGTCGCCCCGACCCCGCATGACCAGCTTGGCCTGGTTACCCGCGAGCCGGTAGGTGTGGTCGGTGCCATCGTACCGTGGAACTTCCCGCTGCTGATGGCCTGCTGGAAGCTCGGCCCTGCATTGGCCACCGGTAACTCGGTCGTGCTCAAACCGTCCGAAAAATCGCCGCTGACCGCCATTCGCATTGCCCAGCTGGCGATCGAAGCCGGTATCCCGGCTGGCGTGCTGAACGTGCTGCCAGGCTATGGCCACACCGTAGGCAAGGCCCTGGCCCTGCACATGGACGTCGACACCCTGGTGTTCACAGGTTCGACCAAGATCGCCAAGCAGCTGATGGTGTACGCAGGCGAATCGAACATGAAGCGCATCTGGCTGGAAGCCGGTGGCAAGAGCCCGAACATCGTCTTCGCCGACGCGCCGGACCTGCAAGCTGCTGCCGAAGCCGCTGCCAGCGCCATCGCCTTCAACCAGGGCGAAGTGTGCACCGCAGGCTCGCGCCTGCTGGTCGAGCGTTCGATCAAGGACAAGTTCCTGCCGATGGTGGTCGAGGCCCTGAAAGGCTGGAAACCAGGCAACCCGCTGGACCCACAGACCACGGTCGGTGCCCTGGTTGACACCCAGCAGATGAACACCGTGCTGTCGTACATCGAGGCTGGCCACAAGGACGGCGCCACGCTCCTGGCCGGCGGCAAGCGCACCCTGGAAGAGACTGGCGGCACCTACGTCGAGCCGACCATCTTCGACGGCGTGACCAACGCCATGCGCATTGCCCAGGAAGAAATCTTCGGCCCGGTGCTGTCGGTGATTGCCTTCGACACCGCCGAAGAAGCCATCGCCATTGCCAACGACACGCCCTATGGCCTGGCGGCTGGCATCTGGACCTCGGACATTTCCAAGGCCCACAAGACCGCCCGTGCCGTGCGCGCTGGCAGCGTCTGGGTCAACCAGTACGACGGCGGCGACATGACCGCACCGTTCGGTGGCTTCAAGCAGTCGGGCAACGGCCGTGACAAGTCGCTGCATGCGCTGGAGAAATACACCGAGCTGAAGGCGACCTGGATCAAGCTGTAACTCCAGGGGGCCGCGTTGCGGCCCAATCGCCGGCAAGTCAGCTCCCACAGGTTCTTCGCAGCCCGCAAGGCCTCCGTTGTACTTGTGAGAGCCTGGCTTGCCGGCGATGGGCTGCACAGCAGCCCCAACAATAGCCGGGTCGGCTCACGCTGACCCGGCTTCGTCGTTTTTGCTGTTCACGAATTCTGCCTGGGAGGCTGCAATGCGTTGGGGTACCTACTTCGCCGTACTGGCATCGGTGCTCAGTGTCGGGCTGGCGCTTGGCGTGAGCATGCCGCTGGTGTCCCTGCGCCTGGAGGCCTGGGGCTACGGCAGCTTTGCCATCGGTGTGATGGCGGCGATGCCGGCGCTGGGCGTACTGGCCGGTGCCAGCCTGGCCAGCCGCCTGGCAGGCTGGGTTGGCGTGCCCTCGGCGATGCGCCTGTGCCTGTGGGGTGGGGCGCTGTCGATCGGCCTGCTGGCCCTGTTGCCAAGCTACCCGCTGTGGCTGCTGCTGCGGCTGATGATCGGCATGTCCCTGACCGTGGTGTTCATCCTCGGCGAAAGCTGGATCAACCAGCTGGTGGTCGAGCAATGGCGTGGCCGCCTGGTGGCGTTGTACGGCAGCAGCTACGCCTTGAGCCAGCTTGCCGGGCCGTTGGTGCTGGGCTTTCTCGGCTCCGATGACGACTTCGGTTTCTGGGCCGCGACGGGCCTGCTGCTGGTCGCGCCGCTGATCCTGTTGGGGCGTGGCGGTGCACCCAGCACGGAAGCCTGCAACGTTACCTTCGGCGACCTGTTCCGTTTCTGCCGGCGTTTGCCGGTGATCGCCTGGGCCATTGCCCTGTTCGCTTCGTTCGAGGCGATGATCCTTACCTTGCTGCCGGTGTATTGCCTGCAGCAGGGCTTCACCACCGAGATCGCCCTGTTCATGGTCAGTACCGTGGTGGTGGGGGATGCGGTGCTGCAGTTGCCCATCGGCGCGTTGGCCGATCATATGTCGCGCCGCACCCTGTTCACCGGCTGCGCGGTGACGTTGCTGGTGTCCAGCCTGGCGATTCCGCTCTTGCTGCATACCCCGGCGATCTGGCCGTTGTGGGTGTTGTTCGGGGCCAGTGCAGGGGGCTTGTTCACCTTGTCGCTGGTGCTGATTGGCGAGCGCTACCGTGATGATGCGCTGGTGCGGGCCAACGCCCATGTTGCGCAGCTGTGGGGTATTGGTTGCCTGCTCGGGCCGTTGCTGGCGGGGGCGGGGAGCCAGTGGGTCAGCGGGCATGCGCTGCTGTGGCTGATGGCGGCCGGGGCTGCGGGGCTTGTGGTGTTGACCCAGCGGCGTGGGGCGTTTGAACCGGTTTCTGCCTGATGGATTTTGGGGCCGCAAGCAGCCCCAAAGATGGCAACTACAACATCTTCTCCAAGCCAACCGCCTTGCTGATCCAGGCATTGAACCGCCGCCACATTCCACCCGGTTCAGACGTCAGTACGTGCCGCTGGCCATTGTCCTCGGTGGCCCACACCAGCTTGTCACCCATCAATTTCACCTGATAGCTCAGCGCGGGCGCCATGCCCTGCTGGGCCAGTTCGCGGGTGTATTCGGCCAGCTCCGGGCTGTCTACCAGCACCCCGACCTCGGTGTTCCACAGCACTGAACGTGGGTCGAAGTTGAACGAGCCTATGAAAGTCTTGCGCCGGTCGAAAACGATCGCCTTGGTGTGCAGGCTCGAATCGGAGCTGCCACGGAAGCTCAACCGCCCTGCGCTGGGATCGCCTGGCTGGCGGCGAAGCTCGTAAAGCTCCACCCCGTGCTCAAGCAAGGCCCGGCGATAGGGTGCATAGCCGCCATGCACCGCCGGCACGTCGGTGGCTTCCAGCGAGTTGGTCAGCAGTTTCACCGAAACGCCGGCGTCGGCGCGGCCGGTCAGGTACAGCAGCCCCGGTTCACCCGGCACAAAGTAGGCCGAAGCCAGGATCAGCTCGCTGTGCACGTTGGCCAGGTCTGGTGCCAGTTGCTGGCTCAGCAGCAGTTGCGGGTCTGGCTCGTCGTCGGCCAACACCTTGCTTGGGGCATCCCATAGCGCTTGGGCGTGTGCCCAGATCAGCTCGTTGCGCCACACATCGAGGCGCGGTTGCGACTGGTAGGCCATCAAGCGGTCGTACAGGGCTTTGCGCTGGGTGCGCGCCTCGGCCAGGGACACTTCCAGGCGATGGCGGCTGGCACGCAGGTCGTTGGCATCCGGCTCATGCCAGAGGAAGTCGGTGATCGGCCGGCTGAGGGCGCTGTTCCAGTATTGGTCGAAACTGTGCCCCAGCTGCTCGGCCACCGGGCCTATACCCAGCAGGTCGATGTCGGTGAAGTTGAGGTTGGGCTCGGCATCGAAATACTCGTCGCCCAGGTTACGCCCGCCGACAATCGCCATGCTGTTGTCCACCAGGAACAGCTTGTTGTGCATGCGCCGGTGCTGGCGCGACAGGTTGAACAGCCGGCCCATGGCGCGCGTTACGCCTGTGCTGCGGCCCAGGTGCAGCGGGTTGAACACGCGGATCTGGATGTTGGGGTGGGCATCGAGGGTGCCCATGATGGTGTCCAGGCCGTCGCTGGTGGTGTCGTCCAGCAGGATGCGCACACGCACGCCACGGTCGGCGGCACGCAGCAGTTCATGCACCAGGGCGCGGGTGCTGAGGCCGTCGTGGACGATGTAGTACTGCAGGTCGATGCTCGCTTGGGCGTTGCGGATCAGTTCGGCACGGGCGCGGAACGCTTCATTGCTGTTGGGCAGCAGGCGAAAGCCCGAACGGCCGCCGTAGGGTGCTGCCTGGCGCAGTACCGAGCGGCCGAAGGCGGAGTCATTGGCGGGCAGCGCCTGGCTGGTTTCGCGGGGCGAGCTGACGCTGGCGCAGCCGGCAAGGCCGAGCAGCACCAGCAGCAGAGGCAAGGCGTGCTGGAGTCTCAAGGGTGGATCGTCCTGTGCAGCAAGGGCTTTGGGGTTGGACCGTCGCGGGCGGCGCAAAGTTACGCGTCGGCGCTTTCTTCATCCAGTAGACGAAGGGCGGTTTCCCCTACCTTGCGCACGGCAGCCTCGATCTGCGGCGTCGGCCGCGCGGCGAAGTTCATGCGCAGGCAGTGGCGAAACTTGCCCGAAGCCGAGAAGATGCTGCCCACCGCAACTTGCACACCTTGCTCCAGTAAAGCCCGGTTCAGGCGCAGCGTATCGAAATGTTCGGGTAGTTCCACCCACAGCATGAAGCCACCCTGGGGGCGGCTGACGCGGGTGCCCGGCGGGAAGTAGCGGGTTACCCATTCGCTCATCAGGTCTCGGCCACGCTGGTACTGGCTGCGCATGCGCCGCACGTGGGGCTGGTAGTGGCCGCCGGCGATGAAGTCGGCGATGGCCAGCTGCGGCTGGCTGGCGCTGCTGCCGGTGCTGATGTACTTCATGTGCAGCACCCGCTCCAGGTAGCGCCCGGGCGCCACCCAGCCCACCCGCAGGCCGGGGGCGAGGGTCTTGGAAAACGAGCTGCAGAACAGCACGCGGCCATCGTCGTCGAACGACTTGAGCGTACGCGGGCGCGGGTAGGTGTACGCCAGGTCGCCGTACACATCGTCCTCCAGAATCGCCACGTCGTAGCGCTGGGCCAGGCTCAGCAGGGCCTTCTTACGGGCCTCGGGCATGATGTAGCCGAGCGGGTTGTTGCAGCTGGGGGTGATCTGGATGAGCTTGATCGGCCACTGTTCCAGCGCCAGTTCCAACGCCTCCAGGCTGATGCCGGTCACCGGGTCTGTGGGGATTTCCAGCGCCTTCATGCCTAGGCCCTTCAGGGTTTGCATGGCACCGTGGAAGCTGGGCGAGTCGACCGCGACGATGTCGCCTGGCTCGCAGACCGCACGAATGCTGCACGACAGCGCCTCGTGGCAACCGGTGGTCACGACCAGGTCGGCCGGGCTCAGGCGGCAACCGGAGTCGAGCATCAGCCGCGCCACCTGCTCACGCAGGGCCAGGTTGCCGTGGATGTTGTCGTAATACAGGCCAGGCATGTCCTGGCGCCGGCTCAACTGAGCCAGGCTACGCAACAGCGGCTTGAGGGTAGGGCTGTTGATGTCGGGCATGCCACGGCCGAGCTGGACCACATCCTGGCGCGGCGTGCTGCGTATCAGCTCCAGCACTTGTTCCCACTGCGAGATATCCACCGGGCGCTGGGCCGGGCGGCTTACGGCGGGCAGGGCTGGCAGGTGGCGGTGGTCGCTGACGAAGTAGCCGGATTTGGGCTTGGGCGAGACCATGCCGCCGTCTTCCAACATGCGATAGGCCTGCTGCACGGTGCTCAGGCTTACTCCGTGTTCCACACTCAGGGCGCGCACCGATGGCAGGCGCTGGCCGGGGCGATAAAGGCCTTGCTCGATACGGGCGCCGAGCAGTTCGGCCAGGTTCAGGTAGAGGGTCACGGCATACTCCTGCGCTGCATTGGCATAGCGACCGGTACAGTTGGGCTGAAAATACAGCATTCAGTCGGCCGACGGCTAATTCTGTATGGGAATAATAAGGCTGTATTGGATCTGTATTGTCGATGGTGCCGACGCGCATCCTGTCTCCACGGTATCAACTGAACGAGAGGGTGCGGTGATGGGCGGCATGAGCGATGTGCGCTTGCAACTGATGGCCAGGGAACTGGAAGCCGGGCAGCAGGCCAAGGTATTCAAAGCGCCGGAAGGGCTTGGGCGTTGGGGGCTGATGCTGCATCGCTGGCACACCCGTAGGGCGCTGCTGCAGCTGACGGATGACGAGTTGCGCGATGTCGGGCTGAGCTGGGAGCAGGCCCGTACCGAAGGGCGTAAACCCTTCTGGAAAGACTAACAACGAGACGCAAGGCCGCTCCGACGCCGACCTCGTCAGTTTTCAGATCAGCTCTTTAAGCCTGTGCCACAGCATGCCCAGCGCCAGCAGCGGCGAGCGCAGGTGCTTGCCGCCGGGGAAGGTGATATGCGGCACTTTGGCGAACAGATCGAAACGCCCGCTTTCCTGGCCACTGATGGCCTCGCCCAGCAGCCGCGCGGCCAAGTGGGTGGCGTTGAGCCCATGGCCTGAGTAGGCCTGGGCGTAATACACGTTCGGCTGGCTGGCCAGGCGGCCAACCTGCGGTAGGCGGTTGGCGCCAATGCCGATCATGCCGCCCCATTGGTAGTCGATGCGCACGTCGGCCAGCTGCGGGAACACCTTGAGCATCTTGGGCTGCATGTAGGCGGCGATGTTTTTCGGGTCGCGGCCTGAATAGTGGCAGGCACCGCCGAACAGCAGGCGGTGGTCGGCGGACAGCCGGTAGTAATCCAGCGCCACGCGCTGGTCACACACCGCCATGTTCTGCGGCAACAACGCGCGGGCGCGCTCTTCGCCCAGCGGCTCGGTGGCGATGATGTAGCTGCCGGCGGGTAGCACCTTGCCGCCCAGCTCGCGGTTGAGGCCATTGAGGTAGGCGTTGCAGCACAGCACCAAGGTCTTGGCGCGTACCCGGCCCTGGGCGGTATGCACCTGCACTTCGGGGCCATAGTCGATGCGGGTAACCTCGGACTGTTCGAACAGCTTCACACCCAGGCGGCTGGCCACGGCCGCTTCCCCCAAGGCCAGGTTGAGCGGGTGCAGGTGGCCAGAGCCCATGTCGATCAGCCCGCCCACATAGCAGTCGGCGCCGACCACGCTGTGGATATCGTCCTTGCCGACCAGCCGCAGCTCGTGCGCATAGCCCAGGCTGCGCAGTTCTTCGGCGTCTTCGGCAAAGCCCAGCAGCTCGGCCGGCTTGTTGGCCAGGTCGCAGTAGCCCCAGGTCAGGTCGCAGGCGATGGCATGCTTCTCGACCCGCTCGCGGACGATCTGCACGGCCTCCAGGCCCATCAGCTTCATGCTGCGCACGCCTTCCTCGCCTATTACCGGCAGAAACTGTTCCAGGCCGTGGCCGACGCCGCGGATCAACTGCCCGCCATTGCGCCCGCTGGCGCCCCAGCCCAGTTTGCGCGCTTCCAGCAGGATGACCGACAGGCCGCGTTCGGCCAGTTCGATGGCAGTGTTCAGGCCCGAGTAGCCGCCGCCGACGATGCATACATCGGCGCTGTGCTCGCCCTGCAGGAAGGAGTAGTCAGGGTGTGGCGCGCTGCTGGCGGCGTAGTAGGAGGCGGCATGCTGCGCGCTGTGGATCATGGGGTTGGTCCTGTGTTTATCGGCCAAAAATGGAGGATAAGCTCGGGATCAAGAGGGGGCAACCAAGCGACCATTCAAGCGCGTCTGGTTCTCCTGAGCGGTAAGGATAGTGATTGCGTTGGGTCGGGCGCATCTATAGTGCCGACGCCACGGATGTCGTACAACTGGTGAGCAGTTCCTATCGCAGCAAGAATCCCGTTGTCGGTTTGCGTGGGCAGGTTGTTTCTACTCATGCGGACCAAAGTGTTCGATGCCTTTAGTGCGGTAGCCGCCGGGAGTGCAGGGTTCCTGGCTTGAGCGTTTGCCTGCGTAATCTCAACAAGTGAGTTGACCACCCTTGTATTGCCATTGTGCATCTCCAGAACCAGCTCCCCATTCTTTGGGATTACGCTGTACGGCCTTGTCTGATTGCCGTTGATCATCTGTGGCGCAAGCTGATCGTACTGCGGTGGTGGCTCGCCCCAACCAAAATACGTTGGTGGGGATGGTCTGTTTTCTGTGGCAATTGCTTCGGAGGAGGCCGGGGAGTAGGGAGGAAGGGTAGGCTGTGCTGGAGTCTGGCTGCGATCGTTCTGGAAAATCCGGCGAATACTCTTGAGGTCACGCCATCTGACTTGCCCCGATGGATCTGAGTAGTTGAGTGGGTCGCTTGAGCAGTAGCCATATGCATTGATCCCACCCCTGAGGAACGGACTCTGAGTGTCGGCGCTTTGGAAACGCATCAATGCAGGGCTATAGCTGCGATGACCAGCGCCAAGCAGATAGCATCCACTGGCTCGATCCAGCAGTTCCCCGGTGAACCCGATGTTCACTGTACTTGTAGTGCACATATGACCAAAAGGCGTGAACGCGAAAGATTGTCGGGCTTTGTTTGCCGCGAGCAGTACAGGCGTTTGTCTGTGATCCAGGGCGGCCAAGGCAACGTCCATGGTTTTCATTTCGGCGAGGGTCAGGTCCCGTGACCGGAAGATCCGTTGCATCTCCTGGGTGCTTTTCAGCACAGCAAGCTTACTGCCGCTGTAAAAGAGTAGAATGTGGTTCATGAGCCAAGCTCTTTTAGCTGGAATGGGTAGCCGTTTTTGTCAGTTTGAAGTGAAGGTTTGTTTACCCACAACTGGCAGAATTATCAGGCTCAACGCCTCCAGCTCCTCACAAGCTTTACCCGGATGAAAGCAACCTCAGCCATGTCCTGCAACCGTCACAAGATCCACTTCCTGCGCGAACTCATTCCCTCGTTCGAGTGCGAGCCCGGCTGCCACGACTGCTGCGGCCCGGTCACCACGTCGACAGAAGAAATGGCCCGCCTGCCGCGCAAGTCCCAGGCCGAGCAGGCAGCTGCCCTGGAGCGCCTGGACTGTGTGCACCTAGGCTCCAACGGTTGCACGGTGTATGAAGAGCGCCCGATGATCTGCCGCCTTTTTGGCACCACGCCACGCATGGCCTGCCCGCGTGGCCGTGGCCCTGAGCCGATGATCGAGCCCGCAGCCGAGCAGCTCGTGCACCAGTTCATTGCCACCACCCGCCAGGTGCTGGTCTAGCCTCAGTCCGGGATCGGCAGGCAGAGGCTTTCTTTAACCTCTTCCATCACGATGTAGCTCTTCGATTCGCGCACGTGCGGCAGCTTCAGCAGGATGTCGCCAAGCAGCTTGCGGTACGACGCCATCTCCGAAATGCGCGCCTTCACCAGGTAGTCGAAGTCACCTGACACCAGGTGGCATTCCAGCACGTGGGGCAGCTTCAACACCGCGCGGCGGAACTCCTCGAAGGTGTCGCCCGACTTGTAGTCCAGGCTGATTTCCACGAACACCAGCAGGCTGCCCTTGAGGTGCTGCGGGTTCAGGCGGGCGTTGTAGCCCATGATGATGCCCTCGCGCTCCAGACGGCGAACCCGCTCGGTGCAAGGGGTGGTGGACAGCCCAACTTTCTCGCCCAGTTCGGTGAAGGAAATACGCCCGTCATTCTGCAGGATCCGCAGGATGTTACGGTCGATCTTGTCCAGTTCACGCTTGCTCTGGTGCTGGGTTCTCATAGGGGATGCCCCTCCGTGAAAGGCGATTTTGCCGAGAATTCTCGCCAATAATAGGCTTTTATATAGTGAATTGCACTGGTCTCAAATTCCTATACTGCGCCCATTCATGCCATATCAATAAAAGTCTGCGGCGTGCCGCGTGTGAGGGATATAACGATGCGAGTTCTGGTACTTGGTAGCGGTGTAATCGGAACCGCCAGTGCCTACTACCTGGCCCGGCAAGGTTTCGAAGTGACGGTGGTTGACCGCCAGCCGGCGGTGGCCATGGAAACCAGTTTTGCCAACGCCGGCCAGATCTCGCCCGGCTATGCCTCGCCCTGGGCCGCCCCAGGCGTGCCGCTGAAGGCCATCAAGTGGCTGCTGGAGCGCCACGCTCCCCTGGCCATCAAGCTCACCGGCGACGTCGACCAGTACCTGTGGATGGCGCAGATGCTGCGCAACTGCACCGCCAGCCGTTACGCGGTGAACAAGGAGCGCATGGTGCGCCTGTCCGAGTACAGCCGCGACTGCCTGGACGAACTGCGCGCCGAAACCGGCATTGCCTATGAAAGCCGCTCTTTGGGTACCACCCAGCTGTTCCGCACCCAGGCCCAGGTGGATGCCGCGGCCAAGGACATTGCCGTGCTCGAGCAGTCTGGCGTGCCTTACGAACTGCTGGACCGCGAGGGTATTGCCCGCGTCGAACCCGCCCTGGCTGGCGTGAAGGACATTCTGGCCGGCGCCCTGCGCCTGCCTAACGACCAGACCGGCGACTGCCAGATGTTCACCACCAAGCTCGCCGACATGGCCATCAAGCTGGGTGTGGAGTTCCGTTTTGGCCAGGACATCCAACGCCTGGACTTCGCGGGCGACCGCATCAATGGCGTGTGGATCGACGGCAAGCTGGAAACCGCCGACCGCTACGTGCTGGCGCTGGGCAGCTACTCGCCGCAGATGCTCAAGCCGCTGGGCATCAAGGCGCCGGTGTACCCGCTGAAGGGCTACTCGCTGACCGTACCGATCACCAACGGCGACATGGCCCCGACTTCGACCATTCTCGACGAGACCTACAAGGTCGCGATCACCCGTTTCGACAACCGTATCCGGGTTGGCGGCATGGCTGAAATTGCCGGTTTTGACCTGTCGCTGAACCCGCGTCGGCGCGAAACGCTGGAGATGATCGTCAACGACCTTTATCCTCGCGGCGGTGACCTGAGCCAGGCCAGCTTCTGGACCGGGCTGCGTCCGGCGACCCCGGACGGCACACCGATCGTTGGTGCCACGGCGTTCCGCAACCTGTTCCTGAACACCGGTCACGGTACCCTGGGCTGGACCATGGCGTGCGGCTCCGGTCGCCTGCTGGCCGACCTGATTGCGCGCAAGAAACCGCAGATCAGTGCCGAAGGCCTGGACATTTCCCGTTATGGCAACAGCCGGGAAGCGACCAAGCACGGGCAGGGCGCGCCGGTTCACCAGCAGTAATAGCCTGTACCGGCCTTTTCGCGGGCTCGCCCGCTCCCACAGGTACTGCACAGTCTTCAATACCTGTGATGCTCCTGTGGGAGCGGACGAGCCCGCGAAGAATCCAATACCGATTTCAACCCGAACCACCATAAGGCAGCCGCCATGCGTCCCGCCCGCGCCCTGATCGACCTCCAGGCCCTGCGCCACAACTACCGTCTGGCCCGTGAACTGACCGGTGCCAAAGCCCTCGCCGTGATCAAGGCCGACGCCTATGGCCACGGTGCCGTACGCTGCGCCCTGGCCCTGGAGGCCGAAGCCAACGGCTTTGCCGTGGCTTGCATCGAAGAGGCGCTGGAGTTGCGCGCCGCCGGTATCAAGGCCCCGGTGCTGTTGCTGGAAGGCTTCTTCGAAGCCAGCGAGCTGGCGCTGATTGCCGAGCACGACCTGTGGTGCGTGGTGCACTCGCTGTGGCAGCTGGAAGCCATCGAGAAAACCCAGCTGCATAAGCCGCTCACCGTCTGGCTGAAGCTGGACAGCGGCATGCACCGCGTCGGCCTGCACCCCAAGGACTACCACGACGCCTACCAGCGCCTGCTGGCCAGCGGCAAGGTTTCGCGCATCGTGCTGATGAGCCACTTCGCCCGCGCCGACGAACTGGATGCCGACGCTACCGCCCAGCAGATCGCCGTGTTCGAAGCCGCCCGCCAGGGCCTGGCTGCCGAGTGCAGCCTGCGCAACTCGCCCGGCGTGCTGGGCTGGCCGCAAGCGCCCGGCGATTGGGTACGCCCAGGCCTGATGCTGTACGGCGCCACGCCGTTCGAAGTGCCCCAGGCCCAGGCCGCACGCCTGCAACCGGTGATGACCCTGCAATCGCGGGTCATCAGCGTGCGCGAGCTGCCTGCCGGCGAGCCGGTGGGCTACGGCGCCAAGTTCGTCAGCCCACGGCCAACCCGTGTTGGCGTGGTCGCCATGGGCTATGCCGATGGCTACCCGCGCCAGGCACCCAACGGCACCCCTGTGCTGGTCGCCGGCCAGCGCACTCAGCTGATCGGCCGGGTGTCGATGGACATGCTCAACATCGACCTGACCGACGTGCCGCAAGCCACCGTCGGCAGCCCGGTCGAATTGTGGGGCAAGCAGGTGCTGGCCAGCGAAGTGGCCGCACACGCGGGCACTATTCCTTACCAGATCTTCTGCAACCTGAAGCGGGTATCGCGGGACTACATCGGCGAATGACACGCTGAAGCGGACAGGTTGAGGGGCGGTGTGTTGTAAATACTGAACGGCATTGCCATGATATCGTTCACATCCACCCCCCTTTCCACCGTTTCAGGAGGCTCCAGCTTTGGACGTCGGCGAACGACTGCAAGCCATCCGCAAGCTCAAGGGCCTGTCCCAGCGCGAACTCGCCAAGCGTGCCGGTGTGACCAACAGCACCATCTCGATGATCGAGAAGAACAGCGTGAGCCCCTCCATCAGCTCGCTGCGCAAGGTGCTGAGCGGCATTCCCATGTCGATGGTCGAGTTCTTTTCGGTCGAGCTGGAACCTGAAAGCCCCACTCAGATCGTCTACAAGGCCCACGAGCTGATCGATATCTCGGACGGCGCGGTGACCATGAAGCTGGTGGGCAAGTCGCACCCCAACCGTGCCATCGCGTTTCTCACCGAGGTGTATCCGCCAGGTGCCGACACCGGTGCCGAGATGCTCACCCATGACGGCGAGGAAACCGGCATCCTGCTCGAAGGGCGGCTGGAGCTGGTGGTCGGCAACGAGATCTTCATCCTGGAAGAAGGCGACAGCTACTACTTCGAAAGCACGCGTCCGCACCGCTTTCGCAACCCTTTCAACCAGCCTGCGCGCCTGATCAGTGCGGCGACGCCTTCAAACTTTTGATCCAGCGCAGTGCATTGATTCGGCAATACCCCTTTCCCGTGTAGGGTCGTTTCACGGCCTCTGGGTTCCCGCTATACTTTTCAACGCTCGCCGTTCCGTGGCCGCGAGCGTGATTAGCCACCATGAGGGTGTTCGCGTGAACCAAATCAAGAAGATGCTGGCCGTACCAGCAGCCGTATTCGCCCTCTGGGCAATGAGCGCAACCGCTGCGACCAATGACGACATTGCCAAACGCCTGGAGCCGGTTGGCCAGGTGTGCGTCCAGGGCCAGGAATGCAAAGGCATGGAAGTGGCTGTTGCAGCGGGGGGCGGGGGTGCCAAGACCCCAGATGAGATCATCGCCAAGCACTGCAATGCCTGCCATGGCACCGGGCTGCTTGGTGCGCCTAAAGTGGGCGATACCGCCGCGTGGAAAGAACGCGCCGACCACCAGGGCGGCCTGGATGGCATCCTGGCCAAGGCCATTACCGGCATCAACGCCATGCCGCCCAAAGGCACCTGCGCGGACTGCTCGGATGACGACCTGAAAGGGGCGATCAAGAAGATGTCCGGGCTGTAAGACACAGCTGAATTGCATCAGGCCCGCCGTTGATGGCGGGCTTTGTTTTTGTGGTGCCTGTGCTGGCCCTTTCGCGGGCACAGGCAACCAACCCGCCAGTGCCATGTCCAACCCCTGAACCCATGGATGTCTCAGGAGGTCCCGATGCACCTCTGCTCCATCGACCAGGCTGTCGAGCAGGTCTTGTCCCGGCTGCCGGCCCATATCCACATGGGCCTGCCTTTGGGCCTGGGCAAGCCTAATGCTTTCGTGAACGCCCTGTACGCCCGGGTGCGCGAGCTGCCCGAGCGGCGGCTGACTATCTACACGGCGCTGTCCCTCGGCCGCCCACCATTGGGCGACGGCCTGCAGCGGCGCTTTCTCGAACCCTTCGTCGAGCGCGTCTTCGCCGACTACGAAGAGCTCGACTACCTTGCCGACCTGCGCAATGACAGCCTGCCGCCGAACATCCGCGTCGAGCAGTTTTTCATGCAGCCCGGCAGCCTGCTGCACAGCGAGGCTGCCCAGCAGGATTACATCAGCAGCAACTACAGCCACGCCGCACGCGACATCAACGCCAAGGGCCTGAACCTGGTCGCGCAACTGGTGGCCGCCACACCTGAAAGGCCTGTTCACCTGAGCCTTGCCTGCAACCCCGACATCACCCTCGACCTGCTGCCGATGATCGCCAAGCGCCGCGCGGCCGGCGAGACCATCCTCATGCTCGGCCAGGTGCACGCCGAACTGCCCTACATGCCCGGCGATGCGGAACTGCCCATCGATGCGTTCGACCTGTTGATCGACGAGGCCGAGCAACGTCGCCTGTTCTCCACACCGAACATGCCGGTGGGCACCCAGGACCACTGCATCGGCTTGCACGCCAGCACACTGGTACGCGATGGCGGCACCCTGCAGATCGGCATCGGTGCAATGGGCGATGCAGTTGCCGCCGCGTTGCTGGCCCGCCAGGGTGACAACGCAGGCTACCGCGCCTTGCTCGACGAGCTGGATACGGGCCCGTGGCATGCGCTGATCGAGCGCGAAGGGGGGCTGGGGACGTTTGCCCAAGGCCTGTACGGCTGCAGCGAGATGTTCGTCAATGGCCTGCTGGTACTGGCCGAAGCAGGCCTGCTGCGGCGCCCGGCCGATGACGAAGGGCCAGTGGTGCATGGCGGTTTTTTCCTTGGCCCGCAGGCGTTCTACCAGCGGTTGAGGGAGATGCCACTCGAACAGCGCGCGCGGTTTGCCATGACCCGTATCAGCTTCATCAACGAGCTGTACGGGCAGGAAGAACTCAAGCGACGTCAGCGCCGCGATGCGCGCTTCATCAACACGGCATTCGCCATGACCTTGCTCGGCGCCGGGGTGGCCGATCAGCTGGAAGACGGCCGCGTGCTCAGTGGCGTGGGCGGGCAGTACAACTTCGTCGCCCAAGGCCATGCGCTAGAGGGAGGGCGCTCGATTCTGCTGCTGCGCAGCTGGCGCGAGGCAGGCGGGGAGGTGACTTCAAACCTGTTCTGGACGTATGGCCACTGCACCATACCCCGGCACCTGCGCGATATCGTGGTGACCGAATACGGCATTGCCGACTTGCGTGGGCAGACCGACAGCGAGGTAATTGCGCGGTTGCTGGCGGTGAGCGATTCGCGTTTCCAGCAGGGGCTCATCGAGCAGGCAAAAGAGGCCGGCAAGCTGCCCAAGGATTTTGAGCTGGACGCTCGCTTTACTGACAATACGCCGCAGCGGTTGGAGGCGATCAGGGCGCGGCATGCGCGGCTGTTCCCGGAGTATCCGATGGGGACGGACTTCACGGCTGAAGAGCGCGACCTGTTGCGGGCGCTGAACTGGTTGAAGAGCAAGTTCAAGCTGAGCGAGGTGCTGGAGCTGGGCAAGGCAGCGTTGGATGCGCCGGGGCCGGAGGGGTATCAAGGGCACCTGGGGCGGATGGGGCTGGCCGCTCCGCAGGGATTGAAGGAAGAGCTGTATCAGCGGCTTTTGCTGGCAGGGTTGGCGGCGACCTGAAAATTGCCGGGGCTGCTTTGCAGCCCATCGCGACACAAGGCCGCTCCTACAAGGGTTATGCGTTTTCCTGTAGGAGCGGCCTTGTGTCGCGATGGGCCGCAGAGCAGCCCCAGTGGGCATCACTCGATGAAGCTGACCACACCGCCTTCCAGCGACTTCACCCGGGCCAGCGATTCAACGCGGTAGCCCTGGCTGTCCAGCTCGGCACGGCCGCCCTGGAACGACTTCTCGATCACGATACCCAGGCCAGCCACGGTGGCACCGGCTTGCTTGATGATCGAGATCAGCGCTTGCGACGCCTTGCCGTTGGCCAGGAAGTCGTCGATCACCAGCACGCGGTCGCTGCTGTTGAGGTGGCGTGGCGAAATGGCCACGGTGTTCTCGGTCTGCTTGGTGAAGGAGTACACCGAGGCAGTCAGCAGGTTCTCGGTCAGGGTCAGCGACTGGTGCTTGCGCGCAAAGATCACCGGTACGCCCAGTTTCAGGCCAGTCATCACGGCCGGGGCAATGCCCGAGGCTTCGATGGTGACAATCTTGGTCACGCCGGCATCGGCGAACAGGCGGGCGAACTCGTCACCGATCAGCTGCATCAGCGCCGGGTCGATCTGGTGGTTGAGAAACGCGTCGACTTTGAGAACCTGGTCGGAAAGCACGATGCCTTCTTCGCGAATCTTCTGATGCAGTGCTTCCACTTTGTTTTCCTCGATGTAGCAAAGGTGGCCGCAAATAGCGGCAAAGTTTAAGAGTAATGGTTGATCAGCGTTTGAGCATTGCCCGGATATCGGCCAGGGCGTTGTTGCCGCGTGCGGCCTTTACCTCGACCGGCGCATCGTCCAGGCCCTCCCAGGCCAGGTCGTCCGGAGGCAGTTCGTCAAGGAACCGGCTGGGCGTGCAGTCGATGATTTCACCGTACTGCTTGCGCTTGGCAGCGAAGGTGAAGGCCAGGGTCTGGCGCGCGCGGGTGATGCCCACGTAGGCCAGGCGGCGCTCCTCTTCGATGGTGTCGGCCTCGATGCTGGAGCGATGCGGGAGGATTTCCTCTTCCATGCCCATGATGAACACGTAGGGGAACTCCAGGCCCTTGGAGGCGTGCAGGGTCATCATCTGCACACCTTCGGCGTTCTCTTCTTCTTCCTGCTGGCGCTCGAGCATGTCACGCAACACCAGCTTGCCGATGGCGTCCTCGATAGTCATGTCACCCTCTTCGTCCTTCTCGAGGGTGTTTTTCAGCGCTTCGACCAGGAACCAGACGTTGCTGATCCGGAAGTCCGCCGCCTTGTCGCTGGCGGTCTGCTGGCGGATCCAGTTCTCGTAGTCGATATCGCGGATCATCTCGTGCAGCGCGGCAATCGGGTCTTCCAGTGCTACCTTGTGGCGTACCCCGTCGAGCCAGTGCTTGAAGCGCTGCAAACGCTCGGTGTAGCGGGCGTCCAGGTGCTCACCCAGGCCCAGCTCCTCGCTGGCGGCGTACATAGAAATGCCGCGCTCGGTGGAATAGTTGCCGAGCTTTTCCAGGGTGGTGGAGCCGATTTCGCGGCGCGGTACGTTGATTACCCGCAGGTAGGCGTTGTCATCGTCCGGGTTCACCAACAGGCGCAGGTAGGCCATCAGGTCCTTGACCTCCTGGCGGCCGAAGAAGCTGTTGCCGCCCGACAGGCGATACGGCACCTGGTGGTGCTGCAGCTTCAGTTCGATCAGCTTGGCCTGGTAGTTACCGCGGTAGAGGATTGCGAAATCGCTGTACGGGCGATTGGTGCGCAGGTGCAAGGTGAGGATTTCCATGGCCACGCGTTCGGCCTCGGCTTCCTCGTTCTTGCAGCGGATGACGCGGATCTCGTCGCCCACGCCCATCTCGCTCCACAGCTGTTTCTCGAACGCGTGCGGGTTGTTGGCGATCAACACGTTGGCACAGCGCAGGATGCGGCTGGTGGAGCGGTAGTTCTGCTCGAGCATGACGATCTTCAGGGAAGGGTAGTCCTCCTTGAGCAGCATCAGGTTCTCGGGGCGGGCACCGCGCCAGGCATAGATCGACTGGTCGTCGTCGCCCACCACGGTGAACTGGTTGCGCATGCCGATCAGCATTTTCACCAGCAGGTACTGGCTGGCGTTGGTGTCCTGGTATTCGTCCACCAGCAGGTAGCGCACGCGGTTCTGCCAGCGCTCCAGTACCTCGGGGTGCTCCTGGAACAGTTTGACCGGCTGCAGGATCAGGTCGTCGAAGTCCACCGCGTTAAACGCCTTGAGCGTGCGCTGGTAGTGGGTGTAGACGATGGCGGCGGTCTGCTCGCGCGGGTTGCGCGCCTTTTCCAGGGCCTCGGGTGGCAGGACCAGGTCGTTCTTCCAGGCACCGATCATGTTCTTGATCTCGTCGATGCCGTCGTCGCCGGAGTATTCCTTCTGCATGATGTCCGACAGCAACGCCTTGATGTCGGACTCGTCGAAGATCGAGAAGCCTGGCTTGTAGCCCAGCTTGTCGTGCTCCTTGCGGATGATGTTCAGGCCCAGGTTGTGGAAGGTACACACCGTCAGGCCACGGCCTTCCCCCGGGCGCAGCAGGGTGGCGACCCGCTCCTTCATCTCGCGTGCGGCCTTGTTGGTGAAGGTCATCGCCACGATGTACTGGGCACGGATGCCGCAGTTCTGAATGAGGTGGGCAATCTTGCGCGTGATCACGCTGGTCTTGCCCGAACCTGCACCGGCGAGCACCAAAAGAGGGCCGCCGACGTAGTCACGGGCTTCTTGCTGCCTGGGATTGAGTCGGGACATGCTAGAAACCGGGGGTCGCCAGAAAATAGCCGCGCATTCTAACAGGCATGGGGCGGTTGTGGCGCGACCGTCTGACGTCTGAGTCAGACTTTTGTCCGCCTCATTATTAGCGCCACTAATGCTAGCAACTGAAAAAATCATATTTGCCGGCTCGTCTGGTTTCGAGCACGATGCACGACAAAATACGTCGGGATGCTACGCCCGCAAATGCATGTATAAAAGTGAAAATCATTTTCATTAATGCAGTAGCATACTGGCAGTTATCGTTGCACCGTGAAGTCCTAAGGAGCCCGCTTGTCCACGCCTGTCGAACCTTTGCGTTTGCTGCTGTTGGCTGATGAGCCGCAATGGGCCGCCTTGTTGCACGCCTGCATACCTGCCCTTAACGGCAGTGCCGTGCTGCTGACCGCGCCTGACTGGGACTCGGTCGATAGCCTGTTCAGCCATGATCGCCAGGCCGTGGTGCTGGCAACCCCGGCCCTGCAGCCGGTGCCTGGGCGCTGCGAGCTGCCGACCATCCTGCTGCTCGAGCACGAGCCCGAGGTGGCGCCCAGCGCCGTCAGCGACTGGCTGGTACGCGACCAGCTCAATGCCGACACCCTGCGCCGCTCGCTGCGCCATGTGCGCGAACGCGGGGTGCTGGTGGCCACCTTGCAGCGCCTGGCCGAACAGGACCCACTGACCGGCATCGCCAACCGCCAGGGCTTCCAGGCCTTGCTGACCGCGCGCCTGGCCGAGAACGAGGGCCGTGGCATTGCCTTGGGCCATCTGGACCTGGACAACTTTCGCCACGTCAACGATGCGCTGGGCCACCAGAGCGGCGACCGCCTGATCCTGCAGGTGGTGGCACGGCTGCAAAACCAGCTCGAAGCAGGCGACCAGCTGGCTCGCCTGGGCAGCGACGAGTTCGCCTTGCTGATCGACACCCGCCGCGACGCCAACCGCGCTGAATGGATTGGCGAGCGCATCGTCGAGGCCCTGGCCGAACCCTACTGGATCGACGGCGAAAGCCTGCTGCTGGGTTGCAGCCTGGGCCTGGCCCATGCCCGCGCGCAGAGCGGTGCCGACCCGCTGATGTGGCATGCGCACATCGCCATGCGCCAGGCCAAGGGCAGCCAGGGCTGCACCTTCCATGTGTTCAATGAACGCATCAATCGCAACGCCCGCAGCCTTGCTGACCTGGAAAGCGAGCTGCGCCGCGCGCTGCGCCGTGACGAGCTGGAGCTGCACTACCAGCCGCGGCTCGACCTGGCCGACGGGCGCATTGTCGGCCTGGAGGCGCTGGTGCGCTGGCGCCATGCCGAACGCGGGCTGTTACCGCCCAGCGAATTCGTGCCCCTGGCCGAGCAGAGCGGCCTGATCGTGCCGTTGGGCTACTGGGTCATCTCCCGTGCCTTGCGCGACATGCAGGCGCTGTGTGAGCGCGGGCTGGAGCCGCTGCACATGGCCGTAAACCTGAGTTTTCGGCAGTTCCAGGACAGCCAGCTGCTGGCCACCCTGAGCCGCCTGATCCTTGAGCATGGCGTGGACGCCCGCTGGTTGGAGTTCGAACTGACCGAGACGGCGGTGATGCGCCGCAACGAGGTGGTGCGCCAGACCATGGACGCCCTCGGCCGCTTGGGCGTGCGCTTCTCGCTCGACGATTTTGGCACAGGGTTCTCTTCGTTCGTGCACCTCAACAGCCTGCCGATCACCTTGCTAAAGGTGGACCGCAGCTTTGTAGCAGAAATGGAAATGCGCGAGGAGAACCGCAAGCTGGTGCACGCCATGATCAACCTGGCGCACAACCTCAACCTCGAAGTGGTGGCCGAGGGAGTGGAGAGCGAAGAGCAGTTGGCGTTGTTGCGTGGGTTTGGCTGTGACCAGGTGCAGGGCTTTTTGGTCAGCAAGCCGCTGCCGGTGGGGGAGTTGATCGATTTTTTGCTGAAGGTGCCTGGCTGTCAGTTGGATGCTGTCCTTTAGGGCCCTTTCGCGGGCACGCCCGCTCCCACAGGGACCGCGCAATCCTGTGGGAGCGGGCGTGCCCGCGAAGAGGCCCTGAAGTCAGGCGGAAGCAGCAGCCCCTGCGCGCGCCACCGCCTTTCTCAAAAGCCGCTTCATCCGCCACTCAAAGCCAAAGGTCAGCGCCACCGCCGCACACGCCAGCCCCAGCGCCAGCCCCCACCAGATCCCCACTGCACCACCGCCCAGGGTAAAGGTGAACAACCAGGCGCTCGGCGCCCCCACCAGCCAGTAGCACACCAGCCCGATCAGGAAGGTGGTCTTGGCATCCTTCAGCCCACGGATCGAGCCCATGGCAATGGTCTGCATGCCATCGAACAGCTCGAACCACGCCGCCACCATCAACAACTGCACGGCCACCTGGAAGATCGCGGCAAAGGCCGGGTCATTGCGGTCGATGAACAGCCCCACCAGCGCTTCGGGCAGCAGCAGGAACAGCGCGGCGAAGGCGAACATGATCATCGCCCCGAAGCCGATGCCCACGCGCCCGGCACTGCGCGCCGCCAGCAGGTTGCCAGCGCCGTAGTACAAGCCCACGCGCATGGTCACCGCATAGGACAAGCCCGTCGGCACCATGAACGCCGTGGACACGATCTGCAGGGCGATCTGGTGTGCCGCCAGTTCGGTGCTGCCCAGTACCCCCATGCACAGCGCAGCGAAGGCGAACAGGCCCACTTCCACCATGTAGGTACCACCAATTGGCAGGCCCAGCCGCCACAGCTCGCGCAGGGCTGGCAGCGACGGGCGTGACAGGCCCTTGCGCAGCGGGTAGGCGGCGTAGGCCGAATGCCAGCGGATGTACAAAGCAAGGGCGATGGCCATGCCCAGCGATACCACTGCGGTGACCAGGCCGATGCCCATCAGGCCTAGCTTTGGCAGGCCGAACATGCCTTCGATCAACGCCACGTTGAACAGGTAGTTGAGCACCGTGCCGACCACGCTGATCACCATCACCGGGGTCGAGCGGCCCAGCGCGCTGGTAAAGCCACGCAAGGCCATGAAGGTCAGGTAGCTGGGCAGCGCCAGCGGCAGCAGGGTGAGGAATTCGGCGGCTGAGGCAACGTTTTCGGGCTGTTGCCCGAACAGCAGCAGTACCGGCTCAAGATTCCACAGGGCCAGCGCGGCGATCAGCGCCAGGCCCCAGGCCAGCCACACGCCGTTCTGTGCCAGGCGGGTGGCACCTTCGATGTCGTTGGCGCCCTTGCGGATCGCCACCAAGGTGCCGACCGCAGCGATCACGCCCAGGCAAAAGATCGACACGAACGAGTAGCTCGCCGCGCCCAGGCCGCCACCGGCCAGCGCTTGCGGGCTGATACGGGCCATCATCAGCGTGTCGGTCAGCACCATCAGCATGTGCGCCAACTGCGAGGCGATCAGCGGCCCGGCCAGGCGCAGCAAAGCCTTGAGTTCTGTGGTGGGCGCGACATGCATGGGGTGGTCCTTTTTCCTGGGGAAAACAACGAAGGGCGATTCTGAGGCTTCGGTCAACTTTGCACAAAAGGATAAAAGCGATCCTTGGCATGAGTCTGACTCATGTATATATGCTCATTGATGATTCGCTCCACAGTCCCGTATGGCAGGTGCCTCATGTCCCGACAGCTCCCTCCGTTGTATGCCCTGCGCGCATTCGAAGCTGCTGCACGGCTTTGCTCGTTCACCCGTGCGGGCGAAGAGCTGTCGATTACCCAAAGTGCTGTCAGCCGGCATATCCGTACGTTGGAAGAGCACTTTGCCTGCCGCCTGTTCGTGCGCAGTGGCCGCAGCCTGCAGTTGACCGAAGCGGCGCGGGTGCTGTTGCCCGGGGTGCGCGAAGGCTTCGCGGCGCTGGAGCGGGCCTGCGATAACTTGCGCGGCGAAGATGACATCTTGCGCATGAAAGCCCCATCGACCCTGACCATGCGCTGGTTGCTGGCGTGCCTTAGCCGGTTCCGCCACCTGCAACCGGGCAACGAAGTGCAGCTGACCAGCGCATGGATGGACGTCGACCATGTGGACTTCAACCAGGAACCGTTCGATTGCGCAGTGTTGCTCAGCGACGGCGTGTTCCCGGCGGAGTGGGAGGTGCGCAAGCTGTTTCCGGAGTTGCTGATCCCGGTCGGTGCGCCGGACCTGCTCGACGAAGAGCCTTGGGACGTGGGCCGGCTAGCCTCTATCGAACTGCTGCACCCCACGGTGGACAAGCGTGACTGGCGGGAATGGCTGGTGCGCATGGGGCTTGGCGACAAGGTTTCGCTCAAGGGCGGTCAGGTGTTCGACACCCTGGAGCTGGGCATGATTGCCGCTGCACGGGGCTACGGGATTTCCATGGGTGATTTGCTGATGGTGGCCGAAGATGTGGCGCAGGGGCGGTTGAGCCTGCCTTGGCCGACAGCAGTGCCCAGTGGGATGGACTACTACCTGGTATGGCCGCGCACCCGGCCGGGTGGCGAACGGTTGCGGCGCTTGAGTGATTTTCTGGCAGACGAGGTGGCGGCGATGGATTTGCCGGATGTGGAAATCCTGCCGCCTCTGGTTTGAACCTCTGGGGCTGCGTCGCGAAAGGGCCGCAAAGCGGCCCCCGGCAATCCAAAGCCTTACATCGATCCCAGGTTCAACGCCTGTGCACAGGCCTGCAGCGAGCGGCGCTCGCTTTGCGCATACAGTGCCAGCTCATCCTGCACTTGCAGCCCCAACGCCGCTTCGAACGCATCGCGGTTGGCATTACTGCCGTATTCGGCCTGTGCATCGTCGCCCAGGTTGGACTGGAAGATCCCCGCCGCACTTACCGGCAGGAAGTCCTCGTACACCAGCGCCTCGAAATGCACATGGCCAGCGTCGATCAGCCCTTGCAGGGTGGTCGGGCGGCCCTCCTGGTCACGCGCAGCCAGGCCTTTCTCAGTGGCAAAGTAGCGGAAGTACGCCAGGCCCTGTTGACGCATCTGCGCCAGGTCATCCGGGAATTCGGCAAAGGTATCTTTGAGCAAGGTCATGTAGCGCTCGGCATTGGCTTCGGCCGGTGCGCCGCCCAGGGCGGCGCGGGTGGCGTCGAGCAGCTTGTCGTACAGCTGGCGGCCTTTCGGCGTCAGGGCCGCGCCACGTTGCTCGATCTCGCCAAAGCGCGCGGTGTGGCTGCCTTCGCTACCCTGCTGGTCGCTGAACGCGACCTTTTCCTGCAAGGCCTTGAAGCTGGTCTGGCGCAGCAGGATCGGATGGCGGCGGGTGGGCGGGCCTTCGACCACGGCCTTCGGCGGGATGCCCTTGGCCGGCATGCCGAGCTGGATCGCATCGATGTCCAGGGTGCGTGGGGTCAGGTGGTTGATGTGTGGGCCCTTGAAGGCCACCACATCGGCAATCAGGCGGTGCTGGTCGTGCAGTTGCTGGTACTGCTCGGCGGTCACGGTGGCGTCATGGTGCCAGCGGAAGGTGTGCAGCGCTTCCTGCACGAACGCTTCGGCATCGGCTGCGTTCAGGCCGCCATCGCGCTCGCACTGGGCGATCAGTTCGAGGGCGCGGCTGGTGAAGATCTGGCGCTTGGCCAGGATGCCCTGTGCCAGCTCACGCAGCTGCGGGTTGTCGATCAGCTCCAGGCGCAGCAGCGAGGTGAACACACGGAACGGGCTGACGTGCAGTGACTGCTCGTGTACCGCGCGAAAAGCGGTGGAGTGCACCGGCACGCCAGCGGAGCTGAGGTCGTAGTAGCCGACCGGCTGCATGCCCATGACGGCAAACAGGCGGGCGATGGTGGCCAGTTCTTCGGCGGTGCCGACGCGGATGGCGCCGTGACGTTCCTGGTCCAGGCGCTCGATTTCGCCGGTCCAGCGCAGGGCTTCGGCAACCTTGGGCTGCTGGACCATGACCTGCTGGTTGATTTCGCTCACCAGCTCCAGCAGCGTGCCGTACAGCGGCACTTCCTGTTTGTACATGAGCGACATGGCGGCAGAGAACTGCGCGCGAATGCTGTCTGGGCTGACGAAATCGTGGGCGGGCATCGCTAGCTTCCTGGTTGGGTTCGGACGCTTACATGAAAGCTGGGAATGCACTTGGCTCACAAGCGAAAAAAAGTGAGTGTGTCATTCCTTTTTTGATCGACCTTCAGGGCCATTGGGGCTGCTTTGCAGCCCATTCGCGGCACAAGGCCGCTCCTACAGGGGACCGCGTTGCTGTTGAGCGGCCTTGTGCCCTGGCAATCTCAAGGCTGAAGCTGCTCGTGAATCCACTCCACCAAAGCCCGCACCTTGGGCACCTCCGCCGCATGCTCGGCATACGCCAGGTAATGCGCCCCGGCACTGCGCATCGCATGGTTCCACGGCACCACAAGGCTCCCTTCCGCCAGTTCCTTCGCCGCCAGGTAACGCGGCACCAGCGCCACCCCGCAACCGGCCTGTGCAGCGCTCAGCGCCATATAGAACGTATCGAAACGAGGCCCGTGGTAGGCGCTGACGCTCTGCAACCCCAACTCCAGGAACCACTCATGCCAGGCCTCCGGCCGCGAAGTGCTTTGCAGCAGCACCAGGTCGGCCAGTTCTGCAGCATCGCCCAGCGTGCGCCCGGCCAGCAGCTCTGGCGCACACACCGGCACCACTTCCTCACGGAACAGCTCCACGCAAGTGGCCCCCGGCCACGTGCCCTGGCCATAGAAGAACACCACGTCCGCCGAGCCCTGCAGCAGGGCGAACGGCTCCATCTCGTTGCGTATGTCCAGGTGGATGTTGGTGTGGCGTTTGCCAAAACCCTTGAGGTGCGGGATCAACCAGCGCACGCCAAAACTTGGTTGAGTGGCTACCTTCAAGATCTCGGTCTGCTCGCCGTAGGTGAGCACGTAGCGGCTGGACATATCCACTTGGTTGAGGATCTTGTTGACCTCGGCCAGGTACAGGCTGCCGGCGGGGGTCAGTTGCAAGCGCCGCCGGATGCGCAGGAAAAGGTGGTGGCGCAGCATGTCTTCAAGCTGCGCCACCTGCTTGCTGACGGCGCTCTGGGTCAGGTGCAGTTCTTCGGCGGCACGGGTAAAGCTCAAATGGCGGGCTGCAGCCTCAAAGCACTGCAGGGCGGTCATGGAAGGCACCAGGCGTTTGGACATAGCGGTCTCTGCGGCTCAAATCATTACCTGACGGAATGATATGCGGAATAAAGGTCGTTTGTTGTACCTATGTGATCGGATTAATACTGATCCACATCATTTTTCCACCCCATCACCGATGTAGGAGATGCACAAATGGTTGCTGGATTGCTCGAGCGCCTTGGCGTTGCCGCCGAGGCTTACACCCAGGGCGACTACCCTGTTCACACGCCGATCGACGGCAGCCAGATCGCCTCGGTGAAACTGCTCGGCAAGGCCGAGACCATCGCCCGCATCGATCAGGCCCAGAGCGCATTCGACGCCTGGCGCACTGTGCCGGCCCCGCGCCGTGGCGAACTGGTGCGCCTGTTCGGCGAAGTGTTGCGTGAGCACAAGGCCGACCTGGGCGAGCTGGTCTCGATCGAAGCCGGCAAGATCACCCAGGAAGGCCTGGGCGAAGTGCAGGAAATGATCGACATCTGCGACTTCGCCGTGGGCCTGTCGCGCCAGCTGTACGGCCTGACCATCGCTTCCGAGCGCCCGGGCCACCACATGCGTGAAACCTGGCACCCGCTGGGCGTGGTTGGCGTGATCAGCGCCTTCAACTTCCCGGTCGCCGTCTGGGCCTGGAACACCGCCCTCGCCCTGGTGGCCGGTAACTCGGTGGTGTGGAAGCCGTCTGAAAAGACCCCGCTGACCGCCCTGGCCTGCCAGGCGCTGTTCGAAAAAGCCCTGAAAGCCTTCGGCGATGCCCCGGCTGGCCTGGCCCAACTGGTGATTGGCGGCCGTGAAGCCGGCGAAGCCATGGTCGATGACCCGCGCGTACCACTGGTCAGCGCCACCGGCAGCACCCGCATGGGTCGCGAAGTCGGCCCACGTGTGGCCGCCCGCTTTGGCCGCAGCATCCTCGAACTGGGCGGCAACAACGCCATGATCCTGGCGCCGAGCGCCGACCTGGACCTGGCCGTGCGCGGCATCCTGTTCTCGGCTGTCGGCACCGCCGGCCAGCGTTGCACCACCCTGCGCCGCCTGATCGTGCACCGCTCGATCAAGGACGAAGTGGTTGCCCGCGTCAAAGCCGCCTACGGCAAAGTGCGTATCGGCGACCCGCGCAAGGACAACCTGGTGGGCCCGCTGATCGACAAGCTGTCGTTCGACGCCATGCAGGGCGCGCTGGCCAAGGCCCGCGACGAAGGTGGCCAGGTGTTTGGTGGCGAGCGTCAGCTGGCCGACCAGTACCCGAACGCCTACTACGTGTCGCCTGCCATTGCCGAAATGCCGGCGCAGAGCGACGTGGTGCGCCACGAAACCTTCGCCCCGATCCTGTATGTGCTGGCCTACGACGACTTCGAAGAGGCCCTGCGCCTGAACAACGAAGTGCCACAAGGCCTGTCGTCGTGCATCTTCACCACCGACATCCGTGAAGCCGAGCGCTTCCAGAGTGCTTCGGGCAGCGACTGCGGTATCGCCAACGTCAACATCGGTACCAGCGGCGCCGAGATCGGCGGTGCGTTTGGCGGCGAGAAGGAAACCGGCGGTGGTCGTGAGTCGGGTTCGGATGCCTGGAAAGGCTACATGCGTCGCCAGACCAACACCGTGAACTACTCGCGTGAGCTGCCGCTGGCGCAGGGTATCGTGTTCGACTGATGTATTGATGCTGCATGGCCGGGGGCAAAGCCCCCGGTTCGCGGCACAAGGCCGCTCCTACACAGGCATCGCGATCTCCTGTAGGAGCGGCCTTGTGCCGCGAATGGGCTGCGAAGCAGCCCCAACAAGAACAAATTGCTGGAGCCGGCCATGTCCGAACTGCGTCAAGAATGCTTGTGGGAATTCGTCAGCAAACCGACCGTTGCCGCCCAGGCCCTGGCCGGTGAGCACAAGGCTGATGTCTGCGTGATCGGCGGTGGCATCACTGGCCTGTCGGCGGCCATCCACCTGCTCGAACAGGGCAAGTCGGTGATCCTGCTTGAGGCCTGGAAGATCGGCCACGGTGGCTCCGGGCGCAACGTCGGCCTGGTCAACGCCGGCACCTGGATCCGCCCCGACGACGTCGAGGCCACCCTCGGCCAGAAGCAGGGCAGCCGCCTGAACAAGGTGCTCGGCGAAGCCCCGGGTGAAGTGTTCGCCATGATCGAGCGCCTGGGCATCGACTGCCAGGCCCAGCACAAAGGCACGCTGCACATGGCGCACAACGCCACCGGCATCGCTGACCTCGAGGCCCGCCACGAACAATGGCGACGCCGTGGTGCCGACGTGGAGCTGCTGACCGGCGCCCAGTGCCAGGAATATTGCGGTACCAACAAGATTTCCGCCGCGTTGCTCGACCGCCGCGCTGGCACCATTAACCCCATGGGCTACACCCAGGGCCTGGCGGCCGCCGTGGCGCGCCTGGGCGGCAAGCTGTTCCAGCAGTCTTCGGTCGAAGGCCTGGAACGTGATGGCGATGGCTGGAGGGTGAAGACTGCGCGTGGCTCGGTGCGCGCCGACAAGGTGGTTGTTTCCACTGGCGCGTACACCGAAGGCGACTGGAGCAACCTGCAGAAGCAGTTCTTCCGTGGCTACTACTACCAGGTGGCGTCCAAGCCGCTGCAGGGTGCCGCGGCCGACAAGGTACTGCCACATGGCCAAGGCTCGTGGGACACCCGCACCGTGCTTAGCAGCATCCGCCGCGACGATCAGGGCCGCCTGCTGCTCGGCAGCCTGGGCCGGGTCGACAACAAGCCGGCGTGGTTTGTGCGCAGCTGGGCGGACCGCATCCAGAGCCACTATTACCCGGAACTGGGCAAGGTCGAGTGGGAAATGCACTGGACCGGCTGTATCGACTTTACCCCTGACCACCTGATGCGCCTGTTCGAGCCGGCGCCAGGGTTGGTCGCGGTTACGGGTTACAACGGGCGTGGCAACACCACAGGTACCGTGATCGGCCGTGCCTTTGCCGAGTTTCTGCTCAAGGGTGACGCGGACAGCCTGCCGATTCCGTTCTCGCCGATGAGCGGCGTGAGTGCGCCTTCGCTGCGGACCGCGTTCTACGAATCTGGCTTCTCGCTTTACCACGCGGGGCAGTGCCTGAGGGTTGTGTTGTAAGTACTGGCCTCTTCGTGGGCACGCCCGCTCCCACAGGAATCGCGCAGATGCTGAAACCTGTGGGGTTGTCGTGGGAGCGGGCGTGCCCGCGAAGAGACCGGCCAGGTTTACTTGTGCAACCAGCTGAGGAAGCCGCCTTTCTTGATCAGGGCCGGCTTTTGCAGCAACAACGACTCCCGGCTTTGCCTGCGGAACCGCTGCAATTTGCTCAACGCCGTCTGCACTTCGCCACGCTGCTGCAAACAGCTCTTCACCTGTTCCTTTTCGATGCGGTACAGCACGCAACCGGTCAGTGTGCGAAACTCGGCAAACGAGTCGTCCTCATCGATGATCCCCTCGATCCCTAGCACTTCACCCGGCCCCATGCGCCCGGCTTCGATCCGCTTGTCGCCATCACGCACCGACGCAGACACCACCCCGCTGCCAATCACCAGCAGGTGCTCGGAATGCTCACCCACGCCCAGGATCACCTGGTCCGCCAGGTACTCCACCGCCGTCATGCGCTGGCTCAGCGCGTCACGCTCCTCATCGCTTAGCGAGCGGAACACCCGCACTTCGTCCAGCACCTCGCGCTGGCGGCTGCGCGGCGGCATGGCCAGGTCCACGTTCCACATCACCCCGCTGGCCTCCAGGTGCCGGTGGGCAAGGTCGAACAGCTGATTGCGTGCGTCGCCCTTGGTGCCCGCGTCGGCCACGAAGCCGCTGGCCTCGTACTCCACGGACTCCAGCGTCGAGGCCTTCACCGTCACCTTCGGCTTTGGGGTCGCAAGAATGGCACTGACGCCCTGCAAGGCCTTTTCCAGCGCATCGAACACCCGCTTGGGCCGCACTTTGGCCGGCACCACCACGCTGATCGACACCCCATGCACATCGGCCGGGCGGCTGTGGTTGAGCAGCCGCGCCTTGGCCGCGACCGAGTTGGGGATCACCGCCAGGCTGCCGGTGCCGGTCAGCAGCCGCGTGGCGCGCCAGTCGATGTCCAGCACCTTGCCTTCGGTGCCGTCGATGGAGATTGAATCGCCAATCTGATAGGGCCGCGTGGTGTTCAGCACGATGCCGCTGAACACGTCCGCCAAGGTGCTCTGCAACGCCAAGCCGATGACGATGGCCATCACCCCGGACGTAGCCAGCAAGCCCTTCACCGGCAGTTGCATCACATAGCCCGCGGCAGCCACTACAGCGACCAAAAAGATCAACGCCCCCAGCACATCCTGCAGCAGCCGCCCGCCATGGCTGCCCCGGGCCACCAGCAGCAGGCCGAACACCACCGTGACCGTGCGCGCGCCAAACAGCCACCAGCCGATGGCTAGTACCGTGGCCATGAGGTTGCGCGAGACATCGTCGGGCCAGGGTGGCGGTTGCAGCGGGCTCATGCCGGCGGCCACCAGCACCGAGCTGAACAGCAGGAATATCACCAGCCGCGTGCCGATGCGCCAGGCACGGCGCTGCGTGGGGATGACTTGCCAGAGCACGAGGTCGAGCAGGATGAGGGTAGTGCCGAGCAACAACGGGGACGACTGGATGAACGCCAGCATGGTGGTCTCGGGGGTGAGGGGAGGGCTGTGGGTAGTAATAGAGCAGGTTTGCCGGGCAGGCAATGCAAGCCTGTGCTGGCTCCTTCGCGGGCTTGCCCGCTCCCACAGGTAAAGCGCTGCTTTTGAATCTTGTGCGATCCCTGTGGGAGCGGGCGAGCCCGCGAAGAGACCAGCAAAACCAACGCCAATCTATCGTTCCTAAAACAGAACGTTAAAGCCAAAAAACGCTATCTACCGCTGCAAAGGTGATGGTTTTAATCTTCTCCCATCAGCGCGAAACACCCAACTTACTGAAGACAGAAACCCTTAGGAGCAACGACCATGACCAACTTCAAATACAACCGCCTGAACAAAGACGACGCCGCCGTACTGCTGGTCGACCACCAGGCTGGCCTGCTGTCCCTGGTCCGCGACATCGAACCAGACGCTTTCAAGAACAACGTGCTGGCCCTGGCTGACCTGGCCAAGTTCTTCAACCTGCCGACCATCCTCACCACCAGTTTCGAGCAAGGCCCCAACGGCCCGCTGGTCCCCGAGCTGAAAGCCCTGTTCCCGGATGCCCCGTACATCGCTCGCCCCGGCCAGATCAACGCCTGGGACAACGAAGACTTCGTCAAGGCAGTAAAGGCCACCGGCAAGAAGCAGCTGATCATCGCCGGCGTCGTGACTGAGGTGTGTGTTGCTTTCCCGGCCCTGGCGGCTCTGGAAGAAGAGTTTGATGTGTTCGTGGTGACTGATGCCTCCGGCACCTTCAACGCCATGACCCGCGACGCCGCCCATGACCGCATGAGCCAGGCCGGTGCGCAACTGATGACCTGGTTCGGCGTAGCGTGCGAGCTGCACCGCGACTGGCGTAACGACGTTGAAGGCCTGGCCGCGCTGTGCTCCAACCACATCCCGGACTACCGCAACCTGATGACCAGCTACAACGCCTTCAACGCCGGCAAGTAAGCCGACCGCCCCGGGCACCGCCAGTCGGTGCCCGCCAAGGGCAGCACACCCATCCAATCCTCCGCCCGTTCACCGTTGCACAGTGGATGCGGGCAAGCTCATCCCAAGGAACGCCGATGAACACCGCACTCCAAGACAACCGTGAAGTGGTGACCGTATGCCTGCAACACCACGTTCTCGCTAGCCCGACGGGCGCGACGCCGGCCCAGCCACCGCGCTGGAAACAGGCGCTGCTGACCTACCTGGTGATCTGCCCGATGACCATAGTCATTCCGCAACTGCTGGCGCCGTTGTTTGCACGCTTCCCGCAGCTGGGCGGCCCGATTACCGGCAACCTGATCGTCAACCTGTTCGTCATCCTGCCGGTGGTGTTCTACATCATGCCTTGGGTAACCCGCCGCTGTGCCAACTGGCTGCGCGGTTGAGTCGCGCCCTTACTTCGATACTTTCAAGGAGATACCGACATGAGCACGTTCGTTACCCGCGATGGCACTTCGATCTATTTCAAGGACTGGGGCAGCGGCAAGCCCGTGCTGTTCAGCCACGGCTGGCCACTGGATGCCGACATGTGGGATTCGCAGATGGAGTTCCTGGCCAGCCGCGGCTACCGCGCCATCGCCTTCGACCGCCGTGGGTTCGGCCGTTCGAGCCAGCCGTGGAGCGGTTACGACTACGACACCTTCGCCGATGACATCGCCCAGCTTATCGAAAACCTCGACCTGCGCGACGTGACCCTGGTGGGCTTCTCGATGGGTGGCGGGGATGTCAGCCGCTACATCGCACGCCACGGCAGCGAGCGGGTGGCCGGGTTGGTGCTGCTGGGTGCGGTGACGCCGGTGTTCGGCAAGCGTGAAGACAACCCTGAAGGTGTCGACCTGTCGGTTTTCGAGGGTATTCGTGCCGGCCTGCGGGCCGACCGTGCGCAGTTCATTGCCGATTTTGCGACGCCGTTCTATGGCCTGAACCATGGGCAGCAGGTGTCCCAGGGCGTGCAGACGCAGACCCTGAACATCGCGCTGATGGCATCGATCAAAGGCACGCTGGAGTGCGTGACGGCGTTCTCCGAGACCGACTTCCGGCCGGACATGGCCAAGGTCGATGTGCCGACTTTGGTGATTCATGGTGACGACGACCAGATCGTGCCATTCGAGACCACCGGCAAGCAGGCGGCGGAGCTGATTCGTGGGGCTGAGCTGAAGGTGTATGCCGGGGCGCCGCACGGGTTTGCGGTGACCCATGCGCAGCAGTTGAACGAGGACTTGCTGGCGTTTCTCCAGCGGTAATTGTGGGAGGCATTCGCGGGCTCGCCCGCGAATAGGCCGGCCCTGGCAGCACTAATGTTGATCAGGGCTAACCTTCTACAGCCTACCGCACATCCATCCAAGCCCTGACCCAGCATTAACCGGCATGCTCCGCAGTTGCGCCTGCCGCCGCCGCACCCAGACGGAGAACACCATGGCCCAAGACCGCAACGACAAGACCCGTCGCCAGTTCCTCGCCACCAGCACCGTGCTCGGTGCCGCGGGCGCGCTCTGGTCCGCATTGCCCTTCACCGGCCAAGCCGGTTCCGCTCACGCATCCACCCAAGGAGGTTCCATGACCGCCGACCTGATTCTGTTCAACGGCAAGCTGCACACCGTTGACCGCGAAAAGCCCACCGCGACCGCCGTCGCCATCAAGGACGGCCGCTTCGTCGCCGTGGGCAACGACGCCGAGGCCATGGCCCACAAGGGCGCCGCGACGCAAATCATCGACCTCAAGCAGCGCACGGTGATACCGGGCCTGAATGACTCGCACCTGCACCTGATCCGCGGTGGCCTGAACTACAACCTCGAACTGCGCTGGGAAGGCGTGCCGTCGGTGGCTGATGCCCTGCGCATGCTCAAGGACCAGGCCGCGCGCACGCCAACCCCGCAGTGGGTGCGGGTAGTCGGTGGCTGGAACGAATTCCAGTTCGCCGAGAAACGCATGCCCACCCTGGAAGAAATCAACCAGGCTGCGCCCGACACCCCGGTATTCCTGCTGCACCTATACGACCGCGCGCTACTCAACCGCGCTGCGCTCAAGGCCGTCGGCTACGACAAGAGCACCCCGAACCCGCCGGGAGGCGAGATCCAGCGCGACAAGTTTGGCAACCCGACCGGCATGCTGATCGCCCGCCCGAACGCGATGATCCTCTACGCCACCCTGGCCAACGGGCCGAAGCTGCCGCTGGAGTACCAGGTCAACTCCACCCGCCAGTTCATGCGCGAACTCAACCGCCTGGGCCTCACCAGTGCCATCGACGCCGGCGGCGGCTACCAGAACTTCCCCGACGACTATTCGGTGATCCAGGAGCTGGCCGACAACAACCAGCTGACCGTGCGCATCGCCTACAACCTGTTCACCCAGAAGCCCAAGGAAGAGCTGGACGACTTCAAGAAGTGGACCTCCAGCGTCAAGCTGCACAGCGGCACCGACTTCCTGCGCCACAACGGCGCCGGCGAAATGCTGGTGTTCTCCGCCGCCGACTTCGAGGACTTCCTCGAGCCGCGCCCAGACCTGCCACAGACCATGGAAGAAGAGCTGGAGCCCGTAGTACGCCACCTGGTGGAACAGCGCTGGCCGTTCCGCCTGCACGCCACCTACAACGAATCGATCACGCGCATGCTCGACGTGTTCGAGAAGGTCAACCGCGACATCCCGTTCAACGGCCTGCCGTGGTTCTTCGACCACGCCGAAACCATCACCCCGCAGAATATCGAGCGCGTGCGCGCCTTGGGCGGTGGTATCGCCGTCCAGGACCGCATGGCCTTCCAGGGTGAGTACTTCGTCGATCGCTACGGCGCCAAGGCTGCCGAGCAGACCCCGCCCATCAAGCGCATGCTGGACATGGGCGTGCCAGTGGGTGCCGGTACCGACGCTACCCGTGTGTCCAGCTACAACCCGTGGACCTCGCTGTACTGGCTGGTCAGCGGCAAGACCGTCGGCGGCATGGAGCTGTATCCGGAAGGCCTGGATCGCGACACCGCACTGCAGCTGTTCACCCAGGGTAGCGCCTGGTTCTCCAGCGAGCAGGGCAAGAAAGGCCAGATCAAGGTGGGCCAGCTGGCCGACCTGGCGGCGCTGTCGCTGGACTTCTTCAGTGTCGATGAAGAGGCGATCAAGGGCATCGAGTCGGTGCTGACCATCGTCGATGGCAAGGTGGTGTACGGGGCGGGAGAATTCGATCGCCTTGGCCCACCGCAGGTGCCAGTGCTGCCAGAGTGGTCGCCAGTAGCCAAGGTGCCAGGGCACTGGCGCGTGGGTACGCCATCGTTGGCGGCAGCCGTGCATCAGTGCTCGGGGCCGTGCGGGGTACATGCGCACAGTCATGACAAAGCGCGCAAATCGAGTGTGCCGGTGAATGACTTCCAAGGCTTCTGGGGGGCGCTGGGTTGTTCTTGCTTTGCTTTCTAAGCTGAGCTGACATGAAGGAAGGGGACCAGTGTCTGGCCCCTTTCTTGTGTTTTCAGTACCGGCCTCTTCGCGGGTAAACCCGCTCCCACAGGGATCGCGCGGGTGCCGAGTGCTGTACAGCACCTGTTCGAAGAGGCAGTGTTCATGTCAGAAGCTGCCTTTGAGTGGGTATTCGATGATCAGGTAGATGCGGTCGATGTCATCGCCGGCCTGGGCCTGGTTGGCGCGGTGGCTCACGTGGGAGAACGACAGGCTCAGGTCTTTGGCCGCACCTGACTGCACCACGTATTTCAGGTCGATGTCGCGTTCCCAGTGCTTGCCGCCCGGTCCGTACTGGCCGGTGTAGGCGCCACCCGCTGGTGCATGGCTGCCATCGATACCACGGCCGCTGACGTAGCGGCCCATCAGGCTCAGGCCGGGCACGCCGAGGGTGGCAAAGTTGAGGTCGTAGCGCAGTTGCCACGAGCGCTCGCCGGGGCCGTTGAAGTCGGCGTACTTGATCGAGTTGGCCAAGTAGATGGAATCGCCACCGACGAAGTCGAACGGGGTGTCGCCCTCGACCTTCTGGTAGGCCAGGCTCAGCGCCTGGGCGCCGAAACTGTATTTGGCCAGAAGGCTGTAGGCGAGGGTGTCGATTGCGCCCGCGCTGGCGTTGCCGGTATCGCGGGTTTTGTACAGGTTCCCGTCCAGGCGCCAGTTGCGCTCAGCCAGGTTCAGGTTCAGGTAGGCCTGGCGCCAGGTGTCCTGCAACTGCCCGGCATACAGCGCGCCGCCGAACGGGCCTGCGGGCGCGAAGGTGGCGCCGGCCAGGCTGATTGCGCGGTTGTGAGTACTGGCGCCGTAGCCGCTGAAGTCGTCATGGGTAGAGCTGTTGTCCTGGTTGCTGAAGGCGGTGAAACGCCCGGCCTGCAGGCGCCAGTCGGGCAGGTCGGCGTTTTCCACGAACCAGCCGGTGGCGTATTCCGGGTGCAGGCGTTTGTCGCCGGTATCGAATACCGGTGTTTCCACCATCATCTCGCCATAGCGCAGCCGGGTATTGCCCAGGCGAAATTTGAGTGCGGCACCAGCGCTGGAATAGTCGGACTCGGCGCGGCCATCGCTGTCGCGTGGCAGCACGCCAGTGCCGGCATGGCCGCGGCCGCCGTCGAGCTTGAGGCCGATAAAACCGTGGGCATCGAGGCCCACCCCGACAGCGCCCTGGGTGAACCCGGAGCGTACCTCGCCGATGAAACCCTGGGCCCATTCCTGGCGGTAGTTCTGGCCGCTGGCGGAAGGTGAGCGGAAGTCGCTGTGCAGGAAATAGTTACGGCTGAGCAGCGACCAGCCGGGTTCGTCGGCTTGGCTGAATGTGGGGCACAAGGCGAGCGTGGCGAGCAGGGCGCGGCCCGGTCCGTGAGTGGCGCGGATCATGAGGGCTCCGGGTGGGATGATCCGGGACTGTGGAGCAAGTGTAGGCCAGCGGTCTTGTAAGGGTGTGCTGGGGGAGGTGCCCGCACCATCATTGCAGGAGCGGCTATCACCGCGAAGAGGCCGGCACAGGCTGCCTAGACGCTGAACGCCTCGACAATAGCCTCTATCACCACCCGCACCCGCGCGGTGTGCCGCACATCCTGATGGGTCACCAGCCAGATGTCGTAAGGCTTGCCCGGCGGCCATACCTGCTGAAGGCCATCGCGCTCCCCCAGTGGCACCGGCAGCTCACCCAGGCCGATACCACTTGCCAGCGCCCGCCGCACCATAAGACCCGAGGTGCAGGTTATTGCAATCCGCCCTTGAGCTATCGACTCGCCCGCCAGGGTCACCTCCTTGCCGCTGTCCAGGTACGGTTGGTAGATCACCAGTTCGTGCCCGGCAAATGCGCTGCCCGGTGGGGGTTCACCGCGTCGCTGCAGGTATTCGCGAGAAGCGAAAAGCCCGCTGTTCCAGCGCGCCAGCCGGCGCACAACCAGCTCGGGGTTATCCGGCTTATGTGTACGCACAGCGATATCGGCCTCGCGCTGGCTGAGGTTGAGCATCTGCGTCGAAGCGTGCAGTTGCACTTCGATACCCGGGTGGTCGAGGCGCAGGCGGGCAATCGCCGGGATGATGAAGTCGAGGGCGAAGGAATCGGTGGTGGTGACCCGCACTGCGCCGCTCAGGCGCTCATCCATGCCGAGGATCTGCCGCTGCAGGCCGGCGGCGGCCGTCTCCATCTCGAGTGCCGCACGCATCGCCACTTCGCCGGCGCTGGTCAACGAATAGCCGCTGGAGGTGCGCAAGAATAGGGTCGCGTCCAGCGCACTTTCCAACGACGACAGCCGGCGGCCGACGGTTGCCTGGTCCACACCCAGGCGACGGGCTGCGCCTCGCAAGGTCTGCTCGCGGCACAGCGCGAGAAAGACGCGGGTATCGTCCCAGTTCATCAACGTGATCCTCGATGATGCAATGATGCAGTGCAGTAGTGAAAAATCGCTGCATTTTTTCTGCGATCGGCCACTTTATGCTGTTCCCATCGTTATCAACAAGCGCCGACGCTGGCGCAAGGGAATATCATGAGCGAATCAACATCACGTTCCCCCTGGCTGCCGATCTGGGCCGGGCTGTGTGCGAGCCTGGTAGGTATCGGCCTGGCGCGTTTTGCCTATACACCGCTGGTTCCGGCGCTGATCGACGCGCATTGGTTCGACAGTTCGGCGGTGGTCTACCTCGGTGCTGCCAACCTCGCCGGGTATCTGATCGGCGCCCTCGTCGGCAGGCCATTGGCTGCACGCTGGTCGAGTGCATCAGTGCTGCGCTGCATGATGCTCTGTGTCAGCCTGGCGTTCCTGGCGTGTGCCTGGCCGCTGTCGGTGAGCTGGTACTTCGGCTGGCGGTTACTGTCCGGGGTGGCTGGCGGGGTGATCATGGTACTGGCGGCCAGCGCAATCCTGCCCCATGTCGCGGCCTCGCGGCGTGGGCTGGCCAGTGGTGCGATCTTTCTCGGCATCGGCCTGGGTATCGCCGGTGCCGCGAGCCTGGTGCCTTGGCTGCTGGGCAAAGGCTTGCAGCAGACTTGGCTTGGGCTGGCCCTGCTGTCGCTGCTGCTGACCCTCACCAGCTGGGCTGGTTGGCCGGCCGAGCACGAGTATGCGCAGGTTACGCAGACGAAGCAGCAAGGGGTTGCCTCGCCCGCCATCCTTGTTCTCTTCAGTCAGTACGCGCTGATGGCAACAGCACTGGTGGCACCGATGATGTTCCTGGTGGACTACATCAGCCGTGGTCTTGGCGCTGGTACACATGCCGGGGCCGTGATCTGGGGGCTGTATGGCCTGGGGGCAATTGCCGGGCCGGTGGCTTACGGGCTAATGGCCGACCACCTGGGGGCACGTGCCGGCATTCGCCTGGTGTTGCTGGCGCAACTGGCAGCCTTGGCGGTGCTGCTGGTTAGCCATGACCTGCGCCTGCTCGGCGCCGCCGCACTGTTGATTGGTTCGTTCCCGCCGGGCATCGTGCCGCTGGCGCTGGCCAGGGTGCACCAACTGGTCGATGGCCATGCCCGGCAGAATGCGACGTGGAGCAGGGCGACGGTATCGTTCGCCAGTTTTCAGGCCATTGCAGGTTACGCTTTTTCAGCACTGTTTGCTGCCAATGGCGGCCGTTACATCGTGCTGTTCGCCGTAGCCGCTGGCGCGGTGCTGCTGGCGCTGCTGATTGATCTGCTGCCCAAAGAGCATCAGGCCATGTCGCTGATTGCGAACTCTTCTGCCAAGTGATCGATCAGCGCCCGCACCGATGGCAGCAGCCCGCGGCGCGACGGGAAGATCGCATGCACGATGCCACACCGCGGGTGCCAGTCCGGAATCAGCTCAACCAGCCGCCCTGCCGCCAGGTCTTCGCGCACCGCCACCCGCGGCAAGTGCGCAATCCCCACCCCGGCCACTACGAAGTGGCGCAGGGCAAACAAGTCGTCAGTCACCATGCGCGGTGTATGCGGGATGACGATGCTGCGGCTGTTGTCCTCACCCTGGAACAGTTCCCACTGGTACTCGCGCTGGGCGCTGCCCCAATGCACGCTCGGTAGCGTGCCCAGCAGCTGTGGGTCAAACCCTTTGGGCAGCTGCGCCAGGTAGTGCGGCTGGCCGACCAGGCACTGGGTGCTGTTGCTCAGCACCTTCATCACCATGTCGGTGTTCTCCAGCGGCGGAAAGCGCACGCGCAGGGCGATGTCGAAGCCCTCGTGCAGCAGGTCGACACGGCGGTTGGTGCTCTCGATGAACAGTTCCACCTGCGGGTACTTGAGCATGTAGCGGGTCAGCATCGGCCCGACCCAGGAGTTGAGCAGGGTGGTGGGGCAACTGATGCGCACCAGCCCGCGTGGCTCGCTGCGGTTGCGCTCGATGATTTCCGCCGCGCCCTCGGCCTCCACGCGCATGGCCAGGCAACGGTTGTAGTAGGCCTGGCCGATTTCGGTCAGCGAGCAGTGGCGGCTGGTGCGGTGCAGCAGGCGCACGCCCAGGCGGTCTTCAAGGTCGGCGATGCGCCGGCTGAGCTTTGACTTTGGCATGTCCAGCGCCCGCCCGGCCGGGGCGAAGCCGCCGTGCTCCACGACTTGGGTGAAGTAGTAGAGGGAGTTGAGGTCTTCCAATGATCGTTCTCCAAACGGAACGCTAAGGACGGTTTTCGCAGTCTAGTGCAGCAAAGGTGATGATTTTAATCTGTGCCCATCAACGCGAAACACCCCGGATTGCTGAAAAATTCATAACCCTTAGGAGCACAGACCATGAGCAAATTCACCTACAACCGCCTGAACAAAGACGACGCTGCCGTACTGCTGGTCGACCATCAGGCTGGCCTGCTGTCCCTGGTGCGTGACATCGAGCCGGACAAGTTCAAGAACAACGTACTGGCCCTGGCTGACCTGGCCAAGTTCTTCAACCTGCCAACCATCCTCACCACCAGCTTCGAGCAAGGCCCTAACGGCCCGCTGGTGCCAGAGCTGAAAGCGCTGTTCCCGGATGCGCCGTATATCGCCCGCCCAGGCCAGATCAACGCCTGGGACAACGAAGACTTCGTCAAGGCGGTGAAAGCCACTGGCAAGAAGCAGCTGATCATTGCCGGTGTGGTGACTGAGGTCTGTGTAGCCTTCCCGGCGCTGTCGGCGCTGGAAGAAGAGTTCGATGTGTTCGTGGTGACCGATGCCTCCGGCACTTTCAACGAAATGACCCGCGATGCTGCCCATGACCGCATGAGCCAGGCGGGTGCGCAGCTTATGACCTGGTTCGGCGTGGCCTGCGAGCTGCACCGCGACTGGCGCAACGATGTCGAAGGGCTGGCTGCGCTGTGCTCCAACCACATTCCGGATTATCGCAACCTGATGACCAGCTATAACGCGGTGACTGCGGGTAAGTAACACTAAGTAACCTGATGATTGGCCTCCCCTGAGGCGCTATCGTTGACTTGATCGTAGAGTGTTGTTAGCGTTTGACTTGAGCGCGAAACCAGCTGCCATTCAGCGGCACTAGCTGGCGTAGGAACCCCGTCGATGGCTGAATCATCAGCGTCGGGTGAGACCTCCACACCCCCGCTTGAGGGTGTGTATATGAATATCAAGCGCAAATACAGGGCCACTGGTGACAGTGGCCCTTTTTTTTCGTCGGCAAAAAAGTGTACCGCTTGTAGAGCAGCTTTCCGTGGCGATGTTTATTCAATGCTTTTGCATCGCACTGCATGAAATTCCACAGCATTTTGCCGTTGTCGAGTGTCACGATTACCAGCATCTGCCGCCTGGTTTCGTAGGCGCCGATGAACGCCAGTCTGCAGGTATCATTGGTGTAAGCGACCTTCCATACCTCAAATGGTCCGATTAACGTATCCAGCGCTACTTTCACATAGCGTTCCCGGGCGTCCTGTCTCTTCTCGACGATGTGGTGGATACAGCTGCGCAGAATCCGGATGTCGCCCATTGGGCTGCTGATGCTTACTTCCTCAGTTTTTTCGCTGTCGAAGCCCAGCTGCTGCGCAGCAACCTCGATTGCAGCGTCATGCGAATCAGCAGGCGCTAGTTCTTCGATAGCCTGTGTGCGTAGATCGCGCGCAAGTGTTCTGAGGGCGGGTAGTTGTTCGTCCAGCCAGGACATCTGGCCTTTGTTCTCGGCAATTGTTGCGGCTGGGTTTTTGGGGCTCAATGAGATACCTGACGGGGAACAGTCGCTGATGCGGCGGCGGGCCAGGTGAGCCTATGGCGAAGTGTTCCCCGAACAATCAGACGGAGGGTGACGCGTTTTGTAGGTCGTTTCCTGAATGTCGGTAGAGCAGGCTGATCATTGCAGCCTGCTCAAAGCTTATCCAATGCGCTTCAACTTATTGGCTGTGACTCAATCCCATCCAGCAGTGCCTCAACCAATCCTTCTGCCATTTCGATTGCATTCAGGTTGCTCCAGAATAGGCTTTTGCCGGTGTCATCCAGATGCTCCAAGGCTTTGTAGCCGCAGTCGTAGGCGCCGCGCAGGTACTGGGCGACATGCACCAGGGCGTCGTGGGCGGAGACACCCGGGTTTACTGTGAACAATGGGGGATGGCCGGCATCGCAGCGGCTGAAAGGGCGTTGTGTGGTTTCGGGAAGGGGGGGATCGGGGACGATTCTTTTCATTGGAGTGACCTCACAGGGTTGACCTGCAACCATCCGTTTCCACACGAAGGGTGGCAGCTGTACGCGGGGTGGAAAACCGGTCGGAGGCAACCCGGTAGGCCATACGGCCTCCCGCGCACAGCTGCCATTGAAGACAGCACCTCAGATCAGACGGGTTTCCACACCCGATCGCTGAACCGACAGCGACCCGGTCAGCCTAGAGAGCAGGCCTTCCCCGGACAATCAGACGGGCGTCGACACGGTGTGTAGGATAAATCCTCGGGGGCGGCGTTAACGTAGGAAATGGTTGGCTGGAAAGTAGGACCTTGCTGAGAATCGGACGATTCTGTGATGGTTTTTTTGGGTGCGCGTAATGGCGGCGAGTGATCGTCAGGAGGTTGCAGGATGGCCTCCAGGTGCCAGGCGATAGGTTTTTGGCGCCTGTGAGATCGAGCGCCGCCCGCGCGGCGCTTCGCAGCACAAGGCTGCTCCTACATCTGTTTCGGGCCAGTGACGCCTGCACCAGCGCGCGCGAACGCCTTGTTTGTTCGACACGTTATTGAGGTGAGAACCAAGAGGGCCGCGCGCCTAGGGCTCAGGAATAATTGGCCCGAAATAGATGTAGGAGCAGCCTTGTGCTGCGAAGCGCCGCGCGGGCGGCGCTCGATCTCACAGGCACCACAACCCTCAAGGCGTACGACAAAAACCCTCAATCCGCATCCGAATCAAACAACCGCTCCAGCTCCACCCGCGCCTCCTTGGCCGTCTGCATCACCTTGGCCCGGTCATCGCGTACCTGCCCCTGGGCCACCAGCACTTCTTCGTCATGCTGGGTAAACCGCGCAATCCGGTCCGCGGCCTGTTCATCGCTCAAGCCCAACCCCACCAGTGCGCGGCGGGTCATCTCCAGGCTGGAGTAGAACGTCTCGCGAATCGGCTCGGCGCCAACATCCACCAACTTGTGCACATGCTGGCGGTTACGTGCCCGGGCCAGCACCTTCAGGTGTGGGTACAGGCGCTTTACTCGTTCGGCGGTATGAATAGCGGCTTCAGGGTCATCAATGGTGATGATGAAATACTCCGCTTCACCCACCTTGGCGGCATGCAGCACCTCCGGGCGCAACGGGTCGCCGTAGAACACCGGCACCTGTTCGAACATACGGGTCATCTCGATGGCATCCACCGAGGTTTCCAGCGCTATGAACGGGATCTTCTGCGCCCGCAGGATACGCGCGACGATCTGGCCCATGCGGCCCATGCCGACGATCACCACCCGCGGTGTATCCGTCTGGATCTGCTTGTACTGCTCGGGCACTTCACGCGCCGGTTGCGGGCGTTTGAGGGCGCGGGCGCAACCCAGCATCAGCAGCGGGGTGATGGCCATCGACAGGGTAATGGTCATCAGCAGCAGGTCGTAGGTCTGAGTGTCGAACAGGCCTTGGTCCTTGCCCAGCTTGAACACCACGAAGGCGAACTCGCCACCGGCCGCCAGCACCATGCCCAGGCGCAGGGCGCTGGCGCTGTTCAGGCCACCGACCACGCGCCCGACGCCTATCAGCAGCACCAGCTTTACCGCGACCAGCAGCAGGGTCAGGCCCAGCACCACCAGCGGCATTTCCAGCAGCAGGCGCAGGTTGGCGCCCATGCCCACGCTGATGAAGAACAGCCCCAGCAACAGGCCCTTGAACGGCTCGATCTGTGATTCCAGCTCGTGGCGGTATTCCGAGTCGGCCAGCAGCAGGCCGGCGAGGAAGGCGCCCAAGGCCATGGAAATGCCGGCCTCTTCCATCAGCCAGGCCGTGCCGATTACCACCAGCAGTGCGGTGGCAGTAGACACTTCCGGCAGGCCGGTGCGGGCCACGGTACGGAACACTGGGCGCAAAAGGTAACGGCCACCGATGATCACCACGGCGATGCTGGCGAATACCTTCAGGCCGTGTTGCAGGCTGTCGCCGTGGCTGGTGTCCGGGCCACTGGCGGCCAGTAGCGGTACCAAGGCAATCAGCGGGATCGCAGCGATGTCCTGGAACAGCAGGATGGCGAACGCCAGGCGGCCGTGCGGGGCGTTGAGCTGCTTGCTCTCGGCCAGGCTTTGCAGGCCAAGGGCGGTGGACGACAGCGCCAGGCCCAAGCCGAGCACGATGGCTGCCGGCAGTGTCTGGCTGAAGCCGAACAGGGCGATGGCACCGATCAGCGCGCCGGTCAGTAGCACCTGGGCGGTACCGACACCGAACACCGACTTGCGCATCAGCCACAGGCGCTTGGGCGACAGTTCCAGGCCAATGATGAACAGCAGCAGGACCACGCCCAGCTCGGAAATGTGCGCCACGCTTTCGGTGTCGCGGATCAGGCCAAGCGCCTGCGGGCCGATGGCCACACCGGCCAGCAGATAGCCGAGCACAGCCCCCAGTTGCAGGCGCTTGGCCAAGGGGACGGCGACGACCGCGGCGAGCAGAAAGATCACCGCGGTTTGCAGAAGGCTGCCTTCGTGTGGCATTGGCGCTTACTCCATGAGCTGCCGGGGCAGCGTTTGAACAGTTTGGCCGAAGATTCTGGGGAATGTGGGCGTGGTAGACAATCTGCTTTAGGGGAGAAAGATTGTCCCATTACAGGTGACAGTCTGTGGCGGCCTCTTCGCGGGCACGCCCGCGAAGAAGGCGGTGCAGATCTAACTATTCATCGCCACCAAACTGCGCCCGATACTGCGCCGGCGTCATGCCAATACGCTCACAGAACACCTTGCGCAAATGCCGGTCGCTGCCAAACCCACACTGCGCCGCCACCACCTTCAACGGCAGGTCACTGCCTTCCAACAGCTTGCGCGCCCGGTCGATCCGGGCATTCTGCAGGTACTGAAGCGGCGTTATTCCCACCTCGCGCTGGAACGTGCGGGCGAAATTTCGGCTGCTCATGGCCACCAGTTCGGCCATGTTCTGCACGGTGAGCGCCTGCTCGATATGGTCGACGATGTGCGCCTGTACCCGGGCAATGGGCGAATCATCACGCGGTACCGCTGCCAGCAACGGCCCGTATGGCGTTTGCCCGCCCTGGCGATGGCGGGCGACCAACAGCACCTTGGCCACTTCCAGGGCCAATGCCTTACCGTGGTCCTCGGCCACCACCGCCAGCGCCAGGTCGATCCCTGCGGTGATTCCGCCCGAGGTGATCAGGCAGCGGTCGATCACGTAGATCTGCTCGGTCTCGACCTTGGCCTCGGGGAACGCCCGTGCCAGGCGCTCCACGTAGTTCCAGTGGGTGGTGCAGCGGTAGCCGTCCAGCAGCCCGGCCCGGCCCAGCAGGAATACCCCAGTGCAAATGGCACCAAAGCGCCTGGCACTGCGCACCGCCTGTGGCAACCAGCGCTCCAGCGCTGGTACGGCGGTGTCATACGCCCCCGGGCCGCCGGGTACCAGCAACAGGTCGACGGCTTCTGGCAGGTCTTCCAGGCGCAGGTCTGCCACCACTTTCAGCCCGCATGAGCCGCGCACCGCTGCCTGCCCTTCGGCCAGGGTGAGCAGCCGGTATTGCCGCTCTGCCGGCAAAAACCGGTTGGCGATGGCGAATGCATCCATCGGGCCGATGACGTCCAGCAACAGCACGTCGTTGAACAGCACCATGGCCACGGTGCGGTGAGCGTTTACCTGCATGCTTCTTCGTTCGGTAGCTGAGTACAGCCTGCATCTTACGGTATACCGCTGCGCACAATTAAGAACAATTCAGCTTTGGCTCAGGACTTTGTCATGTGCCGGGGGCGAGACTTTCTGCATTCAAGAGGAGAGTCGCCATGCACCACGGCACGCCCCAAGAGCCGCTGCAAACCACCGGCGCACTGACGCCCGCACGCTTGCGCCAGGCCAAGGAACTGATGCTGCGCAGCTCGCTGTCGATCATCGAGATCGCTGGCGTGTGCAACCTCACCCGCAGCCATTTCTCCCGTGCCTTCAAGGTCAACACTGGCCTCTCGCCCCAGGCCTGGCGCCTGTTGGCGCGCATGGAAAAGGCCAAGCGCCTGCTTGCCACAGAGGTCCCGATCACCCATGTGAGCCTGGAGTGCGGCTTTTGCGACCAGGCCCATTTCACCCGCGCGTTCAGCCGCCTGGTTGGCCAGCCGCCCAAGGCCTGGCGCCAGGCGCAGGCCATTCCTTAAGCCGAAGCTATCCACCGGTATAAGCCCTTGCGGACAGTGCCGGCCCGTATTCCCAACCCAAGGAGTCACCCCATGAGCCAACCCGATTACAAGCGCTTGAACAAAGACGACGCCGTGGTCCTGCTAGTGGATCACCAGACCGGCCTGATCTCTCTGGTGCAGGACTTCTCGCCCAACGAGTTCAAGAACAACGTGCTGGCCCTGGGGGACCTGGCCAAGTTCTTCGGCCTGCCGACCATTCTCACCACCAGCTTCGAGCAAGGCCCGAACGGCCCGCTGGTACCCGAGCTGAAAGAGATGTTCCCGGACGCGCCGTACATTGCCCGCCCAGGCCAGATCAACGCTTGGGACAACGAAGACTTCGTCAAGGCGATCAAGGCCACCGGCCGCAAGCAGCTGATCATCGCCGGCGTGGTGACCGATGTGTGCGTGGCTTTCCCGACCTTGTCGGCACTGGCTGAAGGCTTTGAAGTGTTTGTGGTGACCGATGCCTCGGGTACCTTCAACGAAACCGTGCAACAGGCGGCATGGGTGCGCATGACCCAGGCGGGCGCGCAGATGATGAACTGGTTCTCGGTGGCCTGTGAGCTGCACCGCGACTGGCGTAATGACATCGAAGGGTTGGGTAACCTGCTGTCGCAGCGCATTCCTAACTACCGCAACCTGATGAACAGCTATTCGGCATTGACCTCGCGCTGATTTAGAGCGGGGCCGCTGTGCGGCCCAATCGCCGGCAAGCCAGCTCCCTCAGGTACAGCGCCAGGGTTGAATACTGTGGAGTCCCCTGTGGGAGCTGGCTTGCCGGCGATTGGCCGGTACAGGCTAAGCAGGATTCACAGGCAGAGTGAAGCGAATCCGACATCCACCCAACTCAGACAACAGCGCCTGCAACTGCCCGCCATGGGCCTGCACCACCGAACTGCAGATCGCCAGCCCCATCCCCATGCCACCACTCTTGGTGGTGTAGAACGCCCCGAATACCTGCTCCCGTTCCTCGGGTGCAATCCCTGGCCCGTTGTCGTCCACACAGAGCTCCACCTCATCCCCGGCCACCGTCGACGCAATCCGCAGCACGCCATCGCTGCGATACCCCGCCAGCGCTTCCAGGCCATTGGTGATCAGGTTGAACACCAACTGCTGCAACTGCACCGGGTCGGCCGTCACGGTCACCCCCGCGTGCAGGCATGTCTGCACGTCAACCGTGGCCTTGGCGGCATCGGCCGAAGTCAAGCGCACCACCTCGCGGATCAGCTCGTCCAGCTTCACCGCCTGGAGTTGCATCGGCGACTGCTTGGCCAGCGAGCGCAATGCACGCACGATGTTGGCGGCACGTTCGCTGTCGTTGCGGATGTCTTCCAGGCCGGCGATTGCCTCTTCCAGGTCGGGCTTGGCGCGCTTGAGCCAGCGCAGGCTGGCGGCGGCGTTGGAGGTGATGCCCAGCAGCGGCTGGCTGATCTCGTGGGCGATGGACGCCGACAGCTCGTTCATCGCCTGCAGGTGCGCACTGCGCGCCAGTTCCGCCCGTGAGCGGCGCAGTTCGGCTTCCATCTGCGCTCGGCTCTGGTTGTCTTCGGCCAGGCGCGTATAGAACTTGGCGGTCTGCAGCGAGACCGCTGCCTGCGAGGCGAGGATTTCCAGCATGGCCAGGCGCTGGCTGCCGAACAAGTTGGGTACCATGCGGTTCTCCAGGTACACCAAGCCGATCAGCACGCCCTGGATCACCAGCGGCAGGCACAATACCGAACGTGCGTTGCGCGCCTGCAGCTCCTGGCGGAAAGCCTCGGGGCAATCGCTCTGGGCATCATTGAGGACCAGCGGCTTGCGCGTGCGCATGGTGGTGTTGATGATCGACAGCGGTGCCTGGGTCATGAACTTCTGGCAGTTGTCCATGCTGACGTGCAGGCCGGCATCGTCGATATAGGCGAGGGCGGCCATCTGGAATTCGGCGCCGCTGACGATCAACAGCGCGCCGTGGTCGGCACCGGAATGCTGGGTCAGGTGGCCCATCAGGGTCTCGATCAGGCCTTCGAGCAGCACTTCCTCGGACAACGCGCGCGCGGCTTCGATACCGGCTTCCAGGTCGAGCTTGGCCTGGTGGGTGGCGCGGTAGGTCTCCTGGATGGGCTGGGTGCGCAGAAACGGGTGCAAGGCCTCCAGCTGATGGACCTTGCCCGTCGCACCCCAGATATGGAAGCAGTCGCGGGCGATGCGCAGGTGCAGGTTGGCGCCGGAAATCAAACCGCTGGGGATGCACACCTCGGCCAGCTGTTCATGGGCCAGGGCCTGCTCGTGGATGAAGCCCGCTGCGGTGGCGGCGATCTGCGCCTGGTCGAAGCAACGGATGGCGGCCAGGCCGTCACCTTCAAGCTTGGCGATGACGCCTTCGATCAGCAGCAGCTTGTTGCGGAAGGTCGCCGGGTTGAAGCCGGCCCAGCGACTGAAACGCTCACGCAAGCCTCGCAGCTCGCTCAGCTTGTCGGCCAGGCTGGCGGGGGCCTCCGGGCTGCCCAGGGCCAGGCCGTGGAACAGGTGGTAGTCGGCGAGGTTGATATGCGCAGGCGCCGCCCAGGCATTGTCACCGGCCTTGGCCAGGTGGCGCATGGCGTGTGGGATGTTGCCCAGGTAGAAGGCCGACATGCCTGTGAACAGGTGCCGGAAAAACAGCGTGGTCGCTGAGTTGACCGGCGTGGTCGAGGCCACGCAGGCTGCGCCGCTCAGGTTGGCGACGAACGCTTGCTGGGCCCGCAGGATCTGTTCTATATCGCTGTAGCCGCAACGGCGAACGGTGGCCAGGCCCTGTTTCACTTCCTCAGCGACGTCCGGCAGATAGCGGCCCATGAACAGCGAGTCGGAGACCAGATGGTTGCGGGCATAGCAGCCCATCGCCAGGTCGCCGCTCAGGCGTGCCGAGTCGACCGCTTCCAGTGCGGTGCGGCGGGCGAACTCCATCGGCGAAGTCCAGGCGCTGACCTGGTCCAGGGCCAGCAACGCGCTGGTCAGGTCGCCCTCGAAGCCGTGCCGCTCGATCAGCTTCAGCGCGGCCAGGCAATAGGCATGGCCGTCGTGGTAGGCACCGAAACGCTCGGCGATCATCACCCCGAACCAGGCCAGGCCGTAAGTGCTGCCTGGGGCAACGCCATGCAGCAGCGACAACTCCATGAGCTTGGCCAGGTGCAGGAAGCCGAGGTCGTCCTGGACAAAGAACGATGACGACAGCGTGGCCAGCAGGCCGATCGCCACTGCCACTTGCTCCGAGTCGGCACGCGGCAGCGACTCCAGGCAGTGGCGGCCCTTTTGTTCGATCATGGCCAGCACACGGGCATGGCTGGCTTCTACCTGTTGCCTGTCGACGCCGCGTGCCAGGCGGATACCCAGCAGTTCCAGGCCTGATAAGGCGCTGTCGATGGCTGCCTGATAGTCGCTCTGCAAGGTGAACAGGCGGGCCTGCAACTGGCACAGCCGGGCCCGATCCAGCGCCGAACGTGCGCGCTGTCGGCACTCGCTGAGCTGGGCCTCGGCCGCAGCCATGCGCGACAGTTGCATGTCGCACTCCGCCGCCATGCAGGCGATGGCAAAGCCGTGCGTGGCGCGGCTTTCCAGGGTGCTGCCGTGGTGCAGCAGCTGCTCGGCCGTGTGCAGGTAACCCGCAGCCTGTGCAAAGGCGCCGCTGTCGCGCGCGCGCAATGCCGCTTCACGTAAAAGCTGCAGGAACACTTCGCAGTCATCCGCTGAAAACCCGCGTGGGCTGGCGCGTTGCAGTTGGTGGGCGGCCTCGAAAAGCACCTCGTGCAAGTGCTCTGGCCAGGTTTGCAGCATGGCTTGGGCAATGCATGCATGCAGCGATTCGCGCTCGCGCAAGGGCGTGAGTTGATAAGCCGCTTCCATCACCCGGTCGTGGGCAAAGCCCAGGCCGTTCTGGCTCGGCAGCAGGAAGCCTGCGCCAATCAAGGCCTGCAACGGTTCGCCCGTCGCTTGTGCAAGGACCCGGCGGAGCAAGCGTTCATCGCATCGGTTGCCTGCTGCGCTGACGATGCGCAGTACGTCGCGCTGGGGCGCGGGCAGGCGCACCAGGCGGTGGACCATCAGGTCGGCGACATTGTCGGAATAGCGGTGCCGGGCCACGGCCTGCAGGCACCACGACCAGCGCATGGCCTGGGTATCGAAGGTGAACAACTGGTCCTCGACCATCGCCCTGAGGATCTGGTTGATGAAAAACGGGTTGCCGGCGGTCTTGTCGTGCACCAGTTCGGCCAGTTGCAAGGTCTGGTCGGGGGCGACGTGGTAGCGTTCGCCGATCAGCTGGGCCACCGCGCCAACGGCCAGCGGGCGCAGGTTGAGGGTGGTGCTGCGCACGCCTGCGGGCATGGCGGGTTGTGCACTGCTAGCTTGTGCGTCAGTGCGCCGGGCAAAGATCAGCAACAGGTTAGCGGGCGCCTGTGCCAGCAGCTGTGCCAGCAGCTGCTGCGTGGCGTCGTCGGCCCACTGCATGTCATCGAGAAACAGCACCAGTGGCTGACCAGGGCGGCTGAACACCTGCAGGAACTCTACGATCGCCTGTAATTCCTTCTGCAGCGCGAGGCGCGTGGGTTTTGCTGGCAGCGCGGGCAGTGGGCCGAGTATCAATTGCAGGTCTGGCGCCAGCTTGCCCAGCAGCCGACCGTGGCCTTTGATGCGGCGCAAGATCTCGCCGCGCAGGGTGTCGAGGTCCTGGCTGTTCTTCGCCAGCAGCTGGTTGGTCAGCGCGCCGAGGATCTCCACCCAAGGCGCATAGGGCACGGCCTGGGCCAGGCTATTGCACTTGCCGATGGCCCAGTAGCCGTGGGCGTTGCTCTTCAGCGCGGCCTCGACCAGGCTCGACTTGCCCATGCCGGCGGCACCGTTGACGAACAGCGCTTGTGGCGTGCTGTGGCGGCGCAGGCCCTTGAGCATCAGGGCAATGGCTTGTTGTTCCGCACTGCGGCCATACAGGCGTGTGCGGTTGGGCGCGACCGGGTCGGCGCAGCCTGGGGTGAACGCTGCCATGGTCTTGCTGCTGGCCCATTGCCGCTGGCAGTAGGCAAGGTCTACTGCCAAGGCGCGAGCGCTCTGGTATCGCGCGTCCGGTTCTTTGGCCAGGGCCTTGGCCAGGATCCGGCTCAGAGGCTGCGGCACGTTGCTGTCCACTTCGCAGGCTGCCCTTGGCTGCACGCCTGCATGCAGTTGGCGCCAGTGTTGGGTGTCGCGCCCCGCCAGCGGCAGTTCGCCCAGCAACAGCTGGTAAAGGATAGCGCCCAGGGCATAGATGTCGCTACGCCGGTCGCTGCTGCTGCCATGGGGGCAAACCTGCTCCGGCGCCAGGTAGGACCAGTTGCCGAGCGGGGTGCCCTGTTCGCTGATCAGTTGCGCCGGGCCTGCGCGAAAGCAGCCCAGGCGCACCCGCTGAGGGCCTTGCAGGCACACATGTTCGGGTTGCAATGCGCCATGCAGCACATTGCGTTCGTGGGCCCGGGCCAGGGACCTTGCGGCGTTCACCGCGATGTCGAGAAACGGCTCCAGGGCCGCCGGGCCTTCGCTCAGCAGGTCGGCAATGGAGTGGCCGGCCGGGTACACCAGCAGCGGGCCCTCGGCCGAGCGCACGAACGCCGAGGGGATTACCGCCCACTGAGGGTCCAGCTGTAGTTGGTAGTCACGCTCCAGGCGCTGGCAGGCTGCGGGTGCGTCGAGCGGAGCGCGCGCAGCGATCCACGACTGGCCGGTGACGGCGTCGCTCAGCCGGAAGTAGCTGAGCTCGCCCTCCTGGCCCAGCGGTGTGACAGCGCACCGGTTCAGCCAGCCCTCGTCAATCGACTGGTCAAAATCGATGGGCCTGTGAGCGAGGCGTTCATCGAGCATCTGGAACCCCCTGGCAGCGACATCCTGACGCGCGAGTATACGCAGCGAGCCCAGTACGGATGAGGGTTGCAGCCCGCTTGGCAGGAACGGGCACGCTATTGTCCGTTATCGTACCCTGAGGGCCGACCGGCACTTGTATAGTGCTTGGGCCAACCTATCCCTCGGGATAATTGTCTCAATGTGTGCGTCGGCCTAGGCTGCCCGGGGCGGCGCAAACGCCCGTGCCCGTGCGAGGAAGCCATGATCCGAATAGGCAATGCCCAGGTGTCGCTGGAGCGGCGCGAAGCGTTTCTCGACGGTAAGCCGATCGTGTTGGGCGGGCGCGCATTCGAGGTGCTGGCCACGCTGATCAAGGCCAAGGGCCGGGTGGTCGGCAAGGACGAGCTGTTCAGCCAGGTGTGGGCCGGCACCGTGGTCGAGGACAACAACCTGCAGGTGCAGGTGTCTCTGCTGCGTAAAGCCTTTGGCGACCGTGGGCTGATCCAGACTGTGCCGCGGCGGGGTTACCGCCTGGCCGCCGAGATCAGCTTCGATGTCCCTTGCCAGGCGCAGGTCCAGTCGCCGCTGTGTGCTGCGGCCGACAGCCTTGAGGCGTTGGATCACAGCGCTCATGTGCCGGTGCTGGTTGTGGACGACGACCCGTCGGTGCGAACGGCACTGGGCCGCCTGCTGCGCTCGCAGGATATCCCGCATCATCTGTTTGCCAGTGCCGAGGCGCTGTTCGACGCCCGCCTGGAAACCCCCTATGCCTGCCTCCTGTTGGACATGCACCTGTCCGATACCAACGGGCTTGAGGTGCAAGATGCACTGCGCCGGCTGGCACTGCCCTGGCCAATCGTGTTCATGACGGGCTTCGGCACAATCCCGATGACGGTGCAGGCCATGCGAGCCGGTGCTGTGGAATTCCTGACCAAGCCTTTTGACGAAGACCAGCTGCTGACGCTGCTACAGGCCGTGCGGCACAGGGCCGTGGCTGATGGGCGTAAATGGCGCCACGCGCGGCAGGTCGAGGAAAAGTACCAGCGCCTGACCCCGCGTGAGCGCGAGGTTTTCTCGCTGGTGGTCGATGGCTTGTCGCACAAGCAGATCGCCAGGCAGATCGGCACCAGCGAAGTGACAACCAAGGTGCACAAGAAAAACATCATGAACAAGATGCAGTCCCGCTCGCTGGTCGAACTGGTGGCCATGCACACCATTATCGGGGCGCGGCCTGAGGGCCTGGGCGGCGCATGAACAGATGGGTGTGCATCGTCGACGACGATGCTTCGGTGCGCAAAAGCCTGGCTAACCTGTTGCGTTCGGCCGGGTTCGAGACCTTTTCGTTTGCTGCGGGCGCTGTGTTCCTGGGCTCGGAGCTGGCGCGGCAGGCGGGTTGTGTGTTGCTCGACCTGAAGATGCCTGGCATGGGTGGGCTGGACGTGCAGCGTGAACTGGCGCGGCGGGAGTGGCGTTTGCCGGTGATCTGCATGTCGGCGCATTGGGATGATGGCGCGGTGCATTCGGCGATGAGCCTCGGGGCGCTGGCCTGCCTGGGCAAGCCTTTCTCTGAAGAGGCGTTGCTGAAGGTGGTTGAAGAGGCATTGGCGGGTAGTCAGTGATGTGCCACCAGTCCCTTTTACGAGCGGCCTTGCGAGGGCGCCGGACCGGTCGGATGGGCCGCAGAGCGGCCCCGGCAATCTAGTTATTTCCCGGCCGGTACTGCAGGGCCTCGGCCAGATGTGGCCGGCCGATCGCCTCACAGCCCTCCAGGTCCGCCAGTGTCCGCGCCACTTTCAATAACCGGTGCGCTGCCCGCAACGACAAGGTCAACCGTTCGCATGCCCCTTCCAGCCACGCCTGGTCCGCCGCCGTCAATCCGCAATGGAGGCGCAACCCTTCGAGGTCGAGAAAGGCATTCACGCACCCTTGGCGGCGCTGCTGGACCTCCCGCGCCTGTGCCACCCTGGCTGCCACATCGGCACTGGCTTCACCACAGGGCTGGTTGTTGAGCGTGGTGCTTTCGCGGGCGACGGTCAGGTGCAGGTCGATGCGGTCCAGCAGCGGCCCGGACAGCTTGTTGCGGTAACGCGCGATCTGCTCGGTGCTGCAACGGCAGCGGCCAGTAGGGTCGCCCAGGTAGCCGCAAGGGCATGGGTTCATCGCCGCCACCAGCTGAAAGCGTGCCGGAAAGCGCACCTTGTCGCGGGCGCGGGCAATCACGATCTCGCCCGATTCCAGCGGCTCGCGCAGTACCTCCAGTACACGCCGCTCGAACTCTGGCAGCTCATCGAGAAACAGCACGCCATGGTGGGCGAGGGTGATTTCGCCCGGTTGCGGACGGCTGCTGCCACCGACCAGTGCCGGGCCGGATGCGGAGTGGTGGGGGTGGCGAAAGGGTCGCTGCGGCCAGCTGCTCAGCGGTGTATGCCCGCTGACCGACTGGATGGCCGCCACCTCAAGCGCCTCGTGCTCGTCCAACGGTGGCAGCAACCCTGGCAGGCGGCTGGCGAGCAAGGTCTTGCCGGTGCCGGGTGGCCCGGTGAATAGCAGGTTGTGCGCCCCAGCCGCCGCCAGCATCAATGCGCGTTTGGCCGCCAGCTGGCCTTGCACCTCGCTCAGGTCAGGGTAGGGACGTGGATGCAGGACCAAACCGTTGGCCGCGTAAGGCGCCAGCGGCACTTGGCCGTTCAGGTGGGCGACCAGCTCCAGCAGGTGCCCCACCGCATACACCACCAGCCCGCCGGCCAGGCTGGCTTCCTCGGCATTCTCCCGTGGAACCACCAGCGAGCGGCCCGCCTCGCGTGCCGCCAAGGCCGCCGGCAGCACGCCTTGCACTGCCCGCAATTTGCCCGACAACGCCAGTTCGCCCAGGCACTCGACCTCTGCAAGGCTGGCCGCTGGCACTTGGCCGTCGGCGGCCAGGATGCCCAGGGCAATGGCCAGGTCGTAGCGCCCGCCGTCCTTGGGCAAGTCGGCGGGGGCCAGGTTCTGGGTTATGCGCCGCTGTGGATAGTTCAGCCCGGAGTTGACGATGGCACTGCGTACCCGGTCCTTGCTTTCCTTGACCGTGGTTTCTGGCAGGCCAACCAGGGTGAGATGAGGCAGGCCGTTGGCCAGGTGGGTTTCGACGCTGACCGAGGGTGCCTGCACACCCACCTGGGCGCGGCTGTGGACGATGGCTAGGGACATGGTCGCTCCGTTGTCGCTGAAAAGGGCCGCTTCCTGCGGCTGGGTCAAGGATAGCGATGGTGGCCACGACAGGCGCAACAAGTGTGCGTCGTGGTTTTGCAGAGCAGGTTTTTTCCCTGTGTTTTCTTAAAAATCGGCAAAAAATGGATCCAATAATCTTTGCGCAGGTGCGGGGTATGGCTTAGTGTTGTTGGGCAAATGCCGTTGCCATGGGATGGCACAGCGTCTTCTTTCAAATGGACTTGAGGTATTGCGCCGTGCAAACGCTCACCCACACGCGCCAGGTCATCCGCGAACTGGTGCAGGCCAATTCATTCATTGAACTCACCTGCTTTTTCGACAGCCTTGAGGCGCAATGGCGCCAAGCCCCGCCGGGCGAGTTTCCGGCCTACCTTGTGGCCATCGAAGGGCACATGCTGGTCGACCCGGAAAACCAGGGTGACAGGGCCCTGAGCCAAGTCATCAAAGCCTGGATTCACGCCTGCCCGAAGGCTTATCACCCACAGGTGGTAATGGGCATGCACTGCTTCCACCGGGCTTGCCAGGTGCAGGACGCTGGCCAGCGCAACGCTGCGCGCTTGCTGGCCGTCGAGCAAATATGTGAAACCGCGACCGCGCACCTGTTGTGTGCAATGGACCGCTGCGCACAACCCGTGGCAGCTGCCATTGGTATGCTGCGTATCAGTGCGCAGCTGCGCGAGCCTGGCTGGTTGATCGAACTGTTTCAGGGGCAGCCTGCGCGGTACAGGCCCAGCGCCCATGCCGATGTGGAAGTGCAGGAAGCCGCGGCGCCCTTACTGGTGAAGCATGGGTTGTTGCCCTTGGCCGAGCTGCCCCAAGCGTTGCCGGCGTGCCTGAGCAGGCGGGTCGATCACGAAAACGAAGCACCACGCTATTACTGGTTGCGCCATGCGCTGGTGGCACGCCCTGGTTGTTTTGAAGCGATCCAGGCCTACGCCGATTACCTGCTGCCCCGATGGGGCGCCAGCTTCGATGCGTTAGACCTGTTGGCCAATGGGCCATTGTGCGAGGCGTGGGATGAAGCGTTGCGCAATGCGTTGCGCTGGATGGCCGTCGAAGACCGGCTGAAACTGCCACATACCGAACAGTTGCAGGCTGTCGCCGACTGGCAGCAACTGTTCGATGCCTGGTTGCAGCGCCCGCTAAGGCCAAGGGAAAGCGCCGTTGTGCTGGCTTGGCGAGGCGCGCTGCGTAGCAGTGCCTTGCAAGACCATGCCGGCGGTATGCGCGATTTCGCCGCGAGCTTGGCGTGTAACGCCGATCACGGTGCCATCGCTGCCATGGGCGAGCCATTTCGCTGCTTGGTCGGGCTGATACTTCGCGATGGCATGGCAGATGAACACCAACTGTTGCGCACCGCCATCGAGCGCCTGTGTGAAGGCCGCTCGCATGCTGGCGCCTGTGCAATGCGTGCTGCCGGGCATCGCTTCGGCCTGTGGGGGCTGCCACGTTCGGCCGAGCAGGCAAGGCTATGGTCGCAGGTGGCGGTAACGCGCCAGCGCGCGGGCCAGGCGCCAGGCTTCGAGGTGCTTGCTGTGGCGCGGCTGCTGTGGGCGGCCAACCGGCATGAGGTGGCGTGTTACCTGTACGAGCGGTGTGCCGAGCTGAGCTTGCCGGGGGCTGCCCTTGGCCTGTACGAGCTGCACAGCGGCGGCCTGGGCAACACCCCGGCGCACTATCTGGATGACGAGGCGGCTGAGTATTGGCTGCAGCGTGCGGTAGAGGCGGGCAGCAGGCAGGCCAAGTACAACCTCGCCTGCCTGCGCATGGATGGCGATGAGGACTTGAATGATCGAAGTGCCATGCTGGCCGTCAGGCGCTTGCTGGTCGATGCGTTGGGTAATCCGCAGACCAATGCTCGCGCGCGCTTGCATCTGGGAATGCTGTTGCGCCAGTTTGGCGAAGCGCAGGAGCGATCCGAGGCGGTTGCCTACCTGTCGAGCCTGGTCGAGCACCCGGACGCGTGGATTGCCGGGCGCGCCAGTGCCGAACTGGGGTTGGCCTGGATGCAGGGGCGCGGCACCCGCAAGCAGAGCCGTTTTGCCGCTATCGAATGGGCCAACCGTGCGGCTGCCTTGCAGCCTGGGGATCCAGCCATCGAAGACATCCAGGCCGAGATCCTCAACTCGCACAACCGGGTGAAGAACCTGGTTACCCAGTGTGGTGCGACCTTGTTTCGCGGCACCTTGCATGCCAGCGAGTTGCCGCCGAAACAGGCAATCCTCGAGGCGGCCCGCATGGGGGCCTCGGCCTGACACCGTGGCACTGACCGCGACGGGCTGAACGTCGGTGACTTTGCCTTCAAAGCATTGCGTGCGCTGACATTAGTGACAAAAGCGCCTTGTATCGCGAGTTATTCTTGCGCGCCGGGCGTCATGCGTGCTTCCAGCTCGGCAACTTGTTTTTCCAAGGCCTCCAGCCGAGCGCGGGTGCGCGCCAGCACGACCATCTGGCTGTCGAATTCGTCACGGCTGACCAGGTCCAGCTTGCTGAAGGCGCCTTGCATCAGCACCTTGAACTGGCTTTCCAGTTCTGCACGGGGCTGGGCGGTATCGCTGCTGAACAGGCGCGAGGCCTGGTCGCTCAGGGCATCGAGAAGGGCTTTGGGCGCAAGCATGGGGCTGTCCACTGAAACTGAGAAATGGCCGGCAGTGTAGCACGCACAAACCTGACGTTTGAGTGCACGTTTTTCGCGCAATGCGCCCTGCCGCTGCGCACCGAAACTGTGCATGTTTACCATGCTGGCGACTGGCCAATCCCGACCCTTTCGCATAACTCGCTGTTTTCCGGTGATTTGCCGGAACTGGCAAGGTTTCTGCAAAGACCTGTACGAGCCATGCACTGATGCAGTTCCTTGTGACCAAGCAGTGCGCACGCGGAGCCGGATGCCGACGACGCGTTACAAAGCCAACCGCTGCGCTTAGACTTGAGACGGGTTTGTTTTCCTGGGGCAAGTCCACCAAATCGGGAGAGAGTTTCATGAAGCTAGTCACAGCCATCATCAAGCCGTTCAAGCTGGACGACGTGCGCGAGTCGCTGTCGGAAATCGGCGTGCAGGGCATCACCGTCACCGAAGTCAAAGGCTTCGGTCGGCAAAAGGGCCACACCGAGCTGTACCGAGGTGCTGAATATGTGGTCGATTTCCTGCCCAAGGTGAAGATCGATGTCGCCATCGATGACAAGGACCTTGATCGGGTAATCGAAGCCATCACCAAGGCAGCCAACACCGGCAAGATCGGTGACGGCAAGATTTTCGTGGTGAATCTGGAGCAGGCAATCCGCATCCGTACCGGCGAAACCGATACCGACGCGATCTAAGCAGCAATAAAGCCTCACCAAACCCAACGCCCCAGGAGAAAACAACATGACTCTGCGTAAGATCGCAGGGCTAGGAGCCCTATTGTCCCTCGTAATGCCCGGGCTTGCCCTGGCAGAGGAAGCTGCCCCAGCGCTGAACTCCGGCGACACCGCCTGGATGCTGACCGCAACGGCGCTGGTGCTGTTCATGACCATTCCGGGCCTGGCCCTGTTCTATGGCGGTATGGTGCGTTCCAAGAACGTGCTGTCGGTGATGATGCAGTGCTTTGCAATCACCGGCCTGATGAGCATTCTCTGGGTCGTCTACGGCTACAGCATGGCCTTCGATACCACCGGTATGGAAAAGGGCGTGCTCAACTTCAATTCCTTCGTCGGCGGCTTCTCCAAGGCCTTCCTCAGCGGCGTCACGCCCGAGAACCTGACGTCGGCCACCGCACTGTTCCCTGAAGCGGTCTTCATCACCTTCCAGATGACCTTCGCCATCATCACCCCGGCACTGATCGTGGGAGCTTTCGCGGAGCGCATGAAGTTCTCCGCGATGCTGGTGTTCATGGGCATCTGGTTCACCCTGGTGTATGCGCCGATCGCGCACATGGTGTGGAGCGGTGACGGTGCACTGATGTGGGACTGGGGCGTACTGGACTTCGCTGGCGGCACCGTGGTGCACATCAACGCGGGTATCGCAGGCCTGGTCTGCTGCCTGGTGCTGGGCAAGCGCAAGGGCTACCCGACCACCCCGATGGCCCCGCACAACCTGGGCTATACCCTGATGGGCGCCGCCATGCTGTGGATCGGCTGGTTCGGCTTCAACGCAGGCTCCGCCGCTGCCGCCAACGGCACCGCTGGCATGGCCATGCTGGTCACCCAGATCGCCACCGCTGCTGCTGCACTGGGCTGGATGTTCGCCGAGTGGATCGGTCACGGCAAACCCAGCGCCCTGGGCATCGCTTCGGGCGTGGTTGCCGGCCTGGTTGCCATTACCCCGGCTGCAGGTACCGTGGGCCCGATGGGCGCCCTGGTGATCGGCTTGGCTTCGGGTGTGATCTGCTACTTCTGCGCCACCACCCTCAAGCGCAGGCTCGGCTATGACGACTCGCTGGATGCCTTCGGCGTGCACGGCATCGGCGGCATCATCGGTGCCATCCTTACCGGTGTGTTCGCAGCCCCGGCGCTGGGCGGCTTCGGTACCGTCACCGATATCGGCATGCAGGTCTGGATCCAGGCCAAGGGCGTGATCTTTACCGTGGTCTACACCGCCATCGTCACCTACGTGATCCTCAAGGTGCTGGATGTGGTGATGGGCCTGCGGGTCAACGAAGAAGAAGAGTCGGTCGGCCTCGACCTGGCTCAGCACAACGAACGCGGCTACAACCTGTAACTGCGACGCGGTAAAAACTTGCCCGGCTTGCCGGGCATTTTTTTGCCAGATTTTCAGCATTTCGCGCTTGGCAAACGGTTTATCCGTCACGTTCGCGACGTAGGTAAAAAACTTACAAGTCGTAGGGCGTTTATGGTGCTTTGCTTTTTCCACGGGCGCGCTAGAATGCGCGCCGAAGGGTGTTTGACGTGTAGTCCACACACTTCGCCAGCCTTTGCTAGGCTTGCCAATAGCGTGTGGCCAGCAGGGGCTAGATGGATTTGTCAGGTCCTGCCAGGAGCAGGGCCTGCTGGGTGCCGCCTCCCATCAGGAGCGCCGACCCAAGGGCAGTGGCCTAACCCACGGCCAGTTGAATTTTCACTGGTGGCTGCCGGTCTACGGCTGCACTGGTCTATAACTAACCTGCTTTTCGCAAGTCATGAGGTAGAACATGAGCGACGACGATCTGGAAAACGACGACCTCGAAGTAGGCGATGAAGACGAGGCTGATGAAGGCCTCGAAGCGGCGGCTGACGACGGCGTTGAAGACGCTGGCGATGACGACAGCAGCCCGGCACCTGCTGCCAAGGGCAAATCCAAGGCGGCTGTCTCGGTAGACGAGATGCCGAGCATGGAAGCCAAGCAGAAGGAGCGTGATGCACTGGCCAAGGCGATGGAAGAATTCCTTTCGCGCGGTGGCAAGGTGCAGGAAGTCGAGGCCAACGTGGTCGCCGACCCGCCCAAGAAGCCGGACAACAAATACGGCAGCCGCCCTATCTGAGTGGCTGAACGCAAAAAAGCCCGCCGTCGCTGCGGGCTTTTTTGTGGGCTCTGAGAAAATAGAGAATTTTCCCACAAGAAAAGAGGAGGCATCTGCTAGATCAGATTTGCGCCACCAGGCAAGCATCAGCCTTCAAGCCTGGGGGATTTATGGACAAACTGGTTCGTCGTCGTGACCTTCGCAAGGAAGACTTCCCTAAGGTGGAAGATCCTTTTTTTGCTGAGTGGAAAGTAAAGCGTGCTCTCACAAACTGGGGATGCTTGCACGGTAGGACAGAGTTTTTGAGAGATTGCGGCATCACTCTCGGGCGACAGCTCTCTGAGCGAGATCTCGAAGTGGCGCTAAAAGAGATCAGAGACGGCAGATGGCTGTTTTTGACCAGCCAACCATTCAAGCCCATGAGGCTGGATGGCCACTTAGGTGGGGCGCAATGCTTCCCTATGTCTGGGCAGATCAACAGGCACGCTGAAAACGAAAGTGGCCCTGGTAAGTGGCGCACTATCGACATCGATTACGACGGTTTGAAAAATACATTCGCCATTCTGCAGAACCGCCTTGGCTCGCTGGGTGACGAGGGTCGTCTCTTCGGTTCGGAAGGCAAGGATTATGACAACACCTTTCGAATCGTGACCCAGTAATGGGTTCCACTTGATAGCCACGATGATCATTTGGCGTCGCGATCCGTCATTCATCGCTATGGCGAAATACGGGGTATCACTCAACGGTACTTCGAGGGAGAAGATAAATGGCAAATCAGTGGGAAATCCTGGCATTGGCAACCCGCTCTTCCTTTTGAAACCTACGAACACCGAGAAAAGAAATGATGCCCGGAGGACGAAAAGCAGAGGGCTGGGCATTGCGGTTGTGGGGAGGGCTGGATGCCCTTTATCTATTGCTCTACCTCGAAGGTAGTATTCGGCGTGGGCATTTTCCCGTGGTTACAGACCTACAGAACATGTGGGACATTTGGAGCGAGCAAGGCTGGCTCACCATAGCGCTGATGGCGATGAACGTGGTTCTGCAGGCCTCGATCATCTTCAGTGCTGCCCTTTTGCTGGGCGCTCGGAAGGCGGGAATCTATGTTGGTCTAGCACAAATGCCTTGGCGGTTGCTGTTCGCTGTGCCGTCTTTGTCGGTGCTGTTGGTCTGGGCCAGCTTGGCACCTGGCTACAACCCTTGGTTGATGCTCGGTTTGATTGTGATTTCAGAGTTAATCAAAGGTGGCACGTTGATGTGGTTGCTGCGTCGCCAAAGCCTGCATCGCAGGGTTGCTGGCGGTTAAGCACGGCATCCCGCCATCTCTGCGGAGTTTTGTGCAGCCTGTGCGGGCCGCATCGCGGGTGAACCCGCTCCCACAGGTTGGCTATTCACCTCAGATTCTGCGCGGCTCCAGGCCCCTGTCAGCGCCAGCGCGAAAGGACGTCGGGCAGCTGCGAAAGGCGCTGGATCTCGGCATCCGGTGCCTGCTCACCCGTCCACGCCTTGCCCTGGGGGTTGAACCAGACGGCCCGTAGCCCCGCGCGCTGGGCGCCTGCGATGTCATCGCCGGGGTGGTCGCCGATGTGAACGGCGGCGCTGGCGTCCGCCTCGCCGCGGCGCAGGGCTTCCAGGAACGGTGCCGGGTCCGGCTTGCCGATGCCGAGGTCTTCGGCGCACAGGGCAAAGCGAAAGTAGTCCGCCAGCCCCAGCCGGCTCACATCGGCATTGCCGTTGGTGACCACGCCCAGGGTGTAGTGATGGCGCAAGATCTCCAGTACCGGCTGCACCTCGGGGAAGATCTCCACCTGGTGGCGAGCGTGCAGGAACACTTCAAAGCCTTCGTTGGCAAGCGACTGCGCTTGCTTTTCGCTGTAGCCGACCTCTTCCAGGGCATGGAACAGCACCCGTCGGCGCAGGGCGCTGATGCGGTGCTTGAGGCCGGGCTCGGCCTGCACCAGGCGCTCGCGGATGGCGAACAGGTGCTCCACCGGCACGCCGCCCAGGATCGGGGCGTTGGCTTCGAGCCAGTCGCGCAGCACGACTTCGGCGCTGGCGATGACCGGCGCGGTGTCCCACAGGGTGTCGTCGAGGTCGAATGTGATCAGCTTGATGCTCATGAGTCTGTGCCTTTGCTGCGTTTGGCCCGAGGGTGGGCGCTGTCGTACACCGCGGCCAGGTGCTGGAAGTCCAGGTGGGTGTAGATCTGCGTGGTACTGATGTCGGCATGGCCGAGCATCTCTTGCACCGCCCGCAGGTCCTGGGACGATTCCAGCACATGGCTGGCGAAGGAATGGCGAAGCATGTGCGGGTGCAGGTGCTGGCCCAGCTCGCGCTCACCCGCCTTCTTCACCCGTTGCTGCACAGCCCGTGGCGTGATGCGGTTGCCCTGGCGGGTGATGAACACTGCGCGGTCACGCGGGTTGCCGATGCCGCGCAGGCGGTACCAGGCCTGCAGCGCCTCGCGGGCCTTGCGGCCAACCGGCAGAACGCGGGCCTTGCCACCCTTGCCCAGCACCTGCACCAGGCCGGCGGCGAGGTCGATGTGATCGAGGTCGAGGTTGGTCAGCTCGGACAGGCGCAGGCCAGACGAATAAAACAGTTCAAGAATGGCCTGGTCACGGCGGGCGATGAAGTCGTCGTCGACGCCGCCATCAAGCAGCTGCAGGGCGCGGTCGGTGTCCAGCACCTTGGGCAACCGGCGCTCACCCTTGGGCGCGCTCAGGCCGGTGGCCGGGTCGTGCTGGCACAGGCCTTCGCGGTTGAGGTAGCGGTACAGGCCGCGCACCGCCGACAGCAGCCGGGCCAGGCTGCGTGAAGACTGACCGTGGTGGTGCAGGCGGGCGATCAGCTGGCGCAGTTGCTGGATCTGCAGCGCCTGCCAACCGGCAATGCCGTGTTCCTTGCAGTAGCCGATGACCTTGTCCAGATCGCGCCGGTAGCCCACCAACGTATGCTCCGACACCTGGCGCTCGTTGCGCAGGTGTGCGCAATAAGCCTCCAGCTGGCGTTCCATCAGCGTACCGAGCGCAGGGTCTGGGTAACGCGCGGTACAACGCGGCCGAGCACTTCGGCGATGTAGCCGAGGAACAGGGTGCCGACGCTGCTCTTGTAGTGTTGCGGGTCGCGGCTGCCGATCGCCAGCACCCCATGCAGCCCCTGGTATTCGAGGGTGGCCACTGCGCTGGAGCCCACTTCTCGGCGCTGTTCTTCACCAAACAGGAACGCCAGCTCATGTTCACGCAGGTTGCCACTGACCGTCTTGCCGCCGCCCAGCAGGGCACCGATGGCCTGTTGCGCTTCGGCGTTGCTGACCCAGCGTCCGACCGGCGCAACGTTGTCGCCGAACAGGATGAGGCTGACGAAGGGCACCTGGAATTCCTGGCGCAGGCTGTCTTCGACCGCCATCACAACTTCTTCCAGGGTACCGGCGTCGAGCAGGTCGAGGATCAGCCGTCGGGTCTTGTCGAACAGCCGGTCGTTGTCGCGGGCCACGTCCATCAGTTGCGACAGGCGATGGCGCATCTCGATGTTGCGGTCACGCAGCAGCTTGAGCTGGCGTTCCACCAACGACACGCTGTCGCCACGCTGGTGCGGGATGTGCTGTTCGATCAGCAGCTCGTCGTGCTCGGCGAAGAAGGTGGGGTGGGCGCGCAGGTAGGCGACCACCGCTTCGGCATCGAGCTCGGCGGACTGCTGGGGTACAACCTTGGGCTGATCGGTCATGGCGGTTACTCGCTTAGAGACGAACCTGTCCTTCGTAGACGCGCACGGCAGGGCCGGTCATCAACACGGGCTTGCCGGGGCCGGCCCATTCGATGTGCAGGCGGCCACCGGGCAAGTCGAGGGACACCGGGGAATCCATCCAGCCTTGGCTGATCGCTGCCACGGCCGCGGCGCAAGCGCCGGTGCCGCAGGCCTGGGTTTCGCCCGCGCCGCGTTCCCACACGCGCAGGTTGGCGCGGTGGCGGTCGATGACCTGGAGGAAGCCGGCATTCACCCGCTGCGGGAAGCGTGGGTGGTTTTCGATCTTCGGGCCCAGCTCATGCACGGGGGCAGTATGCACGTCGTCGACGCGCAGCACGGCATGCGGGTTCCCCATGGACACGGCGGCAATCGAATGCAGCTGGCCGTCGACTTCCAGTGGGTAGTTCAGCGCCTGCTTGTCAGCGACAAAGGGGATTTCGGCAGGAATGAACCGCGGTGGGCCCATGTCGACACTCACCTGGCCGTCGTTCTGCACGTCCAGCACGATGATGCCGCTTTTGGTTTCCACGCGGATACGCTTTTTCGCGGTCAGGCGCTTGTCCAGCACGAAACGGGCGAAGCAGCGCGCACCGTTGCCGCACTGCTCCACTTCAGAGCCGTCGGCGTTGAAGATGCGGTAGCGGAAGTCCACTTCCGGGTTGTTCGGCGCCTCGACGATCAGCAACTGGTCGAAGCCGATGCCGGTATGGCGGTCACCCCATTGCTTGGCGTGCTTTGGCTGGATATGCGCGTGCTGGCTGACCAGGTCGAGGACCATGAAGTCGTTGCCCAGGCCGTGCATCTTGGTAAAACGCAGCAGCATGGGCTTACTCCGGCAGCAGGCTTTCGCCAGCGTACAGTTCGGCGATGGTCTCGCGGCGGCGTACTTCGAACGCCTGGTCGCCGTCGACCAGGATTTCAGCGCAACGGCCACGGGTGTTGTAGTTGGAGCTCATGACAAAACCATAGGCGCCCGCGGACTGCACGGCCAGCAGGTCGCCTTCGGCCAGGTTCAACACGCGGTCCTTGCCGAGGAAGTCGCCAGTCTCGCAGATCGGGCCGACCAGGTCGTAGGCACGGCCTTCGCCTTCGCGTGGGATGACCGCGCTGACACCCATCCAGGCCTGGTAAAGGGCCGGGCGAATCAGGTCGTTCATTGCCGCATCGATGATGGCGAAGTCCTTGTGTTCGGTGTGCTTGAGGTATTCCACGCGGGTGAGCAGCACGCCGGCGTTGGCCACGATGTAGCGGCCCGGCTCGAACACCAGGGCCAGGTCGCGCTTGCCTACGCGTTCGCGAATAGCCTTGATGTAGTCGGCCACCAGCGGTGGCTCTTCGTCGCGGTAGCGCACGCCAACGCCGCCACCCAGGTCCAGGTGGCGCAGGTGGATGCCGCAGTCGGCGAGGCGATCGACCAGGTCCAGCAGGCGGTCGAGGGCATCGAGGAACGGTTCCACGGTGGTCAGCTGCGAGCCGATGTGGCAGTCGACGCCAACCACTTCCAGGTTCGGCAGCTGCGCAGCACGCACGTAGATGGCCTCGGCGTCGGCGATGGCGATGCCGAACTTGTTTTCTTTAAGGCCGGTGGAAATGTACGGGTGAGTTCCTGCGTCAACGTCCGGGTTGACCCGCAGCGACACCGGGGCAACCTTGCCCATCTCGGCCGCCACGACTTGCAGGCGCTCCAGCTCGTCGGTGGACTCGACGTTGAAGCAGTGCACACCCACTTCCAGGGCGCGGCGCATGTCTTCGCGGGTTTTGCCGACGCCGGAGAACACCACGCGGTCGGCGCGCCCGCCAGCAGCCAGCACGCGCTCCAGCTCACCGCCGGAGACAATGTCGAAACCTGCGCCCAGGCGCGCCAGCACGTTCAGCACGCCAAGGTTGGAGTTGGCCTTGACCGCGAAGCACACCAGGTGCTCGGTGCCTTGCAGGGCGTCGGCGTAGCTGCGGTACTGGGCCTCGATGTGGGCGCGCGAATACACATAGGTGGGGGTGCCGAAACGTTCGGCGACGGCCGACAGGGCCACCCCTTCCGCGAACAGCTGACCGTCGCGGTAGTTGAAAGCGTTCATCTGGTTTCCTTACTGCGCAGGCGACTGCTCGGGCTCGGACTGCAGCTCGGGCTGCTGCGCTGGCGCCGGGGCCGCGGCCGGCTTGGCTTTGGGCTGGTGCTGGTGCGACTTGTGCGCTTTGCCGTTATCGCCGTCTTCAGGCAGGTACAGCGGGCCTTTCTGGCCGCAGGCCGAAACGAGGCAGGCAACAGCGACCAGCGCCGCGAAGGAGGAAATCAGGCGCTTCATGGGTGAAATCCTTAGAAAAATGCAGTATTGCGCCCGAGTATACCGAGCGACCGGCGGCTTGCCTATGCAAGGGCCGGTCCGCCGGGCGGGCGATTCTTGCCGCCTGCAATGGCTAAACTTTGCATTCGGCGCCAAGCGCCCGTATCTTGCCCGGCTTGCCTGTAACGCAGCCAATTTCGAGGTTCCTGCAATGAGTTTGAGTGAAGCGCGTTTCCATGATCTGGTCGACGCGACCCAACAGGCGTTGGAAGACCTGTTCGACGAGAGCGGCTTGGACCTGGACATGGAGAACTCCGCCGGTGTTCTCACCGTCAAGTTCGAAGGTGGCGCCCAGCTGATCTTCAGCCGCCAGGAACCGCTGCGCCAACTGTGGCTGGCCGACCGTTCGGGTGGTTTCCACTTCGACTACGACGAAGAGAGCAAGAAGTGGGTGTGCGAGAAGAGCGACGAACTGCTGGGCGAAATGCTCGAACGCATCGTCTGGGAGCGGGCTGGCGAGAAGCTGGACTTCGACGAGATCTGACATGAGCAGCGTCCAGGCCCGGCCACCCAAGCCGCTCTACAGCAACGTCAGCCCCGCCGTGCCATCGCCGTGCATCAGCGTTTGCCGGCTGGACGAGCAGCGGGTGTGCACCGGCTGCCAGCGGCATGTGGAGCACATTCGCGAATGGCGTTCAGCCGATGACGAACGGCGTCGGCAGATCTGCCGCGAGGCCCAGGCCCTGCGCGACCAAGCTAAGGCACACTGCTAGCAGGGGCTTGAGTATTTGCCCGGCTGTGGTAGTGTCGGGTTCTGCGTCGGTGACGCCAAAGCCTTCACAAACCCCGCCCTTGGGCGGGGTTTTGCTTTATCTGCACTACGAAAATCGCCTGTTCAAAGGAGTCTGACTGGATCATGAGCACCAAGCCTTCCCTCATCCTCACCCGATTGGACGTACAGCGTCTGGAGCGTCTTATCGACAGCCTCGACGAGAGTACGCCGGGTGTGCTCGCCCTGCAGGACGAGCTGGACCGCGCCGAGCAGGTGGTCGGTCACGAGGACGTGCCAGCGGGCGTGGTGACCATGAACTCGCGCGTGCACTGCCGTGAGGAAGCCAGCGGCAAGGACTACCACCTGACGTTGGTCTATCCGAAGGACGCAGGGCCGGAAGGCAATGTCTCGGTCCTGGCACCGATCGGTTGCGCTTTGCTGGGGCTGTCGGTGGGCGAGCAGATCGACTGGCCGGCACCGGGGGGCAAGACCCTCAAGCTGAAGCTGCTGGAAGTGGAATACCAGCCAGAAGCGGCGGGCGATTACGACCTGTAAGGGTCAAGGGGGCCGCACAGCGGCCCTCGGTCATTCCCCCAGCACCTGCTCCAACCCCTCATTCAACGCCTGCTCCAGCACCCGCTTGTAGCTCAGGTACACCTGCGTCGCGCCCAGCCGGTCATCCAGCAGCTCGGACAAATCCAGGTCGGTGATGTAGCACCGGTACTGTCCGGCACCGCGCCGTTGCCCGATGATCTGCCTGGCCACCACTGCATACAGCTGACCACCATGCTCCAGCTCGGAAAACTCTTGCTGGTCGCAGTACAGCGTCACATGCGCCGCACCCGCCACTCCGGCCTGGATGATGGCCTGCACCGCATAGTAAGGCTGGCCGCTGCCTTCGACCGGAGCCTGGCGCGCCTCGATGCTGCGCGCCTTGCCAGCGCCGGAAGGCAACAGTTGCGCGTAGTGGATGTCCAGCGAGGCAGCGCGCTGGGTATCCAGCGGCAGCCGGGCATCACGGCGCATCACCACTGACCGCAGGAAGCGTTGCAGTGGCAGCAGCAGGTGGGCTTCGTCATGCAGGGGAAGGCGCTGCTGCCACAGGGCATTGTATTCATCCAGCACATACAACTCGGCCCAGCCACCCTGCAGGCGGTAGAACACCTGGATGCAAGCCGGGCGGCCCTGTTCCAGCACCAGGCGCAAGTCGTGGTCCAGCAGTGCGTTGCTATCCAGGTACAGCGGGCTATAGGCGCTACGCTCCTCGCCCAGGTGGGCCAGCAGTGCTTCGTGCTCGGCCAGGGTGGCCAGGCCGACATGCCCGGCCAACAGCTCCAGCACATGGGTGTGTTGGGCCACCTGTAGCAGGTAGCGGTGGTTCAAGCCTTGGTCCAGCAGCAGCTGCACCGTGTCGAAAATTTCCTCCACGCGCTGGCCGATGGCCTGCGCGCGGCTCTGGCAAAAACAGCGCACTCGTACCCGTGGCCGGTGGCCGCGCAGCACCGGGCTGTTGAGGAAGTCCCGCAGGCAGCGCACCAGCGCGTGCTCACCGTCGTAGCGCTGGACCAGCACTTCGTTCCAACTGTTCAGGGTGACCTGGTCCAGGGTCAGCACCAGGTTTTCGCGCACGCCTGCGTAGCTCAACGAATCGGTACGCTCGGTGGTCATCAGGATGTTCAGGTCGCGGTGATGGCGCAGCGGGTCGATGGCGACATTGACCAGCAACAGCACCTCGTCGGCAACGCTGGGCTGCAGCAGGCGCACTTCGCTGACGATTGGCAAGGGCAGGGGAATGCTTTGCTGCAGGCAACCCATCAGGTTGAACAGCTCGAACTCGCTGAGGTCGCTGACGCCCGGGTGCAGCGCCAGGCGCGTGCTGCTGTCGATCACGCCGTTGCGGTGGGCCCAGGCCAGCAGTTCAAGCAGCTCGCGGCAGCGTTTGATCGGGCTGAAGTGCTCCACCTCGTGGGTACTCAGGTTGCCGCTGTACAGCTCCCAGTGGTAGCTGCCGGGCTCCTTGCGGTTGGGCGCCTGGACCAGGGTCAGGGTGCCTTCGGCCAGGTCCGGGGCGATGCCGGGGTTGATCACCTCGACCTTGCCGGCGCGGCGCTCGAAGGCCGCATACAGGCGCCGGCCCAGCACATTGAGGTCGCGCTGGTCGGCGCGGCTGCTGGCGTTCTGGGTGCTGGCAAACTGGCTGAGGAAGCGGTAGCTATGGTTCAGCTCGGCCACCAGTTCGCGGCGCTCGACAGCGACTTGCTGCACTTTCCATTGGCTGCGGCTGTCCAGCAGGGCCAGCTGACGCTCGTCCCAGCCCCACTCGTCTGCCAGGCGCTGCAACAGCCGGCGCTGCCAGCCATTGGCGCGGCCCTGGTCGCTGAGCTTCTTGTTCACCTTCAGGTACAGGCTGCGCCTTACCAGCTCCAGGCGCGCGGGCTCGCCACGTTGCAGCAGGTAACGTTCGATGCGTCGGTACACCATCACATACGGGTCCAGCTCGTCGAGGTCGAGCTGGTTGGCGAACACCGCCTGCTTGTAGTCCAGGCTCAGGCAGCGCACGGTGGGGTGTTCGCTGGCGTAGGCCTCGGTCAGCAGCAGCTTGAGTAGCGACTTGTAGGGCGAATCGATGCCCTTGAACAGTTGCCACAGGCCGGCACCGACGAACTCGCCGGGCGGAACGTGCGCCAGGTTGCCCAGGTCGAGGGCGTCCTGGCTGTGGATGAAGCGCTTGGTCAGCAGGGTCTGGGTGTAGGCGTGGTAATTGTGTTCCTGGTAGATGGGTACCAGCCACCACAGCGGTGTACGCCCTGCCAGCCATAGGGTAGTGCGATAGAACTCGTCCAGCAGCAGGTAGTGTTGGGTGGTGCCGCAGTCGTCGGAGCCCAGCTGGCCATCGCGTTGGCCCTGGGCAAAGCCTTGCGTGTCGATCAGGAAGAAATGCGCCTCGGCGCCCAGGCTTGCCGCCCAATCCTCCAGCAATTGGCACTTGCGGCGCAGTTCTCCCAGCAAGTGCTCGGGCAAGCCGGGCGCATGGCACACCCACAGGTCCATGTCGCTGTGCTCGGCCTGGGCCAGCGAGCCCAGGCTGCCCATCAGGTACAGGCCATGGATCGGGCGTGGCGGGTTGCCATGGCGGGCCTTGTAGGTGAACGAGCGGGCCAGGCGCTGGGCCTCGACCACCAGTTCGGCACCTGGCTCGTAGCCTGATACGCCCGCAGGCGTGCTGCCCGAGACGTAGCCGGGCAACAAGGGGTGGTTCACATGAAACAACAGTGGCAACAGTGTCAGTACCTGTTGCTGGCGTGTCGACAGGCCTTCCATTGCCCGCTGCAGGCGCCCCTCGTTGAGCTGCAGGAAGCGCGCACGCAATGTCGCCAGGACCTTGCGATCAATGCCTTCATTCAGGTCAGGGCGGATTTCGTGAGGGTGGTTCATTGTGCGCTCAGGCAGGCCAGTAAAGCTGTGGCGAGTTTAGCCTGAGTGGCGGGGACGGATAAGCGGTAATTGGTTTTTTGGCGCCATTTTCCCAGCGCCCGCCTGCTCCAGCTTTCGCTGCGCTTCAGGCATGATGGGCGCATTGAGTTCATGTAGAGAATTTCCGATGCGTGTATGGATCGATGCCGACGCCTGCCCCAAGGCGGCCAAGGATCTGATCGTCAAATTCGCCCTCAAGCGCAAGTTTGAGGTGGTGATGGTGGCAGGGCAGGCCGTGGCCAAGCCGGCGTTCGCGATCGTGCGCCTGATCGTGGTACCCAGCGGTATGGACGCAGCTGACGACTACCTGGTCGAACACGCCGTGCCCGGTGAGTTGGTGATCTGCAGTGATGTGCCGCTGGCTGACCGCCTGGTTAAAAAGGGCGTGACCGTGCTGGACCCGCGCGGGCGTGAGTTCGACGAGCGCAACATGGGCGACCGCCTGGCGGCGCGCAACCTGTTCACCGAGTTGCGTGAGCAGGGCCAGGTGGGGGGAGGGCAGGCGGCTTATGGTGAACGTGAAAAGCAGGCGTTCGCCAATGCGCTGGACCGGATCATTGCCCGGCTGAGTAAAACCTGATGCGGGGCTGCTTTGCAGCCCCAAAGGCTTACTGGTCACCCTCGTGCGTGAGTTCCAGGATTCGGTCCACCAGCTTGTAGATCCCGCCCGCCGCTTCGCTGATCGACTTGGCCTCCATGTAAGCCGGGGTAGTCACCAGCTTGCGCTGGGTGTCTTCGACAATGTCGTGCACATCGCACTCTTCATGGGTGCCGCCCATCTTCTCGACAGCCGCCGCAGTGCCTGCGTCGCTACCGATGGTGCAGACCACGCCCGGCCCGTAGATCTTCGCGGCCAGTGCCGGCGAAATGCAGATCAGGCCAACCGGCTTGCAGGCGTCGGCAAAGGCTTCGGCCAGGGCCAGCACGTCCGGGTTGACGCTGCAGTTGGCGCCTTCCACGGCGAAGTTGGACAGGTTTTTCGCCGCCCCGAAACCGCCTGGCACGATCAGCGCATCGAAGTCTTCAGCCTTGGCTTCGCGGATGTCCTTGACCTCGCCGCGGGCAATGCGCGCCGACTCCACCAGCACATTGCGCGACTCGGGCATTTCTTCGCCGGTCAGATGGTTGATGACATGCATCTGCGTAATGTTAGGCGCGAAGCACTGCACCTGCGCACCGCGCTGGTCGAGGCGCAGCAGGGTGATCACGCTTTCGTGGATTTCGGCGCCGTCATACACGCCACAGCCGGAAAGAATCACCGCTACTTTTTTTGTCATGCTCATTACTCCAGTGTCGAGGCGCTAAATGTCCTCTAGTTTGGCAGATGTCGCCATAGGGGTTGCCGCAGGTGCGGCCTAATCTTGATGGATACCGCCTGAGGCCGTACCCATGGACCTGATATTGCTGGCCGTGCCGTTCTTCTTCGTGCTCATCGCCCTGGAGCTGGTGGCCGACCGTGTGCGTGGCCAGCGCAACTTTACCCTGGCCGATTCGATCAACAGCCTGAGTACCGGCGTGCTGTCGACCAGCACCGGGTTGCTGACCAAAGGCGCAGGGCTGGTGACCTATGCCCTGGCGTTCGAGCACCTGGCACTTTTGCGCCTGCCGCCCGAAGCCTGGTGGGTATGGCTGCTGGCCTTTGTCCTGTACGACTTCTGCTACTACTGGCTGCACCGACTGGGCCATGAACGCAACGTGCTGTGGGCCGCGCATTCGGTGCATCACCAAAGCGAGGAATACAACCTCACCACCGCGTTGCGCCAGACCAGTAGCGGGTTCATCTTCTCGTGGATCTTCTACCTGCCGCTGGCACTGCTGGGCGTGCCGCCACTGGTGTTCATCACCGTGGCATCGCTCAACCTGCTGTACCAGTTCTGGGTGCATACCCGGCACATTCCCAAGCTTGGCTGGCTTGAGTGGGTGTTGATCACGCCATCCAACCATCGCGTCCACCATGCGCAAAACCCTGTTTACTTGGATCGCAACTACGGCGGTGTGTTCATTCTCTGGGACCGTCTGTTCGGCACCTTCAAAGAGGAGGACCCGGCCGAGCCTGTGGTGTTCGGGGTAACCACGCCGCTGGCCAGCTGGAACCCTCTGTGGGCCAACCTGCAGTTCTATGCCCAGCTCTGGCATGACGCCCGGCGCACTGCCAGCCTGTGGGACAAGCTGCGCATCTGGTTCATGCCCACTGGCTGGCGCCCGGCCGATGTGGCCGCACGTTACCCACAGGCCAAGCAGGACCTGACGCTTTTTCGCAAGTTCGAGGTTGCCCTGGGCCGCCCGCAACAAGCCTACGTGGCGACGCAGTTCGTGGTTTATGTGGCCTTGGGCAGCTACCTGATGGACGTAGCCGAACGCCTGCCGGCCGCCGCGCTGGTGCTCGGCTGGTCGCTCATGGCGTTTGGTCTGTTCGTGCTGGGCGGGTTGCTGGAGAACCGGCCCTGGGCTGCACGCCTGGAACTGGCGCGGCTTGTGGTGAATGCGCCGGCGCTGTACCTGGCCGGCGCACTGGGCCTAGCGGTGGTCGCGCCGCTGGCCTGGTTCCTGCTCGTGGTCTATAGCCTTCTCAGCCTGTGGGGCCTGGGCCTGGTCCGCCGCCTTGCGCTCCGCGCGCAAGGCGCGGAAACGCCGGCGCAGCCACAACAGGACGCCCAGCCCCACCAGGCCTCCAAGTACCCATAGCTCGTAACGCTTCACGTTGCCCAGCAGGCCTTCGAGAATGGCGCCGAAGTGGTACGCAGCCGCGCCCAGGGCTATTGCCCAGATGGCCGCGCCAAGGCCGTTGAGCAGCAGGTAGCGGCGCGGCGGGTAGCCCGACAGGCCAATGGCCACCGGCATGACCGTACGCAGGCCATAAACGAAGCGGAAGCTCAGCACCCAGATGTCGGGGTGGCGGCGGATGTGGTCCAGCGCCCGGTCACCCATCGCTTGCCAGCGTGGTTTGCGCGCCAGGATCCTGCGCCCGTGGCGGCGGCCCATGAAGTACCACAGCTGGTCGCCGGCATAGCTGCCGAAAAACGCCACCAGGCACACCAGCTTGATGTCCATGTACCCACGGAATGCAAGGAAACCCGCAAGCACCAGGATGGTCTCGCCTTCGAAGAAGGTGCCTAGAAAAAGGGCAAAGTAGCCGAAATCCTGCAGGAATTGTTGAAGCATTTTCTGAGGTGCTGGCGAAATGAACGCGCAGCCTACCCCTTCGCGCGCATTCGTGAAAGTGTCCAAATGTGTCTCGACGTGAACAATTCCTACACAGACAATGCCAGAGGCCACGCGCCATGGCTTGCCCTGGTGTGTAACACAGGCGTCATAATGGGCGCTTATCTTGCCGCTCAATTGATGATAGGGCGTTAACGTCCTCAGGAACGCCAGATGAATAATGAAGTGCTCACCCCTGTCGCGATCAAGGATGCCCAGGAGCTCCCGGAAGAGTTGGTGCAGACCCCGCCAGACCTGCCGCCGGCGCCCGAACCGGAGCCTGTAGAGGAACAGGTCGCCGAGCCTGTGGCCGCGGCGCCCGCGCCCGCGCCGGCCCCGGCAATCACCGTCCCCGGCCTGGACGACAGCAGCCTGTACATTCATCGCGAACTCTCGCAGCTGCAGTTCAACATCCGCGTGCTGGAACAGGCCCTGGACGAGAACTACCCACTGCTCGAACGCCTCAAGTTCCTGTTGATCTTCTCCAGCAACCTCGACGAGTTCTTCGAGATCCGCGTCGCCGGCCTGAAGAAGCAGATCAACTTCGCCCGTGAACAGGCCGGTGCCGACGGCCTGCAGCCGCACCAGGCGCTGGCGCGTATCAGTGAGCTGGTGCACATCGAGGTAGAGCGCCAGTACGCGATCCTCAACGACGTGCTGCTGCCGGAGCTGGAAAAGCACCAGATCCGCTTTATCCGCCGCCGTTACTGGACGCCCAAGCTCAAGACCTGGGTGCGCCGCTATTTCCGCGACGAAATCGCCCCGATCATCACCCCGATCGGCCTCGATCCGACCCACCCGTTCCCACTGCTGGTGAACAAGAGCCTCAACTTCATCGTCGAGCTGGAGGGGGTCGATGCCTTCGGCCGCGACTCGGGCCTGGCGATCATCCCGGCCCCGCGCCTGCTGCCCCGGGTTATCCGCGTGCCTGAAGAGGTGGGCGGCCCAGGTGCCAACTACGTGTTCCTGTCGTCGATGATCCACGCGCACGCCGACGACCTGTTCCAGGGCATGAAGGTGAAGGGCTGCTACCAGTTCCGCCTTACCCGTAACGCCGACCTGGCGCTGGACTCCGAAGAAGTCGACGACCTGGCCCGCGCCCTGCGCGGCGAGCTGTTCTCGCGCCGTTACGGCGACGCCGTGCGCCTGGAGGTGGCCGACACCTGCCCGAAACACCTGTCGGACTACCTGCTCAAGCAGTTCAGCCTCAGCGAAAGCGAGCTGTACCAGGTCAATGGCCCGGTCAACCTCACCCGCCTGTTCAGCATTACCGGCCTGGACAGCCACCCGGAGCTTCAGTACACGCCGTTCACCCCGGCGATCCCCAAGCTGCTGGTGAACGCCGACAACATTTTCAGCGTGATCAGCAAGCAGGACATACTGCTGATGCACCCCTTCGAGTCCTTTACCCCGGTGGTCGACCTGCTGCGCCAGGCCGCCAAGGACCCGCACGTGCTCGCCGTGCGCCAGACCCTGTACCGGTCCGGGGCCAACTCGGAAATTGTCGATGCCCTGGTGGACGCTGCGCGTAACGGCAAGGAGGTCACCGCGGTGATCGAACTGCGCGCGCGCTTCGACGAAGAGTCCAACCTGCAGATGGCCAGCCGCCTGCAAGCGGCCGGTGCGGTGGTGATCTACGGCGTGGTCGGTTTCAAGACCCACGCCAAGATGATGTTGATCCTGCGTCGCGAGCAGGGCGAGATCGTGCGTTATGCGCACCTGGGCACCGGTAACTACCACGCCGGCAATGCCCGCCTGTACACCGACTACAGCCTGCTGACCTCAGACGACGCCCTCACCGAGGACGTCGGCAAGCTGTTCAGCCAGCTCATCGGCATGGGCAAGACGCTGCGCATGAAAAAGCTGCTGCACGCGCCGTTCACCCTGAAGAAGGGCATGCTCGACATGATTGCGCGCGAAACCCAGTTTGCCCTCGAAGGCAAGCCGGCGCACATCATTGCCAAGTTCAACTCGCTGACCGACGCCAAGGTCATCAAGGCGCTGTACAAGGCCAGCCAGTCGGGTGTGAAGATCGACCTGGTGGTGCGTGGCATGTGCTGCCTGCGCCCAGGCATTCCGGGGGTTTCACACAATATCCAGGTGCGCTCGATCATCGGCCGCTTCCTTGAGCACACGCGGGTGTTCTACTTCCTCAATGGCGGCGAAGAGCAGATCTACCTGTCCAGTGCCGACTGGATGGAGCGCAACCTCGACAAGCGCGTCGAGACCTGCTTCCCGGTGGAAGGCAAGAAGCTGTTGCTGCGGGTGAAGAAGGAGCTGGAAGGCTACCTGACCGACAACACCCACGCCTGGACCTTGCAGCCAGACGGGCGCTACGTGCGCATCACCCCGACCGGCAACCAGAACCCGCGCAGTGCCCAGGCGACCCTGCTGGAGCGCCTGAGCAACCCGGTCCTCAACGTACGCTGAGGACGAAGCCGACCCGGGCCAGCCACTCCGCCTCGTTGGCGAAGTCGGCCTGGGTCAGCTGGTTCTGTTCCAGCCAGCCTTCAGGGAAGGCCACATCCAGGCTTGCATCGCCAGCGTTGAGCACCACCTTCGGCATCTGCTGGTTGCCACGGATGTGGTGAAACAGAATGGCGAAGCGCAGCAGCACGCACAGGCGCAGCAGCTTGATGCCTTCGTCACCCAGCTCGGCGAACTTGTCCTTGGGGATGTTGCGGCGGTGGCCGCGTACCAGCAAGGCCATCATCTGCTGGTCCTCGCGGGAGAAGCCCGAAAGGTCGGAGTGCTCGATCAGGTAGGCGCCGTGCTTGTGGTAGTGATAGTGGGCGATATCGAGGCCTACTTCGTGCACTTTCGCGGCCCAGCCCAGCAGATCGCGCCAATTTCCGTCTTTCAGCCCCCACGCATCGGCCACTTGGTCGAAGGCATGCAGTGCCTTGCGTTCCACACGCGCAGCCTGGCCCTGGTCCACGTGGTAACGCTCCATCAACGAGTTGAGGGTGCGTTCGCGCACGTCTTCATGGTGGTGGCGGCCGAGCAGGTCGAACAGCACACCTTCGCGCAGGGCGCCGTCACAGTGGTCCATGCGCTGCAGTTCCAGCGCGTCGAAAATCGCTTCGAGAATGGCCATGCCCGCCGGGAAGATCGTGCGGCGGTCCGGCTTGATGCCGTCGAAGTCGATCTTGTCGACTTCCCCCAGCTTGAACAGCTTGCGCTTGACCCAGGCCAGGCCCTCGGCGTTGACCTCACCATTGCCCAGGCCACCGGCCTTGATGGCGGCGCCGATGGCGCGGATGGTGCCGGACGAGCCGATGGCCTCGTCCCAGGTCAGGCGATGCAGGGCATGCTCGATGCTCATCAGTTCCAGGCGCGCGGCCGTGTAGGCCTGGGCGTAGCGGGCCGGGGTGATCTTGCCGTCGCGGAAGTAGCGCTGGGTGAAGCTGACGCAGCCCATCTGCAGGCTTTCGCGCAGCAGCGGCTCGAAGCGCTGGCCGATGATGAACTCGGTACTGCCGCCGCCGATGTCCGCCACCAGGCGCTTGCCGGGGGTGTCGGCCAGGGTGTGCGACACACCCAGGTAGATCAGGCGCGCCTCTTCACGGCCGGAGATGACCTCCACCGGGTGGCCGAGGATGGCTTCGGCGCGCTGGATGAATTCGTTACGGTTGCGCGCTTCGCGCAAGGCGTTGGTACCGACGATACGCACGGAGCCTGCGGGCATGCCGTTGATCAGCTGCGAAAAGCGCTTGAGGCAATCCAGGCCTCGTTCCATTGCCTCTTCACTGAGTTTGCGTTCTTCGTCGATGCCGGCGGCAAGCTGAACCTTCTCGCCGAGCCGCTCGAGAATGCGGATTTCGGTATGGTGGGCCTTGGCCACGACCATGTGAAAACTGTTGGAGCCAAGGTCGATGGCGGCGATCAGGGACAGGTTCTTCGCGATGGTATGCGGCATGATCTGGTTGTTCTCGGTCGTTAACCCGGCAATCGTGCCACGATAGCAGGCTGACGCCAACGCGTGACACGCAGCCGATGTGCTCGCCTTGATGCAAGGCAATGTGCCATTCGATTCTATGACGGCTGTATGACAGTTTCGATTCGCGGCGTCTTGCACAACTATAGTTACAGTCAATCGTCCGTGGCTTCCTGTCGGCGGCGGGGGCGGCTATGATGGGCAACGTTTTTTATTGCTTACGACCTTGGAGATTTCCATGAGCGACAAAATCAAACACGTCACCGACGCCAGCTTCGAAGCCGACGTACTGCAGGCTCAAGGCCCGGTGCTGGTCGACTACTGGGCTGAATGGTGCGGCCCATGCAAGATGATCGCTCCGGTTCTGGACGATATCGCTGCTACCTACGAGGGCAAGCTGACCGTCGCCAAGCTGAATATCGACGAGAACCAGGAAACCCCGGCCAAGCACGGCGTGCGTGGTATCCCGACGCTGATGCTGTTCAAGAACGGTAACGTCGAAGCCACCAAGGTTGGCGCGCTTTCCAAGTCGCAGCTGGCCGCGTTCCTCGACGCCCACCTGTGATGTGAAAAAAGCCCCGCAAATGCGGGGTTTTTCTTTTCCAGAGCACTAGACGCAGAAAAAAGCAAGTGTTACATTCGGCCTCGCACTGCTTTTCCAGTGCCCTCTACACGCCGTCGCCGAAGCATCCCTAATTCGAATCAGTACGCGATCCTGTCGCCATCTAGCGGCGCGGCCTCATTAAGCCAGAAGCTTAATTCTCCCTTCTTACATGATTACGTCACTCCCCTTATGAACCTGACTGAACTCAAGCAAAAGCCGATTACCGATCTTTTGGAAATGGCCGAACAGATGGGCATCGAGAACATGGCCCGTTCGCGCAAACAGGACGTGATCTTCGCCCTGCTGAAGAAGCACGCGAAGAGCGGCGAAGAGATTTCGGGTGACGGCGTGCTGGAGATTCTCCAGGATGGTTTCGGTTTCCTGCGCTCGGCTGATGCGTCCTACCTGGCCGGCCCGGACGATATCTACGTCTCGCCCAGCCAGATCCGCCGTTTCAACCTGCGTACCGGCGACACCATCGTCGGCAAGATCCGCCCGCCGAAGGAAGGGGAGCGTTACTTCGCCCTGCTGAAGGTTGATACCATCAACTTCGACCGTCCGGAAAACGCGAAGAACAAGATCCTGTTCGAAAACCTGACGCCGCTGTTCCCGAACAAGCGCCTGAAGATGGAAGCCGGTAACGGCTCCACCGAAGACCTGACCGGTCGCGTCATCGACCTGTGCGCCCCGATCGGCAAAGGCCAGCGTGGCCTGATCGTCGCCCCGCCAAAAGCGGGCAAGACCATCATGCTGCAGAACATCGCGGCCAACATCACCCGTAACAATCCCGAGTGCCACTTGATCGTGCTGCTGATCGACGAGCGCCCGGAAGAAGTGACCGAAATGCAGCGCACCGTGCGCGGCGAAGTGGTTGCTTCCACCTTCGACGAGCCGCCAACCCGCCACGTGCAGGTTGCCGAAATGGTGATCGAGAAGGCCAAGCGCCTGGTCGAGCACAAGAAGGACGTGGTCATCCTGCTGGACTCCATCACCCGTCTGGCGCGTGCCTACAACACCGTGATCCCGAGCTCGGGCAAGGTGCTGACCGGTGGTGTCGACGCCCACGCCCTGGAGAAGCCGAAGCGCTTCTTTGGCGCCGCGCGTAACATCGAGGAAGGCGGTTCGCTGACCATCATCGCCACCGCGCTGGTCGAAACCGGCTCGAAGATGGACGAAGTGATCTACGAAGAGTTCAAGGGCACCGGCAACATGGAGCTGCCGCTGGACCGCCGCATCGCCGAGAAGCGCGTGTTCCCGGCCATCAACATCAACCGTTCCGGTACCCGCCGCGAAGAGCTGCTGACTGCCGACGACGAACTGCAGCGCATGTGGATTTTGCGCAAGCTGCTGCACCCGATGGACGAAATCGCTGCCATCGAGTTCCTGGTCGACAAGCTCAAGCAGACCAAGACCAACGACGAGTTCTTCTTGTCGATGAAGCGCAAGTAAGTTTCGCCAGCAGGAATCGATTGGGGCTGCTTCGCAGCCCATCGCGGCACAAGGCCGCTCCTACAGGATTACGCACTACCTGTAGGAGCGGCCTTGTGCCGCGATGGGGCGCGAAGCGGCCCCAAGTCATTTTTGGCCATTAGGTGCCGAACGGCGCTACACTCTGCACCCCGACCGATACGGCCAACACGAGGCTCATGCATGCAGTATCGCGACTTGCGCGACTTCATCCGTGGCCTGGAGCAGCGCGGCGAACTCAAGCGCATCCAGGTTCCGATCTCCCCAGTCCTGGAAATGACAGAGGTCTGCGATCGCACCCTGCGTGCGAAGGGCCCGGCATTGCTGTTCGAAAAGCCCACCGGCTTTGACATCCCGGTGCTGGGCAACCTGTTCGGCACCCCCGAGCGCGTGGCCATGGGCATGGGCGCCGAGTCGGTCGATGAACTGCGCGAAATCGGCAAGTTGCTGGCCTTCCTCAAGGAGCCCGAGCCACCCAAGGGCCTGAAGGACGCCTGGTCGAAGCTGCCGATCTTCAAGAAAGTCGTGTCGATGGCACCGAAAGTGGTCAAGGACGCGGTATGCCAGGAAGTGGTGGTCGAGGGTGACGACGTCGACCTCGGCGCACTGCCGATCCAGCACTGCTGGCCAGGCGACGTGGCGCCGCTGATCACCTGGGGCCTTACCGTCACCCGCGGCCCGAACAAGGACCGCCAGAATCTGGGCATCTACCGCCAGCAGGTCATTGGCCGCAACAAGGTCATCATGCGCTGGCTGAGCCACCGTGGGGGCGCCCTCGACTATCGTGAGTGGTGCGAGAAAAACCCCGGCCAGCCGTTCCCGGTTGCCGTGGCCCTGGGTGCTGACCCGGCAACCATCCTCGGTGCCGTGACCCCGGTGCCGGACACCCTCTCCGAATATGCCTTCGCCGGCCTGCTGCGCGGCAATCGCACCGAGCTGGTCAAGTGCCGTGGCAGCAACCTGCAGGTACCGGCCACCGCCGAAATCATTCTGGAAGGCGTGATCCACCCGGGCGAAATGGCCCCGGAAGGCCCGTATGGCGACCATACCGGCTACTACAACGAAGTGGACAGCTTCCCGGTGTTCACCGTCGAGCGCATCACCCACCGGCAGAAGCCGATCTATCACAGCACCTACACCGGCCGCCCGCCAGATGAACCGGCGATTCTCGGTGTGGCGCTGAACGAAGTGTTCGTGCCGATTTTGCAGAAGCAGTTCCCGGAAATCACCGACTTCTACCTGCCGCCGGAAGGCTGCTCGTACCGCATGGCGGTGGTCACCATGAAAAAGCAGTACCCGGGCCACGCCAAGCGCGTGATGCTGGGTGTGTGGTCGTTTCTGCGACAGTTCATGTACACCAAGTTCGTTATTGTCACCGATGACGATATCAACGCCCGTGACTGGAACGATGTGATCTGGGCCATCACCACGCGCATGGACCCCAAGCGTGATACGGTGATGATCGACAACACGCCGATCGACTACCTGGACTTCGCGTCGCCGGTATCGGGGCTGGGGTCGAAGATGGGCCTGGACGCCACGCACAAGTGGCCGGGCGAGACTACACGCGAATGGGGGCGGGTCATCGTCAAGGACGAAGCCGTCACCCGCCGTATCGATGAGCTGTGGGATCAGTTGGGAATAGATTGATGCAGGTAACGTTGCAGCCGTCCGGGGCGGTGCTGGCGCTCGAACCCGGGGAACGGATCCTGGATGGAGCGCGGCGGTTGGGCTATGACTGCCCGAATAGCTGCCGCAATGGCAATTGCCATGTCTGCGCCGCGTTGTTGGTCGAAGGGCGGGTACGCCAGGACGGCGAAGTCCGTGACCATGGCGAGCTGTTCACCTGCATTGCCGAGCCGCTGGAGGACTGTGTGTTGCTCTGGGATGGCGTGCTCGCCCTGGGCGAGCTGCCGGTGCGCAAGCTGGCGTGCAGCGTCACTGAATGCGTCGACGTGGGTGGCGACGTCTGGCGGGTGCGCCTGCGTGCGCCAGCCGGCAAGCCACTGCGTTACCACGCCGGGCAGTACCTGATGATCGAGCGCGAAGGCGGCAAGCCGGCCGCGTTTTCGCTGGCCTCCGCACCCCACGCCGGGCGTGAGCTGGAGCTGCACGTGCTGGCGCGTGAGCCCAGTGCATTGCAACTGATCGGGCAGCTCAAGCGTGACGGCCTGGCACGCATCGAAATGCCGTTTGGCGACACCCACCTGGCCGAGCTGCCCGACGGGCCGCTGGTATTGATTGCCGCCGGCACCGGCATGGGCCAGATGCACAGCCTGCTCGAGCATTGCCGAGCCAACGGTTTCAAGTACCCGGTACACCTGTACTGGGGTGTGCGCCGGCCCGAAGACTTCTACCAGATCGAGCATTGGGACGAATGGCAGCGCCTGCCCAACCTGTTCCTGCACCGGGTCGTCAGTGACCTGTGCGGCTGGGAGGGCCGCTGCGGCATGCTGCATGAGGCGGTCTGCGAGGACATCGCCGACCTCAATACGGTGCATGTGTATGCCAGCGGTTCACCGAACATGATCTACGCCACCCTCGACGCCCTGGTCGAAGCCGGCATGGATGCACACCGCATGCGTGCGGATGTGTTTGCCTACGCGCCACGCGGTTAATAACCGAAGTTGCAACAAGTGGGTATAAGGCGGTAATTGTTACCGCCTTGGCTAATAACTTTAACCGTTGCCGAAACAGTACTTCCCCAGTCGTCGGAACCGCGCATTAAAGTATTGCCGCAGGGCTTGAGTATTCCTGCATTTCTAGCCTATGGTTACTGCAAGCGCCCTTGGTACAAGGCTTGGGGCCGCAGTTTGAGCGAATCTCGCTACATCTGTAGTTCACAGGGATAATGGCGGCAGCTTATGTCGGCAATTGAAAGTATGTCTTGGCAAGTTTCATATCCTCCGGCACTCGACTTTGGTCAGCAACATACTCGCGACCAGTTGTTCAACTCCATGAAGACGACCATGTCTCGGCATCAGGGCGGGCCGGTGTGGCTGTTTGCCTATGGTTCGCTGATCTGGCGCCCGGAGTGCAATTCGGTGGAGCGCCAGCGCGCACGGGTACATGGTTATCACCGCGGCTTGTACCTGTGGTCGCACGAACATCGTGGCACCCCGGAAACCCCCGGCCTGGTGTTTGGCCTGGACCGCGGTGGTTCTTGCAGCGGTTTTGCCTACCGGCTGGATGAGAGCAACCTGGACGACTCGCTGATGGCCTTGTGGCAACGCGAGATGCCGTACCCGGCCTATCGGCCGCATTGGCTCAACTGCCGGCTGGGCGATGGCAGCAAGGTACAGGCCTTGGGCTTTGTGCTGGAGCGGCATTTGCCGTGCTACGCGGGCAACCTGCCGGATACCCTGCTCAGCCAGATCCTGGCCAGTGCCAAGGGGCGTTATGGCACCACCCGCGACTATGTCGAGCAGACCTTGAATGCCTTGCGCAGCCACCAGATGCCAGATCGCAACCTGGAGGCGCGGTTCAGGCGTTGCCATAACCTGCGTGAAGTTTGAGTTTTTGGGGCCGCTGTGCGGCCCCAGAATAATCAATGCATCAACACCACCAACTTACCCACAGCCTGCCGCTGCCCCAGCTTCTCGATGGCAGCCCCGGCCTCGGCCAGTGGATAAGTCTGCGACACCAGCGGCTTCAACTTACCTTCGGCATGCCAGGCAAACAGCTGCTTGAAGTTGGCCGCGTTATCCTCGGGCTGGCGCTGTGCAAACGCCCCCCAGAACACCCCCAGCACCGCCGCGCCCTTGAGCAGCACCAGGTTGGCCGGCAGCTGTGGAATGCTGCCGCTGGCAAAACCCACCACCAGCAGCCGGCCATTCCAGGCCAGCCCGCGCACTGCCTGCTCGAACAGCTCGCCCCCCACTGGGTCGTAAATGACGTCCACGCCCTGGCCACCGGTCAGCCGCTTGATTTCTTCGCGCAGGCTGGCCTGGGTGTAGTCGATCAGCTCATCTGCCCCGGCCGCCTTGGCCACGGCCAGTTTCTCGGCACTGCTGGCTGCCGCGATCACCCGCGCGCCCATGGCCTTGCCGATTTCCACCGCCGCCAGACCGACCCCACCGGATGCGCCCAGTACCAGCAGCGTCTCGCCTGCTTGCAGTTGGCCGCGCTGGCGCAGGGCGTGCATCGAGGTGCCATAGGTCATGCCGAAGGCGGCAGCGGTGGTGAAGTCCATGCTGGCCGGGATCGGCAGTACGTTGTAGAAAGGCACCGCCACCTGCTCGGCGAAAGCACCCCAGCCGGTGAGCGCCATGACCCGGTCGCCGACCTTCAGCGCGCCGGCTTTTTCCCCGACCGCGGCCACCACGCCTGCGGCTTCGCCGCCGGGTGAGAACGGCAGCGGTGGCTGGAACTGGTATTTGCCTTCGATGATCAGGGTGTCGGGGAAATTGACACCGGCGGCCTGCACATCCAGCAGGATCTCGTTTTTCCTGGGCTGCGGGCTGGCCACGTCTTCCAGTACCAGATCGCGCGCCGGACCCAGGGTTTTGCACAACACAGCTTTCATCGGGGCTATTCCTTTGCGGGTAGTGGCCGATAAGTGTAGGAGGGCCGCTTGCCGGGTCAACGAGCTGATGGGCCGGCATAAGCCCGGGCTTGGGTTTGAGCGGCGTGCTGGGTAAGCTGGCGCCAACTGTATTGAGGAGCGAATTCGTGAAAGCGTGGATCTTGATGGTACTGGCGCTGCTGCTGCCGGCTGCGGCCATGGCCGAGGAAGCCAAGGAAGGGGCGCCCAAGGTCGCCTACATCAGCCTGAGCCCGCCCTTTGTCGGCAACTATGCCCTCGACGGCGGCCCGCGGCTGCGCGTGTACAAGGCCGACGTGGCCCTGCGCGTGACCGGTGACGAAGCGGCCAAGGCGGTAAAGCATCACGAACCGCTGATCCGCAACCAGCTGGTAGCACTGTTCACCCAGCAGACCGTGGACAACATGAGCAACGTCGAGGCCAAGGAACACCTTCGCCAGGAGGCTTTGAAGCAGGTGCAGCAGGTGCTGGAAGCGGAAGAAGGCAAGCCGATCGTCGAAGACCTGCTGTTCAACAACCTGATCGTGCAGTGATCAATGTGGGAGCGGGCGGCGCGGTGAATGGCACCGGCTTCGCCGGTGTTCGCGGGCTTGCCCGCTCCCACAGTTGCCGATCATAGATCCTGAGGTGTCAGGACGCCAGGCTACGGCGAAACCGCGCCAGGGCGACGCTGAAAAACACCAGGCCAATCAGCGCCAGCGCCAGGATATCCGGCCATACCACCGCCCAGCCGGCATCCCGGAACAGGATCGCAGTGCCCAGGCTGACAAAGTGCGTCGACGGTGACCCCTGCATCACCCATTGCAGCCATTGGGGCATGCTGTCCAGGGGTGTGCTGCCGCCAGACAGCAACAGCATCGGGATGATCACCGGGATTGCCAGCAGGCCGAACTGCGGCGTCGAGCGTGCCAGGGTGGCGAGGAAGATGCCCAGCGCGGTACTGGCGAACAGGTACAGCGCGGTCACGGCCAGAAACAGCCCCATCGAGCCGGACAGCGGCACACCCAGCGCGCCTTTCACGACCACCACCAGCGAAACCCACGTGCAGATCACCACCACCAGCGCGTTGCTGCCGATTTTCGCCAGCATGATTTCCAGTGCGGTGAGCGGCAGAACCAGTAGGTGGTCGAGCGTGCCATGCTCACGCTCGCGCAGCAGCGCGGTGCCGGTGAGGATGATCGCCAGGATGGTGATGTTGTTGACGATCTGGATCACCGCCAGGAACCAGCCCCCCTCAAGGTTGGGGTTGAACAGCGCCTTGGGGTTGATCAGCACCGGGCTTTGCACGTTGCCGCGCTGGCTGTAGTCGAGCAGCTCGCGCTCGAAGATGCGGCCAATGTAGCCGGCGCCCATGAACGCCTGGCTCATGGCCGTGGCGTCGACGTTGACCTGCAGCTCCGGCGAGCGCCCGGCCAGCAGGTCGCTCTGGAAGTTCACCGGTACGTTGATCACGAAGGTGTACTCGCCGCTGTCCATGGCCTGGTCCAGGCGTTCTGCGGGCAGCGGCACGGCTGGCTGGAACTCGGGCGGTTGCAGGGCTTCGCTGAGCTTGCGCGAGAGCAGGCTATGGTCTTCATCCACAACCGCCACGCTGGCGTTGTGTACGCCGATCACCGAGCCGGCTGCCGGCATGTAGATCGCCACGCTGAAGGCATATAGCAGGAACAGCAGCAGGACGCTGTCATGGCGCAGGCTGGTCAGTTCTTTCAGGCCCAGGCGCAGGGTGTGGTTCAGGCGCGACATGTCAGGCCTCCTGCTTCTTCAACATGGCCAGGCTCAGGCCCGTGAAGGCAGCGAAGAAGCCCAGCAGGATCAGGCACTGCGGCCACAGCTCACGCAGCCCCAGCGCCTTGGTGAAGGTGCCGACCGCGATATCGAGGAAGTAGCCCGCCGGGAACAGCTGACCCATCACCGCCGCTGCGCCATCCAGCGACGAGCGTGGCACGATCAGCCCGGAAAACTGGATGGTTGGCAGGCTGGTGATGATCATGGTACCCAGGATGGCCGCGATCTGGGTGCGGGTGAAGGCCGAGATCAACAGCCCCAGGCTGGTGGTAGCCAGCAGGTAGGCCACGCCACCACAGGCCAGGGCCAGCACGCTGCCCTTGAGCGGCACGGCGAACAGCCAGCGGTTCATGGCCACCAGCAGCGCCAGGTTGACCAGGCTCACGGCCAGGTAAGGCATCTGCTTGCCAAGCAGGAACTCCAGGCGAGTGAGGGGGGTGGCGTAGAAGTTGGTGATGGAGCCGAGCTCTTTCTCGCGGACAATGCCCAGCGCGGTGAGCATGGCGGGGATGAAGGCCAGGATCAGCGCCATCACGCCGGGGCCGATGGCATTCACGCTGACCACGTCCTGGTTGTAACGAAAACGTGTTTCCAGGCGTACCAGCTCCTGACGCGGCTGCGGCTCTGGGCTGGCCTTTGCCAGTTGCTCAAGGTTGGCCTGGTGCACGGCTTCCACGTAGTTGCGGCTGGTTTCTGCGCGGAACGGCATGCCGCCGTCGAGCCAGGCCGCCACCACCGGTTGGCGCCCGGCGTACAGGTCGCGGCCAAAGCCGGGCGGAATCTCCAGCGCCAGTTTGATTTCCGAGCGTTGCAAGCGCTGGTGCATCTCGCTGCTTTCACGAATCGGCGCCTGTTCGGCAAAATAGCGTGAGCCACGGAAGGCCTCAAGGTAGGCCCGGCTTTGCGGGCTCTGGTCCTGGTCGTACACGGCGAAGGCAAGGTTTTCTACATCCAGCGAAATGCCGTAGCCGAAGATCACCATCATGAACAGCGCGCCTGCCAGGGCGAAGGCCAGGCGTACCTTGTCGCGCAGCAGTTCCTTGCCCTCACGGCTGGCCACCGCCAGCAGGCGGCGCAGGCTGAAGCCCTGGCGCAGCGGCGGAGCGGGCGTGGCTGCCTGCTCCAGCACGGCGTTGTCCGTGGCTGGCGGCGCGAGCTCCTGGGCCTGCTCCAGGCAACGCACGAACGCGTCCTCCAAAGTGTCACCGTGGTACTGGCGCTGGAGGGCATCGGGGGTGTCGCAGGCCAGTACCCGCCCGGCATGCATCAACGAGATGCGGTCGCAGCGCTGGGCTTCGTTCATGAAGTGGGTGGAGAGGAAAATGGTCACGCCCTGTTCGCGTGACAATTGCACCAGCAGGCGCCAGAAGTCGTCGCGAGCGGCTGGATCGACGCCGGAGGTCGGTTCATCGAGAATCAACACTTCCGGGCGATGCAGTACCGCCACCGCCAATGACAGGCGCTGGCGCAGGCCAAGGGGCAGGGCGCCGGCCGGTTGGTCGGCAATAGCGGCGAGGTCGAAGCGCTCGATCAGCTCATCGATGCGTTGGGCGCTCTCGGCTTTGGGCAAGTCGAACAGGCGGGCATGCAAGGCCAGGTTCTGCCGGGTGCTGAGCTCGCCATACAGCGAGAAACTCTGCGACATGAACCCGACCCGCTTGCGCGTGCCCAGGTCACTGGCGTCCACCGGGCGGCCGAGCAGGCTGGCGCTGCCCTCGCTGGCGGGCATCAGCCCGGTGAGCACTTTCATGGTGGTGGTCTTGCCGCAGCCGTTGGAGCCAAGGAAGCCGAAGATCTCGCCACGGCCAATGGCGAAACTGACCTTGTTCACCGCCGTGAAGTCGCCAAAGCGCAGTGTCAGGTCGTGGGCCTCGATGGCGACCGGGCCATCTGTGGCCGGGCGCGGCGGGATGTGCAAGGGTTGATGCTGCGCCTTGCCCGCACCTTGGTAATGGGTGAAGGCGTCGTCCAGCTTGCCGCTGGGGGTGACTGCGGCCAGTTCGTGGCTTGGCCCTGCGGCCAGCAGTCGGCCGCCATCGAGCATCAGGCAATGCTCGAACTGTTCGGCTTCTTCCATGTAGGCGGTAGCCACCAGCAGGGTCAGTTGCGGGCGCTGTGCGCGAACCTGCTCGACCAGCTCCCAGAAGCGCCGCCGCGACAGCGGGTCGACGCCGGTGGTGGGTTCGTCGAGGATCAGCAGGTCCGGCTCGTGGATCAGCGCGCAGCACAGCCCCAGCTTCTGCTTCATGCCACCTGACAGCTTGCCGGCCGGGCGCTCGGCAAAGCGTTGCAGGTCGGTGGCCTGCAGCAGGTTGGCCATGCGCTGTTCGCACTCGCTGCGGCCCAGGCCGAACAGGGTGGCGAAAAAGCGGATGTTCTCGCTGATCGACAGCTCCGGGTACAGGTTATTGCCCAGCCCCTGCGGCATGAACGCTACTTTCGGGTACAGCGCCGCGCGATGACGGTGCTGGCGGATCGAGCCACCCAGCACCTGCAGCTCGCCCTGTTGCAGGCGTTTGACGCCGGCGATCAACCCCAGCAAGGTCGATTTGCCGGCGCCGTCAGGGCCGATCAGCGCGCAGCGGGTGCCCGCAGGCAGGCTGAAGCCGAGGGTGTGCAGGGCCACCAGGTCGCCGTAGCGGTGGCCGATGCCCTCGGCCAGCAGTGCCGGGGCGTTCATTGCAGGTTGGCCGGCCAGTCCACCTCAGCCGTGCGCACATACCCGGCGCCTGGCATACCCGGTTTGGCCTGCGGCACTGCGCCGGGGTCGGTCAGGCGAAGCTTGACGCGGAACACCAGCTTTTGCCGCTCGTCGCGGGTTTCGACCTGCTTGGGGGTGAACTGGGCCTTGGCTGCGACAAAGGCCACCTTGGCCGGCAAAGCGCGCTCGGGCAGAGCGTCGAGTACGATGCGCGCCTGGTCGCCTACGGTCAGCGTGCCGCTGGTGGAAGCCGGCAGGTACAGGTTCATGTACTGGTCGCTGGGGTCGATCAGCATCAGCACGCGGCCGCCGGCACCCAGCACTTCACCGGGCTCGGCCAGGCGCAGCTGGATAATGCCGTTGATGGGCGCACGCAGGCTGCTGTCGTCGATTTCGCTGGTGAGCTGGGCCACCTGGGCTTCGGCTGCGCCGATGGCGGCTTTGATCGCTGCCAGCTGGGCGCGGGCGGCGACCACGGCGGCGTTGGCGGTGTCAAAGCGTGCCTGTTGCTGGTCGAGCAGTTGCTGGCTGGCGTATTTGCGCTGGAAGATTTCGCGCACGCGCTTGAGGTCCTGGCTGGCTAGCAACAGTTCGCTCTGGCGCAGCTGCACGCTGGCCTGGGCCGCGGCGTAGTTTTCCCGCGCGCGCAGCACTTCGGCTTCGGCCTGGGTGCGCTGGGCTTCCATGGTGCGGGTGTCAATGCGCGCCAGTAGCTGGCCGCGGGTGACTTTGTCGCCTTCGTCGACCAGCACTTCGGCCAGGCGGCCGGGGACCTTGCTGGCGATCTGCACTTCGGTGGCTTCGAGGCGGCCGTTGCCCATGCTCAGGCCTTCGGGCAGCTGGTCGTGGAGCGACTTCCAGTACCCCAGCCCTGCGGCTGCAGCGAGCAGGGCGATCAGCGCGGTGGCGAAGATTCTGGGGGCGTATCGGTTCATCGATCTGCATCCTTGCGGTTTTGCACACCACATCATGTCGCGGGGCCATTCGTGGCGTGTTGATATCGGTCAAACCCTTGACCTTAGCCACTGTTTCAAAGCAACGCGACAATCACCGCCCATTGTTCGGGTGTCACGGGCATCACCGACAGGCGGCTGCCTTTCTGCACCAGCGGCAGCTCGGCCAGCCCGGACTGCTGCTTCAACCTGCCCAGTTCCAGCACCCGTGGCAGGGTTTGCACATGGGCCACATCCACCGCACTCCACGGGTTCTTGTCGGCCGTGGCCTTGGCATCGTAGTAGTGGCTTTGGGGGTCCAGCGCGGTGGGGTCGGGGTACGCCGCGCGGGTGACTCTGGCAATACCGGCGATGCCCGGTTGCGGGCAGCTGGAGTGATAGAAGAAGAATTCGTCACCCACATTCATGGCCCGCAGGAAATTACGCGCCTGATAGTTGCGCACGCCGTCCCAGCGCGCTTCGCCAAGGCGGCCGAGGCCCTCGATGGAGAGTTCGTCGGGCTCGGATTTCATCAGCCAGTAGGCCATGGATGCTGCTCCTGAAAAGGTTTGAAATAACCTGTTGCACGAAACCGACAGCCGGTTGGCGTCAAGGTTTGCGTGCGGACGCAGGTTGTCGGAAAATGCGCCCCGTTTAAAGCGCGATGCGCTGGCGATACCCAGAAAATCGCCAAGCACTGAACAGTTTGCCTGGGGGGCAATCTTCAATGAATCAACGCAAAAAGCCGGATCTGCTGTGGATCCTGGTGTTCATTTTTGGCCTGGGTGTGGTCACTACCGGTTATGCGCAGGGTTTGTGGGAGCGCAAGCTGGACAGCGCCTACCAGATGCCGGTCGACGCCAGCCAGCCACAACGTTGATGCCCCCGCTGGCGCCGCTCAACGCGGTGCCAGGTACCAGCCACGGTCCGAGACCGTCCCCTGCAGTGGTACATCCCAGCTGGCCTGCGCCAGCCGCTCGACTTTCTGGCATTCGTGCGCCAGCCCCAGCAGCAATGGTTTTTTCCAGGTTTGCCGACGCGCCTGGTAGGCCAGGCTGCGATCATAAAAGCCGCCGCCCATTCCCAGACGCCCGCCCACTTCGTCAAAACCGACCAGCGGTAGCAGGACCAGGTCCAGCGCCCAGACCGGTCGCTGCCGCTTGCGGTCGGTCACCGGCTCGGGAATACGGAAGCGGTTGGGCTTGAGCTTTTCGCCCTGCTCGAACCGCTGGAATACCATGCGCGTGCGCGGCCAGGCGTGCAGCACCGGCAGGTAGGTACGCTTGCCCCGACGCTGGGCTTCGCGCAGCAGCAGGCAAGGGTCGATTTCGCCGTCGTTGGGCAGGTACAAGGCAATGTGGCGGGCGCGGCGGAACAATGGGTGTTGCGCCAGCTGGCGGTACAGGCCGAGGGTGGCCTTGCGTTGCTGGGCAGGGGTAAGGGCGCGGCGGGCATTGCGAAGCAGGCGACGGAGCTGGGGGCGGGTAAGCGGCGCGGTGTCGGTCATGGCACGGGCGATCCCAGATGTACTGGCCGGCACTGGACGGTCGGCCAAAACGAATTGCCCGCCTGAAGGGCGGGCAAAAAAATTCAGGCTCCCCGATCAGACCGCTGTCGGTGTAGCCCTTGAACCCGAAAGTTCAAGGTGGAGATTGCAGGGGGCGTTAAGGCTTTCCGTCGGGCGGACATGCACACCGGCCCCAGCGTGCAACCCCCGTGGTTGTGCGTATCGGCTCAGGGACATAACCGACTGGCGCATCCACCAGGGAGTGGCGCCAGTATACCAATCTCAGCCGATTTTGGTATCCGTGTCGTCGGACAAAGCCTTGTCTACCCGATCCAGCAGGTCACGCACCTGTTCGCGGTTGGCGCCGCTGGCCGGGGCTTCGGCGCGGTCTTCCTGGCGATGCAGCATTTCGTGGGTAATGTTCAATGCCGCCATGACCGCGATGCGGTCGGCGCCAATCACCTTGCCGCTGCTGCGGATCTCGCGCATCTTGCCGTCCAGGTAGCGCGCGGCGCTGACCAGGTTGTTGCGCTCTTCCGGCGGGCAGATGATCGAGTATTCCTTGTCGAGAATCTGCACGGTGACGCTATTGCTTGAACTCATGAGTCTTGCTCCAGAGCCTTGAGGCGTAAGATCATCGACTCGACCTTGCGCTTGGCGATCTCGTTCTTTTCGATGAGGTGGGCGCGCTCTTCGCGCCAGGATTTTTCCTGAGCTACTAGGAGTGCATTTTGCCGTTTTAGTTGCTCGACGCGTTCGATCAGCAACTCGAATCGGCTCATCAGTGCCTGAAGGTCGTTCTCTTGCGTGGGTTGCACTCGATTCGCTCCGTCGTTGAGTCACCTGGCGATGATGCCTCTCCCTGGGCGGCGACGGCCAGTGCCGATGGTCTTGGCGCGCCTGCCGGTGCTAGGATACAAGGTCTCCATTCTAGTCATTGCGCCGTCTGGCGCCTAGCTGCCCATGCCCAATACCCAATCGCCTTACATCGCCTTCGCCATGCTGCTCTCGAGCAATGGTCATCCTGTCACCCCGGCCGAACTGCACGGCCTGCTGGTCGGCCGCAGCTGCGCCGGCGCCGGCTTCGACGCCGATGCCTGGCTGGCCGATGCCGCCCAGCTGCTGGAAAACGAGCCCGGTGACACCGTGCGCAACGCCCTGATCGGCCTGCAGGAAATGGTCAAGGGCGAGCTGACCAGCGACGACATGGCCATCGTCCTGTTGCTGCCTTCCGACGACGCCGCCCTGAACGACCGCGCCACCGCGCTGGGCCAGTGGTGCCAAGGCTTCATTACCGGTTTCGGCCTGAATGCCGGCGGCAAGGACTTGTCTGACGAAGCCAAGGATGTGCTGCAGGACCTGGTGGCCATTTCCCAGGTACAGGAAGCCCTCGAAGAGTCCGAGGACGGCGAGAGCGACTACATGGAAGTCATGGAGTATCTGCGCGTGGCGCCTCTGCTGCTGTTCTCCGAGCTGGCCAAGCCGGCCGCACCCGCGCCCAAGCCATCGCTGCACTGATCAACCGGGGGTAGTCTGCCCATGAGCCACATTCCCAAGGGCGAGTATGCCCGTCGGCGCAAGGCGCTGATGGCGCAGATGGTCCCCAACAGCATCGCCATCCTGCCCGCCGCCGCTGTTGCCATCCGCAACCGCGACGTCGAGCACGTGTATCGACAGGACAGCGACTTCCAGTACCTCAGCGGCTTTCCGGAGCCTGAGGCGGTCATTGCGCTGATCCCGGGGCGTGAACATGGCGAGTACGTACTGTTTTGCCGTGAGCGCAACCCGGAGCGCGAACTGTGGGACGGGCTACGGGCCGGCCAGGAAGGCGCGGTGCGCGATTTCGGCGCCGACGATGCCTTCCCCATCACCGACATCGACGAGATCCTGCCGGGCCTGATCGAAGGCCGCGAGCGAGTGTACAGCGCCATGGGCAGCAACCCCGAGTTCGACCGGCGGCTGATGGACTGGATCAACGTGATCCGCTCCAAGGCCCGCCTGGGCGCGCAGCCGCCGAACGAGTTCGTTGCGCTGGATCATCTGCTGCACGACATGCGCCTGTATAAATCGGCAGCGGAAGTGAAGGTGATGCGTGCCGCCGCAGCCATCTCGGCGCGGGCACATGTGCGGGCCATGCAGGCCTGCCGGGCCGGGCTGCACGAATACAGCCTGGAAGCCGAACTGGATTACGAGTTCCGCAAGGGCGGCGCGAAGATGCCGGCCTACGGCTCGATTGTCGCGGCCGGGCGCAATGGCTGCATCCTGCACTATCAGCAGAATGACGCCCCGCTCAAGGATGGCGACCTGGTGCTGATCGACGCCGGTTGCGAAATCGACTGCTACGCCAGCGACATCACCCGCACCTTCCCGGTCAGCGGGCGCTTCTCGCCCGAGCAGAAGGCCATCTACGAGCTGGTGCTCAAGGCCCAGGCCGCGGCGTTTGCCGAAATCGCCCCGGGCAAGCACTGGAACCACGCCCACGAGGCGACCGTGAAGGTCATCACCGAAGGCCTGGTCGAGCTTGGCCTGCTTTCGGGCGAGGTGCAGGCGCTGATCGACAGCGAGGCCTATCGCGCCTTCTACATGCACCGTGCCGGGCATTGGCTGGGCATGGATGTGCACGACGTGGGCGAGTACAAAGTGGGCGGTGAGTGGCGGGTGCTGGAGCCCGGCATGGCGCTGACCGTCGAGCCGGGCATCTACATAGGCGCCGACAATCAGGCCGTGGCCAAGAAATGGCGCGGCATTGGCGTAAGGATCGAGGACGACGTGGTGGTGACCAGGCAAGGTTGTGAAATCCTGACTTCGGGCGTGCCGCGCACGGTTGCCGAGATCGAGACGCTGATGCAGGCCGCCCGCAAGGACGCGGCATGAACCGCGTGAACCTGGCGATCATTGGCGGTGGCCTGGTGGGCGCAAGCCTGGCCTTGACCCTGCAGGCCGGGGCCAAGGCGCGCGGCTGGAAGATCTTGCTGATCGAGCCGTTCGCCCCTGGCGACAGCTTCCAGCCCAGCTACGATGCGCGCTCTTCGGCGTTGTCGTTCGGCACCCAGCAGATCTACCAGCAGCACGGCCTGTGGCAGGCTATCGGCCGCCGTGCCGAGCCGATTCGGCAAATTCACGTTTCCGACCGTGGCCGTTTCGGCGCCACCCGCCTGGATGCCCTGGAAGAAGGCGTACCGGCGCTGGGCTACGTGGTGGAAAACGCCTGGCTTGGCCAGTGCCTGTGGCAAGGGCTGGACAGCGACGTGGTGAGCTGGCGATGCCCGGCGGAAGTGACCTCGATGGAGGCGATCGAAGGCGGTTACCGCCTGGGGTTGAATGACGACACCCAGCTGGAATGCGACCTGGCGGTACTGGCCGACGGTGGCCGTTCCGGCCTGCGCGAGCAGTTGGGGATTCACGTGCGTCACACGCCCTACCAACAGAGCGCGTTGATTGCCAACATCACCCCGGGTGAAGCCCACGGCGGCCAGGCGTTCGAGCGCTTCACCGAAGAAGGCCCCATGGCCCTGCTGCCGTTGCCGGAAAACCGCTGTGCGCTGGTGTGGACCCGCCAGGGCATGGATGCGCGGCGCCTGGCCGACATCGATGAGCGCAGCTTCCTGCGCGAGCTGCAAGGCGTGTTTGGCTATCGCCTGGGCGCGTTGCGCCAGGTCGGCGCCCGGCACCTTTATCCCCTGTCACTGATCGAGGCCCAGGAACAGGTGCGGCCGCACCTGGTGGTACTGGGCAATGCCGCGCACAGCCTGCACCCCATTGCCGGCCAGGGCTTCAACCTGTCGCTGCGTGATGTGCAGGCGCTGGCGGACGCGTTGCTGGCCGGGCCGCAGCAGCCCGGTGACCTGGCCACGCTGCAGGCTTACGCCCAGCGCCAGCGCCTGGACCAAGCGATGACCATCGGCTTTTCCGACCAGGTCACCCGCCTGTTCGGCAGCAACCAGCCGTTGCTGGCCGCCGGGCGCAACCTTGGCCTGCTCGGGCTCGACCTGCTGCCGCCGGCCAAAAGCTGGTTCGCCCGCCAGGCCATGGGCCTGGGCACCCGCCCCGATCCGCGGGGGCAGGCATGAGCAACCCGCGTAAACTGGCACGTCGTGCGCGCATGTTGCGCTGGATGCTGAACCTCTACCCGCCGTACCTGGGGGCGGGCATCCGCGTGCAGTCCATCAGCCCCGACCTGCGCAGCGTCAAGGTGGCGATGAAGCTGACCCGCTGGAACCGCAACTATGTCGGTACCCAGTTTGGCGGCAGCCTGTATTCGATGGTCGATCCTTTCTACATGCTGCTGCTGATCGAGCAGTTGGGCCGCGACTACATCGTCTGGGACAAGGCCGCCAGCATCGATTTCATCTCGCCGGGCAAAGGCCCGGTGTATGCCGAGTTCCACGTCGATGACGCGCTGCTGGACGACATCCGCCAGCAGACCGCCACCGGCAAGAAGTGCCTGCCGCGATTGCAGGTCGATATCCGCGATGGCGCCGGCGAGCTGGTGGCGCGGGTCGATAAAACCCTATACGTGCGGCTCAAGCCGCAAGCGAGGCTGGCGTAAGGCATGGAAATGCGCGCAGATCTGTTGATTGTCGGTGCCGGTATGGTTGGCAGCGCACTGGCCCTGGCGTTGCGCCACAGTGGCTTGCAAATCCTCTTGCTCGATGGCGGCCCGCTAACGGTCAAGCCCTTCGACGCCCAGGCGCCCTTCGAACCGCGTGTCAGCGCGCTGTCGGCGGCCAGCCAGCGCATCCTCGAGCGCCTCGGCGCGTGGGACGGCATCGCCCAGCGGCGTGCTACGCCGTATTCCGACATGCATGTGTGGGATGGCAGCGGCACCGGGCAGATTCACTTCTCGGCCGCCAGCGTGCATGCCCAGGTGCTTGGCCATATCGTCGAGAACCGGGTGGTGCAGGATGGCCTGCTGGAGCGCCTGCACGACAGCGACATCGGCCTGCTGCCCAATGCGCGGCTGGAGCAGTTGCGTCGCTCGGGGGACGAGTGGTTGCTGACCCTGGCTGATGGCCGTCAACTGCGTGCTCCACTGGTGATCGCCGCCGACGGTGCCAATTCGGCGGTACGGCGCCTGGCCGGTTGCGAAACCCGCGAATGGGATTACCTGCACCATGCCATCGTCACTAGCGTGCGCTGCAGTGCCGGGCACCAGGGCACGGCCTGGCAGCGCTTCACCGATGAGGGGCCGTTGGCGTTTCTGCCGTTGACCCGCGATGGCCAGCAGGATTGGTGCTCGATTGTGTGGTCGACCACCCCGGAGCATGCCGAGCAGTTGATGGCACTGGATGAAGCCGCCTTCCTGCAGGCCCTGGAGCGGGCCTTCGAGGGGCGCCTGGGTGACGTGCTGCAGGCCGACCCGCGGGTGTGCGTGCCGCTGCGCCAGCGCCACGCCAAGCGCTATGTGGACGAGGGCCTGGCCTTGATCGGCGATGCTGCGCACACCATCCACCCGCTGGCGGGGCAGGGCGTCAACCTGGGCTTCCTCGATGCTGCGGTGCTGGCCGAAGTGCTGGTCAATGCCTGCGAGCGCGGTGAGCGGCTGGCAGGTGTGAAGGTGTTGAGCCGTTACGAGCGGCGGCGCATGCCGCACAACCTGGCGCTGATGGCGGCAATGGAGGGCTTTGAGCGGTTGTTCCAGGCCAACCCGCTGCCGTTGCGCTGGTTGCGTAACAGCGGGTTGAAACTGGTGGAGCAGATGCCGGAGGCCAAGGCGCTGTTTGTGCGCCAGGCGCTGGGTTTGAGTGGTGATCTGCCGGATCTGGCCAAAGCCTGAAGGCTGTGCGCGATGCTTTGTAGGAGCAGCCTTGTGCTGCGAAGAGGCCAGTGAAACCAGCCAGTTTTGCTCGGTTGGCTGCCGGCCCTTTCGCAGCGCAAGGCTGCTCCTACAATGGGCGGTGCAAGCTCTGCAACATCCGGTAACTGCTAGGTAGATGAGCCAGAAAATGGGATTCACTACCATTCGCACCTCTCATACGATCCGAGGAGTGCTTCCCATGTTGCCACGCAAGCCCCTACTGGCCGCCCTGGCCCTGACCCTGTTCGGCGGCACTGCCCAAGCGGCGGACGAAGTGGTGGTGTACTCCTCGCGCATCGACGAGCTGATCAAGCCGGTGTTCGATGCCTATACCGCCAAGACCGGGGTCAAGATCAAGTTCATCACCGACAAGGAAGCCCCGCTGATGCAACGCATCAAGGCCGAGGGCGACAACGGCGTGGCCGACCTGCTGTTGACCGTCGATGCCGGCAACCTGTGGCAAGCCGAGCAGATGGGCATCCTGCAGCCGATCAAGTCCGACATCATCGACAACAACATTCCGCCGCAGTACCGCGCCTCGTCCCATGACTGGACCGGCCTTAGCCTGCGCGCCCGCACCATCATCTACTCCACCGAGCGGGTCAAACCCGAGGAGTTGAGCACCTACGAAGCCTTGGCCGACAAACAGTGGGAAGGCCGCCTGTGCCTGCGCACGGCCAAGAAGGTGTACAACCAGTCGCTCACCGCGACGCTGATCGAGACCCATGGCGAGGCGAAGACCGAGCAGATCGTCAAAGGCTGGGTCAACAACCTGTCCACCGACGTGTTCTCCGACGACAACGCGGTGATCCAGGCCATCGAGGCCGGCCAGTGCGACGTGGGCGTGGTCAACACTTACTACTACGGCCGCCTGCACAAGCAGAACCCGAACCTGCCGGTGAAGATCTTCTGGCCCAACCAGGGAGACCGTGGCGTGCACGTCAACCTGTCGGGTATTGGCCTGACCAAGCACGCGCCACACCCGGAAGCGGCGAAAAAGCTGGTGGAATGGATGACGGGCGAAGAAGCGCAGAAGCTGTTCGCCGACATCAACCAGGAGTTCCCGGCCAACCCGAAGGTGAAGCCTTCCGAGGAAGTGGCGGCGTGGGGCAGCTTCAAGGCTGACAGCATTCCGGTGGAAATTGCCGGCAAGCGCCAGGCCGAAGCCATCCGCTTGATGGATCGCGCTGGCTACAACTAAGCGCCAGGCCGTATCCTTCCGGGGCCTGCAAGGGCCTCTTCGCGGGCATGCCCGCTCCCATAGGTTTTGCACTGCCTTTGAGGGTTGTGCGGCCCCTTGTGGGAGCGGGCATGCCCGCGAACGACCGCAAAGCGGTCGCACATCAGCCACAGAGACATAGAACTTGCCCCACACCCCCCAACGCCGCTGGTACCTCCCGGTCTCCCTGATCGCCGCCCTGGTGCTGCTGCCCCTGAGCGTCCTGCTGCTGTCCTGGCAGTCGATCGATACGCAGATCTGGTCGCACCTGCTCGACACCCAGATGAGCCGCCTGTTGGGCAATACCCTGACGCTTGTGGTGGGCGTAGGTATCGGCGTCACCGTGCTAGGCGTGAGCCTCGCCTGGCTCACCAGCCTCTGCGAGTTCCCAGGCCGGCGCTGGCTGGACTGGGCGCTGATGCTGCCGTTCGCCATCCCTGCCTATGTGCTGGCGTTTGTCTTCGTCGGCCTGCTGGACTTCGCCGGCCCGGTGCAAAGCGCCCTGCGTGAGGTGTTCGGGCCGATGCGCCTGCCGCGGGTGCGCTCCACCGGCGGGGTGATCATCGTGCTGGTGCTGGTGTTCTACCCCTACGTCTACCTGCTGGCGCGCACGGCCTTCCTGGCCCAGGGCAAAGGCCTGATGGAAGCGGCGCGCGTACTCGGGCTATCGCCCTTGCAAGCGTTCTGGCGCGTGGCCCTGCCCATGGCGCGGCCGGCGATCGGTGCCGGCATTGCCCTGGCCTTGATGGAAACCCTGGCCGACTTCGGCGCGGTGGCCGTGTTCAATTTCGACACCTTCACCACCGCCATCTACAAGACCTGGTACGGCTTCTTCAGCCTGTCCAGCGCCGCCCAGCTGGCCAGCCTGTTGCTGCTGGCGGTGATGCTGGTGCTGTACGGCGAGCGCCGTGCCCGGGGTGCCAGCCGCAGCGGCAACGAGCGACCGCGGGTGCAGGCGTTGTACCACCTGCGTGGGGTGAAGGCGTTGCTGGCCAGTGGCTGGTGCCTGCTGGTGTTTGCTTGCGCCTTCGTCATCCCGCTGCTGCAGCTGCTGGCGTGGTTCTGGCAACGCGGCCGGCATGACCTGGACGAGCGCTATGTCGGTCTGGTGTTGCACACCTTGTACCTGGGCAGCATGGCGGCACTGGTCACGGTGAGCGTGGCGCTGTTGCTGGCCTTTGCCCGGCGGCAGGCGCCGACGGGGGGTATCCGCGCCGGGGTCGGCCTGGCCAATCTGGGCTATGCCTTGCCCGGCTCGGTGCTGGCAGTGTCGATCATGCTGGCCTTCAGTTACCTCGATAACCACTTGGTCATCCCGCTGTCCAGCTGGTTGGGCGGGGCAGGCAAGCCGCTGCTGCTGGGCAGCCTTGCGGCCTTGCTGTTGGCCTATCTGGTGCGTTTCATCGCCGTGGCCTACGGGCCGCTGGAAAGCAGCCTGGAGCGTATCCGCCCGTCACTGCCCGAGGCTTCCCGTAGCCTGGGCGTGAGTGGGCCAAGATTATTTTTCAAGGTGTATCTGCCGCTTCTGGTGCCCGGTGCCCTCAGCGCCGCCCTGCTGGTGTTCGTCGATGTGCTCAAGGAGATGCCGGCCACCTTGCTGATGCGACCGTTCGGCTGGGACACCTTGGCGGTACGGGTGTTCGAGATGACCAGCGAGGGCGAATGGGCACGTGCCTCGCTGCCCGCATTGACGCTGGTGCTGGTGGGTTTGCTGCCGGTCATCGGCCTGATCCGCCGTTCGGCACATCGACCCGGTTACAGTCACTGAGGGTGCCAGCCTGCGTCCTTGCGGCTACAATGCGCGGCATTCGCGTGGTGGGTCCTACAAGAAGAGCTGACGATCAAACGTCATCGACCGCCGCCGCTTCGCCACGCCCGGAAGGAGAAACCCATGGGACAGCGCACGCTTTTGTATGACCTGCACCTGGCGCTTGGCGCCAAAACGGTCGATTTCGGTGGCTGGGACATGCCCCTGCACTATGGCTCGCAGGTCGAGGAGCACCACCAGGTGCGCAGCGATTGCGGGGTTTTCGATGTGTCCCACATGACCGTGGTCGATGTCGATGGCAGCGACGCAACTGCCTGGCTGCAGCGTTTGTTGGCCAACGACGTGGCCCGCCTCGAAGAAACCGGCAAGGCGCTATACAGCCCGCTGCTCCATGAGGAGGGCGGGGTGATCGACGACTTGATCGTCTATCGCACGGAAAACGGCTACCGCCTGGTCACCAACGCCGCCACCCGGGCCAGAGTGCTCGATTGGCTGCAACAGCAGCGGGCCGGTTTTGCCGTGGACTTCCAGGTCCGCCCCGATCTTGCCATTCTCGCCATCCAGGGCCCGCGTGCCCGCGAAAAGGTGGCAGCCCTGCTCAGCCCCACGCGCGCAGCACTGATTCGCGAACTGCGCCCGTTCGAAGGCGTTGCCGAGGGCGACTGGTTTATTGCCCGCACCGGGTATACCGGTGAAGACGGCCTGGAGATCATCTTCCCGGGCGATCAGGCGGTGGCATTCTTCAACGACCTGGTCGGCGCCGGCATCGCCCCCAGTGGCCTCGGCGCCCGCGACACCCTGCGCCTGGAAGCCGGCATGAACCTGTACGGCCAGGATATCGACGAAGCCCACACCCCGCTGACGTCCAACCTGGGCTGGAGCATCGCCTGGGAGCCAGCCGAGCGCGACTTCATCGGCCGCGCCGGCCTGCTGGCGGAAATCGAACAGGGTGTGCAGGAAAAACTGGTCGGCCTGGTACTGGAAGAGCGCGGCGTGCTGCGTGCCCACCAGGTGGTGCGTGTGGCAGGGATTGGCGAAGGGGAGATCACCAGTGGTAGTTTCTCACCTACGCTGAGCAAGTCCATTGCCCTTGCGCGCGTACCCATGGCCACCGGCGACCGGGCCGAGGTGGAAATCCGCGGCAAATGGTACCCGGTGCGGGTGGTCAAACCGACCTTCGTGCGCCACGGCAAAATCCTGATCTGAACATTTTTAAACCGGCGGGCCTACCGCTGAGCCAATCGAGGAATTCAAGACATGAGCAATATCCCCGCCGAACTGCGTTTTGCCGAAAGCCATGAGTGGGCTCGCCTGGAAGCCGACGGCAGTGTGACCGTGGGTATCAGCGATCACGCCCAGGAAGCCTTGGGTGATGTGGTGTTCGTCGAGCTGGCTGAAGTCGGCAAAGTGTTTGGCGCTGGCGACGCTGCAGGTGTGGTGGAGTCGGTCAAGGCCGCTTCGGACATCTACGCCCCTATCGGTGGCGAAGTGATCGCAGTCAACGAAGAGCTGGCCGACAGCCCGGAGCAGCTCAACGAAGAACCTTACGGCGCGTGGATCTTCAAACTGAAGCCAAGCAACCCGGCCGAGCTGGACAAGCTGCTGGATGCTGCTGGCTACAAGGCCGCTATCGGCGAGTAAGACCGCGTCGCCTGCTTCGCGGGCGCGCCCGCTCCCACAGGGATAGCGCCCGCCGCTGGCCTTTGATCAACCTGTGGGAGCGGGCATGCCCGCGAAGAGGCCGGTACTGACCAAGCAAGTTTCCCCGCAGAATCTGCAATCCCTTCCTAGACTTGTAAGTCTCCATGAGACCTGGTCTAGGAAGAGAGCGTCGTCATGTCCCAGTCGCCATCCCTGCATCAACTGCAAGAGCTCAACCCTTTCCTGCGTCGCCACCTGGGCCCCGATGCCGCAGAGCAGCAGGCCATGCTCAACGTGTTGGGTGTTGCCAGCCGCAACGAGCTGATCGAGCAGACCGTACCGCCAGACATCCGCCTCAATCGCCCCCTCGACCTGCCAGCGGCGCTGGACGAACAGGCCGCCCTGGCCAAGCTCGCCGGATACGCCGAGCAGAACCAGGTCTGGACCAGCCTCATCGGCATGGGCTACCACGGCACCATCACCCCCACGGTCATCCTGCGTAACGTGCTGGAAAACCCCGGCTGGTACACCGCCTATACGCCGTATCAACCCGAAATCGCCCAAGGCCGGCTGGAGGCGTTGCTGAACTTCCAGCAAATGGTCATCGACCTCACCGGGCTGGCGCTGGCCAATGCCTCGCTGCTCGATGAAGCCACCGCCGCCGCCGAGGCCATGGCCTTGGCCAAGCGGATGGCGCGCAACAAGAGCAACGCCTTCTTTGCCGACCAACACTGCCACCCGCAGACACTGTCGGTGCTGAAGACCCGCGCCGAGGGCTTTGGCTTCGAACTGATCGTCGACGCTGTGGATAACCTTGGCAAACACGCGGTTTTCGGCGCGTTGCTGCAGTACCCCGACACCCACGGCGAGGTGCGCGACCTGCGCCCGCTGATCGACCATCTGCACAGCCAGCAGGCGCTGGCCTGCGTGGCTGCCGACCTGCTCAGCCTGGTGGTGCTGGCGCCCCCCGGCGAGCTGGGCGCCGATGTGGTGCTGGGCTCGACCCAGCGCTTCGGCGTGCCGATGGGCTACGGTGGCCCCCACGCGGCCTACTTCGCCTGCCGCGACGACTACAAGCGTGCCATGCCGGGGCGCATCATTGGCGTGTCCCGCGATGCCCGTGGCAACACGGCGCTGCGCATGGCCCTGCAAACCCGCGAGCAGCATATCCGCCGCGAGAAGGCCAACTCCAACATCTGCACGGCCCAGGTGTTGTTGGCCAACATTGCCGGCTTCTACGCGGTGTATCACGGCCCTGAAGGCCTGCAGCGCATCGCCCAGCGCGTGCACCGGCTGACCTTCATCCTGGCGGCTGGGCTGGAAGCCAAAGGCATCCAGCGGCTCAACCAGCATTTCTTCGACACCCTCACCCTGGATGTAGGCGGTGCCCAGGCGGCCATTATCGAAAGCGCTGAAGCCGCGCACATCAACTTGCGCATTCTTGGCCGGGGGCACCTGGGCGTGAGCCTGGACGAAACCTGTAACGAGCACACGGTGTTGCGCCTGCTCGACATCTTTCTCGGTGTGGACCACGGCCTGCAGATCGCTGCCCTCGATCAGTTGGCCCTGCCCGAAGGCATTCCTGCTGGCCTGGTGCGGCGCACGCGGTTTCTCGCTCACCCGGTGTTCAACCTGCACCACAGCGAAACCGAGATGCTGCGCTACCTCAAGCAGTTGGAGAACAAGGACCTGGCCCTGAACCAGTCGATGATCCCGCTGGGCTCGTGCACCATGAAGCTCAACGCCACCAGTGAGATGATCCCCATCACCTGGCCCGGCTTTGCCCGGATGCACCCCTTTGCCCCGGCGGCCCAGGCCACAGGTTACAAGGCGATGATCGATGAACTCGAACGCTGGCTGTGCGCGATTACTGGCTTCGACGCCATCTGCATGCAGCCCAACTCCGGTGCCCAGGGCGAGTACGCAGGCCTGATGGCCATTACTCGCTACCATCGCAGCCGCCACCAGCCACAGCGCACGCTGTGCCTGATTCCGTCGTCGGCGCACGGCACCAACCCGGCGTCGGCGCAAATGGCGGGCATGGAGGTGGTGATCGTGGATTGCGACGAGCACGGCAACGTCGACCTGGCGGACCTCAAGGCCAAGGCCCACGCGGCCGGGGAGCGCCTGTCATGCCTGATGGTCACGTACCCGTCCACCCACGGGGTGTACGAAGAGGGTATTCGCGAAATTTGCGAAGTGGTCCATCAGCACGGCGGCCAGGTGTACATGGATGGCGCCAACCTCAATGCCCAGGTGGGCCTGACGCGTCCGGCCGACATTGGTGCCGATGTCTCGCACATGAACCTGCACAAGACTTTCTGCATTCCCCACGGCGGGGGTGGCCCCGGCATGGGGCCGATCGGTATCCGCGCGCACCTCACGCCGTTTGTAGCCAGCCACCCGGTGGTACCGGTGCCCGGCCTGGACCCGAACAACAGCGCGGTCAGCGCTGCGCCCTGGGGTAGCGCAAGCATCTTGCCGATCAGCTGGATGTACATTGCCATGATGGGGCCGCAGTTGGCCGATGCCAGCGAGGTGGCGATCCTTTCGGCCAACTACCTGGCCAGCCAGCTGGGCGGCGCCTTCCCGGTGCTCTACCGCGGGCGCAACCAGCGGGTGGCGCATGAATGCATCCTCGACCTGCGGCCGTTGAAGGCACTGACTGGCATCAGCGAGGAGGACGTAGCCAAGCGCCTGATGGACTATGGCTTCCACGCCCCGACCATGTCGTTCCCGGTGCCGGGTACGCTGATGGTAGAGCCAACCGAAAGTGAGTCGAAAGCCGAGCTGGATCGGTTCGTCGAGGCGATGCTGGCGATTCGTGCAGAGATTGGCGAGGTGCAGGAAGGCAACTGGCCAGCGGAGAACAACCCGCTCAAGCACGCGCCGCATACCCTGGCTGATGTACTGGGGGTGTGGGACAGACCGTATAGCCTGGAGCAGGGGGTGGCGCCCAGTGCTCACGTGCGCCAGCACAAGTACTGGCCGGCGGTGAACCGGGTGGACAACGTGTATGGGGACAGGAATCTGTTCTGTGCGTGTGTTCCGGTGGAGGCATATCGCTGAGAACAGGGGCCGCAAAGCGGCCCCAAGGAATTACTCGGCTACCGCATTCTTGGCCAGGATGGCATTGGCCAGCTCCATGTCGGAAGCCTGCATCCCTGGGTGCTCTGCCCGCGCCTGGCGCATGGCCGCTTCCAGGAACGGCCCGCGGATCGCGCCTTCGCTGGCGACGAAGCTGCTAGCGTCATCCTGCGCGGCCACAACCAGTTTGTGATCTCGCGAGGTCAGGTAGCTCGATGCCGTGGTTGCACCGGAAGTCATCACGTTACGCCAGAAGGTATCGGCCATGGCCGAGCCAATGGGCAGCGAAAGCAAGGCAGCGGCAGCGATGGCGGTTTTGAGACGCATGTTGAAACACCTCGAAGGGTGAGGGTTGAAGATGCGCGATTGGATCTTTCCGGGCAAGGCAAGTTCCTTGAATACAAAGGACTTTTCGTCAGCTGCAGACGCGCAGCACTTCCTCCGCTCGGGTCTGCCCGCAAGCCACTTTGGCCTCGCCGCAACGGCGCAGGTCAACCAGGCCATCGTCAAGCGCCTGGCGCCGCAAATGGGTCAGGTCGGCGTTCGGGCCAATCAATGCACGCAGGCTTTCGCTGGGCTGCAGCAGCTCGAACAGGCCCGTACGCCCATGAAAACCGGTGCCACGGCAGGTCGGGCAACTGGCTGATGGATTCGCCACACAGTCTGGGCACACAGTACGCACCAGTCGCTGGGCCATGACCCCGACCAGCGTGGCCTTGATCAGGTAGTCGGCCACACCCAGCTCTTGCAGGCGGGTGATTGCAGCGCAGGCGTCGTTGGTATGCAGGGTCGACAGTACGAGGTGCCCGGTCAGGGCCGCCTGCACCGCCACCAGCGCCGTTTCGCGGTCGCGGATCTCGCCGATCATGATGATGTCCGGGTCCTGGCGCAGCATGGCCCGCACGGCGCTGGCAAAACCCAGGTCTAGCGCGGGCTGTACCTGCAGCTGGTTGAAGGCCGGCTCCAGGCGCTCGATAGGGTCTTCGATGGTGCACAGGTTGACCTGCGGTGTGGCCAGCAGCTTGAGGCTGGCGTACAGCGTGCTGGTCTTGCCGGAACCGGTGGGGCCGGTGACCAGGATGATTCCTTGGCGCTGGCGCAGCAGGCCTTGCCACTGGGCCAGTTGTGGCCCCTCTAGACCGAGGCGCTCGAAGCCCTCGTGCAGTTGGTGCGGGTCGAACAGGCGCAGTACCAGCTTTTCGCCGAACGGGGTCGGCAGGGTCGACAGCCTTAGCTCCACTTCGCCGCCACCTGGTAGCCGGCTTTGCAGGCGGCCGTCCTGCGGGCGGCGCTTTTCTGCAACGTCCAGGCGGCCCAGGTGTTTCAGGCGGCTGACCAGCGCCAGGGTGACCCCGGCGGGGAAGGCATACACGGTGTGCAGCAGGCCATCGATGCGGTAGCGCAACTGGCCCTGTGCGCGTCGGGGTTCCAGGTGGATATCGCTGGCGCGCTGATCAATGGCGTACTGCAGCAGCCAGTCGACGATATGCACGATGTGCGCGTCGTCGGCGCTGGCCTCGGCCTGGCGCTTGCCTAGCTCCAGCCACTGTTCGAGTTCGCCCAGGCTGGTCGATTGCTGGTGCTGCGCGCCCTTTACCGACTGGGCCAGGCGGTGAAACGACTGCCCTGACTGGCGGATCTGCAACGGGTTGGCCAGCACGCGGCGGATCGGCCGACCCAGGCTGCGGGCCAGGTCAGCCTGCCAGTCGTCCTGGTAGGGCTGGGCGCTGGCCACGGTGATGCCGGAGGGGTCGTCGGCGACGATGAGGATACCGTGGCGCTGGGCGAAAGCAGGAGATACCAGGCCGGCGACCTGGGGCAGGTCGAGTTGCATGGGGTCGATACGCAGGTAGGGCTGGCCGACCTTATTGGCCAGCCATTGGCAAAGGTGGTCCAGCTCCAGCAGTCGGCCAGGTTGCCGGCGGTCTTCCAGGCAGCAGGCGGCGATTTGTTCCAGCGGGTGGCCAGTGGGGTGGGTGGCGGCGTGTTCGAGCACTTGCAGGATGTCGGTGGCGTGCAGGTACTGGTCGGCGAGCAGGGCCTGTAGCATGTGCTTCAGGTCGAGTTCCAGGTTGTCGGGGGTGTGCATGGTTGGCGTCCGTGCCTGATGGGGAGTGCTGATCAAGGCTAGCCGGGCAGCGGAAGAGCATCGGAGGTGAAGGGTTTCAGGAATTTGCTATTTCTGTACCGGCCCCATCGCCGGCAAGCCAGCTCCCACAGGTACTGCGCAATGTTCGAACCTGTGGTGATCCTGTGGGAGCTGGCTTGCCGGCGATGGGGCCGCAAATATTCATACAACCGCCAGCTCCACCCGGTGCATGTTGGTCAGGCTCACCTCACCCACACACACCAAATTACGCAGTTTCTGCGCAATCACTTCGGCCCGGTGCCAGCTCAGGCCGCCAATGCCGACTTCGATATCCAGCCAGTCTTCCTGCTGGCTGACGTGCACGCTTTGCGGGGTCAGGAACTGCAGGGCAAACAGGTTTAGCACGCGGCACAGGCTGTCGGGCTCGGCGTCGGCCTGCAGGCGGTAGTGCACGGTGCTGTGGGCGTTGCTGGCGGCCCAGGCGTCGGTACGGGGTTGTGCGTTCATGCTGGTCTCCGCAAATGTGGGAGAAATTCTTGCACGTCAGTGGCGGCATTTTTTCGCTATGATCTGATCATTTCGCTGTATTGATGAATTGATCAATTCAAATAACGCCGCTCAGGAGATTGAACAATGCATAGCGAGCTGGACGCCTACGACCGCCGCATTCTCGAACTGCTGCAAGAGGATGCTTCGCTGTCCAGCGCGCAGGTCGCCGAACGCGTAGGGCTGTCGCAATCGCCGTGCTGGCGGCGCATACAACGCTTGAAGGAAGAGGGGGTGATTCGCGGGCAGGTGACATTGCTGGACCGCAAGAAGGTCGGCCTGAACACGCAGATTTTCGCCGAAGTAAAGCTCAATGCTCACGGGCGCTCCAACTTTACCGAATTCACCGAGGCGATCCGCGGGTTTCCGGAGGTACTGGAGTGTTATGTGCTGATGGGGGCGGTGGACTTTCTGCTGCGCATCGTCACGTCGGACATCGAGGCCTACGAGCGGTTCTTCTTCGAAAAGCTGTCGAACGTGCCGGGCATTCAGGAAGTGAACTCGATTGTGGCGCTGTCGGAGATCAAGTCCACCACCAGCCTGCCGCTGTCGCGGTAGGACACACATTACAAGGCAGATGCGGTAACTGTAGGAGCAGCCTTGTGCTGCGAAGGGGCCGGTCTGACATGAAAAAATCTGTGGCAAAACGGGCCTCTTCGCAGCACAAGGCTGCTCCTACAGGGATTGCGTCCACCTGTAAGCCTTGTGCTGCGAAAAAGGCGATGTGGTATCAAGCCTTGAGCAGGTGCTTCCAGCCGCGGCTCTGGTCTACCGCCCGGGCCTGTTCGATACGCGCTTCCAGCACTTCATCGCTGATCGGCAGTTCGGCCAGCTCGTGCAGCTTCTTCAGGTCGCCATACAGGCGGTCCATCTGCGGCGCTTCCAGCACCTGACGGGCGTGGTGCAGCCAGCCCAGCAGTTGCTCGATACGTGGCAGCTGCTCGGCCAGGTCCTCTGGGCGCTGGGTGTACAGCGGCAGCTTCAACGCACGGCCTTCTTCGCCCAGCAGGTGTGCCAGCCAGCTGGCCAGCTGCGCCTTGCCCTGGCGTTCGCCACGGCCCTTGCGCTCCACGGTCCAGGTACGGGCCAGCAGCCAGCGCGAGGTTTCCAGCGAGAACTGGCCCCAGCGCACGTCTTCCAGCTCTTCGGCAAACTGCTCGGGCGCGGCGCGGCGGATGTCCTCGTCGTCGTTGCCGGCCTGCACCAGCGGGCGCCAGTCTTCCAGCAGGGCATCGAGGCTGCTGCGCAGGTCACGGGTGCTGGCACGCGGCGCGGCTTGGCCCAGGCTGGCGGTGAGTGCGCGCAATTCGCTCAGGCACTCGACCCAGTCCTGCAGCAGGCGCCAGTGGCCGTTGTGGCGGTACTGCTCGGCCAGGCGCTGGCTGCTGCCCAGCAGTTGCCAGGCCAATGCGGCGTAGGCGTCGTCCAGGGCCATTTCGGCTTCCAGCTCGGTGTGCGGCAGGCCCAGCTCGTAGCTGTCCGGCTCCAGCAGGCGGTAGCCACGCTCGGCCTTGCTGATGTCGCAGGGCATCAGCGGCAGGCTGGCGGCCAGCTCGGCGGCCAGCTCCAACAGCGCTTGCGGGTCACCTTCGCGCAGTTCCAGTTCCAGCTCGCAGATCTCTTCCTTACGCTTGCCGGCAATCACGAAGCCCTGGTCCAGCGCGGCCTCGATCACTACTTTGCTCTTGCCACGGCCCCAGGCGATTTCGGCGTATTCACGGCTGAAGTCGGTGGTGAACAGCGGCTTGATGGTTTTCTTGTCCAGGCCTGCCAGTTGCTCGGGCCAGCAGGTGGCGTCCAGCTTCTTCAGGTCGAGCTTGACCTTGTCCAGGTTCCATTCGTACTCGTTGCGCTCGGACAGGCCGGCCACGCTGGTGCCGCGGCACTTGAGGGTCTGGATGACGGCATCGCCATCGCGGCGCAGGCGCAGGGCGACACGGGCAGCGGCCAGCTCACGCTCGGGGGTGTCGAAGTACTGGTTGAGCAGTTCACGGGTCTGCCAGCCGGACTTGTTGCGCTTTTTCAGCAGAGGGTGCTCGCGCAGGGCGGCAAGGGTCTCGCGGCTGGCGCGGAGCTTCAGTTCGGTTTCTTTGTGCATCACAGACTCGAAAGAGGGGCGTGGTTGGCGGAGAGTCTACAGCAGTCAGCCGCCAACGGTTTATTCCAGACGGCGGATAGTCCTATGATGGGCAACGCTTCCGAGGAGTATGTGCATGCCGTTGCCGACGCTGAAAGACCAGTTTGCCGCCTTGATCGCCGCGCCTTCGGTCAGTTGCACCCAGCCCGCGCTGGACCAGTCCAACCGCCAGGTCATCGACCTGCTGGCGGGGTGGCTGGGCGACCTGGGGTTTACATGCGACATCCAGCAGGTCACTGCAGGCAAGTTCAACCTGCTGGCCAGCCGTGGCAGCGGCCCGGGTGGCCTGGTGCTGGCCGGGCACAGCGACACCGTCCCCTATGACGAACAGCTGTGGGCCAGCGACCCGTTGAAGCTGACCGAGGTCGATGGGCGCTGGGTCGGCTTGGGCAGCTGCGACATGAAGGGCTTTTTCGCCTTGGTCATCGAAGCCGTCATCCCGCTGTTGGAGCACGACTTCAAGCAGCCACTGCTGATCCTCGCCACCTGCGACGAAGAAAGCTCCATGTCCGGTGCCCGCGCCCTGGCCGAGGCCGGCCAGCCGCTGGGCCGTGCTGCGGTCATCGGCGAGCCTACCGGGCTGCGGCCAATCCGCATGCACAAGGGCATTCTCATGGACCGCATCGACATCCTCGGGCGCAGCGGCCATTCGTCGGACCCAAGCCTGGGCCGCAGCGCCCTGGAGGCCATGCACGCGGTGATGGCCGAGCTGATGGGCTTGCGCCAGCAATGGCAGCACACCTATCGCAACCCACAGTTCACCGTGCCGACCCCGACCATGAACTTTGGCTGCATCCACGGCGGCGACAACCCCAACCGCATCTGCGGCCAGTGTGCGCTTGAATTCGACCTGCGGCCGTTGCCGGGCATGGATGTAGAGCAACTGCGCGCAGCCATTCGCGAGAAGCTGGTGCCCGTGGCCGAGCGCCATGAAGTGCGCATCGACTACGCGCCACTGTTCCCGGAGGTGCCGCCGTTCGAGCAGGCTGCCGATACCGAGCTGGTGCAAGTGGCGGAACGCCTGACCGGCCATCGCGCCGAAGCGGTGGCGTTTGGCACCGAAGCGCCTTATCTTCAGCAGCTGGGCTGCCAGACCATCGTGCTGGGCCCTGGCGACATCGCCTGTGCCCACCAGCCCGGCGAATACCTTGAAATGTCACGAATCGAGCCTACCGTGCGTCTATTGCGTGACCTGATCCGGCACTATTGCCTGCACTAAACGTCAATCGAGTTGATTCGTTCCTGCCTAGAGGAGACCGCGCGTGACCGCAAGCCTGTTCCGACGATGATCTTGAACGCCCCTTGTATCGCCGTTCTCCGTCCACTTATCCACAGGCCCTGTCATGCCCGACTACGTCAACTGGCTGCGTCATGCCTCCCCGTACATCAATGCCCATCGCGACTGCACCTTCGTGGTCATGCTCCCCGGCGATGGGGTGGAACACCCTAATTTCGGCAACATCGTCCACGACCTGGTGTTGCTGCACAGCCTTGGCGTGCGCCTGGTGCTGGTGCATGGCTCGCGCCCGCAGATCGAAAGCCGATTGGCCGAGCGCGGGCTGACCCCGCACTACCACCATGGCCTGCGTATCACCGATGCCGCCACCCTGGACTGCGTGATCGATGCCGTTGGCGCCCTGCGCCTGGCCATCGAGGCGCGCCTGTCGATGGACATCGCCGCTTCGCCGATGCAGGGCTCGCGCCTGCGGGTGGCGTCCGGCAACCTGGTCACCGCGCGGCCGATCGGCGTGCTTGAAGGGGTGGACTACCACCACACCGGTGAAGTGCGCCGGGTCGACCGCAAGGGCATCAGCCGCCTGCTCGACGAGCGCTCCATCGTGCTGCTATCGCCGCTGGGCTACTCGCCCACCGGGGAAATCTTCAACCTGGCCTGCGAAGACGTGGCCACCCGTGCCGCCATTGAGCTGGGGGCCGACAAGTTGCTGCTGTTCGGCGCCGAGCCGGGCCTGCTGGACGCAGACGGCAAGCTGGTGCGGGAACTGCGGCCGCAGCAGGTTGCCCCGCACCTGCAGCGCCTGGGCAGCGACTACCAGGGTGAACTGCTGGACGCCGCCGCCGAGGCCTGCAAGGGCGGCGTGGCACGCAGCCACATTGTCAGTTATGCCGAGGACGGCGCGCTGCTGACCGAGCTGTTCACCCGTGGTGGTGGCGGTACGCTGGTGTCGCAGGAGCAGTTCGAAGTGGTGCGTGAGGCGACCATCGAGGATGTAGGCGGCTTGCTGGAGCTGATCAGCCCGCTGGAAGAACAGGGCATCCTGGTGCGCCGCTCGCGTGAAGTGCTGGAGCGGGAGATCGAGCAGTTCAGCGTGGTCGAGCGCGAGGGCATGATCATCGCCTGTGCGGCGCTGTACCCGATTGCCGAATCCGAAGCAGGGGAGTTGGCGTGCCTGGCGGTGAACCCGGAATACCGCCACGGCGGGCGCGGGGATGAATTGCTGGAGCGCATCGAGAGCCGGGCGCGACAGATGGGTTTGAATACCCTGTTTGTGCTGACGACGCGTACTGCGCACTGGTTCCGTGAGCGCGGTTTTGCACCCAGCGGCGTGGAGCGCCTGCCATCGGCGCGGGCATCGCTGTACAACTACCAGCGCAACTCCAAGATTTTCGAGAAGCCCCTGTAAGCCTGTGCCGGCCTCTTCGCGGGCTCGCCCGCGAAGCAGGCGACACCGGTCTCAAGCAAAAACGCCGCCCTTGTGGGCGGCGTCTTGTTTACACGGTGTGCAGGTACCAGTTGTACTCGAGGTCGGAGATCGAGTGTTCGAACTCCTCCAGCTCGCTTTCCTTGCACGCGACAAAGATGTCGATGTACTTCGGATCGATGTACTTGTTGAGGATCTCGCTGTCGTCCAGCTCGCGCAGGGCATCGCGCAGGTTGTTCGGCAGGCTCTGCTCCAGCTGTTCGTACGAGTTGCCTTCGATCGGCTTGCCCGGCTCGATCTTGTTGGTCAGGCCATGGTGCACGCCAGCCAGCACGGCCGCCATCATCAGGTACGGGTTGGCATCGGCGCCGGCTACCCGGTGCTCGAGGCGCACGGCATCGGCAGAGCCTGTTGGCACACGCAGCGCTACGGTGCGGTTGTCCAGGCCCCAGCTTGGCGCGTTCGGTACATAGAACTGCGCGCCAAAGCGGCGGTACGAGTTGACGTTCGGGCAAAGGAACGCCATGGACGCGGGCAGGGTCTCGAGCACACCGCCGACAGCGTGACGTAGCGCGGCGTTCTGCTCGGGATCCTCGCTGGTGAAGATGTTGTGGCCATCTTTGTCCAGCACGGAAATGTGTACATGCAGGCCGTTGCCTGCCTGGCCCGGGTAGGGCTTGGCCATGAAGGTGGTATCCATTTCATGGTCGTAGGCGATGTTCTTGATCAACCGCTTGAGCAGTACTGCGTAGTCACAGGCCTTGAGCGGGTCGGGCACGTGGTGCAGGTTGACTTCGAACTGCGCCGGGGCGCTTTCCTTGACGATGGCGTCGGCCGGGATGCCTTGTTCTTTCGCGCCTTCAAGGATGTCCTGCAGGCAGTCGGCATATTCGTCGAGGTCGTCGATCAGGTACACCTGGGTCGACTGCGGGCGTTTACCTGAAATTGGCGAGCGCGGCGGCTGTGGGCGGCCGTTCACGTTCTCCTGGTCGATCAGGTAGAACTCCAGCTCGAATGCAGCGCAGATGGTAAGGCCCAGTTCGTCGAACTTGCTCACTACCTGACGCAGCACTTCACGAGGGTCGGCGAAGAACGGCTCGCCTTCGATCTCGTGCATGGTCATCAGCAGTTGGGCAGTGGGGCGCTTTTGCCACGGCTCATTACAGAGCGTGTCGGGGATCGGGTAGCAGATGCGGTCAGCATCGCCGATGTCCAGGCCAAGCCCGGTGCTTTCGACGGTGGAACCGTTGATGTCCAGGGCGAAGAGGGAGGCCGGCAGGTTGATGCCTTTCTCGTAAACCTTGTGGAGGCTGGTGCGCTCAATGCGCTTGCCACGCACCACACCATTCATATCTGCAATCAGAAGGTCAACGTAGAGAACCTCAGGATGTTCCTTAAGGAACGCGTTCGCTTCGTTAAGCTGAACGGCACGCGGGGGTACCGACATGATGCAACACCTTTGTTGTTAAAAATATCAATCAAGGGGGGCTTGCAGGACCAGTCAATCGAAAAGCCATACTGATGTCAAGCCAACCCCATGATGCCCTGAAATGGCACATCTACGGCAGATTTGCTGCAAATCGGGGCGTGCCATTATCCGCTATTTCTCGTGTGAAGGGCTATCTCAAGCGTACCGTCTTTTATTTTTTACGCGGGTGTTGTGTAAAAAAATGAACAAGGCTAAGCTCGGTCACAACCCAGAACACAATAATACGAGGGTCACATGGTCCGCTTGCCGCGACCTGAAAGCACTGCCTGCGCAGTGCCAACGGGTACTTCTGTCGTTTTTGCAAGCTTCGTCGATGGCGTGGTCGCCCTGGCCGCAATAATTGACGTTTGGCGTTTTCGGGCCCGCCCTCGTAGCGGCTTGCCGCCCTTCGCTTCGTCTTCCTGCCCTTCGAACTCATTACGGACACACTTGTTTTCAGTGTATCCACTGCGGCGCTGCGCGGGGGTTTTTGCTTTAGCAATCTACTCCATCCAGAATCAATGCGCGGCCCACCTTACCTCCTGAGGTATTTATGAGTAACAACCTCGACCAGCTCACCGATTGGTTGAAAGAGCACAAGATCACCGAAGTCGAATGCATGATCAGTGACCTGACCGGCATCACGCGCGGCAAGATTTCGCCCACCAACAAATTCATCGCCGAAAAAGGCATGCGCCTGCCCGAGAGCGTGCTGCTGCAGACCGTGACCGGCGACTACGTCGACGACGACATCTATTACGAACTGCTCGACCCGGCCGACATCGACATGATCTGCCGCCCCGACGAGAATGCCGTGTTCCTTGTACCGTGGGCCATCGAGCCGACTGCGCAGGTGATCCACGACACCTACGACAAGAAGGGCAACCCGGTCGAACTGTCGCCACGCAACGTCTTGAAGAAAGTCCTCAAGCTCTACGCCGACAAGGGCTGGCAGCCGATTGTCGCGCCTGAGATGGAGTTCTACCTGACCAAGCGCAGCGAAGACCCGGACTTCCCGTTACAGCCTCCGGTAGGCCGTTCGGGCCGCCCGGAAACCGGCCGCCAGTCGTTCTCGATCGAAGCCGCCAACGAATTCGACCCGCTGTTCGAAGACGTCTACGACTGGTGCGAACTGCAGCAGCTGGACCTGGACACGCTGATCCACGAAGACGGCACGGCGCAGATGGAAATCAACTTCCGTCACGGCGACGCCCTGCACCTGGCCGACCAGATCCTGGTGTTCAAGCGCACCATGCGCGAGGCGGCGCTCAAGCACAACGTGGCTGCCACCTTCATGGCCAAGCCGATGACCGGCGAGCCGGGCAGTGCCATGCACCTGCACCAGAGCGTGGTCGACGTGGCCACCGGCAAGAACATCTTCAGCAATGAAGACGGCAGCATGAGCGAGCTGTTCCTCCACCACATCGGTGGCCTGCAGAAGTTCATCCCCGAGGCGCTGCCGCTGTTCGCCCCCAACGTCAACTCGTTCCGCCGCTTCCTGCCCGACACTTCGGCGCCGGTGAACGTGGAGTGGGGCGAAGAAAACCGCACTGTCGGCCTGCGCGTACCGGATGCCGGCCCGCAAAGCCGCCGGGTCGAGAACCGCCTGCCGGGCGCCGACGCCAACCCATACCTGGCCATTGCTGCCAGCCTGCTGTGTGGCTACATCGGCATGGTCGAAGGCATTCAGGCCAGCGCGCCGGTACAGGGCCGTGGCTACGAACGCCGCAACCTGCGCTTGCCGCTGACCATCGAAGACGCCCTGGAGCGCATGGAAAACAGCCGTGCGCTGGTGCAGTACCTGGGCAAGAAGTTCATCACCGGCTACGTCGCAACCAAGCGCGCCGAACACGAAAACTTCAAGCGTGTCATCAGTTCCTGGGAGCGAGAGTTCCTGCTGTTCGCTGTCTGATAAACCCTGGGGCCGCTGGAGCGCGGCTGTCGAACAACGGAGAAGCACATGAGCACCAACAACCCGCAAACCCGTGAATGGCAAACCCTGAGCGGGGAGCACCATCTCGCACCTTTCAGTGACTACAAGCAGCTGAAGGAGAAGGGGCCGCGCATCATCACCAAGGCCCAGGGGGTGCATTTGTGGGACAGCGAGGGGCACAAGATCCTCGACGGCATGGCGGGCCTGTGGTGCGTGGCGGTCGGTTACGGCCGTGAAGAGCTGGTGCAGGCAGCAGAAAAGCAGATGCGCGAGCTGCCGTACTACAACCTGTTCTTCCAGACGGCCCACCCGCCTGCACTGGAACTGGCCAAGGCCATTACCGATGTGGCGCCCGAGGGCATGACCCATGTGTTCTTCACCGGCTCCGGCTCCGAAGGCAACGACACCGTGCTGCGTATGGTGCGCCACTACTGGGCGTTGAAGGGCAAGCCGCACAAGCAGACGATCATCGGCCGTATCAACGGCTACCACGGCTCCACCTTTGCTGGTGCTTGCCTGGGCGGCATGAGCGGCATGCACGAGCAGGGCGGCTTGCCGATCCCGGGCATCGTGCACATCCCGCAGCCGTACTGGTTCGGCGAAGGCGGTGACATGACCCCGGATGCGTTCGGTATCTGGGCGGCCGAACAGCTGGAGAAGAAAATCCTCGAAGTCGGCGAAGACAACGTCGCCGCCTTCATTGCCGAGCCTATCCAGGGTGCAGGCGGCGTGATCATCCCGCCAGAAACCTACTGGCCGAAGGTGAAGGAGATTCTCGCCAAGTACGACATCCTGTTCGTTGCCGACGAAGTCATCTGTGGTTTCGGCCGTACCGGCGAGTGGTTCGGCTCTGACTACTACGACCTCAAGCCCGACCTGATGACCATCGCCAAGGGCCTGACCTCCGGTTACATCCCCATGGGCGGTGTGATCGTGCGTGACAAAGTGGCCAAGGTGATCAGCGAAGGCGGTGACTTCAACCACGGCTTCACCTATTCGGGCCACCCGGTAGCGGCCGCGGTGGGCCTGGAAAACCTGCGCATCCTGCGCGACGAGAAAATTGTCGAGAAGGCGCGTACTGAAGCGGCACCGTATTTGCAAAAGCGTTTGCGTGAGCTGCAGGACCACCCGTTGGTGGGGGAAGTGCGCGGCCTTGGCATGCTTGGCGCGATCGAACTGGTGAAAGACAAGGCCACCCGCAGCCGTTACGAGGGCAAGGGCGTGGGCATGATCTGCCGCACCTTCTGCTTCGAAAACGGCCTGATCATGCGTGCGGTGGGTGACACCATGATCATCGCGCCGCCGCTGGTCATCAGCCATGCGGAAATCGACGAACTGGTGGAAAAGGCACGCAAATGCCTCGACTTGACCCTTGAGGCGATTCGGTAGGCATTTGCTAGGCTAGCGATGTGACATTAAGTCGTTACAAGGCTCTGCTTTCCTTGAAACAGAGCCTCGTAACTTGCCAGACTAGCGACTGATTCAGTCGCCGCGCGCTCTGCACCGTAGGTCCTGGCTGCTGAACAGATGGCTAAATAAAAATTCTGGAGCATGACGCATGAATAAAATGGGCAAGACGTTGCTGGCCGCAGCCCTGATGGGTGCCATGGCTACTGCTGCACAGGCTGACGACAAGGTGTTGAACGTCTACAACTGGTCGGACTACATCGCGCCGGACACCATCGCCAAGTTCGAGAAGCAGACCGGTATCAAGGTCAAGTACGACGTATTCGACAGCAACGAAACCCTCGAAGCCAAGCTGCTGGCAGGCAAGTCGGGCTACGACATCGTGGTGCCGTCCAACAACTTCCTGGCCAAGCAGATCAAGGCGGGGGTTTACGAGGAACTGGACCGTTCCAAGCTGGCTAACTGGAAAAACCTCGATCCGGACCTGCTCAAAGCCGTTGGCGATGCCAGCGACAAGGACAACAAGCACGCCTTCCCTTACATGTGGGGCTCGATCGGCATCGGCTACAACCCGGAGAAGGTCAAGGCCGCGCTGGGCGTGGACAAGATCGACTCGTGGGACGTCGTGTTCAAGCCTGAGAACATTGCCAAGCTCAAAAGCTGCGGTGTGAGCTTCCTGGATGCACCGACCGAAATGATCCCGGCCGCGCTGCACTACCTGGGCCTCCCGAGCGACAGTACCAAGAAAGAAGACCTGAAGGCCGCCGAGGACCTGTTCCTCAAGATTCGTCCTTCGATCACCTACTTCCACTCTTCCAAGTACATCGGTGACATGGCCAACGGCAACATCTGTGTAGCCGTCGGTTACTCGGGTGACCTGGAGCAGTCCAAGGCCCGTGCCCACGAAGCCGGAGACAAGGTCAAAGTGGACTACGTCATTCCGAAAGAAGGCGCCGGTACTTTCTACGACATGGTCGCCATCCCGAAAGATGCCGAGCACAAGGATGAGGCCTACCAGTTCATGAACTTCCTGCTGCAGCCGGAAATCATGGCCGAGATCACCAACGCCGTGCGCTTCCCGAACGGCAACCAAGCTGCTACTGCGCTGGTGGATAAAGACATCAGCGGTGACCCGAGCATTTACCCGCCTGCCGAAGTGAAGAAGCAGCTGTACGCAATCGCTGCGCCTGACGCTTCTGTGCAGCGTGTGATCACCCGCAGCTGGACCAAGATCAAATCGGGCAAATAAGCCCGATGCGACACCTCTGGGCCGGGCTTTACCGGCCCAGAGCCAGTGAAAGGCAATTGTTGATTGCGGCATCGAAGCTGCGAAGGTAAGTTGCGCGCCGGTTTTGCGTGTGCGGCAGCATTGTCGCGACCCAGGCACTGATTGTGAGGAGCACCCACTTGTCTATTTCTGTATTCCGCAAGGCCTTGATGGCCGGTGCGGGCCTGACGCTGGCATGCAGCGTCCAAGCGGCGCCTACGGTGCACTTTTACAACTGGTCCGACTATATCGGCCCGACCACACTCGCGGACTTCGAGAAAGCAACGGGCATCAAGCCCGTGCAGGACGTGTTCGACTCCAACGAAACCCTGGAAGGCAAGCTGCTGGCCGGTAACACCGGCTATGACGTGGTAGTGCCGTCCAACCATTTCCTCGGCAAGCAGATCAAGGCGGGCGCGTTCCAGAAGCTCGACAAGAGCCTGCTGCCCAATTATGCCAACCTGGACCCGGCGTTGATGAAACGCCTGGAAAAGAACGACCCAGGCAACCAGTACGCCGTGCCTTACCTGTGGGGCACCAACGGCATCGGTTACAACGTCGACAAGGTGAAGGCCGCGCTGGGCGTGGACACCATCGACTCCTGGGCCGTGCTGTTCGAACCCGAGAACATGAAGAAACTCTCCAAGTGCGGCGTGGCCTTCCTCGACTCGGCGGACGAAATGCTGCCGGCGGTGCTCAACTACATGGGCCTCAACCCCAACAGCACCGACCCCAAGGACTATGCAAAAGCCGAGCAGAAGCTGCTGGCCGTGCGCCCGTACGTGACCTACTTCCACTCGTCCAAATACATCACCGACCTGGCCAACGGCGACATCTGCGTCGCGGCAGGCTTCTCGGGCGATATCTTCCAGGCCAAGGCCCGCGCTGAAGAAGCGAAGAAGGGCGTGAACCTGGCCTACGCCATTCCCAAGGAAGGCGGCAACCTCTGGTTCGACGTGCTGGCGATCCCCGCCGACGCCAAGAACGTCAAAGAGGCCCACGCCTTCATCAACTATTTGCTGAAACCTGAGGTTATCGCCCAGGTCAGTGATTACGTCGGTTACGCCAACCCGAACCCCAAGGCTGGCGACCTGATGGACCAGGCCGTGAGGACTGACGCTGCGGTTTACCCACCGCAGGAAGTGCTGGACAAGATGTTCGTGAATTCAGAGTTGCCGCCCAAGGTGCAACGCTTGATGACCCGTAGCTGGACCAAGGTCAAGTCGGGCAAGTAACAATCCAGGCCCGCCGCCCAAGCAGGGGCGGGCACACAAATCTTGTTGGGAGTTTCACTCATGGCAGTTGCCTCCGGTGCCTATAAGAAAGCCCTCGAGGGTGGCCAGCAACCCAAGCAGGTGCTGGTCAAAATCGACCGGGTCACGAAGAAGTTCGACGAAACCATCGCCGTAGACGATGTGTCACTGGAAATCCGCAAAGGCGAGATCTTCGCCCTGCTGGGTGGCTCCGGTTCCGGCAAATCGACCCTGCTGCGCATGCTGGCCGGCTTCGAGCGCCCTACCGAAGGGCGGATCCTGCTCGACGGCGTCGACATCACCGACATGCCGCCCTACGAGCGGCCGATCAACATGATGTTCCAGTCCTACGCCCTGTTCCCACACATGACCGTGGCGCAGAACATCGCCTTCGGCCTGCAGCAGGACAAGCTGCCCAAGGCTGACATCGACGCCCGCGTGGCCGAGATGCTCAAGCTGGTGCACATGACCCAGTACGCCAAGCGCAAGCCGCACCAGCTGTCCGGTGGACAGCGTCAGCGCGTAGCCTTGGCCCGCTCCCTGGCCAAGCGCCCCAAGCTGCTGCTGCTCGACGAGCCGATGGGTGCGCTGGACAAGAAACTGCGTTCGCAGATGCAGCTGGAACTGGTGGAGATCATCGAGCGCGTGGGCGTGACCTGCGTGATGGTGACCCACGACCAGGAAGAGGCCATGACCATGGCCCAGCGTATCGCCATCATGCACTTGGGCTGGATCGCCCAGATCGGCTCGCCTGTGGATATCTACGAAACGCCAACCAGCCGCCTGGTGTGCGAGTTCATCGGCAACGTCAACCTGTTCGAAGGAGAAGTGGTGGACGACGCCGAAGGCCACGCGATCATTGCCAGCCCGGAGCTGGAGCGCAAGATCTACGTCGGCCACGGCATCACCACCTCGGTGGAAGACAAGCACATCACCTACGCCCTGCGCCCGGAAAAGATGCTGGTCACTACCCAGCAGCCGACCTGCGAGCACAACTGGTCGCGCGGCAAGGTACACGACATCGCCTACCTGGGCGGCCACTCGGTGTTCTACGTCGAGCTGCCGAGCGGCAAGGTGGTGCAGTCGTTCGTCGCCAACGCCGAGCGCCAGGGCACCCGCCCGACCTGGGGCGATGAAGTGTACGTGTGGTGGGAAGACGACAGCGGCGTGGTACTGCGGTCATGAAACTGCGCAAGCTCAAGCGAGCCTTCCAGCGCCTGACCCCGAAGGGGCGGCACGTGGTGATCGGCGTGCCGTTCATCTGGCTGTTCCTGTTCTTCATGCTGCCGTTCTTCATCGTGCTGAAGATCAGTTTCGCCGAAGCCGACGTGGCGATCCCGCCGTACACCGAGATCTACAGCTACGTCGAAGACAAGATCCAGTTGGTACTCAACCTGGCCAACTATGGCTTGTTGACCGAGGATGAACTGTATCTTTCGGCTTATCTGGGCTCGTTGAAGATGGCCTTCTTCAGCACCCTGATGTGCCTGCTGATCGGCTTCCCGATGGCCTACGCCATTGCCAACGCCAAGAAGGAAACCCAGACCGTCCTGCTGCTGCTGATCATGATGCCGACCTGGACCGCGATCCTGATTCGCGTCTACGCCTGGATGGGCATCCTCAGCAACAACGGGCTGCTGAACGGCTTCCTGCTGTGGACCGGGTTGATCGACCAGCCGCTGCAAATCCTCAACACCAACCTGGCGGTGTACATCGGCGTGGTCTATTCGTACCTGCCGTTCATGATCCTGCCGCTGTTCGCCAACCTGGTGAAGCATGACCAGAGCCTGCTGGAAGCGGCATCGGACCTGGGTTCGAGCACCTTCAACAGCTTCTGGAAAATCACCGTGCCGCTGTCGAAAAACGGCATCATCGCCGGCTGCATGCTGGTGTTCATCCCGGTGGTGGGCGAGTTCGTGATCCCTGAACTGCTCGGCGGCCCGGAAACCCTGATGATCGGTAAAGTGCTGTGGCAGGAGTTCTTCAACAACCGTGACTGGCCGGTAGCCTCTGCGCTTGCGGTAGTGATGCTGGCGATCCTGATTGTGCCGATCCTGCTGTTCAACCGCAGCCAGGCCAAAGAAATGGAGGGTCGCGCATGAAACGCTTCAGTTTCTCCAAGCTGATGCTGGTGCTCGGCTTGCTGTTCATCTACCTGCCGATGCTGATCCTGGTGATCTACTCGTTCAACGCCTCCAAACTGGTGACGGTGTGGGGTGGCTGGTCGATCAAGTGGTACGTCGGCCTGCTCGACAACACCCAGTTGATGGGGTCGGTGATGCGCTCGCTGGAAATCGCCTGCTACACGGCGGTGGCGGCGGTGGCGCTGGGTACGCTGGCGGCCTTCGTGCTGACCCGGGTCACCCGCTTCAAGGGCCGTACGCTGTTCGGTGGCCTGGTCACCGCGCCGCTGGTAATGCCTGAAGTGATCACCGGTCTGTCGTTGTTGCTGCTGTTCGTGGCCATGGCGCAGATGATCGGCTGGCCGCAGGAGCGCGGTATCGTCACTATCTGGATCGCCCACACCACGTTCTGTGCGGCGTATGTGGCGGTGGTTGTATCGGCGCGGCTGCGTGAGCTGGACCTGTCGATCGAAGAAGCGGCAATGGACCTGGGTGCCAAGCCGTGGAAGGTGTTCTTCCTGATCACCATCCCGATGATCGCGCCGTCGCTGGCGGCGGGCGGCATGATGTCGTTCGCGCTGTCGCTGGACGACCTGGTACTGGCCAGCTTCGTGTCTGGCCCGGGTTCGACCACCTTGCCGATGGAAGTGTTCTCGGCAGTGCGCCTGGGCGTGAAGCCGGAGATCAACGCCGTGGCCAGCCTGATCCTGCTGTCGGTGTCGCTGGTGACCTTCTTTGTCTGGTACTTCAGCCGCCGCAGCGAAGAGCGTCGTCGCAAGGCGATTCAGCAGGCGATCGAGGAAGGCGCTGCGGCCAATGCTTCGCAGCCGCAGGTCAAGCGCCCGACACAGGTAGCTGCGTCGGCCTGACCCGGCCCTTTCGCGGGCATGCCCGCTCCCACAGGGACACCACAGTTTTCAGCTTGTGGTGGGCCCTGTAGGGGAGGGAAACTACAGTCATCAGGTTTGTGATGAACCCTGTGGGAGCGGGCAAGCCCGCGAATGCCCCAGCACCCATTCAAAGCCATACGGCGTCCCAGTGGGGATAGTCCCTGACACTCCTGACCAATCCAGCCCTCAATGGATTGGCAACAATGTACCGGGCTACATGCACCACATTCTCTTCTCTGCGCAGCGCATGGTCCTGGTAACCCGGCTGCCATATCCGTTTGTGCCTGACACCTGCCTTGCGCAACGCAATGGCTGTGCGTGATTTGAATTTTGAACGGTAGCGGCTCAACTGGCACTGCCGGGTAGCTGTTGGTTTCTGGATATGGCAGAAGCTCAGGTGTGCCGTGCGGGCCTCTTCGCGGGCACGCCCGCTCCCACAGGTACTGCACAGGTCCCAAGGGTGGCGCGAAGAGGCCGGCACAGGCTGTGAAAATACCGAACTGATCCGCGTCAGTGATGTTTATCGAACCCTGAACTACGCTCACAGTCGCATTCCACAATCATTTGTGCACAAGCAAGGAGCCAGCATGGCGTTGATGCGTCCGCTGTCGGTCGTCTGCCTGGGGCTGCTTTACATGCTCACCGGCTGTAGCAAGGAAGAGGTCCCCGAGACGTTGCCTCGGGTAGGTGTGCAACAGGTCCAGCCCACCGATTTCGCTGCCAGGGTCACCCTGACCGGCGACGTACAGGCGCGGGTGCAGACCGATTTGTCGTTCCGCGTCGGCGGCAAGATCATTTCGCGCAGTGTGGATGTGGGCGATCACGTCAAGGCCAACCAGGTGCTGGCCCGGCTCGACCCAAAAGACCTGCAGAACAACGTCGACTCGGCCAAGGCCGAAGTATTCGCCGCGCAGGCGCGGGTCACCCAGACCAGCGCCGCCTTCGTGCGCCAGCAAAAACTGCTGCCCAAGGGCTACACCAGCCAGAGCGAATACGATGCTGCCGAGGCCGCGCTGCGCAGCAATCAGAGCGCGCTCAAGGCCGCCCAGGCGCAACTGGCCAATGCCAACGAGCAACTCAGCTACACCGCACTGGTCTCCGAGGCCGCCGGGGTGATCACCGAGCGCCAGGCCGAAGTCGGCCAGGTGGTGCAGGCGACCATGCCGATCTTCAGCCTGGCCACCGATGGCGACCGCGATGCAGTGTTCAACGTCTACGAATCGCTGCTGGTAGCACCCCCCAGCGATGCAGGGGTGATCGTCAGCCTGCTGGACGACCCCAAGGTCCAGGCCCATGGCTTCGTGCGCGAAATCACCCCGACGGTGTCGGCGCAAAGCGGCACGGTGCAGGTCAAGGTCGGCCTGAAAGACGTGCCTGCAGGTATGCAACTGGGTGCACCGGTGACCGCCACCACCAATGCCCAGGGCCGGCCCAGCATCGAACTGCCGTGGTCGGCGCTGACCAAGGCCCTGCATGAGCCCGCTGTGTGGGTGGTGGGCGAGGGCGACAAGGTGGAATTGCGCAAAGTCGACGTCAGCCGTTACCTCACCGGCAAGATTGTGGTCGCCAGCGGCCTGAAGGGCGGCGAAACCGTGGTGGTCACTGGCGGGCAGTTGCTGCACCCCGGCATGCAGGTGCAGAAGGTGGACGCCAAAGCCCAAGGGGGTGAGCTATGAAACGCCTGCTGCTGATGCTGTCGGCCGGCGTATTGCTGGCTGGCTGCAGTAGCGACGAAGAAGCACCAGAGCCGATTCGGCCGGTGCTGTCGGTGAAGGTCGAACCCCAGGTGCAGTCACAGCTGGGCCGCTTCGCCGGCAGTATCCAGGCGCGTTTCGAAAGTACCCTGGGCTTTCGGGTTTCCGGGCGCATTGCCCGGCGTTGGCTGGATGTGGGCGCCCAGGTGAAGCCGGGCGACACCTTGGCCACCCTCGACCCGACCGACCAGCAGAACCAGCTGCGCGCAGCCGAAGGCGACCTGGCCAAGGTGCAGGCGCAGTGGATCAACGCCCAGGCCGATGCCCGTCGTCAGCAACAGCTGTATGACCGCGGCGTTGGCGCCCAGGCCCAGCTGGATATCGCCCAGACCAACCTGAAAACCACCAGCGCGGCGCTGGAGCAGGCGCGCTCTACGCTCAGCCAGGCACGTGACCAGCTTGACTACAGCACCCTGCGCTCCGACCACGCCGCCGTGATTACCGCCTGGCAGGCCGAAGCCGGGCAAACGGTAACGGCCGGGCAGGCCGTGGTGACCCTGGCCCGACCGGATGTGAAGGAAGCGGTCATCGACCTGCCAATCGGCCTGGCCGAGCAGATGAGCAAAAACCTGACGTTCACCGTGGCCTCGCAACTGGACCCGACCATCAGCACCACGGCAAGCCTGCGCGAACTGGAGCCCCAGGCCGATGCCACCACCCGTACCCGCCGCGCTCGCCTGACCCTGGCCAGCACGCCGGCGGCCTTTCACCTCGGCACCGCCATCAGTGTGACCCTCAGTTCGCAAGTGTCCCCGCGCAGCGAATTGCCCTTGAGTGCCTTGCTCGAGCGCGATGGCAAGACCCAAGTATGGGTGATCGATACCCAGCAGAAGACTGTGGCCACCCGTGACGTGACGCTGATCGGCCGCACCGCGGACAGCGTCGTGCTGAGCGCCGGCGTGCAGCCTGGTGAGCGCGTGGTCACCGCCGGCGTCAACAGCCTCAAGCCTGGCCAGAAGGTCACCTTCGACGAGGATGCGCAATGAAAGGAAGCTTCAACCTGTCCGACTGGGCACTCAAGCATCAATCGTTCGTCTGGTACCTGATGTTCGTTGGCTTGTTGATGGGGATTTTCTCCTACTTCAACCTGGGCCGAGAGGAAGACCCGTCGTTCACCATCAAGACCATGGTCATCCAGACCCGCTGGCCCGGCGCGACCCAGGACGAAACCCTGTACCAGGTCACCGACCGCATCGAGAAGAAGCTCGAGGAGCTGGACTCTCTCGACTACACCAAAAGCTACACCCGACCGGGTGAGTCCACCGTCTACGTGTACCTGCGCGACACCACCAAAGCCAAGGACATCCCGGATATCTGGTACCAGGTGCGCAAGAAGATCCAGGATATTCGTGGCGAATTCCCGGCGGGCATCCAGGGCCCGGGCTTCAACGACGAATTCGGTGATGTATTCGGCTCGATCTATGCCTTTACCGCCGACGGCCTGACCTTGCGCCAGCTGCGTGACTACGTGGAACAGGCGCGGGCGGAGGTCCGCGATGTACCCAACATCGGCAAGATCGAGCTGGTCGGCACCCAGGACGAAGTGCTGTACCTGAACTTCTCCACCCGCAAGCTGGCTGCCCTGGGCATTGACCAGCGCCAGGTGATGCAGGCACTGCAAGCGCAGAACGCGGTGACGCCGGCCGGCATGATCGAGGCCGGGCCGGAGCGCATCTCGGTGCGTACGTCCGGGCAGTTTGCCTCGGAGAAGGACCTGCAAACCGTCAACTTGAGGATCAACGATCGCTTCTTCCGCCTGGCCGATATCGCTGACATCGAGCGTGGCTACGTCGACCCGCCTTCGCCCATGTTCCGCTACAACGGCCAGACGGCCATAGGCCTGGCCATCGGCATGAAGGCCGGCGGCAATATCCAGGTGTTTGGTGCGGCGCTGAAAAAGCGCATGGACCAGGTGATCGAAGACCTGCCGGTAGGTGTCGGGGTACACACCGTCTCCGACCAGTCGGTGGTGGTCAAGCAGGCGGTCGGCGGCTTCACCAGCGCGCTGTTCGAGGCGGTGGTAATCGTGCTGGCCGTGAGTTTCGTCAGCCTTGGCGTGCGCGCCGGCCTGGTGGTTGCCTGCTCGATCCCGCTGGTGCTGGCCATGGTTTTCGTGTTCATGGAGTACAGCGGCATCACCATGCAGCGGATTTCGCTGGGTGCGCTGATCATTGCGCTTGGCCTGCTGGTGGACGATGCGATGATTACCGTGGAGGTGATGGTCACGCGGCTGGAAATGGGCGAAAGCAAGGAGCAGGCGGCGACGTTCGCCTATACCTCGACAGCCTTCCCCATGCTTACTGGCACCTTGGTGACCGTGGCTGGGTTCGTGCCCATTGGCCTCAACGCCAGCTCTGCGGGTGAATACACCTTCACCCTGTTCGCGGTGATCGCCGTGGCCCTGATCGTGTCCTGGGTGGTGGCAGTGTTCTTCGCGCCGGTGCTCGGGGTGCATATCCTCAAAAGCGACAAGCTCAAGGCCCACGATGCCGAACCCGGCCGGGTCGGGCGGGCATTTGAGGGCGGGTTGCTGTGGTGCATGCGCAACCGCTGGTTGACCATCATCGGCACCGTAGTGCTGTTCGCCCTGTCGATCTTCTGCATGCGTTTTGTGCAGAACCAGTTCTTCCCGTCCTCGGACCGCCCGGAAATTCTCGTCGACCTCAACCTGCCGCAGAACGCCTCGATCGAGGAAACGCGCAAGGTAGTCGACCGCCTCGAGGCGCGGATCAAGGACGACCCGGACCTGGTGCGCTGGAGCACCTATATCGGGCAAGGCGCGATTCGCTTCTACCTGCCCCTCGACCAGCAGCTGCAGAACCCGTACTACGCGCAATTGGTGATCGTCAGCAAGGGCTTCGAAGAGCGCCAGGGCATGATCGACCGCCTGCAGAAGATCCTGCACGAAGACTTCGTCGGCATCGGTACCAACGTGCAGTCGCTGGAGATGGGCCCGCCGGTGGGCCGGCCGATCCAGTACCGGGTCAGCGGTGCCAACATCGACCAGGTGCGCAAGCACGCCATCGAGCTGGCCACCTTGCTCGACCAGAACGAACACATCGGCGAGATGATCTACGACTGGAACGAGCCGGGTAAGGTGCTGCGCGTGGAAATCGCCCAGGACAAGGCCCGCCAGCTGGGGCTGTCGTCCGAAGACGTGGCCAATGTGATGAACAGCATCGTCAGTGGCGTGCAGATCACCCAGGTCAACGACAACATCTACCTGGTGGACGTGGTCGCCCGCGCCGAATACAGCGAGCGCGGCTCGCCCGATACGCTGCAGAACTTGCAGATTCTGACCCCCAACGGCACCTCGATCCCGCTGCTGTCGTTCGCCACCGTGCGTTACGAGCTGGAGCAACCGCTGGTGTGGCGCCGTGACCGCAAGCCGACCATCACCATCAAGGCTTCGGTCAATGGCGAGATCCAGCCCACTGACCTGGTGGCGCAGCTCAAGCCGAAGATCGATGAGTTCGCCAGCCAGTTGCCGGTCGGTTACGAAGTGGCCACGGGCGGTACGGTGGAGGAGAGCAGCAAGGCCCAGGGCCCCATCGCCAAGGTCATTCCGCTGATGCTGTTCCTTATGGCGACCTTCCTGATGATCCAGCTGCACAGCGTGCAGAAGTTGTTCCTGGTGGTCAGCGTGGCGCCGCTGGGGTTGATCGGCGTGGTACTGGCGCTGGTGCCCACGGGCACGCCGATGGGCTTCGTGGCGATCCTCGGCATCCTGGCGCTGGCAGGTATCATCATTCGTAACTCGGTGATCCTGGTAACCCAGATCGACGAGTTCGAAGCCCAGGGCTTCTCGCCGTGGGATGCGGTGGTGGAGGCCACCAACCATCGTCGTCGGCCGATCCTGCTGACCGCAGCGGCGGCGAGCCTGGGCATGATCCCGATTGCCCGCGAGGTGTTCTGGGGGCCGATGGCCTACGCCATGATTGGCGGGATCATCGTTGCCACCTTGCTGACGCTGCTGTTCCTGCCGGCGCTGTATGTGGCCTGGTACAAGATCCGCGAGCCTGAAAACAGTACCAAAACCCAGCACTAAACCCTGTGGGAGCGGGCATGCCCGCTCCCACAGAGGTACTTTCGTCGCCTGTAATACTGCGATTTTAATTTGGTTATATAAACATTCTTAAACAGTATTTTTAAGAATAACTCCGCCTCACTACTATTGCCCTCAGGCCAGGCGCAAATCCCCTTCTAACCTCTGCCCGGCACCCTCACTCCAAGGAGAACGAGCATGAGTGCATCTCTGCGTAGCATCGACGGTCAGGACGAAGCCACCATTCTGCGTGAAATCCAGAGCGCCTTGCGCGACCTGCGGTTTGGTGCGGTGGAGATCACTGTGCACAACGCTCAGGTCGTACAGATCGAGCGCAAGGAGAAGTTCCGCCTGCAACAGCCCGGCAACAAGTCCGGCTGATCGCGCCACACCTCCAAAATTAGAAAAATGCCAATCGGGAGCTTCACCATGTCCATTCGCCGTTATGCGCTTGCCGCTCTGGCCAGTGCTGTTTTTGCCGGTTCCGCCATCGCCAAGGACTACGAACTGCTGAACGTGTCCTACGACCCGACCCGCGAGCTGTACCAGCAGTACAACGCCGAGTTCATCAAGCACTGGCAGCAGGCCCACCCGGGCGACAAGGTGAAGATCCAGCAATCCCATGGTGGCTCGGGCAAGCAGGCCCGTGCGGTGATCGACGGCCTGCGCGCCGACGTGGTGACCCTGGCCCTGGCCGGCGACATCGACGAAGTGGCCAAGCTCGGCAAGACCCTGCCGGACAACTGGCAGACCCGCCTGCCGGATGCCAGCACCCCGTATACCTCGACCATCGTGTTCCTGGTGCGCAAGGGCAACCCGAAAGGCATCAAGGACTGGGGCGACCTGATCAAGAAGGACGTCTCGGTCATCACCCCCAACCCGAAAACCTCCGGCGGTGCACGCTGGAACTTCCTGGCGGCCTGGGCCTATGGCCTGAAGGCCGGTGGTAGCGAAGACAAGGCCAAGGCCTACGTGCAGGAGCTGTTCAAGCACGTACCGGTGCTGGATACCGGCGCCCGTGGCTCGACCATCACCTTCGTCAACAACGGCCAAGGCGACGTGTTGCTGGCCTGGGAAAACGAAGCCTTCCTGGCGCTGAAGGAAGACGGTGGCGCCGACAAGTTCGACATCGTCGTACCGTCGCTGTCGATCCTGGCCGAACCGCCCGTTGCGGTGGTGGACAAGAACGCCGAGAAGAAGGGCAATACCGACATTGCCACCGAATACCTCAAGCACTTGTACAGCCCGGCCGGGCAGAAGATTGCCGCCGAGAACTTCTACCGCCCGCGTGACGAGAAGGTCGCCGCCGAATTCGGCAAGCAATTCCCGAAACTGGACCTGGTAACCATCGACAAGGACTTCGGTGGCTGGAAAACTGCACAACCCAAATTCTTCAATGATGGCGGTGTGTTCGACCAGATCTATCAGGCACAGTAAACGCCAGGGAAAAGCGGGGGCCGCCTTGCGGCCCATTCGCGGCACAAGGCCGCTCCCACAAGGAATCGCAACCCCCTGTAGGAGCGGCCTTGTGCCGCGAATGGGCTGCAACGCAGCCCCAGGATTCAAAAGCTTGCACCGGCCCGGGATTGTTCCCGGGCTTAGTGCGTTCAACCAGGGATACTTATGTCGCGTCGTATTTCCCCCGTCATACCCGGCTTCGGGCTGACGCTGGGCTACACCTTGGTGTACCTCAGCCTGATCGTGCTGATACCGCTGGCAGCCATGTTCATTCATGCCTCGCAGCTGACCTGGGAGCAGTTCTGGAACATCATCAGTGCGCCGCGGGTGATCGCCGCGCTCAAGCTGAGTTTCGGCACCGCCCTGTTCGCCGCCATCATCAACGGGGTGATCGGCACCCTGCTGGCCTGGGTGCTGGTGCGCTACACGTTCCCTGGGCGCAAGATCATCGACGCGATGATCGACCTGCCGTTCGCCCTGCCCACCGCCGTTGCCGGTATCGCCCTGACTGCCCTGTACGCGCCTGCGGGCTGGGTTGGCCAGTTCGCCACCGACCTTGGCTTCAAGATTGCCTACACCCCGCTGGGCATCACCCTGGCCCTGACCTTCGTCACCTTGCCGTTCGTGGTGCGCACGGTGCAGCCGGTACTGGCCGATATCCCGCGTGAAGTGGAAGAGGCCGCGGCCTGCCTGGGAGCCAAGCCGCTGCAGGTGTTCCGCCATATACTGGCGCCAGCCCTGCTGCCGGCCTGGCTCACCGGCTTTGCCCTGGCCTTCGCCCGCGGCGTGGGCGAGTATGGTTCGGTGATCTTCATTGCCGGCAACATGCCGATGAAGACCGAGATCCTGCCGCTGCTGATCATGGTCAAGCTTGACCAGTACGACTACACCGGCGCGACCGCCATCGGCGTGCTGATGCTGGTGGTTTCCTTCATCCTGCTGCTGCTGATCAACCTGCTGCAGCGCCGCATCGAAACCCCTTGAAGGAGGCCGGCATGTCCAGTTCATCCCTGAGTGCAAGCGCCGCCGCCAACGCAGCCCGCCGTGGCAGTGCTACCTCGCGGCGCATTCTTATCGGCCTTGGCTGGCTGGTGTTCGCCCTGTTCCTGCTGCTGCCGCTGGTGATCGTGGTGTCGCAGGCGCTGAAGAACGGTTTTGGCACCTTCTTCGAGGCGATCTTCGAGCCTGATGCCTTGTCGGCGCTGAAGCTGACCCTGCTCGCTGTAGCCATTTCGGTACCGTTGAACCTGGTGTTCGGTGTCAGCGCAGCCTGGTGCGTGAGCAAGTACACCTTCCGTGGCAAAAGTATCCTGGTCACCCTGATCGACCTGCCGTTCTCGGTATCGCCGGTAATTGCCGGCCTGGTCTACGTGCTGATGTTCGGCGCGCAGGGCCTGTTCGGGCCCTGGCTGCAGGACCATGACATCCAGATCGTCTTCGCCCTGCCGGGCATCGTCCTGGCGACCATTTTCGTCACCGTGCCATTCGTGGCCCGTGAGCTGATCCCGCTGATGCAGGAGCAGGGCACGCAAGAAGAGGAGGCCGCGCGCCTGCTCGGCGCCAATGGCTGGCAGATGTTCTGGCACGTGACATTGCCCAACATCAAATGGGGCCTGATCTATGGCGTGGTGCTGTGTACTGCACGGGCCATGGGCGAGTTTGGCGCGGTGTCGGTGGTGTCGGGCCACATTCGTGGCGTGACCAACACCTTGCCGCTGCACGTAGAGATCCTCTACAACGAGTACAACCACGTCGCAGCCTTCAGCGTGGCCAGCCTGTTGCTGATCCTGGCGCTCTTCATCCTGCTGCTCAAGCAGTGGAGCGAGAACCGTATTAACCGCCTGCGCCACAGCGCCGCGGAGGAATGATTCATGTCGATCGAAGTTCGTAATGTCAGCAAGCGCTTCAACAGCTTCCAGGCCCTGAACAACATCAACCTGGACATCAACAGCGGCGAGCTGGTGGCGCTGCTGGGCCCGTCCGGCTGTGGCAAGACCACGCTGCTGCGCATCATCGCCGGCCTGGAAACCCCGGACCAGGGCAACATCGTGTTCCATGGCGAGGATGTGTCCGGCCACGACGTGCGTGACCGCAACGTCGGGTTCGTGTTCCAGCACTACGCGCTGTTCCGCCACATGAGCGTGTTCGACAACGTCGCCTTCGGCCTGCGCATGAAGCCCAAGGGCGAGCGCCCGAGCGAGAGCAAGATTGCCGAGAAAGTGCACGAGCTGCTGAACATGGTGCAGCTGGACTGGTTGTCCGACCGCTACCCGGAGCAGCTGTCCGGCGGCCAGCGGCAGCGTATCGCCCTGGCCCGCGCCCTGGCCGTGGAGCCCAAGGTGCTGCTGCTGGACGAGCCGTTCGGTGCGCTGGACGCCAAGGTGCGCAAGGAGCTGCGCCGTTGGCTGGCGCGGCTGCACGAAGACATCAACCTGACGTCGGTGTTCGTCACCCACGACCAGGAAGAGGCCATGGAAGTGGCTGACCGCATCGTGGTCATGAACAAGGGCGTGATCGAGCAGATCGGCTCGCCGGGCGAGGTGTACGAAAAGCCCGCCAACGATTTCGTCTACCACTTCCTGGGCGATTCGAACCGCCTGGCGGTGAGCGAAGGGCACCATGTGCTGTTCCGCCCGCACGAGGTGTCGCTGTCGCGGCATGAGACCGAAGGGCACCATGCTGCCGAGGTGCGGGATATCCGGCCGCTGGGCGCTACCACGCGAGTTACCTTGAAGGTGGAAGGGCAGAGCGAGTTGATCGAGGCCGAGGTGGTCAAGGACCATGACAGCCTGACCGGGCTGGCGCGGGGCGAGACGTTGTTCTTCCGGCCGAAGGTTTGGCAGAAGGTGGCGGATATCTGAGCCGCACTTGATGAGAAAAAGCCCGGGCTTGGTTCCGGGCTTTTTTTTGCCTGACGGATTGCCGGGGCTGTGTGCCGCGGCCGATGTGGGAGCTGGCTTGCCGGCGATCGAGGGCGCAGCCCTCGCGGCATTCTCATGCCTTGCGCGAATATTTTGCATGCCGACAATGCATCGCACTTACCCCTGAAAGCCGCAGGCCGCGCAATTCGTGGGTTTCACGCTCCCCCTAAAAAAAGATATTCAATTAAGTTCTAACCATAATTTTAAACATTACTTTAAGAGATAAGCCTCTGGCCCCGATGATTCAGCCACACACCTGAATCGAGACCCCAGGAGTTTGATCAATGGGTAATGTCCAGTCGGCCGTCAGGGCCTACGACCAGCCATGGCGCCCGGCCCCGGGTGACCTGGTCGAGCTTGGACGCACGCTTCGCCTCCCGCTTGGCCAGCTGCGCCTGCAACGCACGCCCGTCAGCGGGCTCAAGCGCCGCGACAAGCTGGTGTTGGGCCTGCTGGTGCTGGTGCTGCATGGCGCTGCAGCGTACTGGGTTAGCCAGGCGCCAACGCCCGAGCTGCCAGTGGTGCCGCCACAGGTGCCGCCCATGACCATCGAGTTCGCAGCGCCAGCGCCGCCCGTGGTCGAACCACCGCCGCCAGCGCCCGCGCCGCCTGTGGTCGAGCCGCCACCGCCACCACCGGTAGTCGACGAACTGGCCGCCAAGCCCAAACCCAAGCCAAAGCCCGTGCCCAAGCCTGTGGTCAAGCAAGCGCCCAAGCCACAGCCCAAGCCAGTCGAGGCACCACCGCCAGCGCCGGTGGCCGCCCCCGCACCGCCTGCGCCAGCGCCACCCGCGCCGGCCCCGATAACCCCGGCATCGGCCAACGCCGCGTACCTGAAGAACCCGGCACCGGAATACCCGCAAATGGCCCAGCGCCGTGGTTGGGAAGGCACCGTGCTGTTGCGCGTAGAGGTGCTGCCAAGCGGCAAGCCCGGGCAGATCCAGGTACAGAAAAGCAGTGGCCGTGACGCCCTCGACGCTGCCGCGCTGGCCGCGGTCAAGCGCTGGAGCTTCGTACCCGCCAAGCAGGGCGATGTGGCCCAGACCGGCTGGGTAAGCGTGCCGATCGATTTCAAGCTTCGCTAACTATTTCGCAGAACACAGGAAGACACCATCATGAGCCTGCTGGCATCCCCCCTCGAATCCGTTGAAAGCGCAGTCATCTGGCTGCTGGTCGGTTTCTCTGTCGTCACCTGGGGCCTGGCCTTGGTCAAGGTCGCGCAGTTCGTGCGGCTGAAAAACCAGGACAAGCGCTTCCACCAGCAGTTCTGGGCTGCCTCCAGCCTGGACTCGGCTGCCGAACTCAGCCATGAGCTGCCCGGCCCGGCGGCCCGCGTTGCCCAGTCCGGCTATGCCGCGATTGCCGTTGGTGATACCCAGGCCAATGACCTGAGCCACGCCATCAACCACCAGGACCGCCTGGAGCGTGCCCTGCGTCAGCAGATCGTGCGTGAGCGCCGCTCGCTGGAAACTGGCCTGGCGGTGGTCGCCAGTATTGGCAGTACCTCGCCTTTCATCGGCCTGTTCGGCACCGTGTGGGGCATCATGGAAGCGCTCAAGGGCATCAGTGCGGCCGGCTCCGCCAGCCTGGAAACTGTTGCTGGGCCCATCGGTGCGGCACTGGTGGCTACTGGTGTGGGTATCGCCGTCGCGGTGCCGGCAGTGCTGGTGTACAACTACTTCCTGCGTCGCCTCAAGCTGACTGCTGCCGACCTGGATGACTTCGCCCACGACTTTTACAGCCTGGCGCAGAAGAGTGCCTTCCGTGTGCTGGTGCACCCTGCTGTGCAAAAAGCCCAGCCTGGTTTCACCCAACCCGTGAAGGAGGCGTCCTGATATGGCCTTTTCGACCCAGGACAGCGACGAAGTCCTCAGTGAAATCAACGTCACGCCTTTGGTAGACGTCATGCTGGTGCTGCTGGTGGTGTTTATCGTCACCGCGCCGCTGCTGACCAACGCCATCCCTATCAACCTGCCCAAGACCGAGGCCGTGGCCCCGGTGGAGCAGAAGGACCCGCTGGTGGTCAGCATCGACGGTGAAGGCAAGCTGTTCATCAACAAGGACCAGATCCAGCCCGACCTGCTGGAAACCAACCTCAAGGCTGCCAAGGACAAGGACGCGGACGTGCGCGTGCAACTGCAGGCCGATGACGGCGTGAACTACGGCGAAGTGGCGCGGGCCATGGCAGCCATCGAACGTGCGGGGATCAGCAAACTGGCGGTGATAACCGCGCGCTGACTTTTACCAAACCTCTTCAGGCAAGTGCTTATGGGCCACATCTCTTGGCAGGGGTTGGCCCTCTTTTTTTTGCGTGATCCCTGTGGGAGCGGGCGTGCCCGCGAACACGGGCGAAGCCTGTGCCATCCACCGCGGTGCTTGCTTCGCGGGCATGCCCGCTCCCACAGGGATCGCACAAGCTATTGGTGTTTTGGTTATTAATAAATAGCTTCTTATTCCTTTACGAATATAACTCCCTCCCTATACTTGTCTCCAAGCACGCAAACTTACTGGAGGCGTCCCCATGCGCAATGAGTCGATTCGTTACCTGATTGTGCCGGGCTGGCAAGGATCGCCAGACAACCATTGGCAAAGTCACTGGCAGCGCACCCTGCCCAACAGTGCGCGGGTCGAGCAGCAAGACTGGCTCACCCCGCAACGGCAGGACTGGGTGCAGGCGCTGGAGCAGGCGATTGCCGCCGAGCGCTCGCCGGTGATCCTGATTGCCCACAGCCTTGGCTGCGTCACTGTCGCCCATTGGGCTGCGCAGGCCAGTCCGGCCTTGCGGCGGCAGGTGCGGGGTGCACTGCTGGTGGCTCCGGCAGACGTCGAACGGCCGACCTGCGCGCCGGCCCTGCGCAACTTCGCGCCGATCCCGACCGAAGCCTTGCCATTCCCCAGCCAGGTCGTCAGCTCTGACAACGACCCTGCCGTAAGCGTGCCGCGGGCGCTTTACCTAGCCCAGGCGTGGGGCGCCGAAGCGGGGTTGCTGAGCAATGCCGGGCACATCAACGTCAAGTCCGGCCATGAGCGCTGGGAACAAGGCTTCGCCTACTTGTATCGCTTGCAGAGCCGGGTCGAGCAGCGCGCACTGCGTCGCGCCTGATAGGCCTTAGCGTTTTCCGTTTACCTGACGCCCGGCCAATGAAGGCCTGGGGCGGGAGTTCGTCATGACGTTTCAAAACCCGTTTGGCCAGCCACTGCTGACCTTCCCCGAGCTGGACAAGAGCCCGCTGAGCATCCGTGCCAAGGCCCTGGTGTTTATCGACCCGCGTTCGCAGCAGTTGCGCGAAGACCTCGAGCGCTTGGCGCCGCAACCTTTGCCTGTGCTGATCCGTGGCGAAACCGGCACCGGCAAGGAGCTGCTGGCCCGGCAGATCCACCGTGCCAGTGACCGTGGAGGGCTGTTCGTGTCGGTCAACTGCGCGGCCATCAGCCCCACTTACGCCGATGCCGAGCTGTTCGGCTACAGCGCCGGCAGCCATGGCGGTACGGCCAGCAGCCGCGCCGGCTGGTTCGGTTCGGCCAACGGCGGCACGCTGTACCTGGACGAAATTGCCGACTTGCCGCTGGCCATCCAGGGCAAGCTGCTGTCGGCCCTGGAAAACCGCGAGGTCACCCGGGTGGGCGCGCAGCAGCCACAGCCGGTGGATGTGCGCCTGGTCGCCGCCACCAGCATTGACCTGGCGCGGGTGGTACGTGCGGGGCGCTTCAACGAGCGCCTGTACCAGTACCTGCGCGAGGGCGCGCTGGAACTGCCGCCACTGCGCGAGCGGCCGGGCGATATCCTGCCGCTGGCCGAGTACTTCGTGGGCATCTACAGCGTACGCCTGCAGCGGCCTGTGCCGTTGGTAAGCGAGGCGGCGCAGCAGGTACTGGAGGCGCATTTCTGGCCTGGCAATACCCGCGAACTGGAGAACGTCATTCACTTTGCCTTGCTGGTGAATGACAGCGAAGAGATCCAGCCAGAGGACCTCGACTTGCCCAACACCGCACGCTAGATACCGCTCATAAGCAAAGTGGCTGGTGGCAGTTTGCTTTTGGAATAAGCAGCTAAGTAAAAGATATTGTTACGGAATAAAAAATCTAGGTATTGTCCGTTTCACGCCCGCTGGTGAACCGGTTGGGCAACCGATTCGCCATCGCCGATGGCCCAGATTCAGAACAAGGACCACCATGAAGAAGACCCTGCTGACCACCGCCCTGGCCGCTGCCCTGTCGTTCTCCGGCCTGGCCGCCGCTGCCGAGAAACTGGTGGTTGCCGCTACCCCGGTACCGCACGCCGAAATCCTTGAGCTGATCAAACCGACCTTGGCCAAAGAGGGCGTGGACCTGCAGATCAAGGTCTTTACCGACTACGTGCAGCCGAACGTGCAGGTGGACCAGAAGCGTCTGGACGCCAACTACTTCCAGACCCTGCCGTACCTGAAGAGCTTCAACGAAGGTAAAGGCACCCACCTGGAAACGGTCATTGGCGTACACGTCGAACCCTTCGGTGGCTACTCGAAGAAGATCAAGAACCTGTCCGAGCTGAAGGAAGGCGCTACCGTTGCCATCCCTAACGAAGGCAGCAACAGCGGCCGCGCCCTGATCCTGCTGCAGAAGGCTGGCCTGATCACCCTGAAAGACCCGAAGAATGCCCTGGCCACCCCCAAGGACATCGCCGAGAACCCGAAAAAGCTGAAGTTCCGCGAGCTTGAGTCGGCCATGCTGCCGCGTGTGCTGGACCAGGTCGACCTGGACATGATCAACACCAACTACGCCCTGGAAGCCGGCCTGAACCCGGCCAAGGATGCGCTGGTGATCGAAGGTGCCGACTCGCCGTACGTGAACTTCCTGGTTGCCCGCCCGGACAACAAGGACAGCGAAGCCATCCAGAAACTGGCCAAGGCCCTGACCAGCCCGGAGGTGAAGGAATTCATCGCCAAGAAGTATCAGGGCGCTGTGCTGCCGGCGTTCTGATTCGGTTCCAGATTGTTGCATGACTAACGCCGACACCCTTGTGTCGGCGTTTTTGATTCTGTTTCAGGGGCTGCAAAGCAGCCCCAGGATGTATGCCCCGGTGAAAAATGCTTGGTGATATGCATATGCAATAAAGATATTTATTAAAAAGTTTTTAGATCATTACAGTCTAGCAATCGTGCCCCCGCGCACCCCGCAGACTTGCTTTACCCATGACCCTCGACACCGCATTCATCCTCAGCACGCTACCCGCCTTCCTCAAGGCCGTGGGCGTGACCTTGCAGGTAGGCCTGATCGCCATCGCCACCTCGCTACTGGTAGCCCTGGTCAATGCCACCCTGCTGGTACTACGCACCCCCTACCTGTGGCGTCTGGTCAAAGCCTACGTGGAGCTGGCCCGCAACACGCCGCTGCTGATCCAGTTGTTCTTCGTCTACTTCGCACTGCCGAGCCTGGGCCTGAAGATTTCCGGTTTTTCCGCTGCGATCATCACCATGACCTTCATGGGCGGTGCCTACCTCACCGAAGTGTTGCGGGCAGGCATCGAGGCCGTGCCCCGTGCCCAGCTTGAGTCCGGGCGTTCCATCGGCCTTTCCGAGGGGCAACTGCTGCGCCATGTGGTGCTGCCCCAGGCCGGTATCCTCAGCCTGCCGGCACTGTTCGCCAATTTCATCTTCCTGCTCAAGGAAACCACTGTGGTGTCGGCGGTGGCCGTGCCGGAAATCCTCTACACCACCAAGAACTACATCGCGCTGTACTACAAGACCTACGAAATGCTCACCGTGCTGACCCTGCTCTGCGTGCTGCTGTTCCTGCCGCTGTCGTTGCTGCTGCGCTATGTGGAAAGGAGGCTGCAACATGGCCAGTTCGGCATCTGAACTGTTGCTGCAAGCGTTGCCGCAGCTGGCCGGCGGCGCCGCGCAGACCTTGGCCATCTCGGCGCTGGGCATCGTGTTCGCGACACTGGGTGGCGTGCTGTACGGCGTGCTGGCAACCTTGGGCAACCGTGCCCTGAACATCGTCTTGCAGGTGTACCTGGAGCTGTTCCGCGCCATCCCGGTGCTGGTCTGGCTGTACCTGGTGTTCTTCGGCCTGCCGATCTTCTTTGCCCTGAGCATCCCCAGCTTCTGGTGCGCCGTGCTGGTACTGGCCCTCTGGGGCGCCAGCGAGGTGGGCGAGGTGGTGCGCGGTGCACTGGCTTCGCTGCCGCGTGGCCAGCGCGAGGCCGGGCTGTCGATCGGCCTGGCCGGCTGGCAGCTGTATGGCTACGTGTTGCTGCCGCAGGCACTCAAGCGCATGACCCCACCGACTATCAACATCTACACGCGTATCATCAAGACCAGCTCGCTGGCGGTGCTGATCGGCGTGGTCGAGGTGATCAAGGCCGGCCAGCAGATCATCGAACGCACCTACGAATCGGTGCTGATCTATGGCGCCTTGTTCCTGTTCTTCTTCATCGTCTGTTATCCGCTGTCCGCCGCTTCACGCGTGCTGGAACGCCGTTGGGCACACTCATGAGCGCATTGATCGAATTCCAGGGTTTCAACAAGTTTTTTGGCGAGCAACAGGTGCTCAAGGACGTCGACCTCAAGGTGGCGGCCGGCGAAGTGGTGGTCATCCTCGGCCCCAGCGGTTGCGGCAAAAGCACGCTGCTGCGCTGCCTCAACGGCCTGGAGCAAGCCCATGGCGGCCACCTGCGCCTGGCCGGGCAAGAGCTGCTTGACCCGCGCACCGACTGGCGCGACGTTCGCCAGCGGGTTGGCATGGTGTTCCAGAGCTACCACCTGTTCGGCCACATGAGCGTGATCGACAACCTGCTGCTCGGCCCGCTCAAGGTGCAAAAACGCGAACGAGCCGAAGCGCAGGCCCAGGCCGAGGCGCTGCTGGCGCGGGTCGGCCTGCTGGACAAACGCGACGCCTTCCCCCGGCAATTGTCCGGCGGCCAGCAACAGCGCATCGCCATCGTGCGCTCGCTGTGCATGAACCCCGAGGTGATGCTGTTCGACGAGGTTACCGCCGCACTCGACCCGGAAATGGTCAAGGAAGTGCTGCAGGTGATCCAGGGCCTGGCCCGCGACGGCATGACCTTGCTCATCGTTACCCACGAAATGGCCTTCGCTCGCGCGGTGGCCGACCGCATCGTGTTCATGGAGGCCGGCAGGATCCTTGAACAGGGCGACCCCGAGAGCTTCTTCACCCGACCGCAGACCGCACGCGCGCAGCAGTTCCTGGAGAAATTCTCCTTCGTAGAAAGCCTGCCAAAGACACTGCACAAGGAACTGTCATGAAAACTGCCAACCTCACCAAACTGCTGGCGCCGTTGTTTGGCCTGGCCCTGCTGGCCGGCTGCAACAAGGCCGAAGAACCGCCCAAGCCGGCAGCGGCATCGCCAGCCACCAGCTACCTGGAAACCATCAAGGCCCGTGACAAGCTGATTGTCGGGGTGTTCACCGACAAGCCACCGTTCGGCTTCGTCGATGAAAAAGGCCGCTATGTGGGCTTTGACACCGACATTGGCCGGCGTCTGGCCAAGGACCTGCTGGGTGATGAAAACAAGGTCGAGTTCGTGGCCGTGGAACCGGCCAGCCGTATTCCGTTCCTGCAGAGCGACAAGGTCGACCTGATCCTCGCCAACATGACCGTGACCCCGGAGCGCAAGGAAGCGGTGGACTTCACCAACCCCAACCTGCGCGTGGCCGTGCAGGCCATCGTGGCGGATGGCAGCCCGGTACAGAAGCTCGACGACCTGGCCGACAAGACCATCATCGTCACCACCGGCACCACGGCAGATATCTGGCTGACCAAAAATCACCCTGACTGGAAACTGCTCAAGTTCGAAAAGAACAGCGAGTCGCTGCAGGCCCTGGCCACCGGCCGTGGCGATGCCTATGCCCAGGACAACCTGATCCTGTTCAGCTGGGCCAAGCAGAACCCGGGCTACCGCGTGCTGCCGCAGCTGCTGGGTGAAGAAGCACCGATTGCGCCGGCGGTGAAGAAGGGCAACACCGAGCTGCGTGACTGGGTGAATGCCGAGCTGGCCAAGCTGGGGGAAGAAAAGTTTCTGCTGAAGCTGTATGACCAGTATGTGCGCAAGGAACTGAGCGATGACACCAAGCCGGAAAGCGTGATCGTCGAAGGCGGCAAGTGGCAGGGCTGACCGTGTGATTGGGGCCGCTTTGCGGCCCATTCGCAGCACAAGGCTGCTCCTACAGGATTGCGCGGTCTTGTGTAGGAGCAGCCTTGTGCTGCGAATGGGCTGCAAAGCAGCCCCATCGATCACCCACCCGGTACCAGCCTCAGGGTACTTTGCGCCGGAATCACCCCCATCTGCGCCCGCTGATACTCCCCCTGCACATACCCCTCGGCCTGGTCCGCATAATACTTGTCGAACGGCACGCCACTCTGGCCGACCGGGTTGATGGTCAGTGCCTGCCCGGCATCGGCAAAGTCGATCAGCCGCCGGGTCGACGGCCCATAGGTGACCGGCCACGGCGCCGGGCCGATCTTCGCCGAGAGGTTGTTCGGCACTTCGTGGGTACCGGGTGCGGCGAACGGCCCGACGTTGAACAGCAGGTTCAGCGGCTTTTTCACCCCCAGCGGGTGGTTGTGCGTCAGGGTATGCGCCTTGCCCCATTGCCAGCTGGCCGGGTCACTGCCCAGGGTGTCGCGCAGATGCTTCAAACTGCTCTGCCAAGCCGTGCGCACGACTGCGGTACGGTCGGTGCGCAGGTTGCCTCCGCGGGTGTTCCACCAGGGTGAATCGGCATCCGCCGCCAGGCGCGGCAAGGCGGCATCGATGGCGCGGGTGCTGATCAGTACCGGGAACCACGTGTCACCCAGTTCGTCATGCAGGGCAGCAAATGCCAGTTCGTAGAGGAACTGGTTGAACAGCGTGGCGCTGGTCGAGTCCAGCGGGTAGTCGCCGCGCCAGGCAGCCAGTTGCTCGACCAGTTCCTTTTCTTCGTCACCTTCGGCCACCGCGCGCAGCGTGGCCAGCAGCGGGGCTAGGGTGCGCGGGCCATGGTCGCTGGCGGTGTCCAGCTGCAGTGCCTGGCTGTTCTGCGTGTCCCATTTCACCTCAGGGTTGGCCAGCTGGCGGTCGAGCTGGCGGCCACGGTCGGGCAGGTTGTAGTAACCCGGTATCGGCACCGCTGCCGGCGGTTGGTAGTTGGCAGAGACGATGTAGCCGCGCGCCGGGTTTTCCTGTTGTGGGTTGGCGTTGAAGGGATAGAACCCGAGCTTGTCGGCCTGCGCGCTGGCACCGTCGAGGATGAACGCCGGGTCGACGCCGTCTGGGCGGATTGGCAGCTTTGCCGCGGCCCACCAGCCGATATCGCCACGGGCATTGGCCCAGACAAAGTTCAGCCCCGGCGCGTGAACCTTGGCAGCGGCTTCGCGCATCTTGCCCAGCGTATCGGCTCGGTTGAGCTGGTAAAAGCCTTCGAGGATCGGATTTTCGGTTTCCAGAAATGCCCACCACATGGCGATTGGCGTGGGCCCGGCCGTGGCGCCCAGCACGTCGTTGACGATCGGGCCATGGGGCGAGCGGCGCAGGCTGAGAGTGACCGGCGCTTCGCCTTTCACCGCAATCTGCTGTTCGGTCTTTTCCAGCGTCTGCCATTTGCCGTCGACCATGACCTGGTTGGCGTCGGCCGGGTTGGTGCGCTCGGCTATCAGGTCGACGTCGTCGTTCTGGAACATGGTCAGGCTCCAGCCGAAGTCGCGGTTATGGCCCAGCAAGGCGAACGGGTTGAGCGCCTGGAAGTAGCCATACAGGTTGAAGCCGGGCGCCGACAGTTCGGCCTCGTACCACACCGCCGGCACCGCGAAGCCGATATGCGGGTCGCCGGCCAGCAGCGGCTTGCCGCTGCGGGTATGGCTGCCGGCCACCGCCCAGGCGTTACTGCCTTCGAACTGCGGGATACCGGCGTCGCCCAGTGCTTCATGGCTGAGCCGGGCGAGGGCCTCCAGGCTTTGCCAATCGGCAGCAGCCAGTGGTGTGCCCAAGGCGCCTTCGGGCTGCCAGCCGAGGTCGAAGATGTTCAGGTATTCAGGCCCTAGCTGGTCGCGGATGTAGGTCAGTGCGGGCTCGGTGCGAAACGCCGCCGCGAAGCTGTAGGCCAGGTAACCGGCGATGCTCAGGGTGTCTTCGGCGGTGAACGGGCGCGGGGTGATGCCGAGCAGGTCGAACTCCATGGGCTTGGCATGGCTGGCCTGCCAGCTGTTGATCCCGTCGAGGTAGGCTTGCAGGGCCTGCCAGGCAGCGGATTGCGGGTCCTGACGCTTGGCCATCAGTGCGGCCTGATCGCGAATGCGCAGGCTGCGGAACAGGGTGTCGGTGGGCAGCAGCTTGTCGCCCAGCACCTCGGCCAGTTCACCACGGGCCAGCCGGCGCAGGATCTCCATCTGGAACAGCCGGTCCTGGGCATGCACATAGCCCAGGGCGCGATACAGGTCTGGTTCGCTCTGCGCCTGCAGGTGCGGCACGCCGCGGCGGTCGTAGCGCACGCTGACCGGCGCTTGCAGGCCGGCCATGGCCACCTCGCCCTCGCGTTGTGGCAGTTTGCCCTGCACGTACCAGTAACCGGCGCCAGCGGCCACGGCCACAACCACGGCCAACAGGGTCAGGCTGCGCTTCATGCAGACTCCTTGTGCGTTCAAGCGGAAAATGTGGTCCGATCATCGGCGGATTCGCGAACAGAGCATAGCCCCAGGAAGGAGTTTCCATGTCCCTCAGCGAAAAACAGAAAATGCTCGCCGGCCAGCTCTACCACGCTGGCTGCCCCGAGCTACAGGCCGAGCAAATCGTCAACAAGCACTGGATGCACCGTTACAACAGCAGCGTAGAACTGCTCAACGATGCCCGTCACGGGCTGTTGGCCGAACACTTCAATGAAGTTGGCGAAGGCGCGGTGATCCGCCCGCCGTTCTATTGCGACTACGGCTACAACATCAGCGTCGGTCGCAATACCTTCATGAACTTCAACTGCGTGATCCTTGACGTGGTACAGGTGCATATCGGCGACGATTGCCAGATTGGCCCCAACGTGCAGATCTACACCGCCGATCATCCGCTCGACCCCGAGGTGCGACGCAGCGGGCTGGAGAGTGGGCGGCCGGTGACCATTGGCAACAACGTGTGGATTGGCGGTGCGGCGATCATCCTGCCGGGGGTGACCATTGGCGACAACGCCGTGGTGGGCGCCGGCAGTGTGGTGACGCGGGATGTGCCGGCGGGTGCGACGGTAGTGGGTAACCCGGCGCGGGTGCGTCAGCCCGCCCAAGGGCAGTAGCAGCCCACTGCCAGGGTATTGGAGGCGCTGACCTGGCGACCGTCGAGCAAGGCCTTGAGGATTGGCTCGATGAAGCTGTTGCTGGCGTTGCACACGGCGCCTTCGCTGTACGGGCCAAAGTAGGCCAGGCGGCCTTGCCGGTCCCAGATGGCCACGGCCGGGGAGGCCGGCAGGTCTTCGCTGCCCGGCAGGTTGGCGATGGGTTTGAGGGCGGCGAGGTTGGCGGGCAGTTGGCCGTGGCTGCCGGGCTTTTGCAGCACGTGGAAGGTAACGCCGTGGCCTGCGAACTGGTTTACCAGGTCGCCCAGGTGTTGCTGGTTTCCGACATTGCACGGGCACGCCGGGTCCCAGAAATGCACCACCCGGACCGGGCCGGGGCCGGCCAGCTCGGCAGGCAGTTGCAGCTGCCTGCCGTCGAACAGCGTGGCCTGGTTGTCGAACGGGCGTAGGTAGCGGGCCTGGAAGGTGGTATAGGCCTGCCAGGCCAGAGCGGTGCAGAGTGGCAGGGCAAGGGCAATCAAGATTGGTTTGACGAGTCGCGTCTGCATGGATGTCTGCGGATATGTTGTGGTGGGTTCACTGGCCCTATCGCCGGCAAGCCAGCTCAGGTGACACATACCCCAAGCTTGCCATGGCGCCTGCCAGAGCTGAAGATTCCAGATCAATACATTGCATCAACGTGGATGTGCTCGATGCCCGCTGCTTTTCACCCCGACCACCTGCGCCACAGCCTTTTGCCGTTAACTGCTCGCCAGCCGTTGTCGGTCGAGGCACAGGACTACCAGCGCTTCTATGGGCTGAACCTGTCGGTACACAGCTGGCTGGGCGGTTTCCAGGCGGCGGGCTTCGACCTGGTCGGGCAGGCCTGGTTGCCTGACCAGCCAACCGCGACGCTGTTCCTGCTGCACGGCTACTACGACCACATGGGCCTCTACCGGCATGTGATCGAGTGGGCACTCAAGCAGGGTTTCGCCGTAATCAGCTGCGACCTGCCCGGCCACGGCCTGTCCAGCGGCGAGCGGGCCAGCATCAGCGATTTCGCCGTGTACCAGGAGGTGCTGGAGGCGCTGTTCGAACAGGTGCGCACGCTGCAACTGCCGCGCCCGTGGCACCTGTGCGGGCAGAGCACGGGCGGCGCCATCGCGGTGGATCACTTGCTGCACCAAGGCGCGCGCAGCCCCATCGATGGCCAGGTCATCCTGTTGGCACCGCTGGTGCGGCCGTGTTCCTGGCGTTGGTCGAAGTTCAGCTACCGGGTGCTGCGGCATTTCGTCAACGGCATCGAACGGCGCTTCAGCGAGAACACCAACGACCCGGCCTTCCTGCCGTTTCTGGAGGCCGACCCGCTGCAACCCCGTCGCCTGCCAACTGCCTGGGTGGGCGCACTGATCGCCTGGGTCAAACGCATCGAGGCCGCGCCCCGCAGCTCGCGGCGGCCGTTGATCGTGCAGGGGGAGGCCGATGGCACGGTGGATTGGCCCTACAACCTTGAAGTACTCAAGGCCAAGTTTGCCGAGCCGCAGATCCTGATGCTGCCCCAAGCCCGCCACCACCTGGCCAACGAGCTACCGGGCATCCGCCAGCGCTACTTCGACTTCATCGACCAGCGCCTGGGCTGATCACTTCAGGTCGTTGGTGCTCTGGCCAACTGCCAGGCCGGCACGCACAGCGGCCAGGGCCGCCTGGTAGTAGGCCTTGCCGTCGGGCGACTCGGCGAAGGTGGCGAACTCTTCCAGCTCGGCATCGGACAGGTCGCGGTAGACGTACAGCAGCGTGTTGTTGAGGTCTTCGCCAATCTGCCCCATCAACCGCTGGCGCTGGCCGTCGAGCAGGCCCTGGGCCTGGCCGCCGCCGAACAGGCCGGGGATCATCGAACTGAGGCTATCGGCTGCCACGCCGGCGATGGCCAGGCTCACTTCGGCACCGGCTTCACGCGCCGGCAGGGCCTGGGCCAGGTGGCCAATGACCAGCAGGCGGTCGTCGCTGGCCTGGATCTTCGGCAGCCCCTTGGCGTTCTTGGCCAGCTCATCCTTGCGGGTGGCCTTGAGCTCCGCCGCCACCACCTTGCGCCCCAGCGGTGACTGGAAGAACGCCAGGGCCGGGGCCGGGTTGGCCAGGGTGGCGCGCAGCTTTGCCTGGGCACGACGGTCCACCGCCTGGGCCTGGAAGCGCTGGTTGCTGTTGTTGACCAGCGCCTGGTACACGGCGGGTGGCAAACTGTTGCGGTAGCGTTCCTGGGCGGCGCTCAGGGCATCGTTGAAGTGGGCACGCTGGTCGGGCCAGCCGGCGGCCTTGTACAGTTGATCCAGGTTGTCTGCCCAGACAGGCATGGTGCAGATCATCAGCAGAATCAGGGAAAACAGACGGCGCATTCAGGACTCCTGTCGGCAGGTGGCTATTGTCCTTGGCCCGGCGCCGGTTTGTCGAGTTATCCGCGTGTTTCTCGGCCAAGTGGCGCTGTGCGCCGGCATGGCTAATGGATATGATGCGCGCCATGCACATCTCCCCTGAACACCCGATGCTTGCGGCCGTCGTCGACGATCTGGCCACCCATGGCTGGTCCCGGCAGGCACTCTTTCTGCCTGGCGAACTGGTGCGCGCGCTGGCGGCCGAATGCCGGCGGCGTGATGCCGAAGGCGAGCTCAACCCTGCGGGAGTTGGGCGCGGTGTTACCCAGGAGGTGCGCGAAGCCATTCGCGGCGACCAGATCCAGTGGATCGATCCGGGGCAAGCCGAGGCCTGCGACCAGTATCTGTCGGCCATGGACCAACTGCGCCTGGCCATCAACCAGGGCCTGTTCCTGGGCCTGGAAGACTTCGAATGCCATTTTGCCCTGTACCCACCGGGGGCGTTTTATCGCCGGCACCTGGACCGCTTTCGCGACGATGACCGGCGCATGGTCTCGGCCGTGCTGTACCTGAATGAAGGCTGGCAGCCGCAGGACGGTGGCCAGTTGCGCATGTTCCTGGCAGACGACGTGGCGCTCGACGTCGAGCCTGTGGCGGGTTGCCTGGTGGTGTTTCTGTCGGGTGAAGTGCCCCACGAAGTGCTGCCGGCCGGCCGTGAACGGCTGTCGTTGACGGGTTGGTTCAGGCGACGTGGCAATGACCCGTTCTGATTTGCCCAAGGTGCTGGTCAGCGCCTGCCTGCTGGGGCAGCCGGTGCGCTATGACGGCCGGGCCAGCGGGCACCCGGACCTGTTGCAGCAATGGCAGGCCGAAGGGCGCGTGGTGCCGTTGTGCCCCGAGGTGGCCGGTGGCTTGCCCACCCCGCGCCCGCCAGCGGAGATACCGGGCGGGCAGGGCGGCGAGGTGCTTGATGGCACGGCACAGGTGCTGACGGTGACGGGCGAAGATGTCAGTGCCGAATTTCTGGCCGGGGCGCAGCTGGCGCTGGAGCTGGTGCGTCGGCATGGCATCCGTGTGGCGGTACTGAAGTCTGGCAGCCCCTCGTGTGGTAACCGGCTGACCTACGACGGCACGTTCAGTGGGGTGAAGGTGGCGGGGGAAGGGGTGACCACGGCGCTGTTGCGGCGGGCTGGGGTGCAGGTGTTCAGCGAGCTGGAGCTGGAACAGGCGCAGCGGGCTTTGGGGTAAACCTGTACCGACCTCTTCGCAGCACAAGGCTGCTCCTACAGGGATCGCGTACCCTTGCAGGAGCAGCCTTGTGCGGCGAAGAGGCCGGTACAGGCAATACAAATCTTATTGCCCGGCTGCAGTCTCCTGCACACCCTTGAACCACTTCTGCTCAAGCTCGGCCGTGCGGCCACTGTCTTTCAAGCGTTGCAGCGCATTGTTCACCGCACTTTCGAACGCCGGGTTGCCTTTCTGGAACGGGATCACCAGTTTCTTCTCGGCAAATGGCAGGCTCACATCAAGCGGGCCGTCGCCCTTGGGCGCCTCACTCGATGGCGTGAGTGCAATGTCGTACTTGCCACTCTCGACACCTGTCAGTACTTCATCAGCCGGGGCTTCTACGAACTCGGCGCGCAAGTCCAGTTCCCTGGCCAGTTCCTGGCCAAATTCGATGTCGAAACCCGTCAGGTGGTCGTCTTGTTTGAACGCGTACGGCGACTTGTCAGCCTGTACGGCAATGCGCAGTTCGCCCCGGTCGGCGATTTCGTCGATCAGCTCCGCCTGGGCCAATGGACTGATCAGTACTGCCAGCAGTACCCCTATGGTCGAACGCATGATTGCCCCTTTTCTTTTAGCAGATGAATAACTTTCGCCACGGCTTTCTTCCTCGCCGTGATCGAGCGCAGCCTATGACCTTGAAGCCTCGGCATTGTTTAACCCTGACCGAAATATTTCTGTCAGGCAATGTGAACACCTTGGCGATTATTTCAACTAAGGTGAACTACCGTCGCCGCCGGATGAAGGGCGGCGGTCAATAAGTGAATCACAGGAGAAGTGAATGAACAGCCTATTTTCGCGCGCTGCCGTTGCCGGTCTGCTGATGGGAGCGTCGGTTTTCGCCGTTGCTGCGGACGCCCTCAAGAGCCAGGAGCCGCCCAAGGATGCCAAGGTCTTCATCGTTTCCCCCGCCGATGGTGCCACGGTCGACAAGACCTTCACCGTCAAGTTCGGCATCGAGGGTATGGCACTCAAGCCAGCGGGTGACCAGACTCCGCACAGCGGCCATCACCACCTGCTGGTGGACGTGGATAAAGAACCCGTCGCCGATATGCCGCTGCCGACCAGCCTGATGCCAGAGGCCGGCACCGCACTGCCGGCGGGCCCGCAAGTGCTGCACTTCGGCAAGGCGCAGACCGAAACCAGCATCACCCTTACGCCGGGCAAGCACACTCTGCAACTGATTCTGGGTGACCAGTATCACGTGCCGTTCAAGCCAAGCGTAGAGTCGAAGAAGATCACTGTTGACGTGAAATAAAAAAAGGGAGGCCACCATGGCCTCCCTTTTTCATGCTGCAAGCAAACTTAGAACAGGACGCGGGAACGGATGGTGCCCTTGACCTGTTGCAGCTTCTCTTGCGCCAGGTCCGAGTACTCGGCGTCGACGTCGATCACCACGTAACCGACCTTCTCGTTGGTCTGCAGGAACTGACCAGAGATGTTGATGCCGTTCTCGGCGAAGACTTTGTTGATCTCGCTGAGCACGCCTGGGATGTTTTCGTGGATGTGCAGCAGGCGGTGCTTGCCTGGGTGGGCCGGCAGGGCTACTTCCGGGAAGTTGACCGAGGACACCGAGGTCCCGTTGTCGCTGTACTTGACCAGCTTCTCGGCCACTTCCAGGCCGATGTTGGCCTGGGCTTCGGCAGTAGAACCACCGATGTGCGGGGTCAGGATCACGTTGTCCAGGCCGCGCAGCGGGCTCTCGAACTCTTCGTCGTTGGAGCGTGGCTCGACCGGGAACACGTCGATGGCGGCGCCGATCAGGTGCTTGTCCTTGATGGCGGCGGCCAGGTGGTCCAGCTCGACCACGGTGCCACGGGCGGCGTTGATCAGGATCGCGCCCTTCTTCATCGCGCGGATTTCCTTCTCGCCGATCATCCACTGGGTGGATGGCAGCTCAGGCACGTGCAGCGAGACGATGTCGGCCAGGCCCAGCAGCTCGTTCAGGCTGGTGACCTGCACGGCGTTGCCCAGTGGCAGCTTGGTCAGCGGGTCGTAGAAGTACACCTGCATGCCGAGGTTCTCGGCCAGGACCGACAGCTGGGTGCCGATCGAGCCGTAGCCGACGATGCCCAGTTTTTTACCGCGGATTTCGAACGAGTTGGCCGCGCTCTTGATCCAGCCGCCACGGTGGCAGGAGGCGTTCTTCTCAGGGATGCCGCGCAGCAGCAGGATGGCCTCGGCCAGCACCAGCTCGGCTACCGAACGGGTGTTGGAGTATGGCGCGTTGAACACGGCGATACCGCGCTCGCGGGCAGCTTCCAGGTCGACCTGGTTGGTGCCGATGCAGAAGCAGCCAACGGCTACCAGTTTCTTGGCGCAGTCGAAGATCTCTTCGGTGAGCTGGGTGCGCGAACGGATGCCGATGAAGTGGGCATCAGCGATCTTTTCCTTCAGCTCGGCTTCCGGCAACGAACCAGTGAGGTATTCGATGTTGGTGTAGCCGGCGGCCTTGAGGGTATCGACCGCGTTCTGGTGCACACCTTCAAGAAGAAGGAACCGGATCTTGCTCTTGTCGAGAGAAGTCTTGCTCATCTGCGTAAACCTGTATCCCGGAGAAAAAATGGCGAGGGGTGATGCCAGGCGCGAGGGCAGCCTTAGCATGAACAGCGGGAGGGCTATGCTAGCATACGCGACACAATCTGAGCTTATCCCGACAGGTGAAGAGTGCTCAGGGTGACTATGAATAAGTCGAGAGTTCCAGCGATGACCCACCCCGCTGTTATTGAAGAACTGATGACCCTTGTCGACCCTGGCAAGGTCCTGACCGACGCGGCTTCCCTCGAAGCGTATGGCAAGGACTGGACCAAGCATTACCCCCCGGCGCCCAGTGCCATCGTCTTCCCCAAGACAGTAGAACAGGTGCAGGCCATTGTGCGCTGGGCCAATGCGCACAAGGTGGCCCTGGTGCCATCGGGTGGGCGTACCGGGCTTTCTGCCGGCGCCGTGGCGGCCAATGGCGAGGTTGTCGTTTCCTTCGACTACATGAACCAGATTCTCGGCTTCAATGCCTTCGACCGCACCGTGGTCTGCCAGCCGGGGGTAATCACCCGGCAGCTGCAAACCTACGCCGAAGAGCAGGGCCTGTATTACCCGGTGGACTTCGCTTCCAGCGGCTCCAGCCAGATTGGCGGCAACATCGGCACCAACGCGGGCGGCATCAAGGTGATTCGCTACGGCATGACCCGCAACTGGGTGGCCGGGCTGAAAGTGGTCACCGGCAAGGGCGAGTTGCTGGAACTGAACAAAGACCTGATCAAGAACGCCACCGGCTATGACCTGCGCCAGCTGTTCATTGGCGCCGAAGGCACGCTGGGCTTCGTGGTCGAGGCCACCATGCGCCTGGACCGCGCCCCGCGCAACCTCACTGCCATGGTGCTTGGCACGCCGGACTTCGACTCGATCATGCCGGTGCTGCACGCCTTCCAGGGCAAGCTGGACCTTACAGCCTTCGAGTTCTTCTCCGACAAGGGCCTGGCCAAGATCCTCGCGCGCGGCGATGTACCCGCCCCGTTCGCGACCGACTGCCCGTTCTATGCTCTGCTGGAGTTCGAAGCCAGCACTGAAGAGGTCGCCAATGAAGCGTTGGCCACCTTCGAGCATTGCGTCGAGCAGGGTTGGGTGCTGGACGGGGTGATGAGCCAGAGCGACACCCAGCTTAAAAACCTGTGGAAGCTGCGCGAGTACCTGTCGGAAACCATCTCGCACTGGACGCCCTACAAGAACGACATTTCCGTCACCGTGTCGAAAGTGCCCGCGTTCCTGCGTGATATCGACGCCATCGTCGCGGAGCACTACCCGGATTACGAAGTCGTGTGGTACGGCCACATCGGCGATGGCAACCTGCACTTGAACATCCTCAAGCCCGAACACATGAGCAAGGACGACTTCTTTGCCTCGTGCACCAAGGTCAACAAGTGGGTGTTCGATATCGTCAAGCACTACAACGGCTCGATCTCGGCCGAGCACGGTGTGGGCATGACCAAGCGCGACTATTTAGGCTACAGCCGCTCGCCGGAAGAAATCGCCTGCATGAAGGCAATAAAGGCCGTCTTCGACCCTAACGGCATCATGAATCCGGGTAAGATCTTTTCACCTGAATAAAAAGCAGTATCCAGAGGAGTCGGCCATGAGTTACCAGCACCAGTACGTAGACGGCACGCGCATTCACTTCCCGCTGGGCAAGGTGGTGTGTATTGGCCGTAACTATGCCGAGCATGCCAAGGAACTGGACAACCCGATCCCCACCGAGCCGCTGCTGTTCATCAAACCGGGCAGCTGCGTGGTGCCGGCCGAGGGCGGCTTCAAGATCCCGGCCGAGCGCGGTGCGGTGCACTATGAGGCCGAAATTGCCGTGCTGCTGGGCAAGCCGCTGTCGACCCATCCGAGCGAGGAGGAGGTGCTGGACGCCATTTCCGGTTATGCCCCGGCGCTGGACCTGACCCTGCGCGACGTGCAGGCCAAGCTTAAAGAGAAGGGCCTGCCGTGGGAACTGGCCAAGTGTTTTGATGGCGCTTGCGTGCTGCCGCCGTTCGTCTCCGCTGCCAGCTTTGAGGACGTGACCGACATCCCGGTGCGCCTCACCGTCAACGGCGAAGTGCGCCAGGACGGCAACAGCGCGATGATGCTGAACCCGATCGTGCCGATGATCCAGTACATGGCGGCGCAGTTCTCGCTGCAGGCCGGGGATGTGATCCTCACCGGCACCCCGGCAGGTGTGGGGCCGTTCAATGTCGGTGACGAACTGGTGCTGGAGCTGCCGGGCGTGAGCCGCTTCGAAAGCCGGGTGCTTTAACCCGAAACCGCGTCGCCCTCTTCGCGGGTTTACCCGCGAAGAGGCCGGCCCTGTTTACCCTTTTTTCACACCCTATCCGGATAATGCGCGGACCTACGCCCATTCCCCAGGACACCCGCATGCCATCACCCTCCAGCGCCCCTGCAACTCCCAAGCGTCGCTTCTACCTGCGCTGGCCCTTCGGCCTGGCCGTGGCGGCGGTGATCGGTTATGGCGTCGCGGTTGCCATGCACTGGGATGACCGCGGCGCGCTGTGGCTGAAGGAAAGCTTCGAAAGCACCGCCGAGCGCAGCGAAAGCGTGTGGCTGCCGGACTATCAGGTTGATATCGATGCCAAGCCGCTACCGGGTATGGACGATGACGAAGCCTCGGACCTGGCCTTCAACCCGCATACCCGCACTCTGTTCGCGGTCATGGGCAAGAACCCCATCCTGGTGGAGCTGAGCCTGGAGGGCGATGTACTGCGCAAGATCCCGCTCAACGGCTGGAACAACCCGGAAGGCGTCGCCGTGCTGGAGGATGGCTACCTGGCCATCACCGACGAGCGCCTGCATGACCTGACCGTGGTCAAGGTAGATGCGCAGACCACGGCGTTGAACCACGCCGATTTCCAGAGCCACGACCTGGGCCCGTCAGTGAAGAGCAACAAGGGCTTCGAGGCTATCGCCTGGGACCCGTTGCGTCAGCGCCTGGTCATCGGCGAGGAGCGCCCGCCCAAGTTGTACACCTGGAACACCGATGGCCGCAGCCCCCTCAAGGGCCAGAAACAGCCGTTGCCTAGCGAAGAGCTCGACCTGCGCAACCTGTCTGCACTGGGTGTCGACCCGCGTACGGGCCACCTGCTGGTGCTCTCGGCCGACTCCAACATGCTGCTGGAGCTGGACGAGCAGGGCCAGCAAGTCAGCTTCATGACCTTGCTGGGCGGCTTCAACGGGCTTGAAGACACCATTCCGCGCGCTGAAGGTGTAGCCATGGACGACAAGGGCAACCTGTACATGGTCAGCGAGCCGGCACTGTTTTATCGCTTCAGAAAGAACTGACCCCAACATCCGAAGTTTCTGATGCTGGCATTAAGCTTTATTTCAGTTGTACATGGTTAGATTCGCCACCCCCACGTCGAGTCTGCCCCATGCGTCTTCTTATTCGCCTGCTTCTTGCCCTGGCCGTTATCGGTCTGCTCCTGCTCGGCTGGGCCGGGCAGGAGTTTCGCCTGTTCGAGCGTGGCTGGTTCAATCTGAAGACCTGGTGGCAGCCCGCCGAGCAGAGCATCGGCCTGAACCGCTACCGAGTGGTGGTGGAGGCGCAGCCGGTCGAGGGGCTGGATGACGATATCTCCGCGCTGACCTACGACCCTGACCGCAAGACCCTGTTCACCGTCACCAACGCCCGCTCGGAACTGATCGAACTGTCGCTGGAGGGCCGTATGCTGCGCCGCATACCGCTGACTGGCTTCGGCGACCCGGAAGCGGTGGAGTATGTAGGGCCCAACAGCTACGTGATCACCGACGAGCGTCAACAACGGCTGATTCGTGTACGGCTGGAAGACGACACGATGTTCCTCGATGCCGGTGATGCCGAACAGCTCAGCCTGGGCATTGGCCTGAACGGCAACAAGGGCTTCGAGGGCCTGGCCTACGATTCGGCGGGCAAGCGCCTGTTCGTGGCGAAGGAGCGTGACCCGATGCTGATCTATGAGGTGCATGGCTTCCCGCATGACAACCCGGCAAAGCCCTACGCCGTGCATGTGGTGCAAGACCGCAAGCGTGATTCACGGCTGTTTGTGCGGGACCTGTCGAGCTTGCAATTCGATGAGCGCAGTGGGCATTTGCTGGCGCTGTCGGACGAGTCGCGCCTGGTGCTGGAGCTGGATGTTGAAGGTCGGCCGCTGAGCACCTTGTCGTTGCGCAAGGGCTTTCAGGGGTTGCGGGCAACGGTGCCGCAGGCGGAGGGGATTGCGATGGACGAGGCGGGGACGATCTATCTGGTCAGTGAGCCTAACCTGTTCTATGTGTTCAAGCAGGCGGCGGAGTGAGCAGGTGGGGCTGCTTTGCAGCCCATTCGCAGCACAAGGCTGCTCCTACAGGAAATCGCGTACCCCTGTAGGAGCAGCCTTGTGCTGCGAATCGAGGGCAAAGCCCTCGCCGAAGATTACTCGGCCTTCAGGCTCTTCACACCTTCAGCGGTACCCAGCAGCAGCAAGTCCGCCGGCCGCGCCGCGAACAGGCCGTTGGTCACCACGCCGACGATGGCGTTGATCTGCGCTTCCAGTTCCACCGGGTTGGTGATCTGCAGGTTGTGCACATCGAGGATTACATTGCCGTTGTCGGTGACCACACCTTCGCGGTACACCGGGTCGCCGCCCAGCTTGACCAGCTGACGGGCCACATGGCTGCGCGCCATCGGGATCACTTCGACCGGCAGCGGGAAAGCGCCCAGTACCGGCACCAGTTTGCTGCCGTCGGCGATGCAGATGAAGGTCTTGGCCACAGCGGCGACGATCTTCTCGCGGGTCAGGGCCGCGCCGCCGCCCTTGATCAGGTTCAGGTGTGCGTCGCTCTCGTCGGCGCCGTCCACGTAGAATTCCAGCTCGCTGACACTGTTCAGCTCGTAGACCGGGATGCCATGGCCCTTCAGACGCTGGGCGGTGGCTTCGGAGCTGGCGACTGCGCCGTCGAAGGCAGTCTTGTGCTGAGCCAGGGCGTCGATGAAGAAGTTGGCAGTCGAACCGGTACCGACGCCGACGACGCTCTTTTCATCCAGCTTGGGCAGAATGAAGTCGACAGCGGCCTGGGCGACGGCCTGTTTGAGTTGGTCCTGGGTCATGCGGGCTCCGAAAAGGGGCAGGGCGGTTTTCAAAGTTGCCTAGTATAACGGCTTGGGCAGCTTTGCTGTGGTCGCCCGACGTAGCGCTGGGGTAGACTCGCAGCCCTCGTCCCGCGGCCCAGTGATGCTTTCCCGATGCTCGAACAGTACGTCAAGAAGATCCTCACCTCGCGCGTCTATGACGTTGCCGTCGAAACCCCGCTGCAGAGCGCCGGGCAGCTGAGCAAGCGCCTGGGCAACCAGATTTTGCTCAAGCGTGAAGACCTGCAGCCGGTGTTCTCGTTCAAGATTCGAGGGGCGTACAACAAACTGGCCCAACTGACCCCGGAAGAGCTGGCCCGTGGTGTGGTCACCGCCTCGGCCGGCAACCACGCCCAGGGCCTGGCCCTGGCTGCGCGCGAGATGGGCATCAAGGCCACTATCGTGATGCCCAAGACCACCCCGGAGATCAAGATCGAAGGCGTGCGCTCGCGCGGTGGCAAGGTAGTGCTGCATGGCGACTCGTTTCCAGAGGCGCTGGCTTATTCGCTGAAACTGGTCGACGAGAAGGGCTTTGTCTATGTCCACCCTTATGACGACCCGCACACCATTGCCGGGCAGGGCACCGTGGCCATGGAAATCCTGCGCCAGCACCCTGGCCAGCTGAACGCGATCTTCGTGCCCGTTGGCGGTGGTGGCCTGATCGCCGGCATTGCCGCCTATGTGAAGTACCTGCGCCCGGAAATCAAGGTGATTGGTGTCGAGCCCGACGACTCCAACTGCCTGCAGGCGGCCATGGCAGCCGGTGAGCGCGTGGTGCTGCCACAGGTCGGGTTGTTCGCCGACGGCGTGGCGGTGGCGCAGATCGGCCAGCACACCTTCGATATCTGCCGCCACCATGTGGATGAAGTGGTGACGGTCAGCACCGACGAGATCTGTGCAGCTATCAAGGATATCTACGACGATACCCGCTCGATAACCGAACCTGCCGGCGCCTTGGGTGTTGCGGGCATCAAGAAGTACGTCGAGCTGTACGGCGTGACCGGGCAAACCCTGGTGGCGATCGACTCCGGCGCCAACGTCAACTTCGACCGCCTGCGCCATGTGGCCGAGCGTGCCGAGCTGGGTGAGAAGCGCGAAGCGATCATCGCCGTGACCATCCCGGAACGCCCAGGCAGCTTCAAGGCCTTCTGCGAGGCTATCGGCAAGCGGCAGATCACCGAATTCAACTACCGCAAGCACACCTCCGACGAGGCGCACATCTTCGTTGGCGTGCAGACCCACCCGGAAAACGACCCACGTGCGGCGCTGGTGCAGCATCTGACCGAGCAGGGCTTCCCGGTTACCGACCTGACCGACAACGAGCTGGCCAAACTGCACATTCGTCACATGGTTGGCGGCCATTCGGCCGGCGCCAGCGATGAAATGGTGTTGCGCTTCGAATTCCCCGAGCGGCCAGGGGCGTTGTTCAACTTCCTCAATAAGCTGGGCGGGCGCTGGAACATCTCGATGTTCCATTACCGCAACCATGGCGCGGCTGACGGGCGCGTGGTGGCGGGCTTGCAGGTGCCGGAGGACGAGCGCCACCTGGTGCCAGCCGCGTTGGCCAAGATCGGCTACCCCTACTGGGACGAAACCGAAAACCCGGCGTACAAGCTGTTCCTGGGCTGAGCGGCTAAGCTTGGCTTATCGCTCAAGGATGTGAAGACATGGAACACCTGACCACCCTCAAGACCCTGCACATCATTGCCACCGCACTGCTGTTTCTGGGCGCCCTGGGCCTGGCGGTTTGGACGGTGCGCGCTCGCCGCCAAGGCGATGCCGAAGCATACGCCAAGCTGTTGCGCCGGCCGCTGGTGTTCATCTGGCTGGTGATGGGCCTATGCCTGGTAAGCATGCCGTTCACCGGCTGGTGGCTGGTGCACCTGGTGGGCTGGCCACTGGGGCAGACCTGGGTGCTGGCGTCCAGCGTCATCTATACCTTCGGCGCCTTTGCCGTGTGGTGGCTGCTGGTACGGCTGAACCGGCTGCGCAAGGCCGAAGAGGTGGGGCTGCGGTTTACCCTGGCGCTGGCGGTGTTCAGCGGGGTCTGCTTCCTGTCCATTGCCGGGCTGATGGGCGCCAAGCCAGTCTGACAGTCCTCTTCGCGGGCACGCCCGCTCCCACAGGTACAGCGCAGCCCTTAAGGCCTGTGGTGATTCCTGTGGGAGCGGGCGTGCCCGCGAAGAGGCCGGCGCAGGAAACCCTCAATCCCTGAGTGAAACCACCGGCCACCCGCGCTTCTCGGCCTCGGCCCGCAGGTTCGGGTCCGGGTCCACCGCCACCGCATGCGCCACCCGTTGCAGCAGCGGGAGGTCGTTCATCGAGTCGCTATAGAAGTAGCTGTCTTCCAGGTCGAAGCCGTTCTCCAGCATCCAGCGTTCCAGTCGTGTCACCTTGCCTTCACGGAAACACGGTATATCGGTACTGCGGCCTGTATAGCGGCCGTCGTGCATCTCGCATTCGGTTGCCAGCAGTACCCGAACCCCGAGGCGCCGGGCAATCGGGGCGGTCACGAATCGGTTGGTGGCGGTGATGATCACCAACTGGTCGCCCGCCTCGCGGTGCTGCTGCAGCAAGGCCAGGGCCTTGGGCAGGATGATCGGCTCGATGCAGTCGCGCATGAAGTCGCGGTGCCATTCGTCGAGCTGGGCCACAGGCGTTGCCGCCAGGATCTCCATGGAAAAAGCCAGGTAGGCCTGCAGGTCCAGGGTGCCGTTGAGGTAGTCCTGGTAGAAGCCATCGTTGCGTTGCTTGTAGGCGACCGGGTCGAGAATGCCGCGCTCGCAAAGGTAATCACCCCAGGCATGGTCGCTGTCGCCACCGAGGAGGGTATTGTCCAGGTCGAATAAAGCCAGGCGCATTGCGGTCACTCGCATCAGCTACAGGTAGGCCCGCAGAATACGGAGTTTTCACCCGGCTGCACATAAGCTTGGCGGGCGCGTTGCTGCGCTCGCAAGCTTTGTGGAACAATGCGGTGACATGCGTTTGCGAGGTTGCTGCCGTGATCGACCCGGATGGTTTTCGCCCCAATGTCGGGATCATTCTCACGAATGATGCCGGGCAGGTGCTATGGGCTCGCCGGATCAACCAGGATGCCTGGCAGTTTCCCCAGGGGGGTATCAACCCTGACGAGACGCCGGAAGATGCCCTGTACCGCGAGCTGAACGAAGAAGTTGGCCTTGAACGCGATGATGTGGAAATTCTTGCCTGCACCCGCGGTTGGTTGCGTTATCGTTTACCCCAGCGACTGGTACGTACCCACAGCCAGCCGCTGTGCATCGGCCAGAAGCAGAAGTGGTTCCTGCTACGGCTGGTCAGCAATGAACAGCGGGTGCGGATGGACCTGACCGGCAAGCCGGAATTCGACGGCTGGCGCTGGGTGAGCTATTGGTATCCGCTGGGCCAGGTTGTGACATTCAAGCGCGAGGTGTACCGACGCGCCCTGAAAGAGCTAGCACCGCGTCTGCTGACGCGCGACTGACGACGGAGTTCGACCCCGAGCCATGCTCAATACGCTGCGCAAGATCGTCCAGGAAGTAAACTCCGCCAAAGATCTCAAGTCGGCGTTGGGGATCATTGTCTTGCGCGTCAAGGAGGCCATGGGCAGCCAGGTCTGCTCGGTCTACCTGCTCGACCCGGAAACCAACCGCTTCGTGCTGATGGCTTCCGAAGGCCTGAACAAGCGCTCCATCGGCAAGGTCAGCATGGCCCCCAACGAAGGCCTGGTTGGCCTGGTCGGTACCCGGGAAGAGCCGCTGAACCTGGAAAACGCCGCCGACCACCCGCGTTATCGATACTTTGCCGAAACCGGTGAAGAAAAATTCGCCTCCTTCCTGGGTGCACCGATCATTCACCACCGCCGCGTGGTCGGGGTGTTGGTCATTCAGCAAAAGGAGCGCCGCCAGTTCGACGAGGGCGAAGAAGCCTTCCTGGTCACCATGAGCGCCCAGCTTGCCGGGGTAATTGCCCACGCCGAAGCCACTGGCTCGATCCGTGGCCTTGGCCGCCAGGGCAAGGGTATCCAGGAAGCCCGCTTCGTCGGTGTCCCTGGCTCGCCTGGCGCTGCCGTGGGGCGTGCGGTGGTGATGCTGCCGCCGGCCGACCTGGAAGTGGTGCCGGACAAGGCCGTCGATGACATCGACGCCGAACTCAAGCTGTTCCAGAACGCCCTTGAAGGCGTGCGCGACGACATGCGCAAGCTGTCGGCCAAGCTGGCCACCCAGCTGCGCCCTGAAGAGCGCGCGTTGTTCGATGTGTACCTGATGATGCTCGAAGATGCAGCCCTGGGCGGCGAGGTGACCGAAGTCATCAAGACCGGCCAGTGGGCGCAGGGCGCCCTGCGCCAGGTGGTTGGCGAGCACGTCAGCCGCTTCGAGCTGATGGACGATGACTACCTGCGCGAGCGCGCCTCCGACGTCAAGGACCTTGGCCGGCGCCTGCTGGCCTACCTGCAGGAAGCCCGCTCGCAGTCGTTGGTGTATGCCGACAACACCATTCTGGTCAGTGAAGAGCTGACACCGGCCATGCTCGGCGAGGTGCCGGAAGGCAAGCTGGTGGGCCTGGTCTCGGTACTGGGTTCGGGCAACTCCCACGTCGCCATCCTCGCTCGCGCCATGGGCATCCCCACGGTGATGGGCCTGGTCGACCTGCCGTACTCCAAGGTCGACGGTATCGAGCTGATTGTCGACGGGTACAAGGGCGAGGTGTTCACCAACCCCAGCGAAGTGCTGCGCAAGCAGTACAGCGAAGTGGTCGAGGAAGAGCGCCAGCTGGCCCAGGGCCTGGATGCCCTGCGCGAACTGCCATGCGTCACCCCCGATGGCCACCGCATGCCGCTGTGGGTCAACACCGGCTTGCTGGCCGACGTGGCCCGTGCCCAGCAGCGCGGCGCTGAAGGGGTAGGCCTGTACCGCACCGAAGTGCCGTTCATGATCAACCAGCGCTTCCCCAGCGAGAAAGAGCAGTTGGCCATCTACCGTGAGCAGTTGGCGGCCTTCCACCCGCTGCCGGTAACCATGCGTACCCTCGACATCGGCGGTGACAAGGCGCTTTCGTACTTTCCGATCAAGGAAGAAAACCCCTTCCTGGGCTGGCGCGGCATCCGCGTCACCCTCGACCACCCGGAAATCTTCCTGGTGCAGACCCGTGCCATGCTCAAGGCCAGCGAGGGCCTGAACAACCTGCGTATCCTGCTGCCGATGATTTCCGGCATCCACGAGCTGGAAGAAGCGCTGCACCTGATCCACCGCGCCTGGGGCGAGGTGCGTGACGAAGGCACCGACGTGCCGATGCCCCCAGTGGGCGTGATGGTGGAAATCCCTGCCGCGGTGTACCAGACCAAGGAGCTGGCGCGGCAGGTGGACTTCCTGTCGGTCGGCTCCAACGACCTGACCCAGTACCTGCTGGCGGTGGACCGCAACAACCCGCGGGTTGCCGACCTGTACGACTACCTGCACCCGGCGGTGCTGCAAGCCTTGAGCGCGGTGGTGCGCGATGCCCATGGTGAAGGCAAGCCAGTGAGCATCTGCGGTGAGATGGCCGGTGACCCGGCGGCGGCGATCCTGCTGATGGCCATGGGTTTCGACAGCCTGTCGATGAACGCCACCAACCTGCCGAAGGTGAAGTGGATGCTGCGCCAGGTGAACATGAGCAAGGCCAAGGAACTGCTGGCCGAGGCCCTGAGCCATGACAACCCGCAAGTTATCCACAGCTCGTTGCAGCTGGCCCTTAAAAATCTCGGGTTGGCGCGGATGATCGGCCCAGGGGCCAACAAAACCCTCTGATTTTTCGGAGCCGCTTGCGGCCCTTGCGCGGCGCAAGGCCGCTCCTACAGGAGATCGCGTAGCCCTGTAGGAGCGGCCTTGTGCCGCGATGGGCTGCGCAGCAGCCCCATGGCCCTCAAACCTTTAACTCAACCTCCCCCAAATGCCCGCCAAAGGGCCCGAAACTGCGCTCGATCAGCCGCCTTCGTCCCTGATCATCCACGATCAGCACCGTACTCGCCCGGGTCCCGTAGTTCTGGCTGGCGATGAATACGCTCGACAGCAGTTTCTCGGTCGCCACCCCCACGCCTGTCTCGGGCAGTTCACCATCAGCTGCCGGCTCGTTATCGGCCAGCAAATCCAGCAACCGGCGCGGTTCTGGCGTTTCCAGCAGGCCCTCCAGCCCGCTACGTGCCTTCACCAGCTTCGGCCACGGCGTATCCAGCCCGGCGTTGGATAACCCGTACACCCCGGCGTCCAGCAGGCAGGGCGTAGCGTCACGGGCATGCAGATAACCCAGCTGCCGCGCATCACCCACCAGCAGGTTGAACCCCGAATACTGCCCGCTGCGGCTGGCCACCTGGTCCAGGTAAGCCTCGACCCCAAGCTTACCCTGCAGGTACGCTGCCACCAGTTCACCCCGCGAGCGCGGCCCCAGTGCCTGGTCCGGATCGCGGATATTGGTCAGCGCCGCAAACCGCCCCTGCGGCCCCACGCCCAGCCATGTGCCACCGGCCTCCAGGTCGCGCCCGGCATGCACCCCAGGCGCATCGTCCCAGGCCGCCAAGGGTTGAGTGGGGCGGGCATAGAACTCGTCGCGGTTGGCCGCGACGATCAGCGGCAGGGCATGCCCCGGCCGCCAGGCAAATACGATCAGGCACATCGGTTTGGCCTCTGTGTTTTCTGCCACTGTACCCACAGCGGCGTGGCGGATCCATCCTGACACAGAGTTCACTAGAGCCCCGAGCCCGGCTTCCGTTACCATGCCGGATTGTTTTCCTGGGGAAGCCGAATGGAATTCGTGCTCTATCTGCTGTTGGGCGCCTGTGCCGGTGTGCTGGCCGGGCTGTTCGGCGTGGGCGGTGGCATCATCATCGTGCCGGTGCTGGTGTTCAGCTTCACCTTGCAGGGCTTCGACGCCTCGGTGCTGACCCACCTGGCGGTCGGCACATCGCTGGCAACCATCGTGTTCACTTCGATCAACGCCGTGCTTGAGCACCACCGCAAGGGCGCGGTGCAATGGCCGATCTTCGCCTGGATGACCCTGGGCATCCTGCTGGGGGCCGGTGTCGGTGCCAAGACCGCCTCGCTGATCCAGGGCCCGCTGCTGCAGAAGATCATCGGCGTGTTCGCCCTGGTCATCGCCGCGCAGATGGCCCTGGACCTCAAACCCAAGGCAAGCCGAGGCATCCCCGGCAAACCCGCCTTGATCGGGGCCGGTGGGGTGATTGGCTGGGCGTCGGCCATTTTCGGCATCGGCGGTGGTTCGCTGACTGTGCCGTTCCTGACCTGGCGCAGCCTGCCCATGCAGCAGGCGGTGGCCACGTCCTCGGCCTGTGGCCTGCCGATTGCCGTGGCCAGTGCCCTGAGCTTCATGCTGCTGGGTTGGCACGAGGAGCACCTGCCGGCCCACAGCCTGGGTTACGTCTACCTGCCGGCGATGGTCGGCATTGCCGTGACCAGCATGTTTTTCGCCCGCTTTGGCGCGCGTCTGGCGCACAAGCTGTCGCCCCGTTTGTTGAAACGCCTGTTCGCAGCGCTGCTGTTCTGTGTCGGCCTCAGCTTTTTGATTTGAATCGAGAGGAAGTTCCATGCTGCCTTACCCGCAGATAGACCCCGTGGCCCTGGCCATCGGGCCGCTGAAAATCCATTGGTACGGGCTGATGTACCTGATCGGCATCGGCGGCGCCTGGCTGCTGGCTTCGCGCCGGCTGCACCGCTTCGACCCCACCTGGAGCCGCGAGAAGCTGTCCGACCTGGTGTTCTGGCTGTCGATGGGGGTGATCGTCGGTGGCCGCCTGGGTTACGTGCTGTTCTACGACCTGCATGCCTACCTGGCCAACCCGACGCTGATCTTCGAGGTGTGGAAGGGCGGCATGTCGTTCCACGGCGGCTTCATCGGCGTGATGCTGGCGGCCTTGTGGTTCGGCAAGCGCAACAACAAGTCGTTCTTCGAGCTGATGGACTTCGTTGCCCCGCTGGTGCCGATCGGCCTGGGTGCCGGGCGTATCGGCAACTTTATCAACGCCGAGCTGTGGGGCAAGGCGACCGACGTGCCGTGGGCGATGGTGTTCCCGCCTTTCAGCGACCCTGCCCAGTTGCCCCGTCATCCGTCGCAGCTGTACCAGTTTGCCCTGGAAGGTGTGGCATTATTCGTGATTCTCTGGTTGTACTCGCGCAAACCGCGCCCGACCATGGCCGTTTCCGGCATGTTTGCGCTGTTCTACGGCATTTTCCGCTTTATCGTGGAGTTTGTGCGGGTGCCTGATGCCCAGCTTGGCTACATTGCCTTCGGCTGGTTGACCATGGGTCAGTTGCTTTGCTTGCCGATGATCGTCGGCGGCATCTTCTTGATCTGGTTGGCCTACAACCGCAAACCTACGGCAAAACCAGCCGTATGATTTTCACGGCAGGGGCGATCCCCCCTGCCGTTCTTGTTACAGGAAAGTCATGAAACAGTATCTAGATCTGGTCCGTGAAGTCATCGAGAACGGTACGTTGCAAGGCAACCGCACCGGCATCCGTACCATCAGCATGCCGGGCGCCATGCTGCGCTTCGACCTGCAGAAGGGCTTCCCGGCCATCACCACGCGCAAGCTGGCGTTCAAGTCGGCGATCGGCGAGATGGTCGGCTTCCTGCGGGGCGTGAAAAACGCCGGTGAATTCCGTGAGCTGGGCTGCAAGGTCTGGGACCAGAACGCCAACGAGAACGCCCAGTGGCTGGCCAACCCGTTCCGCCAGGGCCATGACGACCTGGGCGAGATCTACGGCGTGCAATGGCGTCAGTGGCCAGGCTACAAGCGCATCCCGCTTAGCAACCCGGCCGCTATCGAAATGGCCGAGAAGGCAGGCTTTCGCCGAATCGCCCAGGACGAAGAGGACGGCGTCGCCTTCGTCATTCTGTACAAGGCCATCGACCAGGTGCGCCAGTGCCTGGACACCATCGCCAACGACCCGGGCAGCCGCCGCATCCTGTTCCACGGCTGGAACTGCGCGCAGCTGGACGAAATGGCCCTGCCGCCGTGCCACCTGCTGTACCAGTTCCACCCGAATGTAGAGACCAAGGAAATTTCCCTGACCCTTTACATCCGCTCAAACGACCTGGGCCTGGGCACACCGTTCAACCTCACCGAAGGCGCGGCGCTGCTGTCGCTGTTCGGCCGCCTGACCGGTTACACCCCGCGCTGGTTCACCTACTTCATCGGCGATGCCCATGTGTACGAAAACCACCTGGACATGCTGAACGAGCAGCTCAAGCGCGAGCCGCTGGAAGCGCCGAAGCTGGTGATCAGCGACCGCGTGCCGGCGTTTGCCGAGACGGGCAAGTATGAGCCGGAGTGGCTGGAGAAGATCGAGCCGAGTGATTTCTGGCTGGAAGGCTATGAGCACCATGCGCCGATGACAGCGCCGATGGCGGTCTGATAGATCTCCATTGTTTGAACTGGCCTCTTCGCGGGTTCACCCGCGAAGCTTTTGGCTCAATGCCCGTGACTGCGCCCTACATGCGAATGCTCGGTGTCCGGCACCGATACCGCCCCGTTCGTCTCCAGTTGCTGCAAGATCGCGCATTCATTCCCCTGCACATTGCAGCGCCGCCGCAGCTCCACCAGCTGCTCTTGCAACGCCACCAAGCCATCGATCCGCGCCTGCACATGCTCGATATGTTCGTCGATCAGCGCATTGACGCTGCCGCACGAGTCGTCGGGGCTGTCGCGCAGGCGTAGCAGGCTGCGGATTTCTTCCAGGGTCATGTCCAGGGTGCGGCAGTTGCGGATGAAGGTCAGCCGTTCCACGTGGGCCTGGGTATACAGCCGGTAGTTGCCTTCTGTCCGGGCAGGCTCGGGCAGCAGGTTTTCACGCTCGTAGTAGCGGATGGTTTCCACCGCGCAGTCGGTGGCTTTGGCCAGTTCTCCGATCTTCATCACGAAATCTCCAGCAAGTGGCTTGACCCTATAGTGGCTACAGGGTGTTCACTTGGCAACAGGCTCACTTTAAGGACGACCCCATGAACCAGCCTGTCAGCCACGAACACAAGCATCCGCACGATCACGCCCATGGCGATGACGACCATGGGCACGCCGCCCACGGCCACAGCTGCTGCGGGGCCAAAGCCGCGCCGGCGCTGGTGCAGCTGACTGAAACGGGCAGTGCCCAGGCACAGCTCAGCCGCTTCCGCATCGACGCCATGGACTGCCCGACCGAGCAGACCCTGATCCAGGACAAGCTGGGCAAGCTGGCCGGTATCGAGCAGCTGGAATTCAACCTGATCAACCGCGTACTTGGCGTACGCCACACCCTGGACGGCACTGGCGACATCGAGCGTGCCATCGACAGCCTGGGGATGAAGGCCGAGCCGCTTGGTGCCGAAGGCGACAGTACCGCCGCCGCGCCCCAACCGGCCAAGACCCGCTGGTGGCCGCTGGCATTGTCGGGTGTTGCCGCCATCGCCGCCGAAATCGTGCACTTTGCCGCGCTGGCGCCGGAATGGCTGGTGGCGGCATTGGCGCTGGCAGCCATTCTTGGTTGCGGCCTGGGCACCTACAAGAAGGGCTGGATTGCCCTGAAAAACCGCAACCTCAACATCAACGCGCTGATGAGCATCGCCGTGACCGGTGCTGTGCTGATCGGCCAGTGGCCGGAAGCGGCCATGGTGATGGTGCTGTTTACCGTTGCCGAGCTGATCGAAGCCCGCTCGCTGGACCGCGCACGCAATGCCATCAGCGGGCTGATGCAGCTGACCCCGGAAATGGCCACGGTGCAGCAGGCAGATGGCCAATGGCGCGAAGTGGAAGTGCGCGAAGTGGCCACCGGCGCGCTGGTGCGGGTGCGCCCCGGCGAGCGCATTGGCCTGGATGGCGAAGTGACCAGTGGGCAATCCAGCGTCGATCAGGCGCCGATCACCGGCGAAAGCTTGCCTGTGGAGAAGGCCGTAGGCGACAAACTGTTCGCCGGCACCATCAACCAGGCGGGTGCGCTGGAGTTTCGCGTTACCGCTGGCGCGGGGCAATCGACCCTGGCGCGGATCATCAAGGCCGTGGAGGAAGCGCAAGGCGCGCGGGCGCCTACCCAGCGCTTCGTCGACCAGTTTTCCCGTATCTATACCCCGGTGGTGTTTGCCATCGCCCTGGCCGTGGCGGTGATCCCGCCGCTGTTCATGGCCGCAAGCTGGTTCGACTGGGTGTACCGCGCTTTGGTGCTGCTGGTGGTCGCGTGCCCGTGCGCCCTGGTGATCTCGACCCCGGTGACCATCGTCAGCGGCCTGGCCGCTGCTGCGCGCAAAGGCATCCTGGTCAAGGGCGGGGTGTACCTGGAAGGCGGCCGCCACCTGGATTACCTGGCCCTGGACAAGACCGGCACCATCACCCACGGCAAGCCGGTACAGACCGACGCCAAAGTACTAGAGCCGGTGTTCGAAGGCCGTGCGCAAGCCTTGGCTGCCAGCTTGGGCGACCGTTCGGACCACCCGGTTTCCCGCGCCATTGCCCAGTTCGGCAAGGAGCAAGGCCTGGCCTTGAGCGAGGTCGATGACTTCGCTGCGCTGGCCGGGCGCGGCGTGCGTGGCACCATCGCTGGCGAGGTCTACCACCTGGGCAACCACCGCCTGGTAGAAGAACTGGGGCTGTGCTCACCCGAGCTGGAAGCCCAGCTGGATGCGCTGGAGCGCCAGGGCAAGACCGTGGTCCTGCTGCTTGACCGCAGTGGCCCGCTGGCCCTATTCGCTGTGGCCGATACGGTCAAGGACAGCAGCCGCCAGGCCATTGCCGAGCTGCATGAGCTGGGCATCAAGACTGTCATGCTGACCGGTGACAATCCGCATACCGCGCAGGCCATCGCCGCCGTGGTGGGTATCGACCGCGCCGAGGGCAACCTGCTGCCAGGCGACAAGCTGAAAACCATCGAAACCTTGTACGCACAGGGCCATCGTGTGGGCATGGTGGGTGACGGCATCAACGACGCCCCGGCCCTGGCCCGCGCCGAGATCGGTTTTGCCATGGCCGCCGCTGGTACCGACACCGCCATCGAAACGGCCGATGTGGCGCTGATGGACGACGACTTGCGGAAAATCCCGGCCTTCGTCAGGCTGTCGCGCCAAAGTGCGGCGATCCTCCTGCAGAACATCGTTCTGGCGTTGGGCGTCAAGGCGATATTCCTGGCGATTACCTTTGCCGGCATGGCCACCCTGTGGATGGCGGTGTTCGCCGACATGGGCGTTAGCCTGCTGGTGGTATTCAACGGCTTGCGCCTTTTGCGCAAATAGAGGACGTGCATGCTGAGTTCGGAGCTTAAAGCCTTTTACATGGTGGCCCGCCTGGGCAGCATCACCCTGGCGGCGAAGAAGCTCGGGCTCAGCCAGCCCACGGTGACCACGCAGATCCGCAACCTGGAAAGCCAGTACGCGGTGGAGCTTTTCTACCGCGGCGGGCGGCGGCTGGTGCTGAGCGAAGAGGGCGTGCGACTGCTGCCGATGGTCAAGGCGCTGTTGCAACAGGAGGCCGACATCGAGTTCGAGCTGCGCAACAGCGGCCAGGCCCAAGGCAGCTTGCGCATCGCCGCCACGGCGCCTTACTACATTCTCGACCTGGTGAAAATCTACCGCGAGCGCTTGCCGCAGGTGGATGTAGCGGTGGAGATCGGCAACTCGCAGCAGGTGCTGGAAATGCTCGAAGACTACCGGGTGGATATCGCCGCTTCGTCGCAGCTGCTGGAGGACGCCCGGCTGGTGCGGCGGGTGCTGGGCACCGATCCGCTGGTGGTGGCGGTGCACCGCCACCACCCGTTGGCCCACCGCCAGACGGTGTCCATCGATGTGGTGGCCGGGCATTGCCTGTTGATGCGGGAGAAGGGCTCGACCACGCGCAAGCTGACCGAGCAGATGATGCAGGAGGCCGGGGTGACGGCCGGGGCCTTGCTGGAAATCGGCAGCCGCGAGTCGATCCGCGAGGCGGTGCTGCGCAACATCGGCATCAGCGTGATTGCCCGGCACGAGGTGCCGCACAACCCGGAGCTGCGGGTGCTGGCGCTGGAGAATGCGCCGGTGATGCATGAATACCTGTATTGCCTGAAGGAACGGCGCCAGGCCCGATTGCCGGCTGCCTTTCTTGGGGTGGCGCAGGAAGTGGCCGGCTCGCACTTCTGATTCAGGCGTACACAGCCGTTGTAGGAGCAGCCTTGTGCTGCGAAGAGGCCCTGACAGGCGCTGCAAATGCATGTGCTGTACCGGCCTCTTCGCAGCACAAGGCTGCTCCTACAAGTAGGGTGACGGCCTGTCAGGCCATTACCAAATTTGCCTATACGACTATCACCCGCTTTTGCCTTAACGCCACAGAACCTTCGCACAGCCTTCCTAGCATGGCCCCATCTCTTCGATGAGGCCCTGCCATGAACCACACCACCCCCGGCGCACAGATGAAAGTGCGCAACATCCACAAGCGCTTCGGTGCCTTCACGGCACTCAACGATGTCTCGCTGGACATCGCCGCCGGCGAACTGGTGTGCCTGCTCGGCCCGTCCGGCTGTGGCAAGACCACGCTGCTGCGCTGCATCGCCGGCCTGGAGCGCCAGGACCGCGGCACGCTGTATATCGGCGAGCGCGATATCTCCGAGCTGCCGCCCCAGGCCCGTGACTACGGCATCCTGTTCCAGTCCTACGCGCTGTTCCCCAACCTTACCGTCGAAGCCAACATCGCCTACGGCCTGACCGGCAGTGGCCGCGAGCCGGCCCGCCAGCGGGTGGCTGAAATGCTCGAACTGGTAGGCCTTTCTGGCAGCGAGAAGAAATACCCAGGCCAGCTCTCCGGTGGCCAGCAGCAACGTGTGGCCCTGGCCCGCGCGCTGGCCCCGTCGCCATCCCTGCTACTGCTCGACGAGCCGATGTCGGCGCTGGACGCCCGGGTCCGCGAGCACCTGTGCACCGAGCTGCGCCAGCTGCAACGTCAGTTGGGCATCACCACCCTGATGGTGACCCACAACCAGGACGAGGCCATGCTGATGGCCGACCGCATTGCGGTGATGAACAACGGCCAGGTCGAGCAGTACGCCACCCCGCAGGAAATCTACGACCAACCGGCCACGCCGTTCGTTGCCGAGTTCGTCGGCCAGGGCAACTGGCTGCCGTTCCAGCGCAGCGGCGACAGCCATGCCCAGGTCGGCGACATGAACATGCGACTGGCCCCGGGTTCGGCCCAGGCCAGCAGCGGCCGGCTGTTCTGCCGCCCGGAGGCGATCACGGTCAACCCGGTGGTACACGAAGAAAACCTGTTCCCGGCCATGGTCCGCGAAATCACCTTCCTCGGTAACCGCTGCCGCATGAGTTTTGAACTCAAGGCTCTGCCAGGCCATGCCCTGCTGGCCGAGGTGGCCCCCGAGGCCATGCCGCGCCTGGGTTCGCAGGACATCTGGGTGGCATTGCCGCCGCAGAGACTGCAGGTGTTTGCCTGAGATGGCCGCGCCAATGTCTCTGCCGCTGAGCCAGGCCAAAGCCGCGCCGCGTGCTGGCGTTGCCCTGGGCGATCGGTTGTTCGTCGTCGGCGGCAAGAGCCTGCTGCTGATCCTGTTGGTACTGGCCGTGCTGATGCCGCTGCTGGCGATCTTCTGGCGTGGCTTCAGCGCGGACGCGGGCCAGGGTGGCGGCTTGCTGGCAGCCCAGGAGCTGTTCGCCAGCGACAACTTCCACTGGTTGCTGGGCAACAGCCTGTCGGTGGCGTTCACCGTCGCGGCCATCGTGGTGCCGTTGGCCTACCTGTTTGCCTATGCCCTGCAACGTACGCTGATCCCGGCCAAGGGCCTGTGGCGGGGGATTTCGCTGCTGCCGCTGCTGGCGCCGTCGATGCTGCCGGCCATTGCCCTGGTCTATCTGTTCGGTAACCAGGGGCTGCTGCGCGGGTTGCTCAGCGACAACATTTACGGCTTCTGGGGCATCGTGCTGGGCGAGGCGATCTACACCTTCCCGCATGCGCTGATGATTCTGCTGTCGGCGCTGTCGCTGGCCGATGCCCGCCTGTTCGATGCCGCCTCCAGCATGGGCGCCGGCCCATTGCGGGCGTTTGCCAGCATCACCTGGCCGGCCACGCGCCAGGCGGTGTTCGCGGCGTTCTGCCTGGTGTTCACCCTGACCATCACCGACTTCGGTGTGCCGGTGGTGGTCGGTGGCGACTATCAGGTGCTGGCGCTGGAGGCCTACAAGGCGGTGGTCGGCCAGCAACAGTTCGGCCGTGGTGCGCTGATCGGCATGGTGCTGCTGTTGCCGGCCCTGTTCAGCTTCAGCGTCGACGCCTGGCTGCGCCGGCGCCAGGGCGAGGCCATGAGCGGCCGTGCCCAGGTGTTCGAGCCCAAGCCATCGCGTGGTCGCGATGCCTGCTTCCTGGCCATTGTGTTGCTGGTGTGCGCGGCGTTGTTGCTGGTGACCGGCATGGCGGTGTATTCGTCGCTGGTCACGTTCTGGCCGTACAACCTGTCATTGTCGCTGCGGCACTACATGTTCGAAGACACCGCCGGTGGCGGCTGGCTGGCCTACCGCAACAGCGTGAGCATGGCCATCGGCACCGCGCTGATCGGCAGCATGGTGATCTTCACCGGTGCCTACCTGATGGAGAAGACCCAGGGCCAGCGGCTGCTCAACCAGGTGCTGCGCCTGCTCAGCTTCATCCCCATGGCGGTGCCGGGCCTGGTGCTGGGCCTGGGTTACGTCTTCTTCTTCAACCTGAACGGCAACCCGCTGCATGTGCTGTACGGCAGCATGGGGCTGTTGGTGGTGTGCACCATCGCCCATTACCTGACCACTGCTCAGATGACCGCAACCACCGCGCTGCGCCAGCTTGATGGCGAGTTCGAGGCCGCCGCGCTGTCACTGAAGGCGCCGCTGTACAAGCACTTCCTGCGCGTGACCGTGCCGATCTGCCTGCCGGCGCTGCTGGACATCATCCGCTACCTGTTCGTTTCGGCCATGACCACGGTGTCGGCGGTGATCTTCCTGTACAGCCCCGACACCATCCTGGCGGCCGTTGCCGTGCTGAACATGGACGACGCCGGCAACGTTGGCGGTGCTGCTGCCATGTCCACCTTGATCCTGCTGACCAGTGCCAGCGCTTCATTGCTGCTGGCTGCAGCCTCACGCGGCCTGCTGCGCCGCTCCCAAGCCTGGCGTCAACGCGCCGCGACCGTCTGACCTGTAAGGAACCTACCCATGTACAAGCACCTTGCACTTACCGCTGCCGTTTGCGCCGTGTTCAGCCTGCAGGCTTCAGCCGCCGGTACCCAGCTGACGGTCTACACCGCGCTGGAAGCCGAGCAGCTGAAGAGCTACAAACAGGCCTTCGAAAAAGCCAACCCGGACATCGAGATCAAGTGGGTTCGCGATTCCACCGGCATCATCACCGCCAAGCTGCTGGCCGAAAAAAACCGCCCGCAAGCCGACGCGGTGTGGGGCCTGGCGGCGTCCAGCCTGGCCATTCTCGACCAGAACGGCATGCTTGAAGCCTATGCACCCAAGGACCTGGGCAAGATTGCCGGCAACTACCGGGACGCCGCCAACCCACCGGCCTGGGTGGGTATGGATGTGTGGGCCGCGACCATCTGCTTCAATACCATCGAGGCCGAGAAGCAGGGCCTGAGCAAGCCGGTGAGCTGGCAGGACCTGACCAAGCCTGAGTACAAGGGCAAGATCGTCATGCCGAACCCGGCCTCGTCGGGTACCGGCTTTCTCGATGTGAGCGCCTGGCTGCAGACCTTTGGTGAGCCGCAAGGCTGGGCCTACATGGACGCGCTGCACCAGAACATCGGCCAGTACGTTCATTCTGGCTCAAAGCCGTGCAAGCTGGCGGCTGCGGGCGAATTCCCGATCGGTATCTCGTTCGAGTACCCGGCCGTGCAGCTCAAGCGCCAGGGCGCGCCGCTGGACATCGTGCTGCCCAAGGAAGGCCTGGGCTGGGAGATCGAGGCGACTGCGGTGATCAAGGGCTCGCCCAAGGCGGAGGCGGCCAAGCGCCTGGCTGATTTCTCGGCCAGCCCGGCTGCCATGGAGCTGTACAAGGAAAACTTCGCCGTGCTGGCCGCGCCGGGTATTGCCAAGCCACAGACCGAGCTGCCGGCGGACTATGAGCAGCGCCTGATCAAGAACGACTTTGCCTGGGCATCGAAGAACCGTGACCAGATTCTGGCCGAGTGGCGCAAGCGCTACGACGGCAAGTCGGAGAAGGTGGCCCAGCAGTAACCTGTACCGGCCTCTTCGCAGCACAAGGCTGCTCCTACAGGTATCGCGTCCGCCTGTCTGGAGCAGCCTTGTGCTGCGAAGAGGCCAGGCCTGCTGACTCAAAATTGTGAAACCAGTGCCTCCAGCTGTTCCTGCCGCTCAGCCTGATTCAGTTTCGCCCCTGGGTTGAGGGTGGACCATTGTGGGTGCGCCCGCGCCTTCACCAGTGCCTCTGGCAACTTGCCCTCGCGCCAGGCCTTCTCATCCAGCTCACCCAGCCTGATGCTGTCTTGCGCCGCATGCCCGCGGTTATCCAGCGCCACCATCAACTGCTGCTGACGCAACGCCAGCAAGCGCAATACCGTGTCGTCCACGGTCAGCTCGCGTTTGCCCTTGAGCTTGCCCATCAAGCGTGAGCCATAGTTACGCGCCGTCTGCAACGCACCGCCGGCAATCGCGCCGGCCAGCGCTGCCGCGCCGAGGGTAAGCCCGCCGACCAGCAGATCGACCCCGGCCCCGGCTGCAGCGCCGGCCGCCACGCCGCTGCCCAGGCGCACGCCCAGCAGCTTCAGGGTTTCAGGATTGAACAGGTCATCGCCCCAGCGGCCATCCAGCAACGGCAGGTCGCTGGCATGGGCATCCTCGCGGCGGAAGGCATACAGCTTGAGCAGGGCTTCGACGCAACGCTGTTCACGTTGGCGTATGTCCTGGCGCAGCGCCTCTATGGCCTTGGCTTCCGCCGCTGGCTCGGCCTCGACGCTACGCCGGCAGGCGGCGCAGTCCAGCAGCAACTCGGCAATCAGCCGCTTGCCACTGTGCTGGCGGGCCAGGCGCTGTGCCTGCTGGTCGTCGATCAGCCGCTGCAGGGCCGGGCGGGCGTCCTCCAGCAGCAGGGCCAGGCTTTCATACAAGCGGCGCTCGCCATCCTCGGGCGGGGCCACGCTGTCGAACCGCACCAACGCGTGAAGCCCAAGCCGGGCAAGGGCTTCACGCCATTGCGGCTCGCGGTGCTGGTGGCTGGCGACGAAGTTGAGCACCGGCAGCAACGGCTTGCCGCAGCTGGCCAGCACTTCCAGTTCATCGCGGTACTTGGCCAGCACCGGCTCGCGCGCATCGATTACATACAGGCCGGCATCGCTGGCCAGCAACTGGCGCAGCACCTTGGCTTCCTGCTCGAAACGCTGGCGCGCTTCGCTGCCTTGCAGAAAGCGCTCCAGGCGGGCCGGGCCGTCCAGGCGCTCGCCCGGGCGTTCCAGCCGCTCGAGGTAGTCGAGCAGGGCAATGGCGTCCTCCAGGCCCGGGGTGTCGTACAGCTCCAGCAAGGCTTCGCCGTCCACCGACAAGCGCGCACCTTCTACATGGCGGGTGGTGCTGGGGCGGTGGGACACTTCGCCAAAGCCGACGTCACGGGTCAGCGTGCGCAGCAGCGAGGTCTTGCCAACGTTGGTGTGGCCGACCACGGCCAGTTTCAGTGGCTCAGTCATGGCCATGCTCCAGCCAGGTCAGCGGTGAGGTGTCGGCATGCTGCAGGCCAAGGCGGTCAAGGGCTTCGTGCCAATCGCCGAGGCGCTGGGCATCGACGGCCTGGCCCGGTGCAGCCTGCAGCAGCCAGATACGGGTTGCGCCGGCATTGCGCGCCAGTTCGGCGAGCAACGCCAGGCTGCCGCGGTCGGGCGAGCGCCGGGGGTCGCAGGCGATGGCCAGGCGTGCCGGGGGGAAACGGCTGAGTTGTTCGAGCAACCTGTTGCGCGATTCGCGGCTGTCGAGCACGCCGGCATCGATCACGCTTTCCGGCAGGGCGGGCGGCCAGGGGCGCTGGTCGTCCAGTTCCAGGCCCACCAGCAGGGCACCGCTGCTGCCGCTTTCCAGCTGGCCGGCGGCAAACTGTGGCAGGGCCTCGGGCGCGGCATCCTGCACGCCGATGCGTTCGCTGCGCGGCATCAGTGCATCACGCAGTTGCGCGTAGCCGGGCAGGCTCAAGTCCAGTGCCAGGCGCTCGCGGCCCTGGCGCCAGCGCCACAGGCACAATGCAGCCAGTACCATGCGTGGTAACAGGCCATACACCAGCACCACCCCCAGCAACCAGCTGGCCCAGGCCTGTCGGGCTTGCTCCAGGGCCGGCAAGGTGTCGCCGCTGGCGCGGATCATGGCTTGGTCGGGCACGGCAAAGCCCAGCAGCGAAGGCAGGGCGCCCAGGGCTTGGGTCAGGTGGATGAACGGGTCGGCGGCAAGCAGCGTGGTTTCCCAGACAAAGCCATAGCGCCGGGTCGCCAGCAAGGCCAGCAGCATGCCCAGGGCGGTGAGCATGGCCAGCAGCCACAGGCCATGCACCAGCAGGCCGAGCAGCCAGCGGTTCAGGCGTTGGCGTTGCAGCAGCACCAGCAGCGCAGGTGCCAGGTGTGCGGCCTTGGCATCGCGGGCAAAGCGTTCACTCAGCCATAGCCACAAGCGGCCCAGCCCTGCGCCATGCTCGCCGCTTACGGCAAAACCGATGGCCCAGCCCAGCAGCGTCAGCAGGTTCAGCCCGAGCAGGCTGCCCAGGGCCCAGAACACGTTCACCGGCCGCTGCCCGTCGCCCAGGGCGGCCAGGGCCAAGCCCGCGCCGCTGAGCACGGCCATCAGCAGCAAGGCCAGCAGCGCCAGGCGCGCGCCTTGCTTCCAGTGGCGCAGGGCGGTGCTCATGCCATCGCGTTCGGCCAGGAACAGTGCACGGGTTTCGATGCGGGCCGCCAGGTCGCCGCCCAACTGGCGGGCGCGACGGTTGGCTTCCTGGTCTTCCAGGGGGCCGGCGTGTTCCTCGCGCAGGCGTACCGCTTCGGTGAGCCAGCGCTTGTCCAGTGGAGTCGGTTCAGTCACATGGTCTTCCATTGCACAGGTCAGGGCAGAAGCATAACCCACACGCCCGGTGCTATCCTCGCTGGCATGAATACATCACTCCCCCTCAGCCTGATCGCGGCTTATGCCGAGAACCGCGTGATCGGCATCGACAATTCCATGCCCTGGCATTTGCCCGGGGATTTCAAGTACTTCAAGGCCACCACCCTGGGCAAGCCGATCATCATGGGGCGCAAGACCTGGGATTCGCTGGGGCGGCCGCTGCCGGGGCGGTTGAATATCGTCGTCAGCCGCCAGCCGGGGCTTGAACTGGCGGGTGCCGAGGTGTTTGCGTCGCTTGAAGATGCGCTGGTGCGGGCCGAGCAGTGGGCGCGCGAGCAGGGCGTTGAAGAGCTGATGCTGATTGGCGGGGCGCAGCTGTATGGCCAGGCGCTGGAGAAGGGGCTGGTCAGCCGCATGTACCTGACGCGGGTGGAGCTGTCACCGCAGGGGGATGCCTGGTTCCCCGAGTTTGACCAAGCGGTTTGGAAACTGGCGTCCAGCGAGGCGCAGGCGGAAGAGGGTAAGCCTGCGTATCACTTCGAGGTTTGGGACCAGATTTGAGAAAGCCGGGGCTGCTTTGCAGCCCTTTCCGACCGGGCCGGCGCCCCGGTAAGGCCGCTCTTGCGGTGGGGCGGTGCTCAGGTGAGCAACTTGATGATCAATGCGGTAACCGTCGCCACCGTCGTGACGAAACCTACGGCGATGGCAACCGGATACCAGAATGTTTCGCGGCTCATTTTGACCGCCTCGGCATTCAGCTTGCGCGTCTCGGCCATCAGTTTGTCGACTTCGACGCGAATCTTGGCTACCTCGATGCGGATTTTTTCGGCTTCGGCCTGGGTCATGTCGTACTGGTGCATGTTGGCTCCTTTCCCTCGGCGTATGCGCTACGCCCGGCTAGCAGTATAGCGACGCCTGCAGCGACCAGTTGCTGGCTTCCCTTGCCATTGCGTTACTGGATATTGGGGCGCACTGCGCCCCGGCAAACAGTCAGGTATGGCTCAGATCGGCATGCTCATCGCCCGCCAGCACGTCCTTGTCTGTCTCTTTCAAAAGCTGGCTGGTCACCACGCCCGCAGTCATCGAACCGTTCACGTTCAGCGCCGTACGCCCCATGTCGATCAGCGGCTCCACCGAAATCAGCAACGCCACCAGCTCCACCGGCAAGCCCATGGCCGGCAGTACAATCAGTGCGGCAAAGGTGGCACCGCCACCCACGCCGGCAACCCCTGCCGAACTCAAGGTGACGATGGCCACCAAGGTCGCGATCCACAGCGGGTCGAAGGTATCGATGCCCACCGCCGGTGCCACCATCACCGCCAGCATGGCGGGGTAGAGGCCGGCGCAGCCGTTCTGGCCAATGGTGGTGCCGAACGATGCGCTGAAGCTGGCAATCGACTGTGGCACACCCAGGCGGCGGGTTTGCGCTTCGATGTTCAGCGGAATGCTGGCGGCGCTGGAGCGGCTGGTGAAGGCGAAGGTCAGCACCGGCCACACCTTGCGGAAGAAGCGCAGCGGGCTCACACCCGTCGCCGCCAGGATGAGGGCGTGCACCACGAACATCAACCCCAGGCCCAGGTACGACACCACCACGAAGCTGCCCAGCTTGAGGATGTCTTCCATGTTCGAGCTGGCAACCACCTTGGTCATCAACGCCAGCACGCCATACGGGGTCAGTTTCATTACCACCCGCACCAGGCGCATCACCCAGGCTTGCAGGGTGTCGATGGCCGACAGGGCGCGCTCGCCTTTCTCGGCATCGTCCTTGATCAGCTGCAGCGCGGCCAGGCCGACGAACACGGCGAAGATCACCACGCTGATGATCGACGTCGGCTTGGCCCGCGCCAGGTCACCCACCGGGTTGCTGGGGATGAACGACAGCAGCAGCTGCGGGATGTTGAGGTCGGCGACCTTGCCGGCGTAGTCGCTGTGGATAACCTGCATGCGGGCGCTTTCCTGCACACCGGCCACCAGGCCTTCTGCACTCAGGCCGAACAGGTTGGTCAGCACGATGCCGATCAGCGCGGCAATGGCGGTGGTCAGCAGCAGGGTGCCGATGCTCAGCACGCTGATGCGGCCCAGCGACGAGGCATTGTGCAGGCGCGCCACGGCACTGAGGATCGAGGCGAAGATCAGCGGCATGACAATCATCTGCAACAAGCCGACATAGCCGTTGCCGACCAGGTCAAGCCAGGCGATGGTGGCCTTGAGCACGGGGTGGCCAGCGCCGTAGATCGTGTGCAGGGCCAGGCCGAAGACTACGCCCAGCACCAGGCCCAGCAGTACCTTCTTGGCCAGGCTCCAGTCGGTGCGGCGGGTTTGTGCCAGGCCCAGCAACAGGGCCAGGAACGCCAGCAGGTTAAGTGACAGCGGCAGGTTCATTGAAGCTCCAGCAGAAAAAAGCAGAAGTGGCATCGCCTCTGTGAGCGATTGCGAACGGAAATGCTAACAGCCTGAAAACAAACGAATTTATACCCAAATGGAATTTGCATAGTCGTTTATGGAATAACGAAGTGTCGCAGATTGCAATGAACGCGGCGTTTGCGGCTGCATTGAGGTCGTTATCGAAGGTTGGCAGTGGGGATTGTTGCACTAGCGTTTCTGGGTCATTTCAGGAGATTCGTACATGAAAGTCGCTGTGAAAGCCGCCGCCATCGGCCTGTCCCTGCTGTTCAGTATCGAAACCTTCGCCACCGAGCTCAAGCATTGGCCCGCCGAGGCGGCCAGGCAGCTCGACAGCATGATCGCTGCCAATGCCAACAAGGGTAACTACGCGGTGTTCGACATGGACAACACCAGCTACCGCTATGACCTGGAAGAAGCCCTGCTGCCGTTCATGGAAAACAAGGGCCTGCTGAGCCGCGACAAGCTTGACCCGTCGCTGAAGCTGATGCCGTTCAAGGACACTGCCGAGCACAAGGAAAGCCTGTTCAGCTACTACTACCGGTTGTGCGAAGTCGACGACATGGTCTGCTACCCGTGGGTGGCCCAGGTGTTCTCGGGTTTTACCCTGAAGGAGTTGAAGGTGCAGGTGGATGAGCTGATGGCTTCTACCAAGCCGATCCCCAGTACTTATTACGAAGGCGACCAGGTCAAGGCCATCGAGGTACAGCCGCCCAAGGTCTTCAAGGGCCAAGCCGAGCTCTACAACAAGTTGATGGAGAATGGCATCGAGGTGTACGTGATTTCGGCGGCCTCCGAAGAGCTGGTGCGCATGGTCGCCTCGGACCCCAGGTACGGCTACAACGTGAAACCGCAGAACGTGATCGGCGTGAGCCTGCTGCTAAAGGACCGCAGCAATGGGCAACTGACCACGGCACGCAAGCAAATCAGTGCTGGCCACTATGATGCCAAAGCCAACGAAGGGCTGGAGCTGACACCGTACCTGTGGACCCCCGCTACCTGGATGGCGGGCAAGCAGGCGGCCATCCTGACCTACATCGATGAATGGAAGAAACCGGTGCTGGTGGGCGGCGACACGCCGACCAGCGATGGCTACATGCAGTTCCACGGGGTGGATGTGGGCAAAGGTGGCATCCACCTGTGGATAAACCGCAAGGCCAAGTACATGGACCAGCTCAACGGCATGATTACCAGGAATGCGGCGGCGCAGGCCAAGGAAGGGTTGCCGGTGACGGCGGACAAGAACTGGGTGATCGTGACGCCGGAGCAAATCCAGTAGTTGTTGCGTTGTCTGTTCCGGCCTCTTCGCGGGTTCACCCGCGAAGAGGCCGGAACAGGCATAAAAAACCGGCACCCAGGGCGCCGGTTCTTCTTTCACGCTAGAAAAGCCTCAGAGCCCTTCCAGCATCGCCTTGTTGCGCACCGCACCTTTGTCGGCACTGGTCGCCAGCAGGGCGTAGGCCTTCAGCGCGGTGGTCACTTTGCGTGGGCGTACTTCAGCGGGTTTCCAGCCCTTCTTGTCCTGCTCGATGCGGCGCTCGGCCAGTTCTTCGTCGCTGACCAGCAGGTTGATCGAACGGTTAGGGATGTCGATCAATACCTTGTCGCCGTCGCGCACCAGGCCGATGGCGCCGCCGGCAGCCGCTTCCGGCGAGGCGTGGCCGATCGACAGGCCCGAGGTACCGCCCGAGAAGCGGCCGTCGGTGAGCAGGGCGCAAGCCTTGCCCAGGCCTTTGGACTTCAGGTACGAGGTCGGGTACAGCATTTCCTGCATGCCCGGGCCGCCTTTCGGGCCTTCGTAGCGGATGATCACGATGTCGCCGGCCTTCACTTCGTCGGCGAGGATGCCGCGCACGGCGCTGTCCTGGCTCTCGAAGATCTTGGCATTGCCTTCGAACACGTGGATCGATTCGTCGACACCGGCGGTTTTCACCACGCAACCGTCGAGGGCGATGTTGCCGTACAGCACGGCCAGGCCGCCTTCTTGCGAGTAGGCGTGCTCGAAGCTACGGATGCAGCCGTTTTCGCGGTCGTCGTCGAGGGTTTCCCAACGGGTCGACTGGCTGAACGCAGTCTGGGTCGGGATACCGGCAGGGCCGGCCTTGAAGAAGGTGTGCACGGCTTCGTCATCGGTCTGGGTGATATCCCATTTGGCGATGGCTTCTTCCATGCTGGCGCTGTGCACGGTCGGCAGGTCGGTGTGCAGCAGGCCGCCACGGGCCAGCGAACCGAGGATGCTGAAGATGCCGCCGGCGCGGTGCACGTCTTCCATGTGGTACTTCTGGATGTTCGGCGCCACTTTGCACAGCTGCGGCACTTTGCGCGACAGGCGGTCGATGTCACGCAGGTCGAACGCGACTTCGCCTTCCTGGGCTGCGGCCAGCAGGTGCAGGATGGTGTTGGTCGAGCCGCCCATGGCGATGTCGAGCATCATGGCGTTTTCGAACGCCTTGAAGTTGGCAATGTTGCGCGGCAGTACCGACTGATCGTTGTCGCCGTAGTAGCGCTTGCACAGCTCGACGATGGTGCGGCCGGCGGTGAGGAACAGCTGCTCGCGGTCGGCGTGGGTGGCCAGGGTCGAGCCGTTGCCCGGCAGGGCCAGGCCCAGGGCCTCGGTCAGGCAGTTCATCGAGTTGGCGGTGAACATGCCAGAGCACGAACCGCAGGTCGGGCAGGCGCTGCGCTCGTATTCGGCGACTTTTTCGTCGGAAGCCGTGGAATCGGCGGCGATGACCATGGCGTCGACCAGGTCCAGGCCGTGGCTGGCCAGCTTGGTCTTGCCGGCTTCCATCGGGCCGCCGGAAACGAAGATCACCGGGATGTTCAGGCGCAGGGCGGCCATCAGCATGCCGGGGGTGATCTTGTCGCAGTTGGAGATGCACACGATGGCGTCGGCGCAGTGGGCGTTGACCATGTATTCCACGGCGTCGGCGATGATCTCGCGGCTTGGCAGCGAGTACAGCATGCCGTCGTGGCCCATGGCGATGCCGTCATCGACCGCGATGGTGTTGAATTCCTTGGCCACGCCACCGGCGCGCTCGATCTCGCGGGCAACCAGCTGGCCCAGGTCCTTCAGGTGCACGTGGCCCGGGACGAACTGGGTGAACGAGTTGGCGATGGCAATGATCGGTTTCTTGAAATCTTCGTCCTTCATCCCGGTTGCGCGCCACAGGGCACGGGCGCCGGCCATGTTGCGGCCATGGGTGGAAGTCTTGGAACGATAATCAGGCATGAAACACTCCTGGCGGCTTAATCAGGTCACATAAAGGGGAGTGAGCTTCTCTTGTCCTTTGTGCCGCAGGCCTGTTGCCACTGGCACGGATGGGGCCGAAGACACCACGGGATCGCCGCGTGCTTGGCCAGAGCTCATAAACCCGCCGGGGATGACTGGCGATGAATAGGCCGATTCTACACCGCTGGCGCGGTGAGGGAATGCAGATGTGGATGGTTGGCGGGGAGATTGCAGCAGGAAAGGGCCGCCAGGCGGCCCTTTGCAGCAGATTTCAGCTGTTTGGCAGCAAGCGGCAGGTGATGCTCTTGATGTAGCGGGTCTCGGCGATGGCTGGGTGTACCGGGTGGTCTGGGCCCTGGCCGCCGCGCTCGAGCAGCTGCATGTTGCGGTCCAGGTGGCGGGCGCTGGTCAGCAGGATGTTGTTCAGGTCGTCCTCGGGCAGGTGCATCGAGCACGAGGCGCTGACCAGGATGCCATCCTTGTTCAGCATGCGCATGGCCTGTTCGTTCAGGCGGCGGTAGGCCGCTTCGCCGTTTTTCAGGTCTTTCTTGCGCTTGATGAAGGCGGGTGGGTCGGCAATGATCACGTCGAAGCGTTCTTCTGCAGCCTTGAGCTCGCGCAGGGCTTCGAACACGTCGCCTTCGATGCAGGTCAGCTTCTCGCCGATGCCGTTCAGGGCAGCGTTACGCTCCACGCCATCCAGGGCAAAGCCCGAGGCATCGACGCAGAATACTTCGCTGGCGCCGAACGCGCCGGCCTGCACGCCCCAGCCACCGATGTAGCTGAACAGGTCGAGTACACGCTTGCCCTTCACGTACGGCGCCAGGCGCGCGCGGTTCATGCGGTGGTCGTAGAACCAGCCGGTCTTCTGGCCTTCACGCACTGGGGCTTCGAACTTGACGCCGTTCTCTTCCAGCGCCACCCAGTCCGGCACTTCGCCGTAGACGGTCTCGACATAGCGCTGCAGGCCTTCGGCGTCACGCGCGGCGGAGTCGTTCTTGAACAGGATGCCGCTGGGCTTGAGCACCTGCACCAAGGCAGCGATCACGTCGTCCTTGTGCGCTTCCATGGTGGCCGAGGCCAGCTGCACCACGAGGATGTCGAAGAAGCGGTCGACCACCAGGCCCGGCAGCAGGTCGGAATCGCCGTAGACCAGGCGATAGCACGGCTTGTCGAACAGGCGCTCGCGCAGCGACAGGGCGACGTTCAGGCGGTGTACCAGCAGCGACTTGTCCAGCGGCAGCTTGATGTCCCGCGACAGCAGGCGGGCGCAGATCAGGTTGTTCGGGCTGAGTGCGACGATGCCCAGCGGCTTGCCGTTGGCTGCCTCGAGAACGGCCTGCTGGCCGGCCTGGAAGCCTTGCAGCGGGGTCGCGGTGACGTCGACTTCGTTGCTGTAGACCCACAGGTGGCCGGCGCGCAGGCGGCGGTCGGCATTGGCTTTGAGGCGAAGGCTGGGCAGGGACATGACGTCGCTCCGGAAAAAAGAGCGGGAGTATAACGTGTCTGCGGTGCTTTCGCCTTTAGAGGTGCAGCGCCTGGGAGATCGAGCGCCGCCCGCGCGGCGCTTCGCAGCGCAAGGCTGCTCCTACATCTGTTTCGGGCCAGTCACGCCTGTGCCAATGCACGCGATCGCTTTGTTTGTCCGACGCGATATTGAGGTGAACGGCAAAGGCCCGCGCGCCTTTGCTGCAGGAATAACAGGCCCGAAACAGATGTAGGAGCAGCCTTGTGCTGCGAAGCGCCGCGTGGGCGGCGCTCGATTTCCCAGGCGCTGCACCTGTCACGGCGAGCGCTTAGAGGGTTAAAATCGCCGGTCCTAAACGAGTGTGCACGTATGTCCCAAGAACTCAGCGCCGAACAGATCCAGCAAGCCTTGCAAGGCATCACCATTCCGCCGCAACCGCAGATCATGGTCGACCTGCAGTTCGAGCAGTACATGCCTGACCCGGACCTGGAAACCATCGCCAAGCTGATTTCCCAGGACCCGGGCCTCTCGGGCGCCTTGCTCAAGCTGGTCAACTCCCCGCACTTCGGCCTGTCCAACAAGATCGGCTCGATCCAGCGCGCGGTAAATTTGCTGGGCAGCCGTTCGATCATCAACCTGATCAACGCCCAGTCGATCAAGGGCGAGATGAGCGACGAGACCATCGTCACCCTCAACCGTTTCTGGGATACCGCCCAGGACGTGGCGAACACCTGTCTGATGCTGGCCAAGCGCACCGGGATCCAGGCCGCGGACGAGGCTTACACCCTGGGCCTGTTCCATGACTGTGGGGTGCCGCTGATGCTCAAGCGCTTCCCGGACTACATGGATGTGCTGGTGCAGGCCTATGCCCAGGCCGATGAAGAAACGCGCGTGGTCGACACCGAAAACCGCGTGTTCAACACCAACCATTCGGTGGTCGGCTATTTCACCGCCAAGTCCTGGCGCCTGCCCGAGCACCTCACGGCAGCCATCGCCAACCACCACAACGCCCTGGCCGTGTTCCGGGACGAGAGCGCGCGCAATACCCAGAGCCAGCTGAAAAACCTGCTGGCGGTGCTGAAGATGGCCGAGCACATCTGCGCGTCCTACCGGGTGCTGGGCAGCCAGGCGGTGGACCACGAATGGAACGTGGTCGGCCCGCTGGTGCTCGATTACATTGGCTTGTCGGAATACGATTTCGAAAACCTCAAGCAGAACATTCGCGAGCTGAGCGGGCACTGACACATGCCGGAATTGCCAGAAGTAGAAACCACCCGGCGCGGTATTGCGCCCCACCTCGAAGGCCAGCGCGTCAGCCGCGTGGTGGTGCGCGACCGGCGCTTGCGCTGGCCGATCCCGGAGGACCTGGATGTGCGCCTGTCGGGGCAGCGCATTGTCAGTGTCGAGCGGCGCGCCAAGTACCTGTTGATCAATGCCGAGGTCGGTACGCTGATCAGCCACCTGGGCATGTCGGGCAACTTGCGGCTGGTCGAGCTGGGTTTGCCGGCGGCCAGGCATGAACATGTCGACATCGAGCTGGAGTCGGGGCTGATGCTGCGCTACACCGACCCGCGCCGCTTTGGTGCCATGCTGTGGAGCCTGGACCCGCTGAACCACGAGCTGCTGCTGCGCCTCGGGCCTGAGCCGCTGACGGACCTGTTTGACGGTGAGCGCCTGTTCCAGCTGTCCCGCGGGCGGTCGATGGCGGTCAAACCGTTCATCATGGACAACGCGGTGGTGGTGGGGGTGGGCAACATCTACGCTACCGAAGCGCTGTTTGCCGCAGGCATCGACCCTCGGCGCGAGGCGGGCGGGATTTCACGGGCGCGCTACCTGAAGCTGGCAATCGAGATCAAGCGGGTGCTGGCGGCGGCGATCGAGCGCGGTGGTACCACCCTGCGCGACTTCATCGGTGGCGATGGGCAGCCGGGGTACTTCCAGCAGGAATTGTTCGTCTACGGGCGAGGCGGGCAGCCGTGCAAGGTGTGCGGCACGGAGTTACGCGAGGTGAAGCTGGGGCAAAGGGCGAGCGTGTATTGCCCGCGCTGCCAGCGCTGACCTGAAGCTGGCGCGATCACTGTGGGAGCGGGCAAGCCCGCGAAGCAGGCGACGCGATGGATGGCACCGGCTGCGCCGGTGTTCGCGGGCATGCCCGCTCCCACAGTGACCAGTGATCAGGCCTTGCCGGTAATCCGGCGGTACTTGGCCATCAGCTGTTCTTCGCTTTCCGGGTGCGCTTCATCCAGCGGGATGCAGTCGACCGGGCAGACCTGTTGGCACTGCGGCTCGTCGTAGTGGCCCACGCACTGGGTGCACAGGTTAGGGTCGATCACGTAGATCTCTTCGCCTTGGGAGATGGCCTCGTTCGGGCACTCGGGTTCGCAGACGTCGCAGTTGATGCAATCGTCGGTGATGATCAGGGACATGGGGACTCCGGCCGGGGCTCATGGCCCGGGCATGTTCAACGCAGTGGGCACAATTGTGCCGCATTCGCGCCCGCAGTGCACGCGGGCGCGATAATCAGGCGATCAGGCTTACTTCTTGAAGCGTTCAGTCAGCGCTTCGGCCACCACCGGGTGGACGAATTTGCTGATATCGCCGCCCAGTGCAGCGATTTCCCGGACCAAAGTCGAGGAAATGAACGAATAACGTTCCGAAGGGGTCAGGAACAGGCTCTCGACATCGGGGGCCAGTTGCCGGTTCATGTTCGCCAGCTGGAACTCGTACTCGAAGTCGGACACCGCACGCAGGCCACGCAGGAAGACGTTGGCGCCCTGTTCCTTGGCGAAATGCGCCAACAGGGAGGAGAAGCCGATGACTTCGACATTCGGCAGGTGCTTGGTGACCTCACGGGCTAGCGCCACCCGCTGCTCCAGGGGGAACAGGGGGTTTTTCTTCGGGCTGGCCGCCACCGCGATGATCACGTGGTCGAACAAGCGCGAGGCGCGCTCGACCAGGTCTCCATGGCCTTTGGTAATGGGGTCGAAAGTACCCGGGTACAACACTCGGTTCATCGCGTCATCCTGGCTGGAGTGCGTTGGGGAGTCGGATGGTAGCGCAGCGATTGCGCCCGGCCAAGTCATGCGGCCAGCTGATGGCACTATAGACAGGCGCCGTATTCGTTGTCATGCGCTGTGTGCCACGGGGCGGTGCACGGGCAGCTGCTTAGCGGATGAACAGCTTGTAGACCAGGCGCTGCAAGGCTTTGCCATAAGGCGGGTAGATCAGCCGTGCGGCGTTGAAACGTTGCTTGGCAAGTACGGCCTTGGCCTTGCTGAAGGTCAGGAAACCGTCGTGGCCATGGTAGTGGCCCATGCCCGAAGGGCCGATGCCGCCGAAGGGCAGGTCGTCCTGGGCCACATGCAGCAGGGTGTCGTTCAGACATACCCCGCCGGAGTGGGTGTGGCGCAGCACATGCTCTTGGCCGGCCCGGTCATAACCGAAGTAGTACAGCGCCAGCGGGCGCGGGCGCTGGTTGATGTAGGCCAGCGCCTGGTCGAGGCTGTCGTAGGGCACCAGCGGCAGCAGCGGGCCGAAGATTTCGTCCTGCATTACCTGCATGCTGTCGTTCACGTCCAGCAGCAGGTGGGGTGGCAGGCGCCGGCCCTGGCGGGTTTCACCAGGGTACAGGTCAAGCACCTGCGCACCTTTGTCGCGGGCATCGTCCAGCAGGTGCTGCAAGCGCTGCAGCTGGCGGGGGTTGATGATGGCGGTGTAGTCGGGGTTGTCGGCAATGCGTGGGTACAGGCGGCGCACGGCGCGCTGGTAGGCGTCGCTGAAGGCCGCCAGCCGTTCGCGCGGCACCAGCACATAGTCGGGGGCTACGCAGGTTTGCCCGGCGTTGAGGGTTTTGCCGAAGGCGATGCGCTCGGCGGCGCTGTCCAGTGGCACGTCGGCCGACACGATGGCCGGTGACTTGCCGCCCAGCTCCAGGGTAACCGGGGTCAGGTTCTGCGCCGCCGCCAGCATGACTTGCCGGCCCACGCTGGTGGCACCGGTGAACAGCAGGTGGTCGAAGGGCAAGTGGGCGAAGGCCTGGCCCACCGCTACCTCACCCAGCACCACGCTGACCAGATCGGAGGGAAACACCTGCTCCAAGAGTTGTTTCAAGGCCTGGGCGCTGGCGGGCGTGGCTTCGCTGAGCTTGAGCATGACCCGGTTGCCTGCGGCCAGGGCGCAGGTCAGCGGGCCGATGGCGAGAAACAGCGGGTAGTTCCACGGCACGATGATGCCCACCACCCCCAGCGGCTGATAACGTACCTGCGCGCTGGCCGGCTGGAAGGCCAAACCGACCCGTCGCCGGCCGGCGCGCATCCAGCGATGCAGGTGCCTTTCGGCGTGGCGCAGGCCCTGTACCGAGGGCAGCAGCTCGGCCAGCAGGGTCTCGTCGGCGCTGCGCCCGGAAAAATCCTCGCTGATGGCCTCGATCAGCCCAGCCTGGTTGGCCAGCAAGGCTTCGCGCAGGGTTCTCAGCCATTGCAGTCGCTGGGCCGCCGGCGGCAGGGGGTTGCCGGCGAAGGCCTGGCGCTGGGCAGCGAACATCGCCGCAAGGTCGAGGTCTGATTGCACAGGGGTCACGGCACTGGGCGCGTTCATGGCAGCGTTTGATCCGGGCAGGAAATGTCTAGAGCCTATACTCTAATCGGGACGATGGTGCGAATTTTTCCCCGCCGCCGAACGGTGCATTCCACCTGTAATACGCCGTAAGATGACCCTTTGATGAAAGCCCGCAGACTGGGAGCTGAGCATGGCCCCGCGCATGAAGACCCGAGAGCGCATCGTGCAGAACAGCCTGGAGCTGTTCAACCAGCAGGGCGAACGCAGCGTCAGTACCAACCACATTGCCGCGCACATGGAAATCTCGCCCGGCAACCTGTATTACCACTTCCCCAACAAGCAGGCGATCATTGCCCTGTTGTTCAGCCAGTATGAAGAACTGGTAGACAGCTTCCTGCGCCCGCCGCAAGGCCGCCAGGCAACCGTGGAGGACAAGCGGTTCTACCTCAAGGCCTTGCTCGCGGCGATGTGGAACTACCGCTTCCTGCACCGCGACCTGGAGCACCTGCTGGACAGCGACGCGGAGCTGGCCGCCCGTTACCGGCGTTTTTCCGAGCGCTGCCTGCGCCAGGGCCAGGCGATCTACCGCGGCTTTGTCGAGGCGGGCATCCTGACCATGGCGCCGGCGCAGATCGAATCGCTGACCATCAATGCCTGGATCGTGCTGACGTCCTGGGTCCGTTTCCTCAGCACTACGCGTGAACATTCCGCGCACCTGGGTGAAGAAGCCTTCAAGCGGGGCGTCTATCAGGTGCTGGTGCTGGAACTCGGCTACGTCACCGAGGGTGCGCGCAGTGCTGTGGACGCCCTGTGCCAGGAATTCCATGTACCGTTCAACCAGGCTCTGGAACATTGACCCAGGGCCCTAGTGCCATCGATCAGGAGATTGTCATGCCCCTTGCGCAATTGATCACCCCGCAGCAGTTGGCCGAGCGTCTGGGCTCGCCCAAGTTGGTGATCCTCGACTGTCGCTTTGCCCTCGAGGATGTGGACTACGGCCAACGCAGCTATGCCCAGGGGCATATTGCCGGGGCGCATTTTGCCGACCTGGACCGCGACCTCAGCGGGCCGGTGAGCAAGGGGCACACCGGGCGCCATCCGCTGCCCGATGCGCGCCGGCTGGTGGAGCGCCTGCGCGAGTGGGGCCTGGACAACGACAGCGAGGTGGTGCTGTACGACGACGGCCCTGGCGCCTTTGCCGCCCGGGCCTGGTGGCTGCTGGCCTGGCTTGGCAAGCGCAACGGCGTGGCGATCCTCGATGGTGGCCTGAAGGCTTGGCATGCGGCGCACCTGCCGTTGAGCCTGGACTCACCGTCCAGACGTGAAGGCACCTTCAGTGGTGAGCCGGATGCCAAGCTGCTGATCGATGCCGAACACCTGGGCAAGCGCCTGGGCAGCACTGACCTGACCTTGATTGATGCGCGTGCCTTGCCGCGTTTTCGCGGTGAAGTAGAGCCGATCGACCCGGTGGCGGGGCATATTCCCGGGGCCCAGTGCGCGGCGTTTACCGACAACCTGGGGGCTGATGGTCGCTTCTTGCCTGTGGATCAACTCAAGCAGCGCTTTGCCGAAAAGCTGGCCGGGCGGGCACCGGAGCAATTGGTGTCTTACTGCGGGTCTGGGGTGACGGCTTGCCATAACCTGTTTGCGATGGCGCTGGCAGGGTATCCGCTGGGCAAGCTGTACGCCGGGTCGTGGAGCGAGTGGATCAACAACCCGCAGCATGCCGTAGCTACCGGCGAGTAAGCAGGTCCGGCCTCATCGCCGGCAAGCCAGCTCCCACAGGTATGTCACTGCCCATCAGGGCTGTGCCCTACCTGTGGGAGCTATTGCCTTGCTCACATTCCAAAGCTTGCGCGATCCCTGTGGGAGCTGGCTTGCCGGCGATGAGGCCGGTACTGCCAATGAAAACTGCGGTTCTTACTGGCCTTCGACCAGCCACTGCGGAATCCGCCGCTCCAGGTAGTACCCCGGGTTGCGCAGGCTGCCATCGACAAACCCCACATGGCCACCGCGGCGGTGCAGTTCGAAGCGGGTCTGGGGTGCCAGTTCACGGGCCGTAGGCAGGCTCTGGCCGGCCACGAACGGGTCATCGCTGGAATGGATGATCAGCGTCGGGGTGCGGTTCTGGCCGAGGAAGAAGTGGCTCGATGAGCGGCGATAGTAGTCGTGCACATCGCGAAAGCCATTGAGCGGTGCCGTGACTTTGCCGTCGAAGTCCCAGAACGTGCGCAAGTTGGTCAGTTGCCCCAGGCGCTCCAGCGCCGCCAGCCGTTCATGCTCGCCCTGCTCGTGGAAGTGCCGCTGCTTGAGCTGAACATACGCCAGCATCTCGCGCATGAAATGCGCCTGGTACACCTTGGAAAAGCCCTGGCCGATACGGTCGGCGCAGTGGTCCAGGCGAAAGGGCACCGACACGGCAACTGCCGCCTCCAGCTGGCTGGCAACGCCGCTCTCTCCCAGGTATTTCAACAGCACATTGCCACCCAGCGAGTAACCCACCGCATACAGCGGCGCCAACGGTCGCTGGGCGTGCAGGTGGCTGACAATTTCTGCCAGGTCTTCGCTGGCTCCGGAATGGTAGCTGCGCGGCAGCAGGTTGGGTTCGCCTGAGCAACCACGCCAGTTCACCGCCACGCTGGCCCAGCCGCGGTTTTGCAGCGCTTGCTGCAACCCTTTGACGTAGGGTGAATGGGACGAGCCGGTCAGCCCATGTAGCACGAGCACCAGTGGCGCCTGTGCCTGATGCGGGCCATGCCAGTCGAGATCGATGAAATCGCCGTCGGCCAGCCACAGGCGCTCGCGGTTGCGCTGCAGCTCAGGCAGCTTGCGCCACAAGGGGCCCCACAGCGTCTGCAGGTGGGGGTTGGACAGGCCGATGGCCGGACGGAAGGTGGCGCTTGGGCTGGGCATGCTGGGCAACTCATGATGTGCTTGCCTAGAGTGCCATGAAAAAGCGCCACAGTACCTGCGCTATTGGTCGGTGGCCGGCAGTGGTTGTTGCGCGGTGGGTGGGCCGACACTGACGCGTACCGCCTGGCTCAAATCGAGCTGACGCTGCATGACGGCGCGGACATCTGCCGGTGTCAGCCTGGCGAGGCGCTCGATGCAGCTGTCGAGAAAGTCGGCTGGCTGGCGTTGATGGGTAATTTGTGTGAGCAAGGCTGCCAGCAGCTTGTTCTGTGCCACATCGCGCAGCAGTTGCCCTGCCAGTTGCTTGCGCGCCACTTGCAGCTCGGCCTGGGTTGGCCCTTGATCGATGAACTCGCGCAGCAACGTTTCAACCAGTACTTGAGAGCCTTCGACGTATTCTGGCGCGATATCCCATTCGGCGCTGAACAGGCCACCTGCGCTCAAGGCATTTACCCGAGTGTAGATGCCATACGTCAACCCGCGGCGGTGCCGCAGTTCATTCATCAGGCGTGACGCAATTCCCGACCCCAATACTTCACTCGCCAACACCAAGGCCGGATATTGCGGATGATTGGCGGGCACGCTCATGGGTAATGCAATCAGGACGGCACTGCTTGCGCCAGGCTGTTCGACGCTGAGCGTGGTGCCGGTTGCTGGAGCAGCGGCCGGCAGCTCGATTGCGGACCAGCCTTGGGGCAGCGCCTGACTGATCTGTTGTGAAACGGCCTGAGCCTGTGCAAGGTAAAGGTCCCCCACTACTACGATGTCCAGGTTACTGGCGCAGTAGGCACGTTGGTGGAAGCGCCTCAGATCCTCCGGGGTAACCTGGTCTATCCCTTGCGGAGTGCTGCCCGATGGGTTGCCATATGGATGACCACTGAACATATGACGAAAAGCTTCGCTACGCGCTCTCAGGCGAGGGTGCTTCTCGCGAGATGCATCGTGCCGCAGCAGTTGGCTTTTTATCTTGGCTAGCGCGTCAGCGGTGAAGGCAGGGCGTGCCACAAGGTCGATGAAAAGCGCCAGTGCCGGTTCGAACAGTGCTTCGGTGCTCAGGCTTCGCAAGCTCAGGGTTGCGTGCTCCAGGCGGATCTGCTTTTCCATGACAGCGCCCAGGCGCTCCAGTTGCTCTGCTTGCTGAGTGGCGGTGTGCTGCTGGCTGCCCTCTTCGAGCATGTAGAACGCCAGGGATGCCAGGCCGGGGAGTACGGTGTCCTGGGTTGTACCGGCCCTGAATTGCAGCACGATATCGACTATTGGCAGCCCTCGGGCTTCGACGAACTTCACCGCTGTGCCGCTATCCGTTGTCCACGCCTGGACGTGGGTATCAATGGGTTCGAAGAGGTCCAGATCAACCCCTTGGGCCGACACCAGACCACCATGAACAGGGCTGTCTGCAGTGGGGTATGAATTCGAGTCATTCATCAGCGCTTTCCTTGTGATGCGTAAAGGTGATGGTGGTCCGGGATTCGGTCAGGAAGTCATAAGCGGCCAGGCCTACCTGCTCGGCTGTCACGGCTCCGATGGCTTGCCGTTCATCCTCCAGTGCAACAGGGTCCAGGCCGCAGGCGGCCTGCTTGCCGATGGCTTCTGCCTGCTTGCCGATATCGTCCCTGTCGAATAATCGCTCCGCCAGAAGCCGTGCCTTGGCGCGCTGGAGGTCTTCTTTGCTGGGCGCTGACTGTCGGAACGCTTCGATTTCCATCAGCAGCCGTTCTGCCGCCGCCTCGGGTGCAACCTGCGGGCTGCAGAACGCGTAAAACGTCAGCAGGCTGTCCCCTCGTTGCCAGGGTTCATAGTCCGACCACACACCTTGCAGGACCGGTTCATCAAGCACGAGCAGGCGCTGGAGGAGGCTGGCCTGGCCTTGGGCAAGAATCTGGGGCAGCAGGCGCAGTGCATACGCTTGTGAGTCAGACCGGGCGGTGCATTGACTGGGTAGGTTGAAACTGATGATCACGCCCGTGTGCAGGCCGTGCTGGCGCAAGGTTTGAACGCGCCGAACCAGGCTGGAGGGCTCTACAGGTATTTGCCGGGCCGGCAGGCGATGAGCGGGGATCGCTGCGAAGTGTCGCGTTACCAGCGTTTGCAGTTGCGCCAAGGTAATGTCGCCGGCCACTGCCAGCGTCGCGTTGTTGGGGTGGTACCAGGTCCGGTACCACGTGCGTGCCGCGGCAGGTGTCATGTGGCCGAGGTCAGTCTTGTAGCCGATCGCGGGCGTGCCATAGCCGCGGTTGTCATAGGCCAGCAGCAGGTGATGTTCCAGGGCCTGCGACCACGGGTCGTTATCAACGTCTTCGCGTCGTTCAGCCATGACAACCGCCAGTTCGCGGGCAAAATGTGCATCGCTGAGGGTGGCGCTGGCCATGATATCGGCCATGGCTTCCAGGGCGATCTCCAGGCGGCTGGCGGGCAACGTCAGCGGAAAGGCCGTGGCATCGGGGAGGGTGAATGCATTTGCCTCACCACCCAAGTGGGTCATGAGGGAGGAGTATTGCCCCCCAGCCAGTTTGCTGCTGCCTTCGAACAGCAAATGCTCAAGGGCATGCGAAAGGCCGGTATGGCCTTCGGGCTCGTAGCTGGAACCCACGTGATACCACAGCTGTGCGCTGACCAGCGGGGCGCGGTGGTCTTCGCGCAGAAAGACGCGCAAGCCATTGGCGAGGGTAAAAGCACTTACCCGGCTAGCCGGTGTGGGCGGGGAGGGGCGGTCGGTCATGGTTGAAGTGCTCCTTCAAGAAACAAAGGAGCAGCTTCAGCCACGCAGGCTGCGGGAATGCGGTAACTAAGTAAGCCAAACCCGGCTTACCGGGTCATCCTCGCTGCCAGAGCGCGTAATGCACCTGGCCGGTTTTCTTCTCGCGGTGCAGGCGCCAGTTGCCGGGCATCGGCAGTGTTGACGGCGCCGCTTCGCTTTCGGTGTAGATCAGCGCCTGTTCGCCCAGCCACTGGTTTTGCTCCAGCAGGTTGCAGGTGTTGGCCAGCAGGTCCTGGTGGAACGGCGGGTCGAGGAACACCACGTCGAACTGTTGCTTGGCCGGGCCTTGCAAGTAGCGCAGGGCATCGGTTTGCAGGATTTGCCCGCGCGGGCAACGCAGGATTTCGAGGTTGTTCTTCAGGTTGCCGATCGCCGCCGGGTTGCTGTCCAGTGCCACGGCATCCTTGGCGCCGCGAGACAGGGCTTCGAGCACCAGGGCACCGCTGCCGGTGAAGGCATCCAGAACGCGGGCACCCTCGATGTGCGGCGCCAGCCAGTTGAACAGGGTTTCGCGCACGCGGTCAGGCGTTGGCCGCAGGCCTTCGCCTTCCGGTACCGCCAGGCGGCGGCTACGCCACTCGCCGGCGATGATGCGCAGGTGGCCCTGGCCCTTGCTTTGGCCCGATTGCGGGCGGGCGGGAGGGGTGGATCTTGGCATTAGTGCTCCGGTACCCCGAGCGCTTGCTCGGAGGGCTTGTCAGTGGGGGCTGGCAGCGGTTTTTGTGGCACTTTCGGGCCTACGGTGACGATCACCAGTTTATCGGCTGACAGGTGTTTGTTCATGGCCGCCTTGACCTGCTCGACGGTGAGGGCCTGGGACTGCTGCATGAAGTCCTCCAGCCAGGTCAGCGGCAGATTGTAGAAGCCGATTGCGCCCAACTGGCCGACGATGCTGGCGTTGCTTGCATTGGACAGCGGGAAGCTGCCGGCCAGTTCGCGCTTGGCATCGTCCAGCTCTTGCTGGGTGGGGCCTGTCTTCAGGTAGTCGGCAAGAATATCCTGTACCAGCTTGAGCGTGCCTTCACTGAGCTCGGCACGGGTCTGCAGGTTGATCATGAACGGGCCGCGCACCTGCATGGGGCTGAACACCGAGTACACGCCGTAGGTCAGGCCACGCTTTTCACGCACTTCGCTCATCAGCCGGGTACCGAAGGCGCCACCACCGAGGATCTGGTTACCCAGCGACAAGGCTGGCCAATCCGGGTCCTGGCGGTCGATACCAAGCTCAGCCAGCATGAGGTGAGTCTGTTTGGACGGGAAGTCGATGTGGGTCAGGCCGGCCTTGGCTTCGCTGGGCTGGGCTGGCGCGGCAAGCGCCGGGCCCTTGGGCAGGCCCGCCGAAACCTGGGCGGCAATGGCTTCGGCCTCGGCACGGCTGAGGTCGCCGACCAGGGCGATTACTGCGTTGCCGCCGGTATAAGCCTTGGCGTGGAAGGCGCGCAGTTGTGCCAGGGTAATGCCGTTGATGGTCTCTGCGGTGCCATCGCTTGGGTGGGCGTAGGGGTGGTCGCCATAGAGGTTGCCGAACAGCGCTTTGCCCGCGATCTTGCCGGGGTTCTGCTTCTCGTATTCGAAGCCGGCCAGCATCTGGTTCTTGATGCGCTTGAGGGCGTCCTCGGGGAAGGTCGGCTTGCCGGCCACTTCGGTGAACAGCTTGAGCGCAGGTTCGCGCTTGTCCTTGATGCTTAGGCTGCGCAGCGACGCCACGGCCATGTCACGGTAGGAGCCGTTGCCAAAGTCTGCGCCCAGGCCTTCGAAACCTTCGGCGATGGCGGTGACGTCCTTGCCGGCCACACCCTCGTTGAGCATGGCGTTGGTCAGCGCCGCCAAACCAGGTGTTCCGGCGTCCTGGCTGCTGCCGGCGGCAAAGGTGACGCGCAGGTCGAACATCGGCAGTTCACGGGCTTCCACGAACAGCACACGGGCGCCTTCAGCGGTGCTCCAGTGCTGGATGTTCAGCTGGCGCCGGCTGGGTGCCTTGCCATCCAGCTCGGCCAGCGACTGCAAGGTGTTGGCCGGGCGGGCGGCGCTGGTGTCCGCCTTGGCGGCGTTGTCGGCCATGGCCGGGGCGGCCAGCACTGCCGCCAGCGCCAGGGCGCGGACGCCCGTGGCCAGCAGGGTTGGGCGCGGTGCGCGACGATCACTCATGAACGGACTCCTCGGGCAGTACATGGGCAACGCTCAGGCGTTCGCGGGTGAAGTAGGTGCGCGCGGCGTCCTGGATGTCCTGCGGGGTGACGCGCTTGAGCTCGTCCAGCTCGCTGTCGATCAGTTTCCAGGACAGGCCGACGGTTTCCAGCTGGCCGATGGTGGTGGCCTGGCTGCTGATGGAGTCGCGGTCGTAGACCAGGCCGGCAATGACCTGGGCGCGTACGCGTTCGAGCTCTTCGGCGCTGGGCGGGGTGGTCTTGAGTTCTTCAAGCAACTGCCAGATGCCTTTCTCCACATCGTCGAGGGTTTTCTGCTTTTGCACGTTCGGCGTGGCCGAGATCAGGAACAGGCTGTCGCCGCGGGTGAAGGCGTTGTAGCTGGACGAGGCGCCGGCCACCAACTCCTGGCCACGCTCCAGGCGTGCCGGCATGCGGGCGCTGTAGCCGCCGTCGAGCAGTGCCGAGATCAGGCGCAGGGCATGCACGGTGCGCGGGTCCTTGGCGGTGGGCAGGCCGGGCACGTTGAAGCCATAGATCAGGCTGGGCAGCTGGGTGCGTACGTGCAGGGTCAGCTGGCGCTGGCCAGGCTCGGCCAGCTCCAGTGGCAGCTTGGCCGGCGGTACGGCGCGCTTTGGAATGCTGCCGAAATACTTCTGTGCCAGGCCCTTGACCTCGTCGGCGGTGACATCGCCGACCACCACCAGGGTGGCATTGTTGGGGGCGTACCAGGACTCGTACCAGTGGCGCAGTTCTTCGACCTTCATGCGCTCCAGGTCCGCCATCCAGCCGATGGTCGGCGTGTGGTAGCCGCTGGCCGGGTAGGCCATGGCGCGGAACAGCTCGAACGCCTTGGAGTTGGGCTGATCGTCGGTGCGCAGGCGGCGTTCTTCCTTGATTACCTCGATTTCGCGGCTGAACTCGTCGGCCGGCAGGCGCAGGCTGGCCAGGCGGTCGGCCTCCAGCTCCAGGGCGACCGGCAGGCGGTCGCGGGCCAGCACCTGGTAATAGGCGGTGTAGTCGTCGCTGGTGAAGGCGTTTTCTTCGGCACCCAAGTCACGCAGGATGCGCGAAGCTTCGCCGGGGCCGACCTTGGCGCTGCCCTTGAACATCATGTGTTCCAGCGCATGGGACAAACCGGTCTGGCCCGGGGTTTCGTAGCTGGAGCCGACCTTGTACCAGATCTGCGAGACCACCACCGGGGCGCGATGGTCTTCGCGCACGACCACCTTCAGGCCATTGTCGAGGATGAATTCGTGGGTGGGTTGCACATCGGCGGCGAAGGCCACGAGCGGCAGGCAGAGCGTGCCGAGCAACAGGCCAGCGGCGCGGCGGGCTAGAGCATTCATAAGGTGTTTAACCTGTTCGGCGGCCCGCTGGGTTTAGCGTCGGCGGGCCAGGAGGTGCTAGGATACTGATCCGGTTGCCTGGCGACCATGCCTGTCGCCGTTCTGGCCCGCAGGACACTAAGACAAAACGTTGCGCATGAACCAGCAGGCTTCAAGATAGTCTGTTCTGCGTAGAGAGAATTCCCGATGGGCCATTGCTGGCTCATCGCTACCCTGAGATAGCCGTCCTCCATGTTTGGTTCCAACGACGACAAGAAAGCGCCGGCCGAGGCTGGCGAGAAGAAAGGCCTGTTCAGCTGGTTTCGCAAGAAGCCGCAGCAACCTGTCGCCGAACAGCCACAAGCCCCAGAGCCGCAGGCTGCAGAGCCTGTAGCGCCGCAGCCCGCCGTCGAGCGCCCTGAAGCTGCTCCGGTCGAGCCGGTGGTTGCAGAAACCCCCGCCCCTGCAACCGAGGCGCCTCGGGCCGCCGAGCCGGCAACTGCCCCAGTGGTTACCCCGGTCCTTGAGCCCGCGCCCACCCCAGTGGCCGCCCCGGTCTTCGAGCCTGCACCCGCCCCAGTCCCGGCCCCCGAGCCTGCGCCGGCTGCAGAGGGTGTCCCGACCCTTCAGCCTGCCCCGGCCCCTGTGGGAGCGGGCGTGCCCGCGAATGCGCAGCCTGCGGCTCCGCAGGTCGAAACCCCTGCGCCGGTAGCTGCTCAAGCCGTCGAACCCCCTGTCAGCAACCTGGTCCTGCCCGTTGCCGAGGAACCTGTCGCTCTCGTCCCAGACCTGGAGCCAAAGGCCCCCCCAGCGATCCCCGAGCGTCAGGTGGCAGAGCCCGTCGCACCAGAGCCCGAGCCAGCTCCCGCAGCCGTCGCAACCGTTACCGAACAAGCCAAACCCGGCTTCTTCGCCCGCCTCAAGCAGGGCCTCTCGAAGACCAGCGCCAGTATCGGCGAGGGCATGGCCAGCCTGTTCCTCGGCAAGAAGGTCATCGACGACGACCTGCTCGACGAAATCGAGACGCGCCTGCTGACCGCCGACGTCGGTGTGGAAGCCACCTCGGCCATCGTCCAGAACCTGACCCAAAAGGTTGCCCGCAAGCAGCTGGCCGACGCCGACGCGCTTTACAAGTCGCTGCAGGAAGAACTGGCCGCGCTGCTGCGCCCGGTCGAGCAACCGCTGAAAGTGCAGGCGCAGACCAAGCCCTATGTGATCCTGGTGGTTGGCGTGAACGGCGCCGGCAAGACCACCACCATCGGCAAGCTGGCGAAAAAGCTGCAGGTGGAAGGCAAGAAAGTCATGCTTGCTGCCGGTGACACCTTCCGTGCCGCCGCGGTCGAGCAGCTGCAGGTGTGGGGCGAGCGTAACCAGATTCCGGTGATCGCCCAGCACACCGGCGCCGACTCCGCGTCGGTGATCTTCGACGCCGTGCAGGCCGCCAAGGCCCGTGGCGCCGACGTGCTGATCGCCGACACTGCCGGCCGCCTGCACACCAAAGACAACTTGATGGAAGAGCTGAAGAAGGTCCGTCGGGTGATCGGCAAGCTCGACGCCGATGCGCCACACGAGGTGCTGCTGGTACTCGACGCCGGCACCGGCCAGAACGCCATCAGCCAGGCCAAGTACTTCAACCAGAGTGTCGAACTGACCGGCCTGGCCCTGACCAAGCTGGACGGCACCGCCAAAGGCGGGGTGATCTTTGCCCTGGCCAAGCAGTTCAACATCCCGATCCGCTTCATCGGTGTTGGTGAAGGCATCGACGACCTGCGTACCTTCGAAGCCGAGCCGTTCGTCAAGGCTCTGTTCGCCGAGCGAGACTGACCATGATCCGATTCGAACAGGTTGCCAAGCGCTATCCCAATGGTCATGTGGGTTTGCATGAGCTGAGTTTCCGGGCGCGCCGGGGCGAATTCCTGTTCGTCACCGGCCATTCGGGCGCCGGCAAGAGCACCTTGCTGCGCTTGTTGCTGGCCATGGAACGCCCGACCAGCGGCAAGCTCATGCTGGCCGGTCAGGACCTGGGCCAGATCAGCAACGCGCAGATCCCGTTCCTGCGTCGGCAGATCGGCGTGGTGTTCCAGAACCACCAGCTGTTGTTCGACCGCACGGTGTTCAACAACATCGCCTTGCCACTGCAGATTCTCGGCTTGTCCAAGGCCGAGATCGCCAAGCGCGTGGATTCGGCGCTGGAGCGTGTGTCGCTGTCCGACAAGGGCGAACTGTTCCCGGCCGACCTGTCCACCGGGCAGCAGCAGCGGGTGGGTATCGCCCGCGCCATCGTGCACCAGCCGGCCCTGCTGCTGGCCGACGAACCCACCGGTAACCTCGACCCGCGCCTGGCAGCAGAGATCATGGGCGTGTTCGAGGACATCAACCGCCTGGGCACCACGGTATTGATCGCCAGCCATGACCTGGCACTGATTGCGCGCATGCGCCACCGCATGCTGACCTTGCAGCGCGGCCGCTTGATCGGCGATGGGGAGGCCGGGCAATGAGCACTATACGTACGCCGAAGGTTTCCGAGCGGGTTGCGCCAAAGCCGGCCGACCCGCAACCGGAGAAGAAAAAGCGCGGCGAGGACGATGACGGCCCGGATTTCCGCACACTGCTGCATGCCTGGCTGGAAAGCCACCGTGCCAGCATGGCCGACAGCCTGCGCCGCCTGGGCAAGCAGCCGATCGGCAGCTTTTTCACCTGCCTGGTGATGGCGGTGGCGCTGAGCATGCCCATGGGCCTGTCGTTGCTGCTGAAGAACGTCGAGCAGCTGGGCGGTTCGTGGCAGCGCGCTGCGCAGATTTCGCTGTACCTCAAGCTCGATGCCGGCAGCCGCGATGGTGAAGCGCTGCGCGACGAGATCAAGGGCATGCCTGGGGTGGCGGACGCGCAATTTGTCAGCCGCGAGCAGGCGCTGGAGGAATTCCAGCAGCAGTCCGGGCTGGGCGAGGCCCTGCGCGAACTGCCCGACAACCCGCTGCCTGGCGTGGTGGTAGTGACCCCGACCGAGGTCGACAAGCCGGCCCTGGACGCCTTGCGTCAGCGCCTGTCGGAGCTGCCACGGGTGGAGGTGGCGCAACTGGACCTGGTGTGGGTCGAGCGCCTGGCGGCCATCCTCAAACTGGGTGACCGCTTCGTCTTCGGCCTGGCCGTGATGCTGATTTCTGCCCTGCTGTTAGTAATCGGTAACACAATTCGTCTACACATTGAAAACCGCCGTGTCGAGATCGAAGTGATCAAGCTGGTAGGCGGCACTGACGCCTACGTGCGCCGGCCTTTCCTGTACATGGGCGCCCTGTATGGCCTGGGTGCGGGCTTGCTGGCGTGGGGTATCCTGGCGTTTGGCCTGAACTGGCTCAACGACGCGGTGGTAGGGCTTTCCGGGCTGTACGGCAGTGACTTCGCCCTGGGCGGGGTGCCGGCGTCCGATGGTCTGTCGCTCTTGATCGGAGCGGTGCTGTTGGGGTATATCGGTGCATGGATTGCCGTCGCTCGTCATCTGAACGAGCTGGCGCCGCGATAGTTTTTACGTGCCAGCATTGACATTTTCTTCACTGCGGAACTTGTACCGTCGTCCCAGGTCAATGTTGGCAGCGCCCACAAGGCGCGAGTTTAGTAAGTCGGAGGTTCTTGAATGACCACATCGTTGCAACCTGCCTATGCCCTGGTACCCGGTGCAAACCTGGAAGCCTATGTGCACACGGTCAACAGCATCCCGCTGCTGACGGTCGAGCAGGAGCGTGATCTGGGCGAGCGTCTCTATTATGAGCAGGATGTCGAGGCCGCTCGTCAAATGGTGATGGCCCACCTGCGTTTCGTCGTACATATCGCCCGCAGCTATGCCGGCTACGGGCTGGCCCAGGCTGACCTGATCCAGGAAGGCAACGTCGGCCTGATGAAGGCCGTCAAGCGCTTCAACCCGGAAATGGGCGTGCGCCTGGTGTCGTTCGCCGTACACTGGATCAAGGCAGAGATCCACGAGTTCATTCTGCGCAACTGGCGCATCGTCAAGGTGGCCACCACCAAGGCCCAGCGCAAGCTGTTCTTCAACCTGCGCAGCCAGAAGAAGCGCTTGGCGTGGCTGAACAACGACGAAGTGCATCGCGTGGCAGAAAGCCTTGGCGTCGAACCGCGTGAAGTGCGTGAGATGGAAAGCCGTCTGAGTGGCCAGGACATGGCCTTCGACCCGGCAGCGGAAGCTGACGACGACAGCGCCTTCCAGTCGCCTGCGCATTATCTGGAAGACCACCGTTACGACCCGGCGGTGCAGTTGGAGGATGCCGACTGGAGCGATAACTCCACCAGCAACCTGCACGAAGCGCTGCAAGGGCTGGACGAGCGTAGCCGCGATATTCTCTATCAGCGCTGGTTGGCGGAAGAGAAGGCCACGCTGCATGAGCTGGCAGACAAGTACAGCGTATCGGCTGAGCGGATTCGCCAGCTGGAGAAAAATGCGATGAACAAGGTCAAGGCATTGATCGCAGCCTGATCGAGCCTTGGTTGTAGAGAAGCCGCTGGCCCCGATGGGGCGAGCGGCTTTTTTGTGCACGGCGTGAATGTTGTGACGCCCGAGAGATCGAGCGCCGCCCGCGCGGCGCTCGATTTGCGCATCACCGCAAAATTCAAAGCTTGCGCGAAGTATCGAGCTGCATCAGGTAACCGGGCCCACCCAACTGGCTCATCTGCCGGCGAATCCACCCCGCCCGGCTAGCCACATAGGCACTTGGCCGGCTGGCACTCCACTTGATCGGGCTTGGCAGCACTGCGGCCAGTTGTGCGGCCTGCTGGCGGCTGAGCCGACTGGCATCGACACCAAAGTGATAACGCGCCGCTGCCTGGGCGCCAAATACGCCTTTGCCCCATTCGGCACTGTTCAGGTAAACCTCAAGAATCCGCTCCTTGGACCAGAACAGCTCGATCAGGGCCGTGAACCAGGCCTCCAGCCCTTTACGGAACCAGCTGCGCCCGGACCACAGGAACAGGTTCTTGGCCACTTGCTGGGTCAGGGTGCTGGCACCGCGAACATTGCCGCCGCGCTCGTTGTAGGCCAGCGCCGCCTGGATAGCCGGGATGTCGAACCCCCAGTGGCTGGCGAACTTCTGGTCCTCGCCGGCGATGACGGCAACCTTCAGCTCATCGGAGATGTTCTCCCACGGCTCCCAGTCGCGCTGCAGATCGATGGATTCTCCATTCACCCAAGACTGCACCTTGCGCTCGACCATCAGGGCCGTGCCGGGTGGTGGCACCCAGCGGAACACCAGTACCAGCACAATGCTGCCGGCAGCAAACCATAGCAGGGCACGGGAGAGGCGGCGGAGAAGGGTTGGCAGCATGGCGATGGCTTGGCCGTACGGGTGGAAGGGGCCATTATACAGACCCGATACAAGGAGTCGTCCCATGCTTCGCAGCTTCCTGATGCTTGCCGCCTTTTTCGGCTTTACCGGGGTCGCCCTGGGTGCCTTCGCTGCCCACGGCCTGAAAAGCCGGCTGACGGCAGACTACCTGGCGATCTTCCACACGGGCGTGACCTACCAGCTGGTGCATGCCTTGGCGATCTTCGCCGTCGCCGTGCTCTCGGTACACCTGCCCGGGCGCCTGGTCGGCTGGGCTGGCGGCCTGTTTGCCTTAGGCATCGTGCTGTTCTCCGGCAGCCTGTACCTGCTGACCCTCAGCGGCCTCGGCAAGCTGGGCATCATCACGCCGATCGGCGGCCTGTGCTTCCTGGCCGGCTGGCTGTGCCTGGGCCTGGCAGCCTGGCGGCTGGGCTGACCGAGTGGTCCACAATCGCGACTAATGGCGTGCACCGGCCTTGGGTTGCAGGTGGGTTCGGCGCTAGAATGCGGGCCCCAAAGAACAATGGTGGCCGTGCGCATGCGCATTCAACTGAACGGTGAACCTTACGAACTGCCTGCTGGCGAAAGCGTTGCAGCCCTGCTGACGCGCCTGGAACTGACCGGGCGCCGTGTGGCAGTAGAGCTGAACCTGGATATCGTGCCGCGTAGCCAGCACGACAGCACGCTGCTGAACGACGGCGACCAGGTCGAAGTGGTCCACGCCATCGGTGGTGGCTGACAGCAGCCCGGCGGTTTACAAGCAAGCCCAGCAACCTATTCCCGAGGAACAACGATGAGCAACGTTCGTAGCGACAAGCCCTTCACCCTGGCCGGGCGTACTTTCCAGTCGCGCCTGCTGGTCGGCACCGGCAAGTACCGTGACATGGAAGAAACCCGCCTGGCCACCGAGGCCTCGGGTGCCGAAATCGTCACCGTCGCCGTACGCCGCACCAACCTTGGCCAGAATGCGGGCGAGCCGAACCTGCTCGACGTACTGTCGCCCGACAAGTACACCATCCTGCCGAACACCGCAGGCTGCTTTGACGCGGTGGAAGCGGTGCGCACCTGCCGTCTGGCTCGTGAACTGCTGGACGGGCGCAAGTCGCACGAATCCCGCACGCTGGTGAAACTGGAAGTGCTGGCCGACCAGAAAACCCTGTTCCCCAACGTGATCGAAACCCTCAAGGCCGCCGAAGTGCTGGTCAAGGAAGGTTTCGACGTAATGGTGTACACCAGCGACGACCCGATCATCGCCCGTCAGCTGGCCGAAGCCGGCTGCATCGCGGTCATGCCGCTGGCTGGCCTGATTGGCACCGGCCTGGGCATCTGCAACCCCTACAACCTGCAGATCATCCTGGAAGAATCCAAGGTGCCGGTGCTGGTCGATGCCGGCGTAGGTACCGCTTCTGACGCCACCATCGCCATGGAAATGGGCTGCGAGGCAGTGCTGATGAACTCGGCCATCGCCCACGCCCAGCAGCCGGTGCTGATGGCCGAAGCCATGAAGCACGCCATCGTCGCCGGTCGCATGGCCTACCTGGCCGGCCGTATGCCGAAGAAACTCTATGCCAGCGCCTCTTCGCCGCTGGATGGTCTGATCAAGTAAGAGCTCCTGATGACTGAATCGCACGATACGCCGATCACCCCCGACGGCGAAGCCCGCCCACACCGCCGCATCAAGAGCTTCGTGATGCGCGCCGGGCGCATGACCGAAGGCCAGCAACGCGGCCTGGACCAGGGCGGCCCGCTGTACATCCTGCCGCTGGCCGACAGCCCGGTGGACTACGACCAGGTGTTCGGCCGTTCGGCACCCCGCACCCTGGAGATCGGCTTCGGCATGGGCCATTCCCTGCTGGAAATGGCGGCTGCCGCGCCTGAGCAGGACTTCATCGGTGTGGAAGTGCACCGCCCGGGTGTCGGCGCGCTGCTCAACGGCGTACTGACTCAGGGCCTGAAGAACCTGCGGGTGTACGACTGCGATGCCATCGAAGTGCTGAACCGCTGTGTGGCGGACAACAGCCTCGACCGCCTGATGCTGTTCTTCCCAGACCCTTGGCACAAGGCGCGCCACCACAAGCGCCGCATCGTCCAGCTGGAGTTTGCCGAGCTGGTACGTCGCAAGCTCAAGCCCGGTGGCGTGTTCCACATGGCCACCGACTGGGAGCCGTATGCCGAGTACATGCTGGAAGTGATGAGCGCCGCCCCGGGCTATCGCAACCGTGCAGCCGACGGCACCTACGTGCCACGCCCGGAAGAGCGCCCGATCACCAAGTTCGAACGCCGCGGCGAGCGGCTGGGGCATGGGGTATGGGACTTGAAGTTCGAGAAGGCGGATTGATCGGCTGATCTGGCCTTTCGATGTGCTGGTGCTTGCAGAAATGCGGGCGAAAAAAACCGCCTTGAGAAAGGCGGTTTTTTTGTGAGCGACAGGACTGAGTATCCTTCGCTCTGGGACTTCACCGAAAACGTCCCCACAGTCAGGGGATCATAAGCAGCCAAAAAGGGCGCGTCAACGATCAGAAATATCCAGCATCACGTGTGTCTGCGCGGTTAACAGCTTTGATTGCGCATCCCAATTATCATCGTGTTGCTCCTGTGGGGAAAAATTCGGTGATGGGTCGGGTAGGAGAAGAATTCTGCTTTCCGGCCCCTTCGACACGGCCTGAGAACCGTGCCGGTAACTGACTTCGAAGGGCCATTAACCTGGCCACTTCACCGAACACGTCCCCAGAGTTTTCGAAGGCATCGAAGTGCCGGTTAGATGCTGGAAGATTGGCCCGCCAACACGGAGGCCAAGGCATATGAAGCGTTTGCTTGATGCGCTGAGCCGCGTCTGGAAGCTCATTCGGATCTTGATTGTGCTCAAGACCGTTCGGGACTTCATGCGTGACCACTTCGATGATGCCCGTTAAGGGCTAGTCAGGTGGTAGGGCTGCCCTGGTTTCCCGGGGCAGCTTTTTGCAACCCTTACCCTCGGCGATCAGCCACCACACCAATCAACACCAGCACCACCAGCAACACCGGCGCCAGCGCGTAGTTGTTGAACTGGCCCAGCCCCTTCACCACCCACGGCGTGGCGTAGATCAGTGCCGCACCGCTGCCCACCATCACCATCAGCGCCATGAACGGCACCCGCAGTGCACCCGCCAGGCCACCGAGGCGTTGTTCGGCCCAGGCTTTGACATCGCTGCCGAACAGCACCAGCAGGCAGCCTACCAAGGCCAGGGAAATCTCCGACAGATTGCCGCGGCTCCAGCGGGAAACCGTCGCGAGTAGATCAAGTACCAGATCCATGGGTCATCCTTAGGTCAAGAAATACTGCAGCAGGTCGTTGAGGAACAACTGGCCCCTTGGCGTGGCTACCAGTCGATCCGGTTCGACCTGTAAAAGGCCTTTTTGTTCGGCGGCGCGGCGTGCCTCGCGCAGTTGTGCAAGCGGCAAACCAGTGCGCTGGGTGAACAGTTCGGCTTCCACGCCATCGGTCAGGCGCAAGGCGTTCATCAGGAACTCGAACGGCAGCTCGTCGACCGGCAGCAGCTTCTCGCCGGCCTTGAACGGCTTGGCCAGGTTCAGGTAGTCCTTGGGCAGGCGGGTTTTCCAGGTGCGCAGGATGCGGCCGTCGGCGAAGGTCAGCTTGCCGTGTGCACCGGCACCAATGCCGATGAAGTCGCCAAAGCGCCAGTAGTTGAGGTTGTGCCGCGCGGCGCGGTCCGCCTGGGCATAGGCCGAAACCTCATACTGGCGGAACCCGTGCTCGGCCATCAGTGCCTGGCCCGCCTCCTGGATGTCCCAGAGGATGTCGTCCTCGGGCAGCTCTGGCGGCTGGTTCCAGAACACCGTGTTCGGTTCCACTGTCAGCTGGTACCACGACAGGTGCGTCGGCCCCAGGTCGATGGCCTGGCGCAGGTCACCCAGCGCGTCATCCAGCGACTGGTCGGGCAGGCCGTGCATCAGGTCCATGTTGAAGTTGTCGAAGCCGGCAGCACGCGCCATGCCGGCAGCACGGACCGCTTCGTCACCATTGTGGATGCGTCCCAGCGCCTCCAGCTTGGCTGGCTGGAAGCTCTGTACGCCGATGGACAGGCGGTTGATGCCGGTTTGCCGGTAGGCCTTGAACTTGTCCTGCTCGAAGGTACCCGGGTTGGCCTCCAGGGTGATTTCGATGTCTGGCGCGAACGGGATGCGTTGTTCCACGCCGCGCAGCAGCCGCCCCAGGGCGTTGGCACTGAACAGGCTGGGTGTACCGCCACCAAAGAAGATCGAGCTGATCGGGCGGCCCTGTACGGCGGCCAGCTCCTGGTCAAGGTCGTCCAGCAGGGCCGAGACGTAGGCGTCTTCCGGCAGCTCAGGCCCGGCAGCGTGGGAGTTGAAGTCGCAGTAAGGGCATTTGCGTACGCACCACGGGATGTGGATGTACAGCGCCAGCGGCGGCAGGCTGGTAAAGGCCGCCGCGCCGGGAGAGGACAGCATTTCGATCATGCCAGGCCCAGACGTTGGCGCAGCAGGGCCATGGCACGGGCGCGGTGGCTGAGCTGGTTTTTATCTGCCGGGGCCAGGTCGGCGCTGGAGCAGTTGCGCTCCGGTACCCAGAACAGCGGGTCGTAGCCGAAACCGTGCTCGCCGCTGGCTTCGAACAGGATGCTGCCGTGCCACAGGCCTTCGCATAGGATCGGCAACGGGTCGTCGGCATGGCGCACCAGCGCCAGGACGCAGACGAACTGCGCGCCGCGCTCGCCTTCGGGCACGTCTTTCAGGGCCTCGAGCAGCTTGGCGTTGTTCGCTGCGTCACCCTGGCCGTCGGCATAGCGTGCCGAGTAGATACCCGGCGCACCACCGAGGAAGTCCACGGCCAGGCCGGAATCGTCGGCCAAGGCGGGCAGCCCGGAAATACGCGCGGCGTTGCGTGCCTTGAGGATGGCGTTCTCGACAAACGACAGGCCGGTTTCTTCCGGCTCGACCTGGCTGAACTCGCCAATCGAGCGCAGCTGCACGGACTGGCCGAGCATGGCCTGGAGTTCCTTGAGTTTGCCGGCGTTATGGCTGGCCAATACGAGTTGCTGGAAATTCATCATTCGCCTGGGAACACTTCCTGGTTGAAGCTGAGGGAGTTACTGATGCCGCCTGTTTCGATGTTCAGGTCGAAAGTGACGGTTTCTGGCTGGTCGATCTTGAACTGGGCGATGTAGTACACCGCGCCCTGTTCGGTAACCTGCTTGAACGACAGCGGGCTGCTGCGCCCGGTCAGGTCCTTGACGGTGCCGCTGACCACCGCCATGGCAGGTTTGTCGGCCTTGAGCACGGTAATGTTGAGCACGCCCTGATTCTTGCTGCGTATCAGCCCGGTGGCTGCGGCCACCTTGGGTGTAAGCATGCTCGACGTGAATGCGCTGTAATGCACCGTCACGTCGCCAAACACTTCCTTGCGCTCGGGCCGGGCGGCATCGGCAGCCAGTACCGGCAATGCCAGGCACAGGCTGATCAGGAACAGGGCTAGGCGACGCATGGGGCAATTCCTCCGGTGGGCGTCAGACAGCGAGCTGGTGCTCTGGCAGGCCCGGGCTGCTGACGCGGTAGATGCCGATCTCACCTAGAAGATTAGGCCAAAGCCGGCCACCCCACCCGTTGCGGTGCAAGTGGTCGACGGCCAGGCGGTCAAGCACCTTGGCCCTGCGTTCGTGCACCAGCTCCTCGAAGTCGGCGAAGGTGCAGAAGTGGATGTTCGGCGTGTTGTACCAGGTATACGGCATGAAGTCCGATACCGGCATGCGGCCTTTGGTCGCCAGGTACCAGCGGCAGCGCCAGTGGCCGAAGTTGGGGAAGGTGATGATGCACTGGCGGCCCACACGCAGCATCTCGTCGAGGATGCGGTCGGGGTACTCCACGGCCTGCAGGGCCTGGGTCATGATCACTACGTCGAAACTGTTGCTGGCGAAGTTGCCCAGGCCCTTGTCCAGGTCCTGCTCGATGACGTTGACGCCTTTGGCCACGCAGGCGGCAATGTTGTCGGCGTCGATCTCCAGGCCATAGCCGGTGACCTGCTTGCGGTCACGCAGCGAGGCCAGCAGTTCGCCGCTGCCGCAGCCCAGGTCGAGTACCCGGCTGCCGGCGGGGATCCAGTCGTGGATGATTTCCAGATCGGCTCTCATGCTGTCCTCAGATGGCAATGCGGTTCATGTAGTTCGAGAAACCCTGGATGTAGCGAGGCGTGGGTATCAGGAAGGCATCGTGCCCGTAAGGCGATTCGATCTCCAGGTAGCAGACGTTCTTGCGCGCAGCCATCAGGGCGTCGACGATCTCGCGCGAGCGGGCCGGCGAGAAGCGCCAGTCGGTGGTGAACGACATGATGCAGTAATCCGCCTTCACGTGAGCCAGGGTGGCAGCCAGGTCACCGCCTTGAGCTGCGGCCGGGTCGAAGTAGTCCAGCGCCTTGGTCATCAGCAAGTAGGTGTTGGCGTCGAAACGGCCAGAAAACTCCTCGCCCTGGTAGCGCAGGTAGCTTTCGACCTGGAACTCGACGCTGTGGAAGTCGTAGTTGAGCTTGTCGCTTTTCAGTTCACGGCCAAATTTCTCACCCATCGAGTCGTCGGACAGGTAGGTGATGTGACCGACCATGCGTGCCAGCATCAGGCCGCGCTTGGGAATCACACCCTGATCCTGGAACGAACCCCCATGGAATTCGGGGTCGGTGAGGATTGCCTGGCGAGCTACTTCGTTGAAGGCGATGTTCTGCGCCGACAGCTTGGGTGCCGAGGCGATGTCGACGCAATGGCGCACACGCTCCGGGTAGCTGATGGTCCATTGCAGGGCCTGCATGCCGCCCAGGCTGCCGCCGACGACAGCGGCCCATTGCTGGATGCCCAGGCGCTCGCCCAGGCGCACTTGGCTGTGTACCCAGTCCTCTACGGTCAACACCGGGAAGTCGGCGCCATAAGGCTTGCCGGTGGCCGGGTTCACGCTGCTGGGGCCGGTGCTGCCGTTGCAGCCGCCGAGGTTGTTCAGGCTGACCACGAAGAAGCGGTTGGTGTCGATCGGTTTGCCAGGGCCGATGCAGCTGTCCCACCATCCCGGTTTGCGGTCGGTGGCGGCATGGTAGCCGGCGGCATGGTGGTGGCCGGACAGGGCATGGCAGATCAGCACGGCGTTGCTCGCGCTGGCGTTCAGGGTGCCATAGGTCTCGTAGACCAGCTCGTAACTGGCCAGGGAGCGGCCACAAGCCAGTGCCAGCGGTTCATCGAACCGGGCGGTTTGCGGTACTACCAGACCGACGGAATCTTCGGGAAAGACAGTGGACATCGACCCTGCTCACGCTTGACGGAGGCGTAAGTCTAAAGAGCGCTACCCCCAGCGGCAAGCAAAGGCTTGCCGCTGGAAGCAACCAGGGTCAGATCATGCGCCACAGTTCTTGTGGCATGCCTGCGTAGGCGGCCAGCGGGGGCATGACGAACGATTGGATCACCTGGATCGCCAGGAAGGCGAAGATCGGCGAGATGTCCATGCCGCCCAGGTTGGGCACGAGGCGGCGGAACGGTGCCAGCACCGGCTCGCTGATCTGATAGGCCAGCTCGGCGGCCGGGTTGTGGCTGTTGGGGGCAACCCAGGAGACGATGACCATGACAATCATCGCCACCCAGAAAATCTTCAGGAACAGCGAGGTGATGCCGATGATCGCCCACATCAGCAGGTGCAGGACGTCACCGAAGGTGCCGTAGGTGACCATCAGCACGAAGCCCATCAGCAGGGCCTGGATGATGACCGCCAGCAGCAGCGACGAGGTGTCCAGCCCACCGATGCTGGGGATGATCCGGCGGATTGGCTTGAGCAGCGGCTGCGTGGCGCGCACTGCGAACTGGCACAGCGGGTTATAGAAGTTGGCTTTGACCAGTTGCAGGACAAAACGCAGCAGGACGATCACCAGGTAGAGGCTGACCAGGGTTTGCACCACGAAGATCGCGGCGCCGGACAGTGCATTCATCTAAAGCTCCTTATTTGCCCAGTTGTTCGGCCAGTTCGGCGGAGCGCGTGGCCGCAGCCTGCAGCGCCTGCTCGACGATGGCTTCGAAGCCGCTGGCCTGGAACGATTTGATCGCAGCTTCGGTGGTGCCGGCGGGCGAGGTGACGCGGCGGCGCAGCTCGGCGGCATCGACATCGCTGGCAACCGCCATGCGGGCAGCGCCAAGGGCGGTCTGCAAGGTCAGCCGGGAAGCGGTTTCACGTGGCAGGCCGAGCTTTTCGCCTGCTGCGGTCATGGCCTCGATCAGCAGGAAGAAGTACGCAGGGCCGCTGCCGGACACTGCGGTCACGGCGTCCAGTTGTTGTTCCTGATCCAGCCACAGGGCCGTGCCGACGGCCGACAGCAGTTGTTCGGCCTGCTGGCGCTGCGTGTCGGACACTTCAGCGGTTGCGTATAGGCCGCTTACGCCCTGGCGCAGCAGCGCAGGGGTATTGGGCATGCAGCGCACCACCGGGCGAGCGCCCAGCCAGCTTTGCAGGCTGGCACAGGTGATGCCGGCGGCGATGGAAACGATCAGTTGGCCATCCTGCAGGTTGGGTTGCAGGGCCTGGCACACGGCTTTCATGACCTGCGGCTTGACCGCCAGGACGATGACGTCGGCGCCGTCGATGGCCTGGGCGTTGTTCTCGAACGTTTCGATGCCGTGCTCGGCCTGGATGCGGGTGCGGGTCTCGGCGCCCGGGTCGCTGGCGCGGATCTGCGAGGCGTCCAGGCCCTGGGCACGCAAACCACCGATCAGGCTGGCGGCCATGTTGCCGGCGCCGATAAAGGCAATACGTGTCTTGCTCATGTCAGGTCCTTGTGGGGAAGAGTGAGTAAAGCATGGAGTCAGTTTTGGCCGTAGTCGCGGGCACCGAACAGGGCGGTGCCGATGCGTACCCAGGTCGCACCCTGTGCGATAGCCGCTTCCAGGTCGTGGCTCATGCCCATGGACAGGGTGTCCAGGCCAAGGCCCAGGCTTTCCTGCAACTGGCGCAAGCGGGCGAAGGAAGCTTCCTGGGCGGCGCGGTCGTCGGTGGGCTCGGGGATTGCCATCAACCCGCGCAAGCGCAGGTTGGGCAGCCCGGCTACGGCCTTGGCCAGGGCCGGAAGGTCGGCGGGGGCGCAGCCAGACTTGCTGACTTCGCCGCTCACGTTCACTTGCAGGCAGAGGTTCAGTGGCGCCAGGCCGGCAGGGCGCTGCTCGGACAGGCGTTGGGCAATTTTCAGGCGGTCCACGGAATGCACCCAGTCGAAATGCTCGGCGATGGCTTTGGTCTTGTTCGACTGAATGGGGCCGATGAAGTGCCAGATCAAGGGCAGGTCGCTTAGCTCCTGCTGCTTTGTCAGCGCTTCCTGTAGGTAGTTTTCCCCGACATCGCGCACGCCAGCGGCGTGGATTTCGCGAATGGCACTGGCGGGCTTGGTCTTGCTCACGGCCAGCAACTGAACGCTGGCCGGATCGCGCCCGGCAGCCTGGGCAGCGCTGGCGATACGGGCGGAAATAGCGGAAAGGTTGTCTGCTAGGGTGGACATGGACGGATGCCGGCGGCTGTAGGGTCTGCGGCATTCTACCTACTTGAAGGCCTTTGGGGAGTCTCATGGATGTGACCGACCTGTTGGCCCGGGCCGTGGATGCGGGGGCTTCGGACCTGCACCTGGCGGCGGGCCAGATCCCGATGCTGCGCCTTGAGGGTGACTTGCAACGCATGAATTTGCCGGCTCTGGTGCCGGCAGACCTGGCCGAAGGCATGGCGCCCTTGCTGGCTGAACACCAACGGCGGCAATGGGCCCAGGGCGATGAGCTGGACCTGGCGCTGGAGTTGCCTGCGCTTGGCCGCTTTCGGCTGAACCTGTTTCGCCAACTGAACGGCCCTGGGGCTACCTTCCGGCTGATTCCGGGGCGGATCGCCACGCTGGATGAGCTCGACTTGGGGGATGTGTATCAAGCTGTTGCGCAATGCACTGATGGCCTGATTCTGGTCGGTGGGCCTACCGGCAGTGGCAAGTCCAGCACCCTGGCGACGTTGATCGACCAGCTGAACCGCGAACGGGCGCTGCACATCATCACCCTAGAAGACCCGGTCGAAGTTATCCATAGCAGCCAGCGCAGCCTGATCAACCAGCGTGAGATTGGCCGCCATAGCTGCGACTTCGCCCAGGGGCTGCGCAGTGCGCTGCGCCAGGACCCGGATGTGATCATGATCGGTGAGCTACGTGACCTGGAAAGCGTTCGCCTGGCCTTGCGCGCAGCCGAGACCGGGCACCTGGTGCTGGCGACCGTGCATACGCGATCGGCGGCCAGCAGCGTTGACCGGTTGGTGGAGGTGTTTGCTGCCGAGGAAAAGCCCTTGGTGCGAGCGATGTTGGCCGAGTCGTTGCGCCTTGTAGTGGCGCAGGTACTGGTCAGGCGTGTGGGCGGTGGGCGGGTGGCGGCGCGGGAAGTGCTGGTGGCGACGCCGGCGGTGCGCAACCTGGTGCGGGAGGGGCGAATGGCGCAGTTGTGTTCGGTGATGCAGGGCGGGGCGGCGCAGGGGATGCGGACGATGGATGGGGCGATGCGGGAGCTTAAGGAGAGCGGACTGATCAGAGGGTTATAGTGCCTGCTCAGGCCTCTTCGCGGGCACGCCCGCTCCCACAGGTACGGCACAGGGTTCGAAGGCTGTGCTGTACCTGTGGGAGCGGGCGTGCCCGCGACGAGGCCGGACCTGTTAGCGCTTGGCCAGGTTCAGCTGCTGCTGTTCCTTCGGCAGCACCCGCTTGGCCACTACGTAGTGTTTTTGCCAGTAGGGCTTGCTCAGGTTGTCGATGCTTACCCGCTTGCCACGCCGTGGTGCGTGGATGAAGCGGTCGTTGCCCAGGTAGATGGCAACATGGTTCACCCGGCGGCTCTTGATGTTGAAGAAAATCAGGTCGCCAGGCTTGAGGTCACCCTTGGCCACCTTGACGCCGTGGCCCTGGGCCATGGCATTGGAGGTGCGCGGCAGGTCGACGTCGGCGACATCGTTGAAGGCGTATTTCACCAGCCCGCTGCAGTCAAAGCCTTTTTTCGGGCTGCTGCCACCCCAAACGTAAGGGGTACCGAGCACATTCACGGCACGGCTGAGCACATCGCTGCTCTGCTTCGGCGACATGGCAGCCACTGGCAAGCCGCGGTTGCTGGCGGCATTGCTCGGGCGTGCGCGTAGTGCGGTCTGCTTGACCGGCGCGTGTTTCACCGAGGCATTGGTGGTATAGCCGGTGAAACCATTGGGAAGACGTTGCTCACGATTGGTGGCGTGGGCGGCCAGGGGCAATAATAGGCAGAGGGTCAGCCATGTCTTGATCAAAGGCGGCATAGATGAAGCTCTTATGAATAGTTATGTGTTGGGCGCGCAACTTTATAACAGCTTTTTGATCAATCTTTGATCCGTTGGTCGATTGCCCAGGTGCCGTACGTCGGCCTGCGACGAGAAAGTCACATTTTTTTTTAGAAAATTTTCGGATAACCCACGAGGGCTACGCATGAACAGTTATCAACAGGGGGCGCCTTTTCACGACACCCACAGCAAGACCATTGGTTACCTGCTGTGGATTTTTGGCTTCACCGGGTCGCATCGTTTCTATTACGGCAAGCCGATTACCGGGACCCTCTGGTTCTTTACCTTCGGCCTGCTGGGCATCGGTTGGCTGATCGACCTGTTTCTGATCCCGTCCATGGACCGTGAAGCCGATCTGAGGTTCCAGTCTGGCCGTATCGACTACAACATCGCCTGGGTTCTGCTGACCTTCCTAGGGGTGTTTGGCCTGCACCGGCTGTATCAGGGCAAGTGGATCACCGCGATCATCTACTTCTTTACCGGCGGCTTGTTCCTGGTGGGGGTGCTGTACGATTTCTGGACGTTGAACAGCCAGGTCTCCGAGCGTAACGCCTTGCGTTGAAATGCTTCGCGGGTAATGAAAAGGCCTTGTCGCACCGAAGCGGCAAGGCCTTTTTTGTTGCTGGGTTACTGCCGCGTCTGCCGTTGTTGCAGCAGCAGGTTGCTGAACCCGGCCCCGGCCAGTTGCTTCTGCGCACCGGTCAGCTGTTCACGGTTGGTGAACGGCCCGACCAGTACGCGGTACCACGTCTCGTCCTTGACCGTACCCGACTCCACCTTCACCGACTGGCCCAGCAGGATGATCTGCGCGCGGACCTTGTCGGCATCGGCCTGCTTGCGGAACGAGCCAGCCTGCAGGAAGTACTGGGTGGTCGCAGCCGGCTTGATCACCGGCGGTGGCGGTGGCGGGGTCTGGCCCAGCAACGCCGCCTGGGCGCGGGCGGTGTCGATTTTCGCAGCTTCTGCCGGCGTCACCGGGGTCACCGGCTGGGCGGGTACCGGTGGTGTCTTCTCGGGCACGGCCTCCGGCGGCACGATCACCTCGGACTCCGGCAGCAGGGTGTAGAAGTCGTACTTCGGCTTCACCGGCTGCTGTGGGGTGGCCTGCGCAGGCTTGCTCGCTTCGGCCACTTTCTCCGGCTTCTGCTGATCGGGCTTGGCGCGCTTGATGTCATCGCCACCGGGCTCGAGCTTCATCAGGAACACGATGAACGCGCCGACGGTGAGGCCAACGGCCATCCATACCCAACCAGGGATCGGCTGTTTGGCCGGTGCCGTCTGGCGGCTGGCGCCGCGTTTTGGGGCGGGTTTTTTCTTGGCAGCCAACTTACATGCGCTCCAGGGTTTCCAGGCCGAGCAGTTCCAGACCTTGTTTGAGGGTACGGCCGGTCAGGGCGGCCAGGCGCAGGCGGCTTTGCTGTTGCTCCGGGGTGTCGGCGGCGAGGATCGGGCAGTTCTCGTAGAAGCTGGAGAACAGGCCGGCCAGGTCGTACAGGTAGCTGCACAGCACGTGCGGCGTGCCTTTGTCGGCGACGCTATTGAGGGTTTCGCCAAACTGCGCCAGGCGCGCGGCCAGGTCCTGCTCATGGGCGGCCTGCAGCACGATCTTGCCGTCGACTTCGTCAAAGCTTTTGCCCAGCTTGCGGAATACGCCGGCTACGCGGGTGTAGGCGTACAGCAGGTAAGGGGCGGTGTTGCCTTCGAAGTTGAGCATCAGCTCGAAGTTGAAGCTGTAGTCGCTGGTGCGGTGCTTGGACAGGTCGGCGTATTTCACCGCGCCAATGCCCACCACTTCGCCGATGTGTCGCAGATCTTCGTCAGCCAGGCTCGGGTTCTTCTCCTTGACCAGCGCGTAGGCACGCTCCTTGGCTTCGGTGAGCAGGTCGATCAGCTTGACGGTGCCGCCGTCGCGGGTCTTGAACGGGCGGCCGTCGGCGCCGTTCATGGTGCCGAAGCCCATGTGCTCCATCTGCATCGGGTGGCCGACAAAGCCTGCGCGGCGCGCTACTTCGAACACCTGGTTGAAGTGCAGGGCCTGGCGCTGGTCGACAAAGTACAGGGCGCGGTCAGCGTGGAGCACGTTGCTGCGGTAACGCACGGCGGCCAGGTCGGTGGTGGCGTACAGGTAGCCGCCGTCGGCTTTCTGCACGATCACCGGCAGTGGTTCGCCTTCGCTGTTCTTGAATTCCTCGAGGAACACGCACTGGGCGCCTTGGTCCTCCACCAACAGGCCCTTGGCCTTGAGGTCAGCCACCACGTTGGCCAGGTCGTCGTTGTACGCGCTTTCGCCCATCACGTCGGCCATGGTCAGCTTGACGTTGAGCAGCTCGTAGGTCTTCTGGCAGTGCGACAGCGAGATGTCCTTGAAGCGTGTCCACAAGGCCAGGCACTCGGGGTCGCCGGCCTGCAGCTTGACCACCAGGCCACGGGCGCGTGTGGCGAACTCTTCGGATTCGTCGAAGCGCTTCTTCGCCGCCCGGTAGAAGTTCTCCAGGTCCGACAGCTCGTCGCTGGTGATCGGGTTTTCCTGCAGGTAGGCCATCAGCATGCCGAACTGGGTGCCCCAGTCGCCGACGTGGTTCTGGCGAATGACGTTGTCACCCAGGAATTCCAGCACGCGTGCGACGCTGTCACCGATGATGGTCGAGCGCAGGTGGCCGACGTGCATCTCTTTGGCCAGGTTTGGCGCCGACATGTCGATGACGACTTTTTCGCTCGGGCCGGCCTTGCGCACGCCGAGGTGGTCATCGGCCAGGGCGGCGTCCAGGCGATTGGCCAGGGCGTCGGTGTTCTGGAAGAAGTTGAGGAAGCCGGGGCCGGCGATTTCCACCTTGCTGATGTCGGCGCTGGCCGGCAGGGCGTTGATCAGTTTTTCGGCCAGGTCGCGTGGCTTCATGCCTGCCTGCTTGGCCAGCATCATGGCGATGTTGCTGGCGAAGTCGCCGTGGGTCTTGTCCCGGGCGTTTTCCACCTGGATCGCCGGCGACAGCCCTTCAGGCAGCACACCGTCGGTGACGAGTTGGGTGAGGGCTTGCTGGACCAGCTGGCGAATGGTGTCTTTCATGGGGATCTCTTTTCGACCGCAAGCGCGGTGAGCGCCTGGATGCGCAGGTGGAAAAACTGGGCATTATCCGTTGCCGGGAGCGGGTTGCCAACCTTTGAGCGGCAAGCTGCAAGCCACAAGCTGCAAGAAAAAGCGGCATCGCATCCGCCATACTCTTGCTTGCGCCTTGTAGCCCGTAGCTTGCAGCTCAATAGAGGTCGACCGGGTCGACGTCCAGCGACCAACGTACCTGGCGCCCGCTGGGCATCTGCTCCAACACTAGCAACCAGGCACTGATCAGTCGATGCAAAGGCGCCCGGGTATTGGCCTGTATCAACAGTTGCGCGCGGAAGCGCCCGGCGCGGCGTTCCATGGGCGCCGGCACCGGGCCCAGCAGTTCGATGCCCGGCAGGCGCTGCTCGGCCACCAGGCGTTCGGCGGCGGCGCAGGCTTCGTCGAGGAAACCTTCGGCCTGCCCCGGCTTGTGCGCTTCGGCACGCAGCAGGGCCAGGTGGGAGTAGGGCGGCAGCCCGGCGGCGCGGCGTTCGTCCAGGGCCTGTTCGGCAAAGGCGAAGTAGCCCTGCTCGGTAAGCTGCACCAACAGCGGGTGGTCGGCCAGGTGGGTCTGGATGATGACCTTGCCTGGCTCTTCGGCCCGCCCGGCGCGCCCGGCCACCTGCACGATCAGCTGCGCCATGCGCTCACTGGCGCGAAAATCACCCGAGAACAGCCCACCATCGGCGTCGAGGATGGCCACCAGAGTCACCCGGGGGAAGTGGTGGCCCTTGGCAAGCATCTGCGTACCGACCAGGATGCTCGGCTGGCCGCGCTGTATGGTAGTGAACAGGTTGTGCATGGCGTCCTTGCGCGCCGTGCTGTCGCGGTCCACCCGCAGGATCGGGTAGTCCGGAAACAGCACCTTCAGGCGTTCTTCGGCGCGCTCGGTGCCCGCGCCGACCGGGCGCAGGTCCACGTGGTTGCACTGCGGGCACTGGTGCGGCAGGCGTTCGTCGTAGCCACAGTGGTGGCAGCGCAGCACGCCAGAACGCTGGTGCACGGTCATGCGTGCATCACAGCGCGGGCACTCGGACAGCCAGCCACAATCGTGGCACAGCAAGGTCGGGGCGAAGCCGCGGCGGTTGAGGAACACCAGCACTTGCTGGCCTGCCTCCAGGGTCTGGCGGATGGCTTGCTGCAGCGGGCCGCTGATACCGCTGTCCAGTGGCAGGCTCTTTACATCCAGGCGCAGCATGCGCGGCGGGCGGGCGCCACCGGCGCGCTGGTTCATGCGCAGCAGGCGGTAGCGACCGGTCAGGGCGTTGTGCAGGGTTTCCAGCGACGGCGTGGCAGAACCTAGCAGGATCGGGATGTTCTCCTGGTGGGCGCGCACCAGTGCCAGGTCGCGGGCGTGATAGCGCAGCCCCTCCTGCTGTTTATAGGAGCCGTCGTGCTCCTCGTCGATGATGATCAGGCCGGGGTTTTTCATCGGCGTGAACAATGCCGAGCGGGTGCCGATGATGATGTCGGCCTCGCCGTCCCGGGCAGCCAGCCAGGCGTCCAGGCGCTCGCGGTCGTTCACCGCCGAATGCAGCAGCGCGATGCGGGCGTTGAAGCGTTGCTCGAAGCGCGCCAGGGTCTGTGGGCCGAGGTTGATCTCCGGGATCAGCACCAGCGCCTGCTTCCCGGCTTCCAGGGTTTCACGAATCAGCTGCAGGTAGACCTCGGTCTTGCCGCTGCCGGTGACGCCGGCCAGCAGGAACGCGCCAAAGCCCCCAAAGCCTTCGCGCACGGCGTCAAAGGCGTCGCGCTGCTCATCGTTGAGCGGCAATTCCGGCTGCGCCAGCCAGTGTTCGTGGCGTAGCGCCGGCAAGTGCCGGCGGAGTTCAATCTGCACCAGCTCCTTGGCCAGCAGCAGGTCGAGGCTGTCCTTGTTCAGGTTGAGCTTGGCCAGCAGGCTGTGGGCCACGCCGTGCGGGTGCTGGGCCAGGGTCTTGAGGGCGTCGCGCTGGCGCGGCGCGCGGGCGATCCGGGGGTCTTCCAGGCGGGCGCCGGGGGCAATATGCCAGAAGCGCTCCTGGCGCATCTCGGCAGGTTCGCCCTGGCGCAATAGCGTCGGCAGGGCCCAGCTCAGGGTATCGCCCAGGCTGTGCTGGTAGTACTGGGCGGTCCACAGGCACAGTTTGAATAGCGATGGCGGGATCGGCGATACCGGATCGAGCAGGGCGCTGGCCGGCTTGAGCTTGTCGGCGGGCACCTCGCTCTGTGCGCACACCTCCACCAGCACGCCTATCATCTCGCGGCGGCCGAATGGCACGCGAATGCGCATGCCTGGGGTCAAGGCCTGGCGCGCCATGCTCGCGGGTGCCTTGTAGTCGAACAGGCGACGCAGCGGGGAGGGCAGGGCAAGGCGCAGGATGACGTCGGGCACGCGGAAGGTCTCGGAGGGCGTATCAAAGACTGGCGAGCCTAGCAGACGACGGTCGGTGCAAGCGACAACTTGCACTAGCGCAGCGCTCTGGTATTATTTGCCGCCTAATTACGTGCGGTATTCAACAATTGGTGTTGGATGGCGGCACGCAGCTCGAGGAAGCGACCATGAAAGAAGGTATCCACCCGAACTATGAAGTAGTTGCAGTCACCTGCAGCTGCGGCAACAAGTTCGAAAGCCGTTCGACCCTGGGCAACACCCTGTCGATCGACGTTTGCAACCTGTGCCACCCGTTCTACACCGGTAAGCAGAAAGTCCTGGACACCGGTGGTCGCGTACAGAAGTTCGCCGATCGCTTCGGCATGTTCGGTGCCAAGAAGTAATCATGCGCATGGCGAACCCCTCGGGTTTCGCATTGCTGCAAAAAAAAGCGCCCCTTGTGGGCGCTTTTTTTATGGGCGTCATCTGGCATTTCCCGGCCCTGGCGTTCTGCCCGCTGCCGGAGCAGCCACAGCAAGTGCAGGTACGCCAGGTGGTGGATGGCGATACCTTGCGCCTGGTCGATGGCCGCAGCGTGCGCCTGATCGGCATCAATACCCCGGAAGTCGGCCGCAAAGGGCGCACCAGCGAGCCCTATGCCGAGGCCGCCAGGCGACGTCTTCAAGCGTTGGTCAATGCCAGTGACGGCCGCGTCGGCCTGGTGCCGGGCGTTGAGGGAAAAGACAAATATGGCCGCACACTGGCGCATATCTATGGCCTGAATGGCGACAATATGGAAGCACGGTTGCTCAGCGAGGGTTTGGGCTACCGCGTTGCAGTTGCCCCCAATGTAAGCCTCAGCGGCTGCCTGCAGGTTGCCGAGCAAGCGGCGCGCAAGGGCGGTATCGGTGTGTGGCGACGCTCGCCCGTGGTGCCTGCAGGCAATGTCAGGCAGTCGGGTTTCGTTGTGGTCGGTGGCCGCATCAAGGGTATCGAGCGCAACCGTGGTGGGGTCTGGCTCACCCTGGACGACACTGTGGTGCTGCAGGTTCCCGCTCGTCTGCAACGCAACTTCCCCGCCAGCTTCTTCGATAACCTCAAGGGACGCCAGGTCGAAGCGCGAGGCTGGGTGCTGGACCGTTCCCGCAAGGGCGGCCTGAAGCCTGGGCAGCGACGCTGGGTGTTGCCATTGACCGATCCGAGCATGTTGGAGCGTTTTTCAGGCTAAAAGATGTAGACATTTCGCTATTGGATTGTACACACTGTTAGCCGTATGCCCCCGTGGGTTATAGCGTAAAGTCGTAGGCTAAAGGCCTTGACACAAGTGACCGACCAGTCTTGTGACTCCCCGGCTCTTTGCGTATCCTCGGCGGTCCGTCAGAACAGTAAATAGCGGAATGCCCACCATGTCAGACCTGAAAACCGCCGCTCTCGAATACCACGCTCAACCTCGTCCGGGGAAACTGAGCGTCGAACTCTCCAAGCCCACTGCCACCGCCCGTGACCTCGCCCTGGCCTACAGCCCAGGTGTTGCTGAGCCCGTGCGTGAAATCGGCCGTGATCCAGAGCTGGCTTACAAATACACCGGCAAAGGCAACCTGGTTGCGGTGATTTCCGATGGCACCGCCATCCTCGGTCTGGGTGACCTCGGCCCACTGGCTTCCAAGCCGGTCATGGAAGGCAAGGGCGTTCTGTTCAAGCGTTTCGCTGGTATTGACGTGTTCGACATCGAAGTCGAATCGGAAAGCCCGCAAGCGTTCATCGACACCGTTCGCCGTATCTCGATCACCTTCGGTGGCATCAACCTCGAAGACATCAAGGCACCTGAGTGCTTCGAAATCGAGCGCACCCTGATCGAACAGTGCGACATCCCGGTGTTCCACGATGACCAGCACGGTACCGCCATCGTTACCGCGGCCGGCATGATCAACGCCCTGGAAATCGCCGGCAAGAAGCTCGAAGACGCCAAGATCGTCTGCCTGGGTGCCGGGGCTGCTGCCATCTCCTGCATGAAGCTGCTGGTGAGCATGGGTGGCAAGGTCGAAAACATCTACATGATCGACCGCAGCGGTGTCATCCACGCTGGCCGTGACGACCTGAACCAGTACAAGGCCCAGTTCGCCCACGCTACCGACAAGCGCACCCTGGCCGACGCGCTCGACGGTGCTGACGTGTTCGTAGGCCTGTCCGGCCCGAACCTGCTGAGCCCTGAAGGCCTGAAGTCGATGGCTGCCAACCCGATCGTGTTCGCCTGCTCGAACCCGGATCCGGAAATCTCGCCTGAGCTGGCGCACGCCACTCGCAACGACGTGATCATGGCCACCGGTCGTTCCGACTACCCGAACCAGGTCAACAACGTACTGGGCTTCCCGTTCATCTTCCGTGGTGCCCTGGACGTTCGTGCCAAGCGTATCAACGAAGAAATGAAGATCGCCGCCGCCATCGCCCTGAAGGACCTGGCCAAGCTGCCAGTGCCGAAAGAAGTGTGCGAAGCCTACGGTGTCGAAGGCCTGGAGTTCGGTCGTGAGTACATCATTCCGAAGCCGCTGGACGCACGCCTGATCACCGTCGTTTCCGACGCAGTGGCCAAGGCCGCCATCGAATCCGGCGTGGCTACCCTGCCGTATCCGAAGCACTACCCGCTGACCAGCGTGGATGAAGTATTCAACGGCTGATTGCCGCTGTAGCGACACAAAAAAGCCCCGGCTCGCATGAGCCGGGGCTTTTTGTTGGGGCGTTGGAATGCGTCAGGGCTGCCAGGTGTTCGTCAGGGTACTTGTGGCGCCTATGAGATCGAGCGCCCACGCAAAACCTGAGTCAGGCGCCCTGCCTTAAAACAGATCCATCGGCGCTGCTTCATCGGCCGGCAGCGGGCTGCCCGGTGCTGTGCCATTGCCCAGTTCATCCACCGAGGGTGGCGAATCTTCGGCCTTGAACAGCTCGAAGAAGGCATTCGGCGTGCTCGGGGAGGCAGCGCGGCCGCTGATCGGGTCGACGCGCAGGCTGAGGATGCCTTCCGGCTCTGCTGGCGCGTGCGCCGGCTTGTCCTTGAGCGCCGCGCCCATGAAGCTCATCCAGATCGGCAGCGCCGCCGTGCCGCCGTACTCGCGGCGGCCGAGGGTTTCCGGCTGGTCGAAACCGACCCATACGGTGGTCACGTAATCGGCGTTGTAGCCGGAGAACCAGGCGTCCTTGGACTCGTTGGTAGTACCGGTCTTGCCCGCCAGGTCGGTGCGGCCCAAGGCCAGCGCCCGGCGGCCGGTACCGCGCTTGATCACGTCCTGCAGCATGCTGGTGAGGATGTAGGTGGTGCGCCCGTCGACGATCTGCTCAGCCACAGCCGGCGTTTGCGGTGCAGCGGCCACCTGGCTGAAGGCGGATGGCGCCTCACCTGGCATGGCAGCAGTGCTGATCGGCTGTTCGGGTGCCGCCAGGCCAGCCTGGTCCTCGGCACCTTGCGGTACGCGGGGCGGGTTGGCGGTGAACAGGGTTTCGCCGTTGCGGCTTTCGATGCGGTCGATCAGGTACGGGGTGACCTTGTAGCCGCCGTTGGCAAAGGTGCTCCAGCCTGTGGCGATTTCCATAGGGGTCAGGGTGGCGGTGCCCAGGGCCAGCGACAGGTTGCGCGGCAGGTCCTGCTTGTTGAAGCCGAACTTGGCGATGTAGTCGATGGTGCGGTCTACACCCATGGCCTGCAGCAAGCGGATCGACACCAGGTTGCGCGACTTGTACAGCGCTTCGCGCAGGCGGATCGGGCCGAGGAAGGTGTTGGTGTCGTTCTTCGGACGCCACACTTTGTCCACGGATTCGTCGACGAACACGATCGGCGCATCGTTGACCAGGGTGGATGCGGTGTAGCCGCTGTCCAGCGCAGCACTGTAGATGAACGGCTTGAAGCTCGAACCCGGCTGGCGCTTGGCCTGCATGGCGCGGTTGTAGTTGCTCTGCTCGAACGAGAAGCCGCCAACCAGCGCGCGGATGGCACCGTTGTAAGGGTCGAGGGTGACCAGGGCGCTTTGCGCACCAGGCACCTGGCTGAACTTGAGCTTGCCATCTTCCAGGCGCTGCAGGCGCACCAGGTCACCGACCTGCGCCACGTCTGCCGGCGACTGTGGTGAGCGGCCCTGGGCGTTACTGTTGATGAACGGGCGCGCCCATTTCATGGTGTCCCAGGCAACTTCGGCTTGCTGGCCGTCCCGGGTCAGTACCTGGAGGCCGGTTTTGTCGACATGGGTGACGATGGCCGGCTCCAGGCCGCCAAGGATGCGCTGCTTGCCCAGCTCCTGCAGCCAGGCTGCCTGTGTGCGGCCCGGGAAGCGTGCTTCGGGGCCACGGTAGCCGTGGCGTTCGTCGTAATCAGACAGGCCTTTGAGGATGGCCTTGTTGGCCATGTCCTGCATGTCGCTGGGCACCGTGGTGGTGACGCGGAAGCCTTCGGTGTAGGCGTCGCTGCCGTAGCGGCCGACCATTTCGGCGCGGGCCATTTCGGCGATGTAAGGCGCATTCACCTCAGGCGTCGGCACGTGGTAGCTGGCATTGAGCGGCTCGGCCAGGGCGGTCTGGTAGCTGGCCTGGTCGATCTTGCCCAGCTTGTACATGCGGCCGAGGATCCAGTCGCGGCGCTCCTTGGCACGCACCGGGTTGGCCAGCGGGTTGAAGCGTGACGGTGCCTTGGGCAGGCCGGCGATCATCGCCATCTGCGCCAGGCTCACGTCGCGGATCGATTTGCCGTAGTACACCTGCGCGGCGGCATCGATGCCGTAGGCGCGGTTGCCCAGGTAGATCTTGTTCACGTACAGCTCAAGGATCTCGTCCTTGGTCAGTTCACGCTCGATCTGCAGGGCCAGCAGGATCTCGTTGGTCTTGCGCGAGAAGCTGCGTTCGCTGGTGAGGAAGAAGTTCTTCGCCACCTGCATGGTGATGGTGCTGCCGCCGGTCTGGATGTGCCCGGTTTTCACCAGCTGGGTCGCTGCACGCATCAGGCTGCTGGGGTCGACACCGTAGTGATTGAGGAAATTGTCGTCCTCGGCTGACAGAAGCGCCTGAATGAACTGTGGCGGAATTTCCGCGAAACGGATCGGCGAGCGGCGCATTTCGCCGAATTCGGCAATCAGTTTGCCGTCGCTGCTGTACACCCTGAGGGGGATCTGCAACTGGATGCTTCTGAGGGACTCGACCGAGGGCAGGCTGGGGCTAAGATACAGAAACGCACCGCTCACACCGAGTACGAGCGCGCAAATGACTGCGACGGAAGACCACCAGAAGAACTTCAGCAGACGTATCAAGGCTTTTCGGTGTCCAGGTTGAGAGTGGGTTGCACGCAGGCCCGGCGGACCAGAAAGCGCTGGGCATTATAAGCATTTTTTCGCCTCTCCGGGTTACCGGCCAGGCTGCCCGTCGCCTCGATGGGCAGGCCGGGCCTAGTGTTGACGCGGGGTTGCGACCGACCGCTGCAGCAGGCAGCAAGGAAGCCGCATGTTAGGACGCTTTGGCAAGGATGCCAGTTCACTCGTGGGGGTGGAAATTGCCCCTGACGCTGTTCGTGTTGTGCAACTTCAGCGGCGCAATCGGCGCTGCCGGGTGCTTGCATCGGCACAAGAGCCGTTCGAATTACTGGCAGGCAAGGATTGGGTCGCGGAGCCTGCTACCGTGGTGGCAGCCCTGCGCCGTGCCTACCAGCGCAGCGGCCTCAGGCAGCGTCGGGTAGCGTTGGCGTTACCGGCCAGCCAGGTGATCTGCAAGCGGTGCCATTTGCCGATGGAGCAGGCCGGGGCAGAACTGGAGACGCAGTTGCTGGCCGATGCCGAGCGGCTGTTTCCGTTTCCGTTGGAGGACCTGGCCCTGGACTTTCAAGTCTTGGGGGCATCCCGCACGCAACCGGGGTGCGCCGAGGTGATGGTGGCCGCGTGTCGGCAAAGTGCGTTGGCGTCTCTTGATGCCATCGTCGAAGAGGCCGGGTTGCAACTGGAGGCTATCGAGGTCGACAACATTGCCTTGTGCCGCATGTTGCCTCAGGGCTGCCTCGAAGGTTCGGCACTGCTGCGGGTCGAAGCGCACAGCGCAGTGCTTTATGACTGGCAGCCCGGCCGGCCTTACCAGCGTCGTGAGCTTCAGGTGCAGGGGCTGAACAACATGGGGCAGTTGTCGGAGCAACTGCACGCGCTGCTTGCCGATGAGCATTTGCCTGGTGGCCTGTGGATTACCAGCAGCTCATCGGTGGACCCAACCTGGTTGCAAAACCTTGGCCACCAGCTGACTACGCCGTGCAGGCCTTTACCTGGCCTGAAGGGGCTGGAACACGTTGACGGCACGATGCTCCTGGCGTGCGCCCTGGCGCTTGGAGGGTTGCGCCCATGATGCGGCTTAACCTGATGCCCTGGCGTGAGCGGCAGCGCGAGGCGGCGCTTCGGCGCTTTCGCACCCAGCTGATGGCCGGCGCACTGCTGGCGCTGTGCGCCGTGACGCTGGTCGACCAGTTGGCCCGTCAGCGCGGGCAGCAACAGGCGGTGGCCAATGCCCAACACCATGCCGCCCTTGAGGTGCTGGTCGAGCAACTGCAGCCGCTGGCCGATGTGCGTGCACAGCATGACGCGCTCATCTCACGCTCGGCAGCGCTAGAGGGCTTGCGTGCCCAGCAGGGTGTTCTGGGCGATGTATTCGCTGACCTCGAAAGGGCGCTACCGGTTGGGGTCCAGCTACTCGACCTCAGCTTGGAAAACGGCCATCTGCAGATGACCGGGCTGGCTACGTCCGGCGCCGTGGTTGCGCAGTTCATGCGCGATCTGGATCGGTCGGGTGTTCTGCTCGATCTGGCGCTCAAGCGCGTCAGGAGCATGCCGGGTGGCGATGAATTTCTGCTCGTTGCGCGCGTTTCGGCGTTCTGGTCGTGAATGCAGCACCGATCCTTGCCTGGCTGGCGGTAGCCGAGCGTTCCAGAAGCATCAGGCGTATCGCGCCAGTGCTGGTCGCTGTGCTGGTGTTCGGCCTGGGTTGTGCGTTTCGCCTGCCGGCAGGTTTACAGCAGCAGGCGCAGGAGGCGGCCAGGCACGCCACATTGAACGAGCAGCAGGCAGCCAGTGCGGCGCAGCTGGTCGAGCTGGAGCGATTGCAGGCGTCTCTGGTTTTTGCCGAGCGGCGGTTGCTGGAGGCCCACTGGCACCTGGCCGCAGGGGAGGGCATGAGCGATCTGCTTGAGCGCCTGGCGGCTTCGGGGCATGTGCACGGGTTGCTGGTCGAGCGGTTCGACGTACAAGAAGCCGAGCAACAGGCAGGCTATTGGAAAGTACCGCTGGAAATACAAGTGGTGGGGCGTTACGTGGACTTGCGTCAGTGGCTGGGCGACTGGCTGGGCCAGGCACGCCTGCTGCGCAGCGGTGACATGAGCCTGGCCGCAGTCGAGGGTCAGCCCGGCCTATTGCGTCTGCAACTGCGGGTCGATGCCTTCCAGGCCACCGCGCCCGTACCGGCACCTGACGTGCTTGCGCATATGCCGGCCATGGCCGCGACGCCAGTGCCTGCGGTCGACCCCTTCGCGCCAGGGGCGACGCGAACGGCTGGCTCCGGGCTGGCCAGCGTGCCGCTGGCGCAACTGGAAATGGTCGGCAGCCTGTCGCGAGGTGCGGCGCATGAGGCTCTGTTGATGGCGGCTGGCAGGCTCTATCGCGTGCGGGCAGGTGAGCGCTTGGGGCGTAACCACGGTGTGGTGGCGCGGATTGATCAAGGCCAGGTCGAAGTGCACGAACGGCTATTCATGGCAGGGGTGTGGCACGAGCGCACAGCGTTCATCACCCTTGCAAACCGCGTGGGCAAGGAGGCCTCGAACCAGAATGAAGAGAGTGATGAAATGGATGTTGGCAGCCCTGCTGCCGATCCCGCTGGTGTCGGCGACGCCTTACCAGGGTGAACCCCTGTCGTTGAACTTCCAGGATGTGGAGGTGCGTTCGGTGCTGCAGGTGCTGGCCGATTATGCGGGCGTCAACCTGGTTGCCAGCGATGACGTGCAGGGCAGCGTGACCTTGAGGTTGCAGGACGTGCCCTGGGACCAGGCGCTTGACCTGGTGCTTCGCAGCAAGGGCCTTGCCCGGCAGCAAGAGGGCAATGTGCTGCTGGTGGCGCCTGCGGCAGCTTTTGCCCCGCAGCCGTTTGATGCTCATGTCGGCCTGTTGCCGGATGCACCATTGCAGCCGTTACGCCGTGAATTGATACCGATCCAGCATGCCAACGCCGCCGAACTGGTCGAGCTGTTGATGACCAGTCTGGCGGATGACAGCACACTCGCCGTTCGTGGCAGCCTGGGTGTCGATGAGCGCACCAATACCTTGGTGGCGCACCAGCCCGCCGAACGCCTGGCCGAGTTGCGACAACTGGTCGCGCAGCTGGATGTGCCGGTGCGCCAGGTGGCGATCGAGGCACGTATCGTCGAGGCCAATGTCGACTACGAGAAAAGCCTGGGGGTGCGCTGGGGCGGGCCGCTGTACGGTGAAAACCTGCGGCCGGGCAAGGAGCTGTTCATCGACCTCGGCGTGGAGCGGGCGGGCAGCAGTGTCGGCCTGGGCCTGCTGCGCGGCGGCGTGCTGCTCGACCTGGAACTCAGCGCCATGGAAAAAAGCGGTAACGGCGAAATCATCTCGCAGCCCAAGGTGGTCACGGCCGACAAGGAAACGGCCAGGATCCTCAAAGGCACCGAAGTGCCCTACCAGGAAACCAGCCAGAGCGGCGCCACCTCGGTCGCCTTTCGCGAAGCCTCGCTGTCGCTGGAGGTGACCCCGCAGATTACCCCGGACAACAAGGTGATCATGGCGGTCCGGGTGACCAAGGACGAGCCGGATTACGTCAATGCCTTGAACAACGTACCGCCGATCCGCAAGAACGAGGTCAATGCCAAGGTTCGCGTGGCGGACGGCGAAACGATCGTGATCGGTGGCGTGTACTCGACTTCGCAAAACAATGTGGTCGACAAGGTGCCATTTTTAGGCGATCTGCCGTATGTTGGGCGGCTGTTTCGACGCGATGCATTACAAGAGAAAAAATCCGAGCTGCTGGTCTTCCTGACTCCGCGTATCATGAGTGACCAGGCGATTGCTGTGAGTCGTTGATTCTGTGCGAAATTTGATACTTGTGGGGCCCATGGGCGCTGGTAAAAGCACCATCGGACGCCTATTGGCCAAAGAGCTGCGCCTGCTGTTCAAGGATTCCGACAAGGAAATCGAACTGCGATGCGGCGCCAACATCCCGTGGATTTTCGACAAGGAAGGCGAGCCAGGTTTCCGTGAGCGCGAGCAGGCGATGATCGCCGAACTGTGCGCACTTGACGGCGTGGTCCTGGCCACCGGCGGTGGCGCGGTAATGCGCGAAGCCAACCGCCAGGCATTGCGCCGGGGCGGCCGGGTGATCTACCTGCATGCCTCGGTGGAACAGCAGGTTGGCCGTACCGCGCGTGATCGCAATCGCCCGCTGCTGCGCACCGCCAACCCCGAGGCGACCCTGCGCGCCCTGCTGGAAGCCCGCGACCCGCTCTACCGCGAGATCGCCGACGTGGTGGTGGAAACCGACGAGCGGCCGCCGCGCATGGTGGTGATCGATATTCTCGAACGCTTGCAGCAGTTGCCGCCCCGTTAACCCGGGACTATTCTCGGCCACCAGCGCCGAGGCGAGGTTCAACGATAGCGCGTGGGTTGCCCGAATGGCGCCGCGCCCAAGTACATTGTGGGGATACATGCAGACACTTAAGGTCGACCTGGGCGAGCGCAGCTACCCGATCTACATTGGCGAAGGCCTGCTGGACCAGCCCGAGCTGCTGGCGCCGCACATTGCCGGCCGGCAGGTCGCCATCGTTTCCAACGAGACCGTCGCGCCCCTGTATCTCGAACGCCTGAGCAAGACCCTGGGTGCCTACTCGGTGCTGCCGGTGGTATTGCCCGATGGCGAAGCCCACAAGAACTGGGAAACGCTGCAGCTGATCTTCGACGGCCTGCTGACAGCCCGCCATGATCGTCGCACTACTGTGGTTGCCCTGGGCGGCGGCGTGATCGGTGACATGGCCGGCTTCGCTGCCGCCTGCTACCAGCGCGGTGTCGACTTCATCCAGGTGCCGACTACCCTGCTTTCCCAGGTCGACTCGTCGGTGGGCGGCAAGACCGGTATCAACCACCCGCTGGGCAAGAACATGGTCGGTGCCTTCTATCAGCCCAATGCGGTGCTGATCGATACCACCAGCCTGAAGACCCTGCCGGCGCGCGAACTGTCTGCTGGCCTGGCCGAAGTGATCAAGTACGGCCTGATTTGCGACAAGCCGTTTCTCGGCTGGCTTGAAGACAACATGCAGGCCTTGCGCACCCTCGATTCGGCTGCATTGACCGAAGCCATCCGCCGCTCCTGCGCGGCCAAGGCCGCAGTGGTCGGTGCCGACGAGCGCGAGTCCGGGGTACGGGCCACCCTGAACCTGGGGCATACCTTCGGGCATGCCATCGAGACCCACATGGGCTACGGCGTGTGGCTGCACGGCGAAGCCGTGTCGGCGGGCACGGTGATGGCCCTGGAAATGTCCATGCGCCTTGGCTGGATCGACCAGGCCGAGCGCGATCGCGGAATCCGCCTGTTGCAGGACGCAGGTTTGCCGGTGGTGCCACCACAGGAAATGACCCCGGCGCATTTCATGGAGCACATGGCGGTCGACAAGAAAGTGATCGACGGCCGCTTGCGTCTGGTGCTGTTGCGCCAGATGGGCGAGGCCGTTGTGACCGACGACTATCCGAAAGAGATTCTTCAGGCCACGCTGTCGGCGGATTACCGCGCGATCGTGGCCCAGCTTTGAGGTTGTGACAGCGCAATGACCAGTTTGCATGCCGATGAGGCCTTTCTCGACCATTACCAGTTGAGCCACGATCCGTTCGCGCCCCGTGTGCCCGGCTTCAAGTTCTTCCCGGCCCAGCGCAAGCCCGTGCTTGGCCAACTGCACCACCTGGCGCGCTACAGCCAGCTGATGCTGGTGGTCAGCGGCCCGCTGGGCAGCGGCAAGTCGCTGCTGCGCCAGGCCCTGGTGGCCAGCACCAACAAGCAGGCTGTGCAGAGTGTGGTGGTGTCTGCCCGCAGTGCCAGCGATGCTTCCAGCATGCTTGCCCAGGTCGCGCAGGACCTGGGTGTGGCCCAGCCCGAAGTGCAGGCGATCCTGTCCAAGGTGGTGCAGCTGGCACTGACCGGGCAGGAAGTGTATTTGCTGGTGGACGATGCGGAACAACTCGACGAGTCGGCACTCCAAGCGTTGCTGGAGTTGGCGGCGGGGGTACCGGAAGGGCGCCCGCACGTGTTCCTGTTCGGTGAGCCTTCACTGATTGCCGGGCTGGACGAGCTCAATGTCGAGGAAGAACGCTTCCACATCATCGAGCTTGCCCCCTACAGTGAAGAAGAAACCCGCGAGTACCTGGAGCAGCGCCTGGAAGGGGCTGGCCGGGGCATCGAGGTGTTCAGCCGTGAACAGATCGTCGATATCCATGAACACTCCGACGGCTGGCCTGGCAACATCAACCAGGTCGCCCGTGACACTTTGATCGAAGCCATGATCGCCAGCCGTTCGACGGTCAAGCGACCATCCATGGGGTTCAAGATGCCTAAAAAACATGTGCTCGCGCTGTCCGCTGTGGTCGTGGTCGCTGTTGCGGCCGCAGTGTTGATGCCCAAGAAAGGCGACAAGCCACCCGCTGAGGCGCCAGCCGCCCAGGCCCAGTTGCCGCTTGGCGACGGCAAGCAGGGTGCCAATATCGAGTTCTCCGGCTCTTCCCAGCCGATGCCGTTGCCACTGGTTGGCCAGTCCCAGCCTGTAATGCGCGAACCGCTGGCCCAGGCCGCGGGCATGGGTGAGGGTGAAGAAGGCAGCCCGGCGGGTGACACTGCCCTGCAGCCTGGCAACCCGCCGCCAACCGTGACCACCATTGCGCCGCCGCAAGGCGTGCCCGCTGGCCCGGCACCTGTGCCTGCACAGCCTGTGGCTACTGCGCCGGTACAGCCGGTTGCGCCTGCGCCCAAGCCTGTTGCAACCCAGCCTGCGAAGCCGGTTGCACCTGCCAAGCCTGCACCCGCGCCTACCCAGGTCGCCGTGGCCAAGCCGGCCGCCAAGCCTGCCGAAAAACCTGCCGCCAGTGGCAGCGGCAACAGCGGCTGGTACTCCGCGCAGAAACCGGGCAATTACGTGGTGCAGATCCTGGGCACCAGCTCCGAGGCCTCGGCCCAGGCGTTCGTCAAGAGCCAGGGTGGCGACTATCGCTACTTCAAGAAAAACCTGCAGGGCAAGCCGCTGTACGTAGTCACCTATGGCAGCTTCGCCAACCGCGATGCAGCGGTTGCGGCAATCAAGAACTTGCCAGAGAAGGTCCAGGCTGGTAAACCTTGGCCACGTACCGTCGGCAGCGTCCAACAAGAGCTGGCCACGGCCCGCTGATACCTTCCGGGCGGCATCACCCCGCCGCCCAGTTGCTGAGCGATTACTGACTTTCGAATAGCCTGCTGCGTTTGAACGCGGCAGGCTTTTCTGTCCCAGACTGCCGGCCACAAGCCCCTAGTTGCAGTCATGGCTGAAACGCTTCAGACTCGAGCCAAGCCGTTATCACGGCGCATGGCGCAAAAACATTCAAAATTGCGACATAAATTTTCAATGGTGAGACATGAAAATTTGTGGGCATCGCTGTCGCTGTGCAACAATGGTTTTCCATGACCACCGCAAAAAAGCTGGCGTTTGATCGGCGTGGATGGTAAGTGGTTGTTAAAAAAAGAGATTTGCCTCCGTTGAGAGGTGAACCTGGTGAGAATGTGTCTATGAAAACAGGTCTGTACCATCCCGAAGAATTCAAGGACAACTGTGGTTTTGGCCTGATCGCCCATATGACGGGCGTACCGAGCCACCACCTTCTGCAAACCGCCATGCAGGCGCTGACTTGCATGACTCACCGCGGCGGTATCAACGCCGACGGCAAGACCGGCGACGGTTGCGGTCTGCTCATGCAGAAGCCCGATCAATTCCTGCGAGCCGTGGCCCAGCAACACTTCGCCGTCGAACTGCCCAAGCAGTACGCCGTCGGCATGGTGTTCTTCAACCAGGACCCGGTCAAAGCCGAAGCTGCCCGCGCCAACATGGACCGCGAAATCCTCGCCGCTGGCCTGAAACTGGTCGGCTGGCGCAAGGTACCGATCGACACCAGCGTACTCGGCCGCCTGGCCCTGGAGCGCCTGCCGCAGATCGAGCAGGTGTTCATCGGCGGTGAAGGCCTGAGCGACCAGGAATTTGCTATCAAGCTGTTCAGTGCCCGTCGCCGTTCGTCGGTGGCTAACGCCCACGACAGCGACCACTACATCTGCAGCTTCTCGCACAAGACCATCATCTACAAAGGCCTGATGATGCCGCGCGATCTCGCGGCGTTTTATCCAGACCTGGGTGACGAGCGTCTGCAAACCGCGATCTGCGTGTTCCACCAGCGCTTCTCCACCAACACCCTGCCGAAATGGCCGCTGGCTCAGCCATTCCGCTTCCTCGCCCACAACGGCGAGATCAACACCATCACCGGCAACCGCAACTGGGCCATGGCCCGTCGCACCAAGTTCGCCAATGACCAGATCCCCGACCTCGAGGAGCTCGGCCCGCTGGTCAACCGCGTCGGTTCCGACTCGTCGAGCATGGACAACATGCTGGAGCTGATGGTGACCGGTGGCATCGACCTGTTCCGCGGCGTGCGCATGCTGGTGCCGCCAGCCTGGCAGAACGTCGAGACCATGGACGCCGACCTGCGCGCCTTCTACGAATACAACTCCATGCACATGGAGCCGTGGGATGGCCCGGCCGGTATCGTCATGACCGAAGGCCGCCACGCGGTGTGCCTGCTCGACCGTAACGGCCTGCGCCCGGCGCGCTGGGTGACTACCACCAATGGCTACATCACCATCGCCTCGGAAATCGGCGTATGGGGTTACCAGCCTGAGGAAGTGCTGGCCAAGGGCCGTGTCGGCCCGGGTCAGATCCTCGCCGTGGACACTGAAACCGGCCAGATCCTCGACACCGACGCCATCGACAACCGCCTGAAGTCGCGCCACCCTTACAAGCGCTGGCTGCGTCAGCACGCTACCCGCATTCAGGCGACGCTGACCGACGACCAGGGCGCGGCCAGCTACGACGCTGACCAGCTCAAGCAATACATGAAGATGTTCCAGGTCACCTTCGAAGAGCGTGACCAGGTGCTGCGCCCGCTGGGTGAGCAGGGCCAGGAAGCCGTTGGCTCGATGGGTGACGACACGCCGATGGCCGTGCTGTCGCAGCGTGTGCGTTCGCCTTTCGACTTCTTCCGCCAGCAGTTCGCCCAAGTGACCAACCCACCGATCGACCCGCTGCGCGAAGCCATCGTGATGTCGCTGGAGATCTGCCTGGGCGCCGAGCGCAACATCTTCCAGGAGTCCCCGGAGCACGCTTCGCGGGTCATCCTCAGCTCGCCGGTCATCTCGCCCGCCAAGTGGCGTTCGCTGATGAACCTGGAGCGCGAAGGTTTTGACCGTCAGCTGATCGACCTCAACTATGAGCAGAGCGTCGGCCTGGAAGCGGCCATTCGCAACATTGCCGACCAGGCTGAAGAAGCCGTGCGCGCTGGCAAGACCCAGCTGGTGCTGAGCGACCGCTACATCGCCCCGGGCAAGCTGCCGGTGCACGCTTCGCTGGCCGTTGGCGCGGTACACCACCGCCTGACCGAACAGGGCCTGCGTTGCGACAGCAACATCCTGGTAGAAACCGCTACTGCCCGCGACCCGCACCACTTCGCCGTGCTGCTGGGCTTCGGTGCCTCGGCCGTTTACCCGTACCTGGCGTATGAAGTACTGGCTGACCTGATTCGTACCGGCGAAGTGCTGGGCGACCTGGACGAAGTGTTCAAGTACTACCGCAAGGGCATCTCCAAGGGCCTGCTGAAGATCCTGTCGAAGATGGGTATCTCCACCATCGCCTCTTACCGCGGTGCGCAACTGTTCGAAGCCATCGGCCTGGCCGAGGAAGTGGTCGGCCTGAGCTTCAAGGGCGTGTCCAGCCGCATCAAGGGCGCGCGCTTCGTAGACCTGGAAAGCGACCAGAAGCTGCTGGCGGCCGAAGCCTGGAGCGCGCGCAAGCCGATCCAGCAAGGTGGCCTGCTGAAGTTCGTCCACGGTGGCGAGTACCACGCCTACAACCCGGACGTGGTCAACACCCTGCAAGCCGCCGTGCAGCAGGGCGACTACTCCAAGTTCAAGGAATACACTACGCTGGTCGACCAGCGCCCGGTGTCGATGATCCGTGACCTGCTCAAGGTGAAAGTGGCCGACCAGCCACTGGCGCTGGAGCAGATCGAGCCGCTGGAGGCCATCCTCAAGCGCTTCGACTCCGCTGGTATCTCGCTGGGCGCACTGTCGCCAGAGGCTCACGAAGCGCTGGCCGAGGCCATGAACCGCCTGGGCGCGCGTTCCAACTCCGGTGAAGGCGGTGAAGACCCGTCGCGCTACGGCACCATCAAGAGCTCCAAGATCAAGCAGGTGGCCACTGGCCGCTTTGGTGTGACCCCGGAATACCTGGTCAACGCCGAAGTGCTGCAGATCAAGGTTGCCCAGGGCGCCAAGCCGGGTGAAGGCGGCCAGCTGCCGGGCGGCAAGGTCAACGGCCTGATCGCCAAGCTGCGTTATGCGGTACCGGGCGTGACCCTGATCTCGCCGCCGCCGCACCACGATATCTACTCGATCGAAGACCTGGCGCAGCTGATCTACGACCTCAAGCAGGTCAACCCGCAGGCGCTGGTATCGGTCAAGCTGGTGGCGGAAGCCGGCGTCGGCACCATTGCCGCTGGCGTTGCCAAGGCCTATGCCGACCTGATCACCATCTCCGGTTATGACGGTGGTACCGGTGCTTCGCCGCTGACCTCGATCAAGTACGCCGGCGCCCCGTGGGAACTGGGCCTGGCCGAAACCCACCAGACCCTGCGCGGCAACGACCTGCGCGGCAAGGTACGGGTACAGACCGACGGCGGCCTGAAAACCGGCCTGGACGTGATCAAGGCGGCCATCCTCGGCGCCGAAAGCTTCGGCTTCGGTACCGCGCCAATGATCGCCCTGGGCTGCAAGTACCTGCGCATCTGCCACCTGAACAACTGCGCCACCGGCGTGGCCACCCAGAACGACAAGCTGCGCAAGGACCACTACATCGGCACCGTCGACATGGTGATCAACTTCTTCACCTTCGTCGCTGAAGAAACCCGTGAGTGGCTGGCCAAGCTGGGCGTACGCAGCCTGGGCGAGCTGATCGGCCGTACCGACCTGCTCGAAATGCTGCCAGGCGATACCGAGCGCCAGCAGTACCTGGACCTGTCGCCGCTGCTGGGCAGTTCGCACATTCCGGCAGACAAGCCGCAATTCTGTGAAGTCGACAAGAACCCACCGTTCGACAAGGGCGAGCTGGCCGAGAAGATGGTGGAAATGGCCCTGCCGGCGATCCGCGATCAGGCCGGTGGCGAGTTCAGCCTCGACATCTGCAACTGCGACCGCTCCATCGGCGCCCGTATCTCTGGCGAAATCGCCAAGCTGTACGGCAACCAGGGCATGGCCGCCAACCCGATCACCTTCCGCTTCAAGGGTACTGCGGGCCAGAGCTTCGGCGTGTGGAACGCCGGTGGCTTGAACCTGCACCTGCAAGGCGATGCCAACGACTACGTTGGCAAGGGCATGACCGGTGGCAAGGTCACCATTGTGCCGCCAGCCGGCAGCCCGTTCGAAACCCAGCACAGCGCCATCGTCGGCAATACCTGCCTGTACGGTGCCACTGGCGGCAAGCTGTTTGCCGCGGGCACTGCGGGCGAGCGCTTCGCTGTGCGTAACTCCGGCGCCCACGCTGTTGTCGAGGGCACTGGCGATCACTGCTGTGAGTACATGACCGGCGGCTTTGTCTGCGTCCTCGGCAAGACCGGTTACAACTTCGGTTCTGGCATGACTGGCGGCTTCGCCTACGTGCTCGACATGGACAATAGCTTCGTCGACAAGCTCAACCACGAGCTGGTGGAAATCCAGCGTATCAGTGGTGAAGCGATGGAGGCCTACCGCAGCCACCTGGCGCGCGTCCTTGGCGAGTATGTGGAAGAAACCGGCAGCGAGTGGGGGCGTGAGCTCTCGGAGAACCTGGACGACTACGTGCGGCGCTTCTGGCTGGTGAAGCCGAAGGCAGCCAACCTGAAGCAACTGTTGTCCAGCACCCGTGCCAACCCGCAGTAAAAACAGCTGCAAGTGGCAAGCCTCAAGCTGCACGTAAAGGCAGTACGAGGTTTGCCCGGCTTAAGTGATCGTCTTGCGGCTTGCAGCGTGTAGCTTGCAGCTGCTGTAAAGAGGTTTTGAAAAATGGCTGAACGTCTGAATAACGACTTCCAGTTCATCGAAGTGGGCCGCAAGGACCCGAAGAAAAAGCTGCTGCGCCAGCGCAAGAAGGAGTTCGTGGAAATCTACGAACCGTTCAAGCCGCAGCAGTCCGTAGAGCAGGCGCACCGCTGCCTGGGTTGCGGTAACCCGTATTGCGAATGGAAGTGCCCGGTGCACAACTTCATCCCCAACTGGTTGAAGCTGGTGTCCGAAGGCAACATCCTGGCTGCGGCCGAGCTGTCGCACCAGACCAACACCCTGCCGGAAGTGTGTGGCCGCGTGTGCCCGCAAGACCGTCTGTGTGAAGGTGCCTGCACCCTGAACGACGGCTTCGGCGCGGTGACCATTGGTTCGGTGGAGAAATACATCACCGACACCGCCTTCGCCATGGGCTGGCGCCCGGACATGTCCAAGGTCAAGCCAACCGGCAAGCGCGTCGCCATCATCGGTGCCGGCCCGGCTGGCCTGGGCTGCGCCGACGTGCTGGTACGCGCTGGGGTAACCCCGGTGGTCTTCGACAAGAACCCGGAAATCGGCGGCCTGCTGACCTTTGGCATCCCTGAGTTCAAGCTGGAAAAGACCGTGCTCAGCAACCGCCGTGAAGTGTTCACCGGCATGGGCATCGAGTTCCGCCTGAACACCGAGGTGGGCACCGACATCACCATGGAGCAGCTGCTCGCCGAGTACGACGCAGTCTTCATGGGCATGGGTACCTACACCTACATGAAGGGCGGCTTTCCGGGGGAGGACCTGCCGGGCGTGCATGACGCGCTGGACTTCCTGATCGCCAACGTCAACCGCAACCTGGGCTTCGAGAAGTCGCCGGAAGACTTCGTCGACATGCGGGGCAAGAAGGTTGTGGTGCTGGGCGGTGGTGACACCGCAATGGACTGCAACCGCACGTCGATCCGCCAGGGCGCGCAAGCGGTCACCTGCGCCTATCGCCGTGACGAGGCCAACATGCCGGGTTCGCGCAAAGAGGTGAAAAACGCCAAGGAAGAGGGCGTGAAGTTCCTCTACAACCGCCAGCCCATCGCTATCGTCGGTGAGGACAAGGTGGAAGGCGTGAAGGTGGTCGAGACCCGTCTCGGCGAGCCGGATGCCCGTGGCCGCCGCAGCCCTGAGCCGATACCGGGTTCCGAGGAGATCCTGCCGGCCGATGCCGTGGTGATCGCCTTCGGCTTCCGCCCAAGCCCGGCGCCGTGGTTCGAGCAGCATGGCATCCAGCTGGACAGCCAGGGCCGCGTGGTAGCCCCGGAGAAGGGCAAGTTCAAGCACCAGACCAGTAACCCGAAAGTGTTTGCCGGTGGCGACATGGTGCGCGGTTCGGACCTGGTGGTAACCGCCATCTTCGAAGGGCGTACGGCTGCCGAAGGTATCCTGGACTATCTGGAAGTCTGATCCATTGTTGGGGCCGCTTTGCGGCCCATCGCGGCACAAGGCCGCTCCTACAGGAGATATGCGATTCCCTGTAGGAGCGGCCTTGTGCCGCGAATAGGGCTGCAAAGCAGCCCCCAGGGCATTTTTGTATACAAAAACGCTTGATCTGTGGCATCCAATAGACAAAACGCATGGCCATGGCCGTGCCTTTTGCGCTGGCGTCTGAGAAAATGCCCGCACTATTTTTCCGGATGCCGACATGACTGCCCTGAAGAACGACCGTTTCCTGCGTGCACTGCTCAAGCAACCTGTAGACGTCACCCCGGTGTGGATGATGCGCCAGGCCGGGCGCTACCTGCCGGAGTACCGCGCCAGCCGCGCCAAGGCCGGTGACTTCATGAGCCTGTGCATGAACCCGCAGTTTGCCTGCGAGGTCACCCTGCAGCCGCTGGAGCGCTACCCGCTGGACGCGGCGATCCTGTTCTCGGACATCCTCACCATCCCCGATGCCATGGGCCTGGGCCTGTACTTCGAAACCGGCGAAGGCCCGCGTTTCAAGAAGGTCATCAGCACCCCGGCCGACATCGAAGCGTTGCCGATCCCCGACCCGCAGAAAGATCTGGGCTATGTGATGGACGCGGTCAGCACCATCCGCCGTGAGCTCAATGGCCGCGTGCCGTTGATCGGCTTCTCCGGCAGCCCGTGGACCTTGGCCACCTACATGGTCGAAGGTGGCTCGTCGAAGGACTTCCGCAAGACCAAGGCCATGGCCTACGACAACCCGCAAGCCCTGCACCTGCTGCTGGACAAACTGGCCCAGTCGGTCACCAGCTACCTCAACGGCCAGATCCTCGCCGGCGCCCAGGCTGTGCAGATCTTCGACACCTGGGGCGGCAACCTGTCTGCGGCGGCCTATCAGGAATTCTCCCTCGCCTACATGCGCAAGATCGTCAGCGGCCTGATCCGCGAGCACGAAGGACGCAAGGTGCCGGTGATCCTGTTCACCAAGAACGGCGGCCTGTGGCTGGAAAGTATTGCTGAAGCCGGTGCCGACGCACTGGGCCTGGACTGGACTTGCGAAATCGGCGATGCCCGCCGCCGCGTGGGCGACAAAGTAGCCTTGCAAGGCAACATGGACCCGACCGTTCTATACGCCAAGCCGGAAGCCATCCGCCAGGAAGTGGCGCGCATCCTGGCCAGCTACGGCCATGGCACCGGTCATGTGTTCAACCTTGGCCACGGCATTACCCCGGAAGTCGACCCGGAGCATGCTGGCGTGTTTATCAATGCCGTTCACGAGCTGTCGGCGCAGTACCACCAGTGAGTTGAATGCTGAAAACAAAAAGCCCGGCCCTGTGCCGGGCTTTTTGTTGCATTAAGTTTTGATTCAGCGAACGTCGTTAATCTGGTCCCATCGAAACCGAAACAGGACCCGATCCTCATGAAAGCACATTACTTCGCCCTGATCCTCGCCCCTCTGTTCAGCACCGCTGCACTGGCCGCAAGCTATACCGGCCCCGGCGCCCAGTCGGTCACCACCGTGGCAGCTGCCAACGACGCTGCCGATGACACGCCTGTGGTGCTGCAGGGGTATGTGAGCAAGAAGATCAACAACGACGACAAGTACGAGTTCAAGGACAACACCGGCACCATCACCGTTGAAATCGACGACGAAGACCTGCCACCGACGCCCTTCAACGACAAGACCAAGGTGAAGCTGACCGGTGAGGTGGAAAAGCACCTGATGAGCCGGGAAGTGGATGTGGATATTGTCGAGATCATCAACTGATCTGAGGGCCCAATCGCCGGCAAGCCAGCTCCCAAAGGTACTCCACAGGTCATGAGCCTTGTGGGTTCCTGTGGGAGCTGGCTTGCCGGCGTTTGGGCTGCAAAGCAGCCCCATGCTCAGGCTGTCTTGGGTGGTAACTTGCTCAGGTGCAACGCCACCAGCAACGCTACGGCCAACAAGCTGCCAATGAACAGCCCGATCCCGTTCCACCCCCATTGATGCCAGAACACCCCGCCCGCCGTACCCGCCACGCTGGACCCTGCGTAATAGCTGAACAGGTACAGCGACGATGCCTGCCCCTTGGCCTTCAACGCCCGGCGGCCAATCCAGCTGCTGGCCACCGAGTGCGCGCCAAAGAAGCCGAAGGTGAACACCAGCATGCCCACGATCACCATCGCCAGCGGGCTGGCCAGGGTCATCAGCAAGCCACCCGCCATCACCACGATACTGGCCCAGAACACCTTGCGCCGGCCCAGCTTGTCCGCCAGCGCGCCGACTTGTGCCGAGCTGTAGATACCGGACAGGTAGACCACCGACAGCAAGCCCACCAGCGCCTGGTTCATGTGGTAAGGCTCGGCCAGCAAGCGGTAGCCGATGTAGTTGAACAGGGTGACGAAGGCGCCCATCAGCAGGAAGGCTTCAAGGAACAGCCAAGGCAGCCCTGCATCCTTGAAGTGCATGACAAAACCGTCCAGCAGGCTGCGCGGGCTCATCATCTGCGGGCGGAAGTTGCGCGATTCGGGCAGCACCTTCCAGAACACCAGTGCGGCGACCAAGGCCAGGCCACCGATGGTCAGCATGGCCGTGTGCCAGCTGACGAAGTCGATCAGCACACCGGTAATCAGCCGGCCGCTCATGCCGCCAATGGCGTTGCCGCCGATGTACAGGCCCATGGCCAGGCCGATGTGCTGTGGGTGGATTTCTTCGCTCAGGTAGGTCATGGCCACAGCAGCCAGGCCGCTCAGTGACAGGCCAACCAGTGCGCGGGTGGCCAGTACCAGTTCCCAGCTTGGCATCACCGCGCTGGCCAGAGTGGAGAGGGCGGCGCAAACCAGGGCAAAGACCATCACCGGCTTGCGCCCGATGCGGTCAGAAATGGGGCCGGTGATCAACAGGCCGAACGCCAGCATGGCGGTGGACACCGACAGTACCAGGCTGCTCTGGGCCGCGTTGATGGAAAACTCCTTTGACAGCAGCGGCATCATCGGCTGCACGCAGTACAGCAGGGCGAAGGTGGCGAAGCCGCCGCTGAACAGGGCCAGCACGGTCTTCATGAAGGCGGGGGTGCCTTTTTCGATCCACATTTCGTTCAGTAGAGCAGGTTCTGGCTCGGCGGGAAGGGGGGCTACAGCAGTTTTCACGGGCGAGTACCTCTGGCGCAATGAAAAAAGCATATAGCTGGCTAATGATTAGATCCAATATATTGTTCGACCTATTTAAGACTTTTTTCGAATCATTCGGAGCTGATCATGGAGCTGCGTCATCTGCGTTACTTCATCGCCGTGGCCGAAGAACTGCACTTTGGTCGTGCCGCCCAGCAACTGGGTATTTCCCAGCCGCCCCTGAGCCAGCAGATCCAGGCCCTGGAACAGGAACTGGGTGCCAGGCTGTTCGAGCGTACCAACCGTCGGGTGGAACTGAGCGAGGCAGGGCGGCTGTTCCTCGAAGAGGCCCGTCAGGTGCTGGCGCAGGTGGAGAAGGCCGCCGACGTGGCTCGGCGCGCGCAGTTGGGTGAGCTGGGCGAGATGAAGATCGGCTTTACCTCGTCGGCCCCGTTCACCTCGAAGATTCCCAAGGCCATTCATGCCTTCCGCCAGCGCTTCCCGGCGGTGCACCTGAACCTCAAGGAAATGAGCAGCCGCGATGTGGCCGAAGGGGTGTTCGACGAATCCATCGAAGTGGGGCTGATGCGGCCGATGCCGTTGCCGGAAGGGTTGGTGGCCACCGAGTTGTTCCGCGAGCCGCTGGTGGCGGTCATCAACGCATCGCATCCGCTGGCTGAAAGCACTGAGCAAGGGGTGCACATGGCGGCGCTGGCCCACGAGCCGTTCGTATTCTTCCCGCGCAGTTATGGCAGCGGCCTGCATGCCCAGTTGCTCAGCCTGGCGCGGCAGGCAGGCTTCAGCCCGCACTTTGCCCAGGAGGCCGGGGAGGCGATGACCATCATCGGCCTGGTGTCGGCGGGGCTGGGGGTGTCGGTGTTGCCGGCGTCGTTCCAGCGTATGCGCATCGAAGGCGTGGTGTACCGCACGCTGCTGGATGAGGGGGCGATGTCGGCGGTGTGGCTGGTGCAGCGCGAGCGCGGCAATTCGGTGATGGCCAAGGCGTTTGCCGAGCTGTTGACGGGGCAGGTGGTCGGCCAGGGGTAATGCAGGCCAAATGGCGCTGGCCATTGCCGCAGTGCCGCCACATACTCGGGCATTCGTTGAAACACGGAGGTCAATCATGCGGCGCGTGGTGTTCAATCAGAAAGGTGGCGTGGGCAAGTCGAGCATCGCCTGCAACCTGGCGGCGGTCAGTGCCAATGAAGGCTATCGGACCTTGTTGATCGACCTGGATGCCCAGGCCAACTCGACCCAGTACCTCACCGGCCTGACCGGCGAGGACATCCCCATGGGTATCGCCGACTTCTTCAAGCAAAGCCTGTCCAGCGGGCCGTTCAGCAAGAAGAACAAGGTCGATATCTACGAAACCCCGTTCGACAACCTGCACGTGGTCACGGCCACTGCCGAGTTGGCTGACCTGCAGCCCAAGCTTGAGGCCAAGCACAAGATCAACAAGCTGCGTAAGTTGCTCGACGAGCTGGACGAGGACTACGAGCGTATCTACATCGATACCCCGCCGGCGCTTAACTTCTACGCGGTTTCCGCGTTGATCGCCGCTGATCGTGTGCTGATCCCCTTTGACTGCGACAGCTTCTCGCGCCAGGCCCTGTACGGCCTGCTGGCCGAGATCGAAGACCTCAAGGAAGACCATAACGAAGACCTGATGGTCGAAGGCATTGTGGTCAACCAGTTCCAGTCGCGTGCCAGCCTGCCGCAGCAGATGCTCGACGAACTGCTGGCCGAAGGCCTGCCGGTGCTTCCGGTGTACCTGGGCAGCTCGGTGAAGATGCGCGAATCGCACCACGCCAGCCTGCCGCTGATTCACCTGGAGCCGCGGCACAAGCTGACACAGCAGTTTGTCGAGTTGCATTCGTTGCTCGAAGAGAACGCTTAAACCCCTTGGCTACGCACCCACTCCAGCAACGACTGGAGTGGAAACGCCCCGGCCTGGCGGCTGATTTCGCGCCCGTTCTTGAACAGCAGCAGGCTGGGGATCGAGCGGATGCCCAGTTGCCCGGCGAGGTTGCGGTTGGCTTCGCTGTCGAGCTTGGCCAGGCGGCAGCGGCCGGCAAGTTGGCGGGCAGCCTGTTCGAAGGTGGGGGCGAAGGATTTGCACGGGCCGCACCAGTCGGCCCAGATGTCGACCAGCAGCGGCAGGTCGCCTTTGATCTGGCTGGCGTAGCTGGTTTCGGTGAGCTCGAAGGGGGTGCTCAACAGCACCTCCTGTTTGCAGCGGCCGCATTTCGGGGCATCGCCCAGGCGCTCGGCGGGCAGGCGGTTGAGGCCGTTGCAGTGGGGGCAGGGGATTACCAGTGGGTCGGACATATCAATTCCTTGTGTTGTTTGTTCGGGCCCTATCGCCGGAAAGCCAGCTCCCACAGGGGGACCGCTTGCCTCAAGTCTGGCACTTTACCTGTGGGCGCTGGCTTGCCGGCGATAGGGCCGGTAGAGCAATCATCAATCAGGAAGAGCAGCTGATTTCCAGGTGCTTGCCCCATTCCGGCGGCCGCTCGGCGTAGGCCTGCATCCCGGGCTGTTCCTCGAAGGGTCTGGTCAGTACCTGGTGCAATCGCCGCACTTCACTGTAGTCCCCCGCTTCAGCCGCTTCGATGGCTTTTTGCGCCAGGTAGTTGCGCAGCACATACAGCGGGTTCACCGCATGCATCCGTTCACGGCGGCCTTCGGCATTGCCGGGTTCACGTTCACAGCGGGCCAGGTAATCTGCACCCCAGGCATCGAAGCCGGCCAGGTCGATGAAGTCGTCGCGCACCACTTTCAGCGCATCGGCCACCGGCTGCTCACCGAGTTTTCGGAAGAACAGGTTGTAGTCCACGCCGCCACGCTGCATGCACTGCAGCAGGCGTTCGACCAGCGCCATGTCGTCGTCATCGGCAGTGGTCAGGCCCAGACGCCGGCGCATCAGGTCCAGATAATGGGCCTGGTACAGCGGCAGGAACAGCCCCAACGCTTCCTTCAACGGCTCAACTTCGATCACGGTGGTCAGGGCCTGGGCCAGCGCGCTGAGGTTCCAGTGGGCGACGGGAACCTGGTTGGCGTAGCTGTAGCGGCCACGGTCGTCGGAGTGGTTGCAGATGAAGTTGGCGTCGAAGTCGTCGAGGAAGGCGTACGGGCCGAAGTCGAAGGTGATGCCCAGGATCGACATGTTGTCGGTGTTCATCACCCCGTGGCAGAAGCCATAGGCCTGCCAGCGGGCAATCAGTTCGGCGTTGCGCTCGACGATGGTGTGAAACATGGCCAGGTACGGTTGTTCGGCGTCACGGCATTCGGGGTAGTGTTGCTCCAGTACATGGTCGATCAGCACGCGCTGCTGCTCGGGCTGCTTGGTGTAGTAGAAATACTCGAAATGGCCGAAACGCACATGGCTCTGCGCCAGGCGCGTGAGCATGGCGGCGCTTTCGCGGGTTTCACGCCACACCGCGGTGCTGGAGCCGATCACGCACAGCGCCCGGCTGCTTGGGATGCCCAGTGCGTGCAAGGCTTCCGAGGCAAGGAATTCGCGTATCGACGAGCGCAGCACGGCGCGGCCATCGCCCATGCGTGAGTAAGGGGTCTGGCCGGCGCCCTTGAGGTGCAGGTCCCAGTGCTCGCCTTTGTCGTTGAGTACTTCGGCCAGCAGCAGGCCGCGGCCATCGCCCAACCGTGGGTTGTACGAGCCGAACTGGTGGCCGGAATAGACCATCGCCCGTGGGTCGGCTTCTTCCCACAGCTTGTGGCCGCTGAACAGCTCGGCGAACACCGGCTGGTCGGCCTGGGCGGGGTCGAGCTCAAGCAAGGCCATGGCGGACTCGCTGGCTACCACCAGGCGTGGGTCTGCAATGGGCTCGGGCAGCACCTGGGTGGAGAACGCATCGCCCAGGCGGGCGAAGCGGTTGTCGAAGGTGAGTTGGTCGAGGGCTTTCACGGGCTGCTCCTGAGATTCAGCACAGAATAAAGCATTCGAGCCCACTCAGGCCTGTGCAGTGCCATCCGGTTTAGGTTGCTCCAGCGGAATCAGCTGCTGCTTGCCGCCCTTCTGGTCCATCAGGAACACCTCGACCTGGCGTACCGAGATCTTGATGTTGTGGGCCTTGAACTCGCGGTTGATGTAGCGGTTGATCTCGTCCAGCGTCGGGTTGCGGTCGCCCAGGTCGCGCACGTGCATGCGCAACTCGTGGTCCAGCGAGCTTTCACCAAAGTTGAGGAAGTACACGATCGGTTCCGGGTCCTTGAGCACGCGCGGGTTTTCGTGTGCGCCCTTGAGCAGCAGGTCGCGTACAAGGTCCAGGTCCGAGCCGTAGTCGATGCCCAGCTTCAGCGTTACCCGGGTGACCGTGTCGGTCAGCGACCAGTTGATCAGTTGGCCGGTGATGAAGGTCTTGTTGGGGACGATGATGTCCTTGCGGTCGAAGTCGGTGATGGTGGTGGCGCGGATGCGGATCTTGCTCACCGTGCCCGACAGGTTGCCGATGGTGATGGTGTCGCCAATGCGTACCGGGCGCTCGAACAGGATCATGATGCCGGAGATGAAGTTGGCGAAGATTTCCTGCATGCCGAAGCCCAGGCCCACCGACAACGCGGCCACCAGCCATTGCAGCTTGTCCCAGCTCACCCCCAGGGTCGACAGGGTGCTGACGATACCGATGCCGACAATGGTGTACGACAGCAGCGTGGTGGTGGCATAGGCGCTGCCCTGGGCCAGGTTCAGGCGTGACAGCACCAGCACTTCCAGCAGGCCCGGCAAGTTACCGGCCAGGGCGAAGGTGATGCCGACGATCACCAGCGCACCCAGCAGGTCGCCAAGGCTTATCGGCACCATGCTGGCGGCGGCGCCGGTGCCGCTGGTGTATTCGTACAGGACGAAGTTGTTGAGGTAGGCGAACACCGAGATCAGGTCTGCCCACACCCAGTACAGGCCGGCGATGAAGCCGCCGAGCAGGGCCAGGCGGATCAGGCGCAGCGACTGCTGGTTGACCTGCTCGATGTCCAGCGTCGGCTCTTCGGTGATGACTTCGCCATCCAGCCCTTCCTTGGCCGCTGCCCGTTTGCTGAGCGCGCGCTGGTAAGCCAGGCGCCGTGCCGCCACCGACAGCCCGCGCACGAACGCCGCCTCGATCACCAGCCAGAACAGCAGCAGGTACAGGGTGTAGATCAGTCGGTCGGTGAGCTTCAAGGCGGTGTAGTAGTAGCCGAAACACACGGCGACGAACAGGGCGATGGGCAGTGCGGTGAACGCTACGCCCACGGCCCTGCGGAACAGCGAGGTGTCGCGGTGCGCGGGGCTGCTGAGCAGCAGGCGGCTGAGCAGCCAGGCCATCAGTGCGTAGCAGGTCAGCACCACGCCGATACCCAGCACATCGTCGGCCAGCGCCGAAGGCTGGTGCTCGGCCACCGCCACCACGCCCACCAGCGCCAGCACCACGGTGCCCAGGCGGCGTACCCAGCCACGCAGGAACTCGACCTGCGGCTTGTGCCAGCGGAAGTGGATTTCGGCCACGCCACCGGGGGCCAGGATGCGGTAGGCGGTGTAGAACACCAGCCAGGCCTGGGCCAGTTGCCAGAGGGCGGCGCCGAGGTTGGCGTTTTGCCCGCGGGCGTCGATCTGCAGGGCGTAGCTGCACAGCGCCAGGCCAAGGCTGACCGGCATCGCCAGGAGGATGTTGATAAGGATCGCCTGGGGCGTGTGCCACTGGCTGTCACGGCGGAAGTGGCCGATGTCCTGGTGCACCTTGCCCAGCCGTTGGTACAGGTACTTGCGCCGCCACAACAGGGCGCCGATTACCAGCAACAGCGGCAGGAACAGCAGCGGGCGCTGGCTCAGGCCGTCGGCCAGCTCTTTCAGGCCCGAACCCCACGGCAGGTTGGCGACCTGGTCGGCCAGGCGCTGGGGTACATAGCTCAGCCAGTCCCAGTCCAGCGGCTTGTTGCTGGGGATCCAGAACATCTGTTCGTCGAGGGTGGTGCGCAGGCTCTGCGCGGTGCCCAGCAGCTGCTTCTGGTTGAGTTGCAGGGTGATCGACTCGTTGAGCAGTGCCGACAGTTCGCGGTTCAGGCGCTCGAGCAGATCGCTGCGGGTGATCGCCACCTCCAGCAGGGCTTTGCGCAAGGCCGGGGTGACGTCTGCCTGCGGCTGGGTGGCCAGCAGTTTGTCGACGTAGGTGACCGGGCTGCTCATTTGTTCGCGTTGCTGGTTGATCTCGAACTGGTACAGGCGGATATCGGCGATCTGATCGGCCAGGTCACGGTCGAGCTTGAGGTGCGGTAGCGCCTGCTTCTGTTTGTAGAGGATCTTCGACAGCAACAGGCTGCCCTTGAGTACGCTGATCTGCTCGTCCAGCGCCTGATCGGCCTGGGTCAGGCTGTCGAGTTGCTGCTTGGTGCGCAAGTTCTGTTGGGTCAGCTCGTTGAGGCGGTCGGTGCTTTTGAGCAGGTAGTCGGAAAGCTTGAGGTTGGCCGCGCTCTCGCTGGCCAGCAGGCTGCTGCCGCCGGCTTTCTGGGCCTCGATTGATTGCTGGGTGACCGCCTCTTGCGACTGGGCCAGCCGTTTATCGTTGATCAGCGTCTGCAGGTCCTGGATTTCCTGCTCCAGGCGCGCGGCACGCTCGATCAGCAGGTCGTGGCGGGCGTTGCCCAGGTCTTGCAGCAGGCTGTTGCCAGCCAGTTCCTGGCGGCGCAGCAGGGTAAGCGCGTTGAGCGAGGCCAGTTCGGCGTTCAGCTGGTTGCGCTGGTCGGCGTTGATCGATTTGCCGCCATCCTTGCCGGTTTTGAGGATGCTGTTGATCTGCTGGGTACGGGCCTGGCTGTTGCTGATTTCGGCCTGGGCGCGTTCCGGGCGGGTTTGCGAGTTGATGATCAGGCTGTTGGCTTCGGACAGCGCTTTCTGCAGCTCGCCCTGCAGGGTGTTGCGTTCGCTGAGCATTTGCTCGAGCTGTGGCACGCTGAGGGCGGCGTAGCGTTGAGCGACAGGCTGCGCCTTGCTTTCCTTGAGCCTGGCGAGCTCCTTCTGGCTGTCACTGGTTTCCTTGGGGGCACTGGTCAGCTGCTGCTTGAGCGCGGCGAGCTTCCTTTCGTTGTCTTCCTTGCTGGCAAGCAGGCTCAATGTCTGTTCGAGCACTTGCTGCAGGGCCTTCTGGTCAGCCTCGGGCAGTTTGCGCTCGGCGATCTTGTCGAGGCTGTTCTGGATGCTGGCGGTGGTCGGGGCCTCTGCCGCGGTGGCCGCAAAGGAAAGGGACAGGCACAGCCCGAGCAGGGCTGTGCGAAGGTACACGCGCAGGGACATAGGCAGACTACTTGTGGATCCGGCTGAAACGAAGTTTAGAGGAACAATCCTGGTCCGGGTCGCGTTCCTTCGGGGAATCTGACGCCTACTTTCTGGATCTTGTTCCCGTCCATGGTTGCCACGGTCCAGATCGTGCCATGCCAATCGACCTGGTCACCTACTACTGGAGCGCCTCCGACCTTCTGTCGGATGAACTGCGCCAGCGGCATTTTCGCGTCCAGGCCATCGAGTTTCAGGCCGTAAAGCGCTGCCACGGCACCCAGTTCGGCATCGCCTTCGAGCACGAAGTCGCCAAAGAACCGCAGGTCCAGGCCACGCTGTGGCGCCTGGCTGAACAGCTTGCCCAGGGCCGGCAGGTTGTGCTCGTGGCCGATCACGCAGAGCATGTCGCCTACTTCCAGCACGGTACTGCCTGATGGGTGCAGCAGTTGCTCGCCACGGAACAGGGCGGCAATCCGCGTGCCTTCGGGCATCTTCAGCTCGCGCAGGGCGGCACCGATGCACCATTTTTCGGCGCCCAGGCGGTAGACGAACATTTCCCACTCGCTGGTGATGTGCACTTCCAGGGCTGAGCGGGAGATCGGTGCCGGGTCTGGCGGCACGGTCACTTTCAGCAGTTTGGCCATCCACGGCAGGCTGGTGCCTTGCACCAACAGCGACACCAGCACGATGAAGAACGCCAGGTTGAAGAACAGCTGGGCGTCTGGCAGGCCGGCCATCAGCGGGAACACCGCCAGAATGATCGGTACCGCGCCGCGCAGGCCTACCCAGGAGATAAAGCCCTTTTCGCGGCCATGGAAGGCCTTGAACGGCAGCAGTGCAGCGACCACCGACAGCGGCCGCGCCACCAGAATCATCCACAATGCCAGGCCTAGCGCCGGCAAGGCGATGGGCAGCAGGTCGTGGGGCGTGACCAGCAGCCCCAGCACCAGGAACATGCCGATCTGGGCCAGCCACGCCATGCCGTCGAGCATGTGCAGGATACCGTGGCGGCTGCGGATAGGCTTGTTGCCCAGCACCAGGCCGCACAGGTACACGGCGAGGAAGCCGCTACCGTGCAGGGCGTTGGTCAGCGAAAACACCACCAGCCCGCCGGCTACCACCAGGATCGGGTACAGGCCACCGGCCAGGTTGATGCGGTTGACCAGCTGCAGCATCACCCAGCCGCCACCCAGGCCCAGCAGCCCGCCAATGCCGAACTCGCGCAACAGGTGGCCCAGCAAGCTCCAGTGCAGGCCGGTCTGGCCGCTGGCGATCATGTCGATCAGGGTGACCGTGAGGAAAACCGCCATCGGGTCATTGCTGCCCGACTCGATCTCCAGGGTGGCGGTAACCCGCTCGTTCAGGCCTTTGCCGCCCAGCAGCGAGAACACCGCAGCGGCGTCGGTTGAGCCGACGATGGCGCCGATCAGCAGGCCCTGGATCAGGCTCAGGTTGAATAGCCAGGCGGCGACCAGGCCGGTGAGGGCGGTGGTGATCATTACCCCGACCGTGGCCAGCGACAGCGCTGGCCACAGCGCCACGCGGAAGCTTGCTACCCGCGTGCGCAAGCCACCGTCGAGCAGGATCACGGCCAGTGCCAGGTTGCCCACCAGGTAGGCGGTCGGGTAGTTGTTGAAGATGATGCCGCCACCATCGACACCGGCGACCATGCCGACGGCGAGGATGATGACCAGAATGGGGATGCCCAGCCGCGACGACAGCGAACTGACCAGGATACTTGCACCCACCAGCAATGCGCCGATCAAGAACAGGCTGTTGATGGTGCTTGCATCCAAAGGCAGGTACTCCGAGACAGCGGCGGGAAGGGACGTGGTAGCGCGTTTTTCAGCAAAAGCTAGCAGGTCGCGTGCCAATCGATTCTAACCCGAGGCCAGCGCAGGCTGTAAAGCGATACCGCATCGTCGCTGCAGCTTGCGGCTGCAATGGTGCGCCCACTATGAGGCAGCCGCGTAACATGAACGTCAAAGCACCCATTTCTCTCGCCCAGGTGGCCCAGCGCCTGCTCGGGCAATTTCCTGATTTGCACAACTTGGCGCGCCAGGCGGCGGGCCATGTGCTTCGCCGCCAGCTAGGTTACTGGCTGGATCCGGACGGGCTTTACTGGCACGAGTTCCAGTCGGCGGCCAGCAGTTCGTCGAGCTTCACTGGCTGGTGCCACAACGGGCCGCCACTGCGGTCCTTGAGCCTGACCGAGCTGGTCATCCAGCGATTCAGCCCGCAGCAGCAGGCCAGTGCTGACGAGCTGAGTATTTACGGTGGCTTCTACCGGGTCGATGCCAGCCACAGGGTCTATGACGAGCGCAACGAGGTGCGGCTCGACCCACAGGAGGTCTTGGCGGCGTTCTGGCGGTTGGATTTCGCGGGGCGCTACACCGAGGCACTGCGCCAGTTTCGCTCGCGCCATGGCGAAGACTATTGTGTCTTGGCCCGCGCCCGCTTCCTTGCCGCTGTGGGCCGATCTACGTTGAGCGAACCTGAGCGCCAGGAGCTGGTAGTGGCAACGGTCGCTGTACCCGGTTTGCCGAGTACCGTGCAAGGCTTGCGACAGGACCAGCAAGCGAATGCCCAACATGGATGGAGCGCACTGGCCATCGGCGATATCAGCGCCAGGATGCTGTTCCTGCATAAGCTGAAGACTGGCAGGTTGTGCCTCTATCTTGCCGATGCACAGGATGTCGTGCAGGTATTCGACGATCGCCACGCGTTTCAGGAATGGATGGCTGACCAGGCAGCCACGGATGCGGGGCGAGAGCGGCTGGTCAGGTTGTTCGTCGGGGACGGGGTACTGGCGCAGTCGTTGCGCCCGCGTTTACGCAATTACTTCAAGTTGCTCGCGCAGTCGCGGGGCGACACCATGCTTTCCGGGTCGGCCATTGCAGGGGACCTTTTCGTCCATCTGCGCGATGCGGTCATGGATGATCTGGCCAGCGATGCTCATGAGCGGCTGACCACCAACGCCCAACTGCGCAAGGCCGATTGGCTGGCGGGCTTGCAAGCAGCGAGTTTTATAATCGCGCCGATGACGCCGCTTGGCTGGCCAGTGATATTGGCATCGCTCGGTCTGGGCACCGCAAGTCTGGCTCTGCACCTGGACCGAGCAATCAATGGCAAGCAGGCCTGGCGCACAGCAGCATGGTGGTCAGTACTGACGGATATTCTGTTCATTCTGCTTGATATAGCCATGATGCGTGCCAGCGAGCTGTTCACCGATGGCCACGTCCCCCCGCGTGTGGCAGGTCAGGCGCAAGCCTCTGCCGCCAAGGTCGACTGGGGGACTTACATGGCCCCGGCGGCAGACGAAATGCTGGCTACGTCGGATAAGGCGCTGGCGCGGCAGAAAGCCCTGTTGGGCGCGGTGCCGTGCGCTGATCTCGATGCCGTGGGGGCCAATGGCGAGTATCTGGATGCATTCAGTGAGCCGTACCCCGTCTATCGCGATGAGCAGGGCTTTGGTTCGCCCGCCATTGCCGAGTACACCAGCTCGCCGGAGCGCTACAACAACCTGTGGCGGGGCATGCCGCTAGAGGGCAGTCGCGCCGAAAATATCCAGCGCAGCCACGACCTTGCCCGCGCACTGGGGCAAATTGGCGTCAGTAATCAGGTGAGGCTGTACCGGGCGGCTTCCAGCCTGCGGGGCGGGGGGGTTCAGGTATCCGGTGAGGGTGCCATTGAAGTGGGTGATGTGCTGGTGACCACCGACTTCACGTCATTCACGGAAAACCCCTATGCCCTCTGGGAGGTTTTCAACGACCCTCAGACCCAGGTCAGTGGCCGGAGTGCTTTTGATGAAAATGCGTTGGTGTATGTATTGGAACCGGGCGAGGACATGCAGGCGACGCCGATCGGGCCCTTTTCAAGGCGGCCAGATGAGGCAGAGTCTTTGATGATGCCCGGGCGCTACCTGCAAGTGGAAAAGGTGACGGCTGTTCAAGGGCACAACTATCGCTTTACGGAGGTGTGCCTGAAGGCACTGGCGCAGGCGCCAAGCGGGAATACCGTGCGTGAGATGCGCACCGGAATGTTGTTCGACCGCCAGGCACTGGCTGTGCGACTGGGCAGTGGGGATGACTCGTTGATGCGCACCTTCTTTGCGGTGCCCACCTGAGCAAAAGTGAAAGGGGCCGCTGTGCGGCCCCTGATCAAGGTTTCAACCCTGCTTCACTTCACGCATCGGCTTGCCTTTCACCGGCGCATCACCTGCCACATAGTACTTGGCAGTGCTGCGCGGCAGCGGCTTGCGGCCACGGATCTTGTCCGAGATCTTTTCGGCAATCATGATCGTGGTGGCGTTGAGGTTGCCGGTGATGATCAGCGGCATGATCGAGGCATCGACCACACGCAGGCCTTTCATGCCATGCACGCGGCCTTCGCCGTCGACCACTGCCATGTCGTCGGTGCCCATCTTGCACGAGCAGGACGGGTGGAAGGCGGTTTCGGCGTGCTCGCGGATGAACTTGTCCAGCTGCTCGTCGGTTTGCACGTCGGCGCCCGGGCTGATCTCGCGGCCACGGTACGGGTCCAGCGCCGGCTGGGCCATGATCTCGCGGGTCAGGCGGATGCCGTCGCGGAATTCCTGCCAGTCCTGCTCGGTGGACATGTAGTTGAACAGGATGCTCGGGTGCTGGCGCGGGTCTTTCGACTTGGCCTGGATGCGACCACGGGCAGGCGAACGCATGGAACCCATGTGCGCCTGGAAGCCGTGTTCCTTCACGCCGTTGGAGCCGTTGTAGTTAATGGCCACCGGCAGGAAGTGGTACTGAATGTTCGGCCACTTGAATTCAGGGCGGGTACGGATGAAACCGCCAGCCTCGAACTGGTTGCTGGCGCCGATGCCGGTGCCGTTGAACAGCCACTCGGCACCGATGGCCGGCTGGTTCCACCACAGCAGCGATGGGTACAGCGATACCGGCTGGGTGCAGGCGTACTGCAGGTACAGCTCAAGGTGGTCCTGCAGGTTTTCACCAACACCCGGCAGGTCGTGTACAACCGGGATGTCGAGGCTTTCCAGCAGGTGACGCGGGCCGACGCCGGAGCGCTGCAGCAGCTGCGGCGAAGCGATGGCGCCGGAGCTGACGATCACTTCCTTGCGGGCACGGGCTTCAACACGCTCTTCGCTGTCGCCAACCAGGTAGGTCACGCCAACGGCGCGCTTGCCGTCGAACAGGATACGGTCGCTCAGGGCATGGGTGACGATGGTCAGGTTCGGGCGCTTCTTGGCCTGGTCCAGGTAGCCACGGGCGGTGCTGGAGCGGCGGCCGTTCTTGGTGACCGAACGGTCCATCGGGCCGAAGCCTTCCTGCTGGTAGCCGTTGAGGTCTTCGGTGCGCGGGTAACCAGCCTGCACGCCGGCCTCGACCATGGCGTGGAACAGCGGGTTGTTGCCGGCCTTTGGCGTGGCAACGCTGACCGGGCCTTCGCCACCGTGGTAATCGTTCGGGCCGATGTCGCGGGTTTCGGCTTTACGGAAGTACGGCAGGCAATCCAGGTAAGTCCAGTCTTCCAGGCCTGGCAGCTCTGCCCAGCCGTCGAAGTCCATGGCGTTGCCGCGGATGTAGCACATGCCGTTGATCAGCGACGAGCCACCCAGGCCCTTGCCACGGCCACATTCCATGCGGCGGCCGTCCATGTGCGGCTCCGGGTCGGTCTCGTAGGCCCAGTTGTAGCGGCGGCCCTGCAGCGGGAAGGCCAGGGCGGCTGGCATCTGGGTACGGAAGTCGAAGCGGTAGTCGGGGCCACCGGCTTCCAGCAGCAGTACGGTGACGCCGGCGTCTTCGGTCAGGCGGGTAGCCAGGGTGTTACCGGCCGAACCGGCACCGACGATGATGTAATCGAATTCTTGGGACATGAAAGTACCCTCGTGTTGGCGGTGATCAGGGAGCGGGAACGCCCGTGCACAGCGGCACGGGCGTGGCTAGACAGGGCTTAGAAAACCGAGTTGTAGCCGCCCAGCTCTACCTGGACCGACTTGATGCGAGTGTATTGAGCCAGCGAGCTGACGCCGTTCTCACGGCCGACGCCCGACTGCTTGTAGCCACCGACCGGCATTTCGGCCGGCGATTCACCCCAGGCGTTGATCCAGCAGATGCCGGCTTCCAGCTTGTGGATGATGCGGTGTGCGCGGGTGATGTCGTTGGTGCACACACCGGCGGCCAGGCCGTACTCGGTGTCGTTGGCACGACGGATCACTTCTTCTTCGGTCTCGTAGGACAGAATGCTCATGACCGGGCCGAAGATCTCTTCCTTGACGATGGTCATGTCGTCGGTGCAGTCGGTGAACACGGTCGGGGCCACGAAGGCGCCCTTGGCGAAGTCACCTTCGGTCAGACGCTCGCCGCCGCACAGTACGCGGGCGCCTTCTTCTTTACCCTTGGCGATGTAGCCCAGCACGTTTTCCATGTGGGCGAAGCTGACCAGCGGGCCGAAGTTGGTGTTTTCGTCTTCCGGGTTGCCAACACGGATGCGGGCAACGCGCTCGGCGATCTTGGCTTCGAAAGCAGCTTTCATTTCAGCCGGGATGAACACGCGGGTGCCGTTGGTGCACACCTGGCCCGAGCTGTAGAAGTTGGCCATCATGGCGATGTCGGCGGCCTTGTCCAGGTCGGCGTCGGCGCAGATGATCAGTGGCGACTTGCCACCCAGTTCCATGGTGACTTCCTTCAGCGAGGAGCTGGAGGCGCTGGCCATGACTTTCTTGCCGGTGGTGGTGCCGCCGGTGAAGGAGACTTTTTCGATGCGCGGGTGCTCGGTCAGCCAGGTGCCGACTTCGCGGCCGCTGCCGGTCAGAACGTTGAACACGCCATTTGGCAGGCCGGCTTCGGTGTAGATCTCGGCCAGTTTCAGAGTGGTCAGCGAGGTGACTTCCGACGGCTTGAAGATCATCGCGTTGCCGGCGGCCAGGGCCGGGGCGGATTTCCACAGGGCGATCTGGATCGGGTAGTTCCAGGCGCCGATACCCACGGTCACGCCCAGCGGCTCGCGGCGGGTGTAGACGAAGGACGATTCGCGCAGCGGGATCTGCTCGCCTTCGATGGCCGGCACCAGGCCTGCATAGTATTCCAGCACGTCGGCGCCGGTGACGATGTCGACGTAGCGGGTTTCGGAGTACGACTTGCCGGTGTCCAGGGTTTCCAGCTGGGCCAGCTCATCGTTGCGCTCGCGCAGGATGTCGACGGCGCGGCGCAGGATGCGCGAACGCTGCATGGCGGTCATCGCAGCCCAGACTTTCTGGCCACGCTCGGCGCTTTCGACAGCTTTCTCGACGTCAGCCTCGGTGGCACGTTGCACGTGGGCGAGGACTTCGCCGGTAGCCGGGTTGATGGCTTCGAAAGTGGCATCGCTGCCAGCGTCGACGTAAGCGCCATCAATGTAGAGTTTTTGCGTTCCGAAACGGGCCATAGTGTCCTCGCAAGTGCAGTGTGTGGTTTGGCTTGCGCGTCACGCTCCTGCTGGGTTGGCAAGGGCCGTGCGTGCTTGTTCAGCGGCCTGGTCGTTTGTGCCCAGGGTGTGCTGTTTAGCCAGTTGTAGATCCATGTATTCGTAAGCAATCCGTATCGCCTGGCCGGTGTCGAATGCATCACCCGACAGGGCGCCACGCAGCCACAGGCCGTCGATCAGGGCTGCCAGGCCGCGGGCTGCCTTACGCGCATGGTAGAGCGGCAGGGCGCGGCGGAACTGGCAGCACAGGTTGGAATACAAGCGGTGGTCGTTGATCCGCTGCAACCTGTGCAAATCGGGCTGGTGCATGCTGGAAGCCCAGAAGGCCAACCAGGTTTTCATTGCCGGGCCGTTCACCTGGCTGGCATCGAAGTTGCCCTCGATGATCACTTTCAGGTGAGCGCGCGGGCTGTCGTCCGTCAGGGCCTGACGGCGTGCTCTGACGCCTTCGTTGAGCATGCTCATGATGTAACCCATCGTCGCTGCTATCAGGCCGTTCTTGTCCCGAAAGTAGTGACTGATGATGCCGTTCGACACACCGGCCAAACGGGCAATCAGCGCAATGCTGGCGTCCCCCAGACCGACCTGATCGACCGCCTGCAACGTGGCTTCGATCAACTGCTGGCGGCGGATGGGTTGCATACCGACCTTGGGCATCTTGCTATCTCCTCAGGCCTGCGAGCAGACGACGGGCGGCTGACTCGGCGAAGGCCAGTCTATTTTGTTTTGATTGAACGTTCAATCAATAAAGAATAAGCTCTGCGACAATTTGTGCCATTGACAGTTTTTCAGGCGGTCAAGAAGGCACGGATTGACACCCCAGGAAATCGCGTAACCCCCGGAATACAAGGCGTTGACGGGCATGAGCGATGCGAAATGCAGATTCTGCCGTACGGCCACTGGCCCTGCGACAGGCCCTTGGAGCGGGCTGGGTGATCTGTGACGAATGCGCGCACCTCTGCGGATGCGTGGGCATTTTCAGCAGGTCACCTGTCTGTTTTTTTGCAACGTATCGATTCGGGATCACGGTTTCCAGGGTGCTTTTATAACACCTGACGCAGTGGGGATATTCCACCAATTGCTCGGGAAAGAATGATTAGCCTCCACAAAGCCGTACTGCCCGGAGCATTCGTGCAATGAGTTCTGCCTCACTTACCAAGCCCCCCGCCGAGAGGGTACGGGTCAACCGCGTAGTGTTCTTCACCTCCGCGCTGATGATCCTTGTTCTGACTGCCTTGCTGATCGCTGTACCCGATACCGCCGGCCAGGTGCTGGGCGTGGCCCAGAAATGGCTGACGCGTACCTTTGGCTGGTACTACATGCTGGTGATCTGCGGTTACCTGCTGTTTGTCGTCTACCTGGCCTTCTCCGATTACGGCAAGCTCAAGCTGGGTGGCAAGGACGACCAGCCTGACTTCAGCTACGGCGCCTGGGCCGGCATGCTGTTCTCTTCCGGCATCGGCATCTCGCTGCTGTACTTCGGCGCTTCCGAGCCGCTGGACCACTACTTCAACCCACCGGAAGGTACCCCGGCCAGCCTCGAAGCTGCGCGCCAGGGCCTGCAGCTGACCTTCCTGCACTGGGGCCTGCATGGCTGGGCGATCTACGCCCTGGTCGGCCTGGCCGTGGGTTACTTTGCCTACCGTCACAACCAGCCGCTGGCACTGCGCTCGGCGCTGTACCCGCTGGTGGGTGAGCGTTGGGTCAAGGGTGCTGCCGGCAACGCGGTGGACATCTTCGGCATGTTCGTGACCCTGCTGGGCCTGGTGACCAACCTGGGGATCGGCTCGATGCAGGTGTCCTCGGGCCTTGAATACCTGTTCGGCATGGAGCACAGCCAGACCAACCTGTTGGTGGTGATCCTGGTCATGGCGGGCGTGGCTACCGTAGCGGCGGTATCGGGCGTGGAAAACGGCATTCGCCGGCTGTCCAACCTGAACATCCTGCTGTTCAGCGGCTTGCTGCTCTTCGTGCTGCTGGCGGGCAACACCCTGCACCTGTTCAACGGCTTTGTGCAGAACGTTGGCGACTACCTCAACGGCATCGTGCTGAAAACCTTCGACCTGTACGTGTACGAAGGCGAAGCCGGCAAGTCCGAGCGCTGGCTGGGCCTGTGGACCGTGTTCTACTGGGCCTGGTGGATCTCCTGGGGCCCGTTCGTCGGCATGTTCATTGCCCGTATCTCCAAGGGCCGGACCGTTCGCCAACTGGTCAGCGGCGTGCTGTTGATCCCGCTGGGCTTCACCTTGGCCTGGCTGTCGATCTTCGGCAACACCGCACTGGACCTGGTGATCAACCAGGGGGCGGTGGAGCTGGGCAAGACAGCGCTGGAACAGCCGTCAATGTCGATCTACCAGCTGCTGGAATACTTCCCGGCGGCGAAGATCGTGATTGGTGTGGCGGTATTTGTCGGCTTTGTGCTGTTCCTTACCCCGGCCGACTCCGGTGCGGTGATGATGGCCAACCTGTCGTGCAAAGGCGGCAAGGTCGACGAAGACGCCCCGCACTGGATGGTGGTGTTCTGGTCGGTGGTCATCACCCTGGTCACCATCGGCCTGCTGTTTGCCGGCAACTTCGAAGCCATGCAGACCATGGTCGTGCTGGCGGGCCTGCCGTTCTCGGTGGTGCTGGTGCTGTTCATGTTCGGCCTGTACAAGGCCATGAAGCAGGACGTTGCAGTAGAAAGCGAACGCGCCGAGCTGGCCGCCCGTGGCCGTCGCGGTTTCAGCGAGCGCCTGACCCAGCTGGAGCTGCAACCGACCCAGGCTGTGGTGCAGCGCTTCATGGACAAGCAGGTCAGCCCGGCGCTGAAAGAAGCGGCCGCGCAGTTGCAGACCCTTGGCTTCGAGGTGGAAACCCGCGTTGGCCAGTCGCGCAACATGATGGGCCTGCGGGTGATAATGGACGAGGGTAACCCGTTCGTTTACGAAGTGAGCCTGGACGGCTATATGGCCGCGCCGAGCGAGGCGCCGGTTGAAGGCGAACCGGAAGTGCGTCAGCGCTACTACCGTGCCGAGGTGTACCTGCACGATGGCAGCCAGGAGTATGACCTGATGGGCTTTGCGCCAGAGCAGATCGTGCGTGATGTGCTGGATCAGTTCGAAAGCCACCGCCAGGTGCTGGGGCGTGTGTACAGCTGATTGCTGTTGATGCAAACAAAACCCCGCTCACTGAGCGGGGTTTTTTATTGGGGCTGCAAAGCAGCCCCAGCTTCTCAGCGATTGGTGTAGCGGCCATTCTTGCCATGCCCAGGCATCGCCAGGTTGCTGCGCAAGGCGATCATCTGGCTGAGCCTGATCAGTTCGATGCCCTGGCCCTTGAGCTGTGGCAGTGCCCGTTCCAGCACTTCGAGGGTTTGTGGGTAAGGATGCCCGATCAATACTGCCGACCCTTGCTTGCGCGCCAGGGCGATGCCTTGCTGCAACTGCCCAGTGATCGCCTCGGTAGTGCGCACATCGTCGAGGAACACATCACGCGAAACGTGGGCCAGGCCAATGCGCTGGGCCTCGGCTGCGGCCACGGTGGCGGCGCTGGTGCGGCTGTCGACGAAGAACAGGTGGCGTTGCTGCAGTTCACCCATCAACCAGGCCATCGGTTCGCGCTGCGCCGTCATGCGGCTGCCCATGTGGTTGTTGATGCCGGCGGCGTAGGGCACCTTCGCCAAGGCAGCCTCCAGGCGGCGGGCCAGTTCGTCGATGGTGATGCCCGGGTGCCAGGCATAGGGCCCGGTGGCCGGGTCCATGGGCATGTGCAGGATCACCGTCTTGCCGGCCTTGTGGGCTTGGCGGGCGAAGTCGCTGGCGTGCGGGGTGTCGGGCATGATCGCCATGGTCACCGGCCCAGGCAGGGCAAGGGTTCGGCTGTCACGGTCGGGGCTCTGGCCCAGGTCGTCGATGATGATGCTCATGTAGGCCTTGCCGGCCGGCGCCGCTTGCGCGACCCCGGCCAACAGGCAGAACAACAGACACAGCAGGTAACGCATCGTGTGGATCATTTGCCCGAGGTGATGTTCAGCCCTTTGAGCAGGCTCAGGGCCTGGCTCAGCTGGAAGTCATCGTCCTGCGGGCGTTCTTTGCGCTTGCTGCTGCCGGTCGGTCGGTCGGCGCCGCCGTTGCCGTTGCCCAAGTGGCCCTGCAGGTCGGCTTCCTTGAAGTTTTCGCTGTCGACTTCGGCGGTGAGCTTGGCCGGGCGCACTTCGATGTCCGGCACGATGCCCTGGGCCTGGATCGAGCGGCCGTTGGGGGTGTAGTACAGCGCGGTGGTGAGCTTCAGGGCGCGGTCGTTGGCCAGCGGCAGCACGGTCTGCACCGAGCCTTTGCCGAAGCTGTCGGTACCCATCAGCACGGCGCGCTTCTGATCCTGCAGGGCACCGGCGACGATCTCGGAGGCCGAGGCACTGCCGCCGTTGATCAGCACCACCAGTGGCACGCCTTCGCTGGCGTCGGCCGGGTCGGCCGAGAAGCGCAATTCGGAGTTGGCGATACGGCCCTTGGTGTAGACGATCAGGCCCTTGGTCAGGAAGTGGTCGGCCACTTCTACCGCCGACTGCAGCACGCCGCCCGGGTTGTTGCGCAGGTCCAGCACTACCCCGCGCAACTTCTTGCCGTTGTCCTTGCGCAGCTTGGCCAGCGCCTTGCCCACTTCGTCGCCGGTCTTGACCTGGAACTGGGTGATGCGGATGTAGCCGTAGTCGTTCTCCAGCAACTGGCTCTTCACGCTCTTGACCTGGATGACCGCGCGGGCCAGCGTCACGTCGAACGGATTGCCGCCGTCGCGCACCAGGGTCAGGGTGATCTTCTCGCCGATCTTGCCGCGCATCTTGTCGACCGCTTCGGTCATGGTCTGGCCACGGGTCGGGGCGCCGTTGATCTTGACGATCAGGTCGCCCGCCTGCACACCGGCACGCGAAGCCGGGGTGTCGTCGATTGGCGAGACCACCTTGATGAAGCCGTCTTCCTGGCCCACCTCGATGCCCAGCCCGCCGAACTCGCCGCTGGTGCTTTCCTGCAGCTCCTGGAAGTCCTCGGGGCCGAGGTAGGCGGAGTGCGGGTCGAGGTTGCTGAGCATGCCCTTGATGGCGTTTTCCAGCAGGGTCTTGTCATCCACCGGTTCGACGTAGGCAGCCTTGATGCGGTCCATGACCTCGGCGAAGGTGCGCAGCTCTTCCAGCGGCAGCGGCGCCTTGGCGGTCACCTCGGTGGCTGGCACCGCGGCGGCCTTGGCCGGCTCTGCGGCGGTGGCCAGGGGCGCGCCGACCGCCAGGGCGATGGACAGGGCCAGCTGGGTGAGACGAGGCGAGTGCAGCATGTCGAACGAACTCCTGATCCTGTAAGCGCTCCCTGGGGAGCATCGGCGCAGCATTCAGGCTACGCCGTAGAAATTTGACTAGCCCCGGCACCACTGCGAAGGGTCGGTAGGCCGACCCTGCTGGCGGATGGCGAAGTACAAGCCTGCCGCGTCCTGGCCACCGCTGTCGCCAACGGTGGAAATGGCTTCACCGGCCTTGACGATATCACCGGCGCTCTTGAGCAGGCTCTGGTTGTGGCCGTACAGGCTCAGGTAACCGTTGCCATGGTCGAGAATGACCAGAAGCCCGGCGCCGCGCAACCAGTCGGCGAACACCACGCGCCCGCCGTGCACCGCACGTACCTGGGTGCCCGGGTTGGCGCTGATCATCACCCCGTCCCACTTTGCACGGGCGTCGCTGCCGCGGGCATCACCGAAGCGTGCCAGCAATCGACCGTTCACAGGCCATGGAAGTTTTCCCCGCGCCGAAGAAAATGCGCCGCCGTAGCTTGCGCCGTCGGTGGAAACCATCGGGCCGAGGGTGGTGCGGGCCTTTTTCGGTGGTTCCACGGGTTCCTTTGCCTGTTCGCGGGCAGCAGCGGCGGCCAGGGCTTCCTGCTGGCGGCGTTTTTCCGCTTCCTGCTGGGCCAGCAAGGCTTTCTTGCGCGCTTCTTCAGCTTCGCGGGCCTGCCGGGCCAGGGTTTCCTCAATGGTCTTGAGGACTTTGGACAGGTCGGCCTGGTCCTGCTCGCGGGCCTGCAACTTCTGGTCGCGGTCCTTCATGTCGCCATTGAGCTTGGCCAGCACCTGCTGGCGCTTGCCTCGCTCGGCTTCCAGGGCCTGGCGGCGGCTGTCGAGGTCGGCGCGCTGGGCCAGCAACTGTTGCTGCTGGCCGGCAATGTCCTGTTCGACGTTGGCCAGCTGGCGCAAGGTCTCGTTGAAGGTGCGCAATTGCTCCAGGCGCGCCTTGCTCAGGTAATCGTAGTAGGTGAGGGTGCGCGCGAACTTCTCGGGGTTCTGCTGGTTGAGCAGCAGCTTGAGGTATTCCTCGCGGCCGTTGTTCTGGTAGGCCGACCGGGCCTGAATGGCGATCAGTCGCTGTTGTTCAACGCGGGCGCTCTGGAGTTTTTTTTTCTCGGTTTCAAGGCGCTCCAGATCGCCCTCGGTCTTTTTTAGTTCTTGCTGCAGAGCCTCCACCTGCTTTTCGAGGTTGCCGATGTCGGTCTCGGTGGCTTTGAGGTCCTTTTGCACACCGGCCTTTTCTTCCTGGAGCTTGCCCAGCGTCTTCTTGAGCTCGGCAATATCCTGGCGGGTGGCGTCCAGTTGCTGCTGGGTCTGCGCACGCTCATCGGCGAAGGCCGGGCTGAGCAGGCAAGACAGGGCGAGTAGGATCAGGGCGCGAAGCATGGGGTTTGGCGTACCAAGGATGGAGACTGGCCTAGTATGCCCGCCCGGGCAGGCAAAAAAAACGCCTCGCTGCGGGTGCAGGGGGGCGTTGGTCTGGAATTCATGTGCAATCGGGGCCGCGAAGCGGCCCCGATACACCGGATCAGGCGTCGACCAGGATCGACGTACCGGTCATTTCCACCGGCTTTTCCAGCCCCAGCAGCTTCAGCATGGTCGGCGCCACGTCGGCCAGCACACCACCATCGCGTACCGTGACGTTGCGCTTGCCCACATAAATGAACGGCACCGGCTCGGTGGTGTGCGCGGTGTGCGCCTGGCCGGTGCATTCGTCTTCCATCTGCTCGACGTTGCCGTGATCGGCGGTAATCAGCGCTTCGCCGTCTACCTTTTCCAGCGCTTCGACAATGCGCCCTACACAGGTATCCAGCGCTTCGACTGCCTTGACCGCAGCCTCGAACACGCCTGTGTGGCCAACCATGTCGCCGTTGGCGTAGTTGACCACGATCACGTCGTACCGCTGCTGTTCGATAGCTTCGACAATGCGATCGGTCACCTGCGGTGCGTTCATTTCCGGCTGCAGGTCGTAGGTGGCGACCTTCGGCGACGGGATCAGGATGCGTTCTTCGCCTTCGAACGGCTCTTCACGCCCGCCCGAGAAGAAGAAGGTAACGTGGGCGTACTTCTCGGTCTCGGCGATGCGCAGCTGGGTCTTGCCGTTCTTGGCCAGGTACTCGCCCAGCACATTGTTCAGGCTGGAAGGTGCAAAGGCCGCCGGGGCCGGGATCTTGGCCGAGTACTGGGTCAGGCCGATATAGGCCGCCAGTTTTGGCAGGCGGGCACGTGGGAACTCGTTGAAATCGGTTTCGACGAACGCACGCGACAGCTCGCGAGCGCGGTCGGCGCGGAAGTTCATGAAGATCACGGCATCGCCGTCTTCAACCTTGACCGCTTCCCCAATGCGCGTGGCCTTGACGAACTCGTCGCTCTCGTCACGGGCGTAGGCCGCTTCCAGGCCGGCCTGGGCGGTGTCGGCGGTGTACTCGGCGGCGCTGTCGACGATCAGGTTGTAGGCGGCGCTGACGCGGTCCCAGCGGTTGTCGCGGTCCATGGCAAAGTAGCGGCCGATCAGGGTGGCGATGCGGCCCTTGCCCAGCTTGGCGAAGGTGCCGTCGAGCAGTTCGATGGACGACTGCGCGCTGCGTGGCGGGGTGTCGCGGCCGTCGAGGAAGGCGTGCAGGTAGATCTTTTCTGCGCCGCGCTGCGCAGCCAGTTCGGCCATGGCTACCAAGTGGTCCTGGTGGCTGTGCACGCCACCATCAGACAGCAGGCCGAGGATGTGCACGGCCTTGCCGGCATTGGTTGCATGGTCCACGGCGCCGGTGAGCACCGGGTTTTCGAAAAACTCGCCATCGCGGATCGCTTTGGTGACGCGGGTGAAGTCCTGGTAGACGACGCGGCCGGCCCCCAGGTTCATGTGACCGACTTCGGAGTTGCCCATCTGCCCGTCCGGCAGGCCGACATCCATGCCCGAGCCGGAAATGAGGCCATGCGGCCGGGTGGCGCGCAGGCGATCATAGACCGGTGTGTTGGCGGCAAAGATGGCGTTGTGTTCGGGGATATCGCTGTGGCCGAAGCCATCCAGGATGATCAGGACCAGGGGTTTGGGTGTACTCGTCATCAATCAAACTCACGGTTGTTCAAAGATGATAAAGACACGCATTTTAGGGCAAATACGCCAGCTGCGGCGAATAATCGTCCTGTTCCCTGACCAGCGCGGCCCGTGCGGCAAGATGAAGGTACTTTTGCGGCCGGCCCGTCGGGCTTTGGTGGTACTGGGGGGCTGTGTATACTGGCCGGCATTTTCAATCGCCTGGAACACCGCTGATGGTTGCTCACCTGATTCAATTCGCGACAGATCACTACATCCTGGTTGCGATCTTCGTTGTTCTGCTGGTCCTGCTGCTGCTCAATGAAATCCGCCGTGGCGGCCAGAGCCTGAGCAATGGCCAACTGACCGCACTGGTCAACGCCGACAAGGGTCTGGTCATCGACATCCGTACTGCCAAGGAATACGCCGCCGGCCACATCGTCGGTGCCATCAACATTCCGCAGGACAAGCTGGCCGCCCGCATGAGCGAGCTGGACAAGCACAAAGAGAAGACCCTGATCGTCGTCGACGCGATGGGCCAGCAGTCCGGCACCCACTGCCGCGAACTGCTCAAGGCTGGTTACACCGCCGCCAAACTGAGCGGTGGCGTTTCCAGCTGGAAAGCCGATAACCTGCCCCTGGTGAAGTGATATGAAGCCCGTCATCGTCTATTCCAGCGACTACTGCCCCTACTGCATGCGCGCCAAGTACCTGCTCGAGAGCAAGGGCGTGGCCTTCGAGGAAATCAAGGTCGACGGCAAGCCGCAGGTTCGTGCCGAGATGAGCCAGAAGGCCGGCCGTACGTCGGTGCCGCAGATCTGGATCGGCAGCACCCATGTCGGTGGATGCGATGACCTCTATGCCCTGGAGCGCGCCGGCAAGCTCGACGCGCTGCTGGCGGCCTGATTTGCACTGCATTCAAAAACATTAGGATAAGGACCTGCCATGACTGACCAACAGACCAACGGCGCTGCTGCAGAAGACAACAGCCCTCAGTTCTCCCTGCAGCGCATCTATGTGCGCGACCTGTCGTTCGAGGCCCCGAAAAGCCCGCAGATCTTCCGTCAGACCTGGGAGCCTAGCGTTGCGCTGGACCTGAACACCAAGCAGAAAGCCCTGGAAGGTGACTTCCACGAAGTGGTGCTGACCCTGTCGGTAACCGTCAAGAACGGTGACGAAGTGGCTTTCATTGCTGAAGTGCAGCAGGCCGGTATCTTCCTGATCGCCAACCTGGATGCGGCTTCGATGAGCCACACCCTGGGTGCGTTCTGCCCGAACATCCTGTTCCCGTACGCCCGCGAGACCCTGGACAGCCTGGTGACCCGTGGTTCGTTCCCGGCCCTGATGCTGTCGCCGGTCAACTTCGACGCCCTGTACGCGCAGGAAATGCAGCGCATGCAGGAAGCCGGCGAAGTGCCGACTGTGCAGTAATCACTGCCGGTATCAAGAAAGCGCCTCTCGGGGCGCTTTTTTGTTGCCCGCGAAAGGGCCCTTGCAGGCAAAGATCAGCTACCGGCAAACCCGTTTTGCCGCCAGGCCTCATACACTGTCACTGCCACAGTATTGGACAGGTTCAGGCTGCGGCACCCCGGCCGCATCGGCAGGCGCAAGCGTTGTTCGGCCGGCAGGCTGTCCAGCACCTCGGCCGGCAACCCGCGGCTCTCTGGCCCGAACAGAAAGGCGTCGCCCGGCTGATAGGCCACTTCATGGAACGGGTGCGAGCCCTTGGTGGTAAAGGCGAACAGCCTTGGATTACCGAGGCTTTCCAGGCATCCGGCCAGGCTCTCATGGCGCTTGAGCGTGGCATACTCATGGTAATCCAGCCCAGCGCGACGCAGGCGCTTGTCATCCAGTTCGAAGCTGATGGGTTCGATCAGGTGCAGGTCGCAGCCGCTGTTGGCGCACAGGCGAATGATGTTGCCGGTATTCGGCGGAATTTCTGGTTGAAAAAGGATGACGTGAAACATGCACGGCTCCAAGCGTGAAGATGACGGGCATTCTACTCCTGAACCGGACGTGCGTTCGAAGGCCTTCCCTCGGGTAATGCTGTCACTGGCGATTGTCGGTTTGATGGTAGGGCTGATGATTGGCCGCCTGACCGCGCCCGACGAGCGTGAGCTCCAGCAGGTGGAGGTGGTGCAGGATGGCCTGACGTTGTGGTTCAACGAAGAACCCAAGCTGCATGGCGAGAATGTGGAAGGCACGGTTGCGCTGCTGTTCCAGGCCCAGGGCAAGAGCCAGCAAGGGCAATTGAGCCTGGAAGGCAAACCGGTCAGCTGGCGGGTGCAGAAGAGTGACGAAGGGTTGCTGCTGACGGTGATTGCCGCGCGTCCCCTGCACGGCGAGTGGGCCGGTGCAGAGGACGATGGGCGTTGGCGGGTGCAGGTGAAACTGCACGAATAAAAGAGGGGATATCCCGGCCTGCCTGTACCAGGGTCCCCAAAAGGGGTTACTGCGTATAAAGGGGGGATGACCCGGCCTGCCTGTACCGAGGTCCCCAAAACGGGCGGTGCTGCGAATAAAAGAGGGGTTCACCCGGCCTGCCTGTACCAGGGCCCCCGAAACTGGGTATGTATTAGCTATTGCAGGGGGCGTGCCAATTTTGCAAAGCCCGTGAATGTTGGGCTTTGAGGGGGATTTGGCCGGGTTTTGAGGGGATTTGTGCCTTCCAGAGGTGCATCGGGCACAGGATCGGTGCATCGGGGGCTGAAATAGCTGGGGCCGCTTTGCGGCCCTTTCGCGGCACAAGGCCGCTCCTACAGGAGAAAGCGAACCCCTGTAGGAGCGGCCTTGTGCCGCGAAAGGGCTGCAAAGCAGCCCCAGGAGATTACGGGTTTACCGATAAGTCAGTGCTCGTCACCTTCCTCGTCATCCCCACCCGCCACATTCATGCCCAGCTCCTTGATCTTGCGCGTCAAGGTATTACGCCCCCAACCCAGCAACAGCGCCGCATCCCGGCGCCGTCCGGCGGTGTGCTTGAGCGCCGTCTCGATCATGATCCGTTCAAAACTCGGCACCGCGCTGTCCAGCAGGCTCGACTGCCCGCGTGCCAGCGCCTGGTCGGCCCACTGGCGCAGGGCCTGCTCCCAGTTGGTTACCGGTGCGGCATCCTGTGGCAGGTTCAGCAGCTCGGGCGGCAGGTCGCCGATCAGCACCTCGCGGCTGGAGGCCATCACGGTGATCCAGCGGCAGGTGTTTTCCATCTGCCGCACATTGCCTGGCCACGGCAGGTTGCGGATGAACTCTTCGGTTTCCGGCTTGAGGATCTTCGGCTCGACTGCCAGCTCTTGCGCGGCGCGGGCGAGGAAGTGGCGGGCGAGGGCAGGGATGTCCTCGCGGCGGTCGGCCAGCCGCGGAATGTGGATGCGGATCACGTTCAGGCGGTGGAACAAGTCCTCACGGAACTTGCCCGCCTGCACCAGCGACTCCAGGTTCTGGTGGGTCGCAGCGATGATGCGCACGTCGACCTTGACCGGCACATGGCCGCCAACGCGGTAGAACTCGCCATCGGCCAGCACCCGCAGCAGGCGGGTCTGGGTGTCGGCGGGCATGTCACCGATTTCGTCGAGGAACAAGGTGCCGCCATCCGCCTGTTCGAAGCGGCCCCGGCGCAGGTTGGCAGCACCGGTGAAAGCACCTTTCTCATGGCCGAACAGCTCGGACTCCATCAAATCCTTCGGGATGGCCGCCATGTTCAGGGCAATGAACGGCGACGCTGCACGCGGGCTGTGACGGTGCAAGGCGTGGGCGACCAGCTCTTTGCCGGTACCGGACTCGCCGTTGATCAGTACGGTGATGTTGGAATGGCTGAGGCGGCCGATGGCGCGGAACACCTCCTGCATCGCCGGGGCTTCGCCGATGATTTCCGGTGTGCGCGCCAGGTTCTGCGGCACATCCAGGCCTTGCTGTTCCTGGGCGTGCTGGTTGGCGCGCTTGACCAGCGAGACGGCTTCGTCCACATCGAACGGCTTGGGCAGGTACTCGAAGGCACCGCCTTGGTACGACGCCACGGCGCTGTCGAGGTCGGAATGGGCGGTCATGATGATGACCGGCAGGCGCGGGTGGTGTTCGCGGATCTGTGCCAGCAGGTCGAGGCCACTGGCGCCCGGCATGCGGATATCGGAAATGATCACGTCCGGCTGCTGGCGTGCCAGGCGGCCCATCACGCCATCTGCGCTGTCGAAGCTCTGGGTGGTCATGCCTTCTTGTTGCAGGGCTTTTTCCAGGACCCAGCGGATGGAGCGATCATCGTCGACGATCCATACGGTTTCACTTCGGCTCATGAGGCGTTGGCTCCTTGTTCCAGGGGCAGGTAGATCGAGAAGGCGGTGTGGCCTGCGTGGCTTTCGCACTCGATCAGGCCCTGGTGCTGGCTGATGATGTTCTGGGTAATGGCCAGGCCCAGCCCGGTACCGTCCGGGCGGCCGCTGACCATGGGATAGAAGAGGGTGTCTTGCAGTTCCGGCGGAATGCCCGGGCCGTTATCGATGATCTCCACCCGCGCGACCAGGCGATGGCGAACATGGCCGATGGTGAACTGGCGCAAGGCGCGGCTGCGCAGGGTGATGCGGCCCAGGCGCAGTTCGTTCTGCGAACTGATCGCCTGCATGGCGTTACGCACGATGTTGAGCATGGCCTGGATCATCTGCTCGCGGTCGATCAGCACGTCCGGCAGGCTTGGGTCGTAATCGCGCACCAAAGTGATGCAGCCCTGGCTTTCGGCGTCGACAAGGCTGCAGACCCGCTCCAGCACTTCGTGGATGTTGGTCATGGCCAGCGATGGCAGCTTGTTCGAACCGAGCATGCGGTCGACCAGGTTACGCAGGCGGTCGGCCTCTTCGATGATCACGTTGGTGTAATCGCGCAGGCCTTCTTCGGGTAACTCGCGGGCCAGCAGCTGGGCCGCGCCGCGAATGCCGCCGAGCGGGTTCTTGATTTCGTGGGCCAGGCCGCGCACCAGCATCTTGGTGGTTTCCTGTTTGCTCAGCTGGGCCTCTTCCTTGGTGATGCGCAGCAGCCGGTCGCGTGGGTGCACCTCCAGCAACAGCAGGGTCTGGCCCTGGTTCAGGATGGGCGTTACCGCGTAGTCGACGGTGATGGTCTGCCCGGTCAGCGAGGTGAGCTGCGCTTCGCGCTTGGTGAACGGGTGCGCCTGCTCCACCGCCTGGCGCAACGAGCTGAGCGCTTCGGTCGATTCGGTAAACAGTTCGCTGATGAACTGCCCATGGCTACGTTGACCACTAACGGCCAGTAGCATTTCCGCGGCCGGATTCATGTACTCCAGGCGCAGCTCGGCGTTGAGCAGCAACGTGGCGGTGGTCAGGTTGTCCAGAAGCAGACGGTGCTGCGCATCGCTGATGGTCATAAGGCGTCGTTGACCTCTTTTGGCGCTTGCCTGGCACTTATTTGGCCAGGTCCGGGCTCGGGGTGCATCTGCTGATGCCAGTCTCTCTACAGAAAAATGCAAGAAACAAACCAAAGCTCCGAAAAGAAGCGGGATTTGCCGATAAAGGCCTGGATCTGCGCAAATTCGGATCAGAAAGTCTTGATGAAACGTTTAATGTGAACCAGATTGGGGAGCAAATCGGGGCACTGTACTCAATCTTGCACCAAGATAGAGCATAGCGTGGGCGGCGAGGGTTCTGCGTGGGGCGCAAACGAAAACGGCCTCCCGAAGGAGGCCGTCGTGATCATTTCACCGGCGCGAGGCGCCGATCAGATCAGCAGCTGTAGTACAGCTCATATTCCAGCGGGTGCACGAAGGTACGGACCTTGATCTCTTCTTCCGACTTCAGCTCGATGAAAGCATCGATGAAGTCATCGGAGAACACGCCGCCCTTGGTCAGGAACGCACGGCCTTTGTCCAGCTCTTCCAGGGCTTCTTTCAGGCTGCCGCACACTTGCGGAATGTCCTTGGCCTCTTCTGGTGGCAGGTCGTACAGGTTCTTGTCGGCAGCATCGCCTGGGTGGATCTTGTTCTGAATGCCGTCCAGGCCAGCCATCAGCAGGGCCGCGAAGGCCAGGTACGGGTTGGCCGATGGGTCCGGGAAGCGTGCTTCGATACGGCGGGCTTTCGGGCTGCCGACGTAAGGAATACGGATCGAGGCGGAACGGTTGCGAGCCGAGTAGGCCAGCATTACCGGGGCTTCGAAGCCTGGGACCAGACGCTTGTAGGAGTTGGTCGACGGGTTGGTGAAGCCGTTCAGGGCCTTACCGTGCTTGATGATACCGCCGATGAAGTACAGGGCGGTGTCGGACAGGCCGGCATAACCTTCACCCGAGAAGGTGTTCTTGCCGTCTTTCCAGATCGACATGTGCACGTGCATGCCCGAGCCGTTGTCGCCGTACAGTGGCTTCGGCATGAAGGTAGCGGTACGGCCGTAAGCGTCGGCAACGTTGTGCACGACGTATTTCAGGGCCTGTACTTCGTCAGCTTTCTTCACCAGGGTGTTGAACTTGACGCCGATTTCGTTCTGGCCGGCAGTCGCCACTTCGTGGTGGTGAACTTCAACGGTCTGGCCCATTTCTTCCAGCGCGTTGCACATGGCAGTACGGATTTCGTGGTCGTGGTCGAACGGCGGAACCGGGAAGTAGCCGCCTTTCACGCCTGGACGGTGGCCTTTGTTGCCGCCTTCCACGTCAGCGCCGGTCATCCACGAGCCTTGCTCGGAGAAGATCTTGAACATCGAACCGGAGATGTCCGAGTGGAACTTCACTTCGTCGAAGATGAAGAACTCTGGCTCCGGGCCTGCGAATACGGTGTCACCGATGCCGGTGCTCTTCAGGTACTCTTCGGCGCGCTTGGCGATCGCACGTGGGTCGCGATCGTAGCCCTGCATGCTCGACGGGTCGACGATGTCGCAGGTGATGATCAGGGTAGGTTCTTCGGTGAACGGGTCCAGGACGGCAGTGTCGTCAACCGGCATCAGGATCATGTCGGAAGCTTCGATGCCTTTCCAGCCAGCAATGGAGGAACCGTCGAACATCTTGCCGACTTCGAAGAAGTCTTCGTCCAGCGCATCACGCGACGGCATGGTCACGTGGTGCTGAATGCCTTTGGTGTCCGTGAAACGCAGATCAATCCACTTGACGTCATGATCTTTGATGAGTTGAACCGACTTCGACATGTTGTCCTCCGGAGGGTCTAGAGCGCGGTGGGCCGCTGCCCTGGAAAAAGGGTGTTGCCGGGCGCGGATAGTCGGCCAAGCTTACCTGCCTCACAAGGGAGCAAATTGCATGCCAGTGCCCGAAAATGGCGAGGGTGGGATAAAAGCAGGCGTTTGCGGGCATTTGGCGGCGGGTTGGCGGGGAAAAGTGCACCCTTACGATGCGGTTTTTGGTGGGTGCGCACTATTATGGTGCGCCTGGTGAGTCTTGTGCCTTTTTCGAGGGCCTCTTCGCGGGTAAACCCGCTCCCACAGGGACCCCGCGGATTTCGAGGACTGTCCAAACCCCTTTAGGAGCGGGTTTACCCGCGAAAGGGCCGGAACAGGCGCCACAAAACCCCAGTCTTGCATTTATCTCAAAGCTTCTGATCAAAAGTTGGTCAAATCCTGAGCAGTTTCCGCTATAATTCGCGCCCCACATTTTCGGCAGGCCCTGCGCGCGCTGTTAACCAATGAAACTTATCGTCAAAGTCTTCCCAGAAATCACCATCAAGAGCCGGCCGGTGCGCAAGCGCTTCATCCGCCAGCTCGCCAAGAACATCCGCAACGTGCTCAAGGACCTCGATCCTGAGCTCGCGGTCGATGGTGTCTGGGACAATCTCGAAGTGGTCACCCGCATCGAGGACGAAAAGGTCCAGCGCGAGATCATCGAGCGCCTCACCTGCACACCGGGTATCACCCACTTCCTGCAGGTTGAGGAATACCCGCTGGGTGACTTCGACGACATCGTTGCCAAGTGCAAGCACCACTTCGGCCACCTGCTGGCCGGCAAGCACTTCGCCGTGCGCTGCAAGCGCGGTGGCCACCATGACTTCACCTCGATGGACGTCGACCGTTACGTCGGCAGCCAGCTGCGCCAGCAGTGTGGCGCCGCCGGCATCGAGCTGAAGAAGCCTGAAGTGCTGGTGCGCATCGAAATCCGCAACCAGCGCCTGTACGTGATCCACAACCAGCACCAGGGCATCGGCGGCTACCCGCTGGGCGCCCTGGAGCAGACCCTGGTGCTGATGTCCGGTGGCTTCGACTCCACCGTGGCGGCCTACCAGATGATGCGCCGTGGCCTGATGACCCACTTCTGCTTCTTCAACCTCGGCGGCCGTGCCCACGAGCTGGGCGTGATGGAAGTGGCCCACTACCTGTGGAAGAAGTACGGCAGCAGCCAGCGCGTGCTGTTCATCAGTGTGCCGTTCGAAGAAGTGGTCGGCGAGATCCTCAACAAGGTCGACAACAGCTACATGGGCGTGACCCTCAAGCGCATGATGCTGCGCGGTGCCGCGCACATGGCTGACCGCCTGGAGATCGACGCCCTGGTAACTGGCGAAGCCATTTCCCAGGTGTCCAGCCAGACTCTGCCGAATCTGTCGATCATCGACTCGGCCACCGACAAGCTGGTGCTGCGCCCTTTGCTGGCCAGCCACAAGCAGGACATCATCGACCAGGCCAACGAAATCGGCACCGCCGACTTCGCCAAGCACATGCCAGAATACTGCGGCGTGATTTCTGTAAACCCGACCACTCACGCCAAGCGCCACCGCATGGAGCATGAAGAAAAGCAGTTCGACATGGCCGTGCTGGAGCGCGCCCTGGAGCGCGCCAAGCTGATCTCCATCGACCATGTGATCGACGAGCTGGGCAAGGATATCGAAATCGAGGAAGTGACCGAGGCACTGTCGGGCCAGATCGTCATCGACATTCGTCACCCCGATGCCCAGGAAGACGAACCCCTGGTGCTGGACGGTATCGAAGTCCAGACCATGTCGTTTTATGCCATCAACAGCAAGTTCAAGCATCTGGATCCGACGCGCCAGTACTTGCTGTATTGCGACAAGGGTGTGATGAGCCGTTTGCACGCACACCATCTGCTCAGTGAGGGACATGCCAATGTGCGTGTTTATCGTCCGACATAAGACGCCGGGGCTGTTTGGCGGCAGTATCCGCCATCGCCCTCCCGACCGCCGGGCCCGCTGAGCCTTAAACAGTACATATTGGCCGCCTACACTGGCGGCAACCGAATCCTCTGATCGAGATACACTTGTGATCGAAAATCTGCGTAACATCGCCATCATCGCCCACGTTGACCATGGTAAAACCACCCTGGTCGACAAACTCCTGCGTCAGTCCGGCACTCTGGAGCGTAACGAGCTCAACGACGAGCGCGTCATGGACTCCAACGACCAGGAAAAAGAGCGCGGTATTACCATTCTGGCGAAAAACACCGCCATCAACTGGAACGGCTACCACATCAACATCGTCGACACCCCCGGCCACGCCGACTTCGGTGGCGAGGTTGAGCGTGTAATGTCGATGGTCGACTCCGTGCTGCTGCTGGTCGACGCTCAAGACGGCCCTATGCCGCAAACCCGCTTCGTGACCAAGAAGGCCTTCGAAGCCGGCCTGAAGCCAATCGTCGTGATCAACAAGGTTGACCGTCCGGGTGCGCGTCCTGACTGGGTTCTGGACCAGATCTTCGACCTGTTCGACAACCTCGGCGCTACCGACGAGCAGCTGGACTTCAAAGTGGTCTACGCCTCGGCCCTGAACGGCATTGCCGGTCTGGACCACACCGAAATGGGCGAAGACATGACTGCCCTGTATCAGGCTGTCATCGACCACGTTCCAGCGCCAGCTGTTGACCGTGACGGCCCGTTCCAGATGCAGATCTCCGCACTGGACTACAACAGCTTCCTGGGTGTTATCGGCGTTGGCCGTATTGCCCGTGGTCGCATCAAGCCGAACACCCCGGTTGTTGCCATCGACGCTGACGGCAAGAAGCGTAACGGCCGTATCCTCAAGCTGATGGGCCACCACGGTCTGCACCGCGTTGACGTTGAAGAAGCCCAGGCTGGCGACATCGTCTGCATCAGCGGTTTCGACGAGCTGTTCATCTCCGACACCCTGTGCGACCCGACTGCCGTTGAGGCGATGAAGCCGCTGACCGTTGACGAGCCAACCGTTTCGATGACCTTCCAGGTCAACGACTCGCCGTTCTGCGGCAAGGAAGGCAAGTTCGTCACCAGCCGTAACATCAAGGACCGTCTGGACAAAGAGCTGCTGTACAACGTTGCCCTGCGCGTTGAAGAAACCGATTCCCCGGACAAGTTCAAGGTCTCGGGCCGTGGCGAGCTGCACCTGTCGGTACTGATCGAAACCATGCGTCGCGAAGGCTTCGAGCTGGCCCTGGGCCGCCCGGAAGTAATCATTCGTGAAGTAGACGGCGTCAAGCAAGAGCCGTTCGAAAACGTCACCATCGACATCCCTGAAGAAGCACAGGGCAAGGTGATGGAAGAAATGGGTCTGCGTAAAGGCGACCTGACCAACATGGTCCCGGATGGCAAGGGCCGTGTACGCCTGGAATACAACATCCCGGCGCGTGGTCTGATCGGTTTCCGTAACCAGTTCCTGACCCTGACCAACGGTGCAGGCATCCTGACTTCGATCTTCGACCGCTACGACGCGGTGAAGTCCGGTCACATGTCCGGCCGTCAGAACGGCGTACTGGTTTCGGTCGAAACCGGCAAGGCGCTGACCTACTCGCTGGAAACCCTGCAGGCGCGTGGCAAGCTGTTTGTCGAGCACGGTCAAGAGATCTACAACGGTCAGATCATCGGCCAGAACAGCCGCGACAACGACCTGGGCGTCAACCCTACCAAGGGCAAGAAGCTCGACAACATGCGTGCTTCGGGTAAAGACGAAGTCATCGCTCTGGTTCCGCCAGTTCGCTTCACCCTGGAACAGGCTCTGGAATACATCCAGGAAGACGAGCTGTGCGAAGTAACGCCGAAGTCCATCCGTCTTCGCAAGAAGATCCTGGACGAAAGCGAGCGTACCCGCGCTGCCAAGAAAGCCAAAAACAGCTGAGTTAGCTTTGGCTGAATGAAAACGCCCCCGGTCGAAAGGCCGGGGGCGTTTTTTTATGCCTTCAGGATTTGTGTTGGCCCCTTCGCGGGCTTGAGGTTGACGATCAGCGCCCGACTACCTTGGGCTTATAGGCGCAATACCCCGGCCGAGGCCCGACCTTGGGGTGGTTGCGGCAGGTGTCCGGGCGCTTGTCATAAATGGTGCACAGCCGGCTCTTACGATCCAGGTACATGCAGTCATCGTTGCTCATCCGGGTCAGGGTGAAGATTCCCGACTTCTGGTTGAAGCGCTCGATGATGCCTTCTTTTTGCAGGCGCTTGGCCACGTTCTTCGGGGGTTCGTCTTTCTCGAACTCGTCTACCACGCCGATACGGATCAGATCCTTGATCTTCACCTCCACTGGCAGGGTGCAGCAGGTCGAATGGCAGCCATGGCACATGTTGCTGGTATAGCGCTGCCAGGTCTCCAGGCGGTCGACTTCGGCCGCGGCGATCAGGGTCGTTTTCATCTTTATAGGGTGGATCACGGTCTTGGGGCGCGCGATGATACCGGAATTGTTCAATTTATGAACAACCTTTTGCCGGATTGGCAAAGTGGGCATGAAAACTGCGAACAGTAACTGTCACTCCCTGTCGAAGGGGCTAGTCTCATCAATCTCCCTCCGCTTTCGTCAACTTGCCAGAGGATGCCGCATGTCCCAGGAACCCGAAGCACGTGACGCCGAGGTGGCCGAATTTCGCGCCGCTGTACTGAACAAGCTGACCTACGCGGTCGGCAAGGACCCGGAGCATGCGTTCGACCACGACTGGTTCGAGGCCATTGCCCTGGCCGCTCGCGATCACATGGTCGACCACTGGATGGACCATACCCGTCTGGCCTACCGCCGTAGCCAGAAGCGGGTCTATTACCTTTCCCTCGAGTTCCTCATCGGGCGTTTGCTGTACGACAGCCTGAGCAACCTTGGGCTGCTGGACATCGCCCGTGATGCGCTGCAAGGGCTGGACGTGGACCTGGAGCGCATCCGCCTGCTTGAGCCCGACGCCGCGCTGGGTAATGGTGGCCTCGGACGGCTGGCGGCGTGCTTCATGGAAAGCATGTCCACCCTGGGTATTGCCGCCCATGGTTACGGTATCCGCTACGAGCATGGGTTGTTCCGTCAGGCCGTGGTCGATGGCTGGCAGCAGGAACAGACCGAAAACTGGCTGGACTTCGGTAACCCTTGGGAGTTCGAGCGTGCCGAGGTGATCTACCCGATCAGCTTCGGCGGTAGTGTCGAAACCGTGAACGACGCCAGTGGTACCCAGCGCCAGGTCTGGTCGCCTGGCGAAACGGTGCGGGCGGTGGCCTACGACACGCCCGTGGTGGGCTGGCGTGGGTCCAGCGTCAATACCTTGCGCCTGTGGCGTGCGCGGGCGCTGGAAGAGCTGCACTTGGAGCGCTTCAATGCCGGTGACCACCTGGGGGCGGTGGCCGAAGTGGCGCGGGCCGAGAGTATTTCCCGCGTGCTGTACCCGGCCGACAGCACCGAGGCCGGGCAGGAACTGCGCCTGCGCCAAGAGTACTTCTTTGTGTCGGCTTCGTTGCAGGATTTGCTGCGCCGGCACCTGAACATGCACAAGGACTTGCTCAACCTGCCCGACGCAGCCGCCATCCAGCTCAACGACACGCACCCGTCGATTGCCGTGGCAGAGCTGATGCGGCTGCTGGTGGACCAGCACGAGGTGCCGTGGGACAAGGCCTGGGAGCTGACCGTTGGCACGCTCGCCTACACCAACCACACCCTGCTGCCCGAAGCCCTGGAAACCTGGCCGGTAGCACTGATGGAGCGCATGCTGCCGCGGCACATGCAAATCATCTACCTGATCAACGCCTACCATATCGACGCATTGCGGGCCAAAGGCATGCACGATTTCGACGTGCTGCGCGCGGTGTCGCTGATCGAGGAAGACAACGGCCGCCGGGTCCGCATGGGTAACCTGGCGTTCCTCGGCTCGCACAGCGTCAACGGCGTATCGGCGCTGCACAGCAAGCTGATGAAGAGCACTGTGTTCTCCGAGCTGCACAAGCTCTACCCGCAACGAATCAACAACAAGACCAACGGCATTACCTTCCGCCGCTGGCTGTACCAGTCCAACCCACTGCTGACCGAGATGCTGGTCGAAGCGCTCGGGCCGGGGCTCAAGGATGACCCTGAAGGGCTTCTGGCTGGCCTTGTGCCATTCGCCGACGAGGCGGGTTTCCGCAAGCAGTTTGCCGCTCAGCGCCTGCACAGCAAGCGCGCCCTGGCCAGCATCATCCAGGACCGCATTGGTGTCACTGTGAACCCCGAGGCGCTGTTCGATGTGCAGGTCAAGCGGATCCACGAGTACAAGCGCCAGTTGCTCAACCTGCTGCACACCGTGGCGCTGTACCAGGCCATACGCAACGACCCCGGCACCAACTGGGTGCCGCGGGTGAAGATCTTCGCCGGCAAGGCTGCGGCCAGTTACCACCAGGCCAAGCTGATCATCAAGCTGGCCAACGACATCGCCCGGGTGGTGAACAACGACCCGACCGTGCGCGGCCTGCTGAAGGTGGTGTTCCTGCCCAACTACAACGTCAGCCTGGCCGAAAGCATCATCCCGGCGGCCGACTTGTCCGAGCAGATTTCCACGGCAGGTTATGAAGCCTCCGGTACCAGCAACATGAAGTTCGGCCTGAACGGTGCGCTGACCATCGGCACCCTGGACGGTGCCAACGTGGAAATGTGCGAGCAGGTGGGCACCGACAACATGTTCATCTTTGGCCTCACTGCGCAGCAGGTCGAGGCGCGCAAGCGTGCCGGTGACTTTGGTGCCAACGCCGCCATAGCCGCTTCCAACCGCTTGAGCGACGTGTTGCAGGCGATTCGCAGCGGTGTGTTCTCGCCAGACGACCCCTCACGCTACACCGGTTTGATCGACGGGCTGGTGGCCTATGACCGCTTCCTGGTGTGTGCCGACTTCGATGCCTACTGGGATGCCCAGCGGCGGGTCGAGGAACTGTGGCACACACCGCAGGAGTGGTGGCGCATGGCGGTGCTGAACACCGCACGGATGGGCTGGTTCTCGTCGGACCGCACCATTCGCGAATATGCCACCGAGATCTGGAGGGCACTCGACTGAGAGGCGAGCGCGGTCTTTGTGGGAGCCGCCTTGTGTCGCGATAGGGCTGCATAGCAGCCCTCGATTCTCGACTATGCGGCTGAAATCCTGGGGCCGCTTGGCGGCCCAATCGCGACACAAGGCCGCTCCCACAAAGCGCGTACAGGCTGCCTGGCCTGGTACGGCTCGAACCGACCACCGGCCTGGCGAAGGCTGAACTAGCGACCTATTGTGCCGTCTGAGAGCCGTGGCGAGTCTGATTGCTCGCTAGCCCGCCACTCTCCCTGTAAACTGCGGGGGTTTTTACTCCCCCAATCCTTTCGGAGCCATACATGTCCCGCGTTACCCTGAGTCGCTATCTGATTGAGCAGACCCGCAGCAACAATACCCCTGCCGATCTGCGCTTCCTGATCGAAGTGGTGGCGCGTGCGTGCAAGGAAATCAGCCATCACGTGTCCAAAGGCGCCCTCGGCGGCGTGCTGGGCAGCATGGGCACTGAAAACGTGCAGGGCGAAGTCCAGAAGAAACTGGACGTGATTTCCAACGATATCCTGCTGGAAGCCAACGAATGGGGCGGCCACCTGGCCGGCATGGCTTCCGAAGAAATGGACAACGCCTACCAGATCCCGGGCAAGTACCCGAAAGGCGCGTACCTGCTGGTCTTCGACCCACTGGACGGTTCGTCGAACATCGACGTCAACGTCTCGGTCGGCACCATCTTCTCGGTGCTGCGTTGCCCTAACCAGTACCTGAGCCAGAATGAAAGCCTGAACGAAGAAGCTTTCCTGCAGCCAGGCACCGAGCAGGTCGCCGCCGGTTACGCCATCTACGGCCCGCAGACCATGCTGATCCTGACCCTGGGCAACGGCGTCAAGGGCTTCACCCTGGACCGTGAACTGGGCAGCTTCGTCCTGACCCACGAAAACATCCAGGTGCCGGCGACCACCGCCGAATTCGCCATCAACATGTCCAACCAGCGTCACTGGGAAGCCCCGGTACAACGCTACGTGGGCGAACTGCTGGCCGGCGAAACCGGCCCGTTGAAAAAGAACTACAACATGCGCTGGATCGCCTCGATGGTGGCCGACGTGCACCGCATCCTGACCCGTGGCGGCCTGTTCATGTACCCACGTGACGCCCGCGAGCCAAGCAAGCCGGGCAAGCTGCGCCTGATGTACGAAGCCAACCCGATGTCGTTCATCATCGAACAGGCAGGCGGCGCCTCTACCAACGGTTACGATCGCATCCTCGACATCAAGCCAGAAAGCCTGCACCAGCGCGTGTCGGTGATCCTTGGCTCGAAGGAAGAGGTAGAGCGCGTCACCGCCTACCACAAGGAGTAAGTCATGCTCGCACCTTGGCAGCCGTTGCTGGAATGGTGGTTCGGTTGGGGCACCAGTGCCCAGGCCGTGGCTGACGAGAAGAGCACGCTGTGGTTCGGCAAGCATCACGATGCCGATGCCCATGCGCTGTTTGGCGACCTGGTCGAGCACGCCCTGGCGGGTGGGCTCGAAGAGTGGCAGCAAAGCCCGCAGGGCTGGCTGGGCCTGCTGATCTTGCTGGACCAGCTGCCGCGCATGATCTACCGCGACACGCCGCGCGCCTTCGAGGGCGACCGGCGTGCCCAGGTGGTGGCCATGCAGGGCCTGCAGAAGGGCTGGGACTACCAGTTGCTGCCGATCCAGCGTGTGTTCGTGCTGCTGGTGCTGGAGCATGCCGAGGTGCTGGACTGGCAGAACCTGTGTGTCGAGCGTTATCAGCTGTTGCTGGACGAGCAGCCCGAAGCTAGCCGGCGGCTGTTCGAAGGCTTCCTGGACTATGCCGAGCAGCACCAGCGGGTGATTGCCCGGTTTGGGCGCTTCCCGCACCGCAACCTGGTGCTGGAGCGGCCGAGCACCAGCGAAGAGATGGACTTTTTGCTGGAGCCTGGCTCCAGATTCTGATGCCCACGGGCCTGCTGCGCAGGCCGTCGCGACGTAAGGCCGCCCCTGAAAGGGGGCGGCCTTTTTATTGGCGCGTGATTAATGCTTTGTGATTAATCGCACAGTAATGGCCATCCGACCAATGGTGTAGGTGCAAAGGGGGTAGGGCAGGGAACCTGGGAGGGATTTTCCCGTCGAAGGTCACTGCAGGCCACTCGCCTGTTTCCCCTCTTCAGGAGTGTCCTTCATGTCGTTGCGTTCCCTCGCCCTGTTGTCGCTGTGCGTCGTCCTGACTGCCTGCAGCAAGATCAACCAGGAAAACTATTCCAAGATCAAGGCCGGTATGAACAAGGCCGAGGTCGAGCAGTTGCTCGGTACGCCGACCGAGTGCTCTGGCGCGCTGGGCATGAGCAGCTGCACCTGGGGGGACGAGAAGAGCTTCATCAGCGTGCAGTACGCGGCTGACAAGGTGCTGATGTATTCAGGGCAGGGCCTCAAATGAGGCGTCTGTACCTGCTGATGGGGGTATGCCTGGCGTTGCTGCTGGGTGGTTGCGCGGGCTCCGTGCACGACCCGCTGGCGCCGAAGACCGCTGGCAACGTCGACCTCAAGCGCTACCAGGGCAAATGGTTCGAACTGGCGCGCTTGCCCATGCGCTACCAGACCGGCTGCGAGCAGTCCGAGGCGCACTACAACCTCAAGCCTGATGGTACGTTTGGTGTGCTCAACCGCTGCCGCACCATGGGTGATGAGTGGCTGCGTGCCGAGGGGCACGCAAGCATCCAGGAGCCCGGGCACACCGATAAACTGTGGGTAGAGTTTGATAACTGGTTTACCAAGCTGGTGCCTGGCGTGGCTCGGGGCGAATACTGGATTCTGTACGTGGACGATCGCTACCGCACGGCAGTGGTCGGCAGCCCGGACCGCAAGTACCTGTGGATACTGTCACGCACGCCGACGCTGCCGGCTTGGGAGCGCGAGCACTTGCTGGCCAAGGCACGCCAGCAGGGGTATGACACCAGCCGGCTGATCTGGCGGGCGTCCGATCAGCAAATCGTTAAAATGCACTGATTTTTGGGGCCGCTTTGCGGCCCTTTCGCGGCACAAGGCCGCTCCTACAGGGGAACGCGTATCCCTGTAGGAGCGGCCTTGTGCCGCGAAAGGGCTGCAAAGCAGCCCCAATACGCTCAGCCCAAGAGCTGCCGCAGCACCCCGGCAAACGCCCCCGCACTTTCCTCTTCCTGCGCATGCCGCCCCTGGCGCACCACCCATTGCCCGTTCACCATCACATCGCGCACCTGGCGATCCCCGCCAGCAAACAGCCAGCGGTTGAGAATGGCATCGCCATCCGCCAGGGCGATGTAGGGGTCTTGTCCATCCAGTACCAGCCAGTCGGCGCGCTTGCCCACGGCCAGTTCCCCGACCGCTTGCCCCAGTGCCTGTGCACCGCCCGCGAGCGCGGCGTCGTACAGCGTGCGCCCGACCATCGGCTGATCCCCACGGTACAAGCGGTTGCGTCGCTGGTCACGCAGCCGCTGGCCATATTCCAGCCAGCGCAGTTCTTCCACCACGCTCAGCGACACATGGCTGTCCGAACCAATGCCCATACGCCCGCCCTGGGCCAGGAAGTCCACCGCCGGGAAAATCCCGTCGCCCAGGTTGGCCTCGGTGGTCAGGCACAACCCCGCCACCGCACCACTGCGGGCCATGGCGGTGACTTCATCCGGCTCGGCATGGGTGGCATGCACCAGGCACCAGCGGCGGTCCACATCCACATGCTCGTACAACCACTGCAGCGGGCGCAGGCCGCTCCAGGCCAGGCAGTCGTCCACTTCCTTCTGCTGCTCGGCGATATGGATATGCACCGGGCATTGCTTGTCGCTGGCCGCCAGCACTTCGGCAATCTGCCCCGGCGTCACCGCACGCAGCGAGTGGAAGCACAGGCCCAGTTGCTGCGTGGGTTGCGCGGCCAGTAGCGGGGCCAGTTGCGTTTGCAGTTGCAGGTACTGTTCGGTGGAGTTGATGAAGCGCCGCTGCCCGTCGTTCGGTGCCTGCCCGCCAAACCCGGCGTAGCTGTACAACACCGGCAACAAGGTCAGGCCAATGCCACTGTCGGCAGCGGCCGCGCTGATGCGGCGGGACAGCTCGGCCGGGTCGGCGTAGGCCTTGCCTGCCTGGTCGTGATGCACGTAATGGAATTCGGCCACCGAGGTGTAGCCAGCCTTGAGCATTTCGATATACAGCTGGCGGGCGATGACCTGCAGCTGCTCCGGGGTGATCTGCCCGACCAGGCGGTACATCAGGTCGCGCCAGGTCCAGAAGCTGTCGTTGGGGTTGCCGGCGACTTCCGCCAAACCCGCCATGGCGCGCTGGAAGGCATGCGAGTGCAGGTTGGGCATGCCGGGCAGCAATGGGCCGGCCAGGCGCTCGGCGCCTTCGGCAGAAGCGCCCGGCTCGATGCGGGTCACATGGCCATCGCTGGCGACCTCGATACGGACATGGCTGGCCCAGCCCGTAGGCAACAGAGCGCGTTCGGCGAAGTAGGCGGACATCGGTCAAATCCTGTTATTGTTAACTTGTATATACATATACAGGTGTTTGCCTGCCGGGTAAACTGCGGCAAGCTACCGCTCATTCCCTATGCACAAGGATCCAACGCCGTGCCGACACCTCCTGTCTCCGCGCTGGTTGCCCAGATGGGCGAGGGCCCGGCGCCGCTGTACGCCCGGGTCAAACAGATGATCATCCAGCAGATCGACAACGGCAGCTGGCCGCCGCATCACCGGGTCCCCTCGGAGAGCGAACTGGTCAGCGAGCTGGGCTTCAGCCGCATGACCATCAACCGTGCCCTGCGCGAACTCACGGCCGACGGCCTGCTGGTGCGCATGCAAGGGGTCGGCACGTTCGTAGCCGAGCCAAAGGGCCGTTCGGCGTTGTTCGAAGTCAACAACATTGCCGATGAAATTGCCGCACGCGGCCATCAGCATAGCTGCCAGGTGATCACGCTCACCGAGGAAGCAGCCGGTTCCGAACGGGCCCTGGCCCTGGACATGCGTGAAGGCCAGCGGGTGTTCCACTCGCTGATCGTGCATTTCGAGAACGGCGTGCCGGTGCAGATCGAGGACCGCTACGTCAACGCCGCTATCGCACCCGACTACCTCAAGCAGGATTTCACCCGGCAGACGCCATATGCCTACCTGTCCCAGGTAGCACCGCTGACCGAGGGTGAGCACGTGGTCGAAGCCATCCTGGCCGAGCCGGAAGAATGCCGCCTGCTGCAGATCGAGCGGGGCGAACCTTGCCTGCTGATCCGCCGTCGTACCTGGTCCGGCCGCCAGCCGGTAACCGCGGCGCGGCTGATCCACCCCGGTTCCCGTCATCGCCTGGAAGGACGTTTCAGCAAATGAGCCAGCTGCAGTTGTTGCGCGCACAGGATTACCCGCGCATGCCGTGGAAGAACGGTGGCGGTTTCACCGAAGAGATCACCCGCGACAGTGGAGAGGGCCTGGACGGCTTTGGCTGGCGCCTGTCGATTGCCGATATCGAAGAGTCTGGCGGCTTTTCCACCTTCGCCGGTTACCAGCGGATCATCACCGTGCTGCAGGGCGATGGCATGCGCCTGTTGGTCGATGGCCAGCCCAGCCGGCCGTTGCTGCCGTTCGATGCCTTTGCCTTCAGCGGCGAAAGCCAGGTCAGCTGCAAGCTGCTGGGTGGGGCGATCCGCGATTTCAACCTGATCTATGCGCCGCAGCGATACCGGGCCCGGTTGCAGTGGTTCGATGGCACGAGCCGTTTGTACAGCTCGGCGTCGACGGTGCTGTTGTTTGCTGCCAGCAGCCACGTGGAAGTGACCATGGCGGGGCGTGAGGTGCAGCGGTTGGGGTTGTATGACTGCCTGCGGCTGGAGGGCAACGATGAGTTGCTTGGGCTGGAGGTTCAGGGGCGATTCTGCCTGATCGAACTCGTTTCACGTTGATGGGGCCGGCGATAGGTTTTCATCGCCTGTGAGATCGACCGCCGCGCGGGCGGCGCTCGATCTATGCGCCGCCACAAAACTCAAGCCAGGAACGGCAAGGTCCAATTATTTTGGTTGTCCATGCTTGTACATACAAGTAAAGGTGTGTTTGTATATTGACCACGACATACCCGCCCGCGGACGACCGCAGAGGACCTTTCCCGTGACCGACAACAACAAATACCGTGACGTTGAAATCCGTGCCCCACGTGGCAACAAGCTGACCGCCAAAAGCTGGCTGACCGAAGCGCCACTGCGCATGCTGATGAACAACCTCGACCCACAGGTTGCGGAAAACCCGAAAGAACTGGTGGTGTATGGCGGTATCGGCCGCGCCGCCCGCAACTGGGAATGCTACGACAAGATCGTCGAAACCCTGACCCGCCTGGAAGACGACGAAACCCTGCTGGTGCAGTCGGGCAAGCCGGTCGGCGTGTTCAAGACCCACAGCAACGCCCCGCGCGTGCTGATCGCCAACTCCAACCTGGTGCCACACTGGGCCAACTGGGAGCACTTCAACGAACTGGACGCCAAGGGCCTGGCCATGTACGGCCAGATGACCGCCGGCAGCTGGATCTACATCGGCAGCCAGGGCATCGTCCAGGGCACTTATGAAACCTTCGTCGAAGCCGGTCGCCAGCACTACGGCGGCAGCCTGAAAGGCAAGTGGGTACTCACCGCAGGCCTCGGCGGCATGGGCGGCGCCCAGCCACTGGCTGCTACCCTGGCTGGCGCCTGCTCCCTGAACATCGAATGCCAGCAGAGCCGCATCGACTTCCGTCTGGAAACCCGCTACGTCGACGAGCAGGCTACCGACCTCGACGACGCGCTGGTGCGCATCGCCAAATACACCGCCGAAGGCAAGGCTATCTCCATCGCCCTGCATGGCAACGCTGCCGAGATCCTGCCAGAGCTGGTCAAGCGTGGCGTGCGCCCGGACATGGTCACCGACCAGACCAGCGCCCACGACCCGCTCAACGGCTACCTGCCTGCCGGCTGGACCTGGGAGCAGTACCGCGACCGCGCGCAGACCGAACCGGCTGCAGTGGTCAAGGCCGCCAAGCAGTCGATGGCCGTGCACGTGCAGGCCATGCTGGACTTCCAGAAGCAGGGCGTCCCGACCTTCGACTATGGCAACAACATCCGCCAGATGGCCAAGGAAGAGGGCGTGGCCAATGCCTTCGACTTCCCGGGCTTCGTCCCTGCCTATATCCGTCCGCTGTTCTGCCGCGGCGTAGGCCCGTTCCGCTGGGCGGCGCTGTCTGGCGAGGCCGAGGACATCTACAAGACCGACGCCAAGGTCAAGGAACTGATCCCCGACGACGCCCACCTGCACCGCTGGCTGGACATGGCCCGCGAGCGCATCAGCTTCCAGGGCCTGCCGGCACGTATCTGCTGGGTTGGCCTGGGCCTGCGCGCCAAGCTGGGCCTGGCCTTCAACGAAATGGTCCGCAGCGGCGAGCTGTCGGCACCGGTCGTGATCGGCCGTGACCACCTGGACTCGGGTTCGGTCTCCAGCCCCAACCGCGAAACCGAAGCCATGCGTGATGGCTCGGACGCTGTGTCCGACTGGCCGCTGCTCAACGCCCTGCTGAACACCGCAGGCGGCGCTACCTGGGTGTCGTTGCACCATGGTGGTGGCGTGGGCATGGGCTTCTCGCAGCACTCGGGCATGGTCATCGTCTGCGACGGCACCGATGAAGCCGCCGAGCGCATCGCCCGCGTACTGACCAACGACCCAGGGACTGGTGTCATGCGCCACGCCGATGCCGGTTATGACATCGCCATCGACTGCGCCAAGGAGCAGGGCCTGGACCTGCCGATGATCACTGGCTGATTGCCACGCTTTGGATCGCACCCCGCCAGGGGTGATACTGAACAACAAGAAGGAGCGCGCAGGCACCCACGAACGGGCCTGCGGCTCCACGCGATTTGGAGTAGTAACGTGACCGAACTCACCCTCAAGCCCGGCACCCTGACCCTGGCCCAGCTGCGCGCGATCTACGCCGCGCCCGTGCGCCTGCAACTGGATGCCAGCGCCGCGCCGGCCATCGACGCCAGCGTCGCCTGTGTCGAGCAGATCATTGCCGAAGACCGCACTGCCTACGGCATCAACACCGGTTTCGGCCTGCTGGCCTCGACCCGCATCGCCAGCCACGACCTGGAAAACCTGCAGCGCTCGCTGGTGCTGTCCCACGCCGCGGGCATTGGCGCGCCGCTGGATGACGACCTGGTGCGGTTGATCATGGTGCTGAAAATCAACAGCCTCAGCCGTGGCTTCTCCGGCATTCGCCGCAAAGTCATCGATGCGCTGATCGCCCTGGTCAACGCCGAAGTCTACCCGCACATCCCGCTGAAAGGCTCGGTGGGTGCTTCCGGCGACCTGGCGCCGCTGGCGCACATGTCGCTGGTGCTGCTGGGCGAAGGCAAAGCCCGCTACAAGGGTCAGTGGCTGTCGGCCACCGAAGCCCTGGCGGTTGCCGGCCTCGAACCGCTGACCCTGGCTGCCAAAGAGGGCCTGGCCCTGCTCAATGGCACCCAGGCGTCCACCGCCTATGCCCTGCGTGGCCTGTTCTATGCCGAAGACTTGTACGCTGCGGCTATCGCCTGCGGCGGCCTGAGCGTCGAAGCCGTACTGGGCTCGCGTTCGCCGTTCGATGCGCGTATTCACGAAGCGCGTGGCCAGCGCGGCCAGATCGACACTGCCGCGTGCTTCCGCGACCTGCTGGGCGATTCCAGCGAAGTGTCGCTGTCGCACAAGAACTGCGACAAGGTCCAGGACCCGTACTCGCTGCGCTGCCAGCCGCAGGTCATGGGCGCGTGCCTGACCCAGCTGCGCCAGGCTGCCGAGGTGCTGGGCATCGAAGCCAACGCCGTGTCGGACAACCCGCTGGTGTTCGCTGCCGAGGGTGACGTGATTTCCGGTGGCAACTTCCACGCAGAGCCGGTGGCCATGGCCGCCGACAACCTGGCCCTGGCCATCGCCGAAATCGGTTCGCTCAGCGAGCGCCGCATCTCGCTGATGATGGACAAGCACATGTCCCAGCTGCCGCCGTTCCTGGTGGAAAACGGTGGGGTGAACTCCGGCTTCATGATCGCCCAGGTCACCGCTGCCGCCCTGGCCAGCGAGAACAAGGCCCTGTCGCACCCGCACAGTGTCGACAGCCTGCCGACCTCGGCCAACCAGGAAGACCACGTGTCGATGGCCCCGGCTGCCGGCAAGCGCCTGTGGGAAATGGCCGAAAACACCCGTGGCGTGCTGGCCATCGAATGGCTGGGCGCATGCCAGGGCCTGGACCTGCGCAAAGGCCTGAAGACTTCGGCCAAGCTGGAGAAAGCACGCCAGGCGCTGCGCAGCGAAGTGGCGCACTACGACCGTGACCGTTTCTTCGCGCCGGACATCGAAAAGGCTGTGGAACTGTTGGCCAAGGGTAGTTTGACCGGTTTGCTGCCGGCAGGTGTGCTGCCAAGCCTGTAATGCCCCCTGGGGCCGCTGTGCGGCCCATTCGCAGCACAAGGCTGCTCCTGCAAAAGCGACGCGCTCCCTTGTAGGAGCAGCCTTGTGCTGCGAAAGGGCTGCATGCCAGCCCCCTGATCTCACGACCACAAAAACAATTTAAGGACGTGACATGCAACAAGCTCAAGGTCTCAAGCGCGGGCTAAATGCCCGCCACATCCGTTTCATGGCCCTCGGTTCCGCCATCGGAACCGGGCTGTTCTACGGCTCCGCCTCAGCCATCCAGATGGCAGGCCCGGCCGTGCTGCTGGCTTACCTGATCGGCGGCGCCGCTGTGTTCATGGTCATGCGCGCCCTCGGCGAAATGGCCGTGCACAATCCGGTGGCCGGCTCCTTCGGCCACTACGCCAGTACCTACCTCGGCCCCATGGCCGGCTTCATCCTCGGCTGGACCTACGCCTTCGAGATGGTCATTGTCGCCATCGCCGACGTCACCGCCTTCGGTATCTACATGGGCTTCTGGTTCCCGGAAGTGGCCCGCTGGATCTGGGTGCTGGGCATCGTCTTCCTGATCGGCGGCCTCAACCTGTGCAACGTCAAGGTGTTCGGCGAGATGGAGTTCTGGCTGTCGCTGCTCAAGGTGGGCGCCATCGTCGCGATGATCCTGGCCGGCCTCGGCATCATGGCCTTCGGTTTCAGCCAGGTGGGTACCGGGCATGCCGTCGGTGTGAGCAACCTGTTCGACCATGGCGGCTTCATGCCCAATGGCGTGGGCGGGCTGATCGCCTCCTTTGCCGTGGTGATGTTCGCCTTCGGCGGCATCGAGATCATTGGCGTGACTGCCGGTGAAGCCAAGGACCCGCAGCGTGTCATCCCCAAGGCAATCAACGCCGTGCCCCTGCGCATCCTGCTGTTCTATGTGCTCACCCTGTTCGTACTGATGTGCCTGTACCCGTGGCCGCAGATCGGCAGCGAAGGTAGCCCGTTCGTGCAGATTTTCAGCAACCTGGGGATTGGCTCTGCCGCCGCAGTGCTGAACGTGGTGGTGATTTCCGCTGCGATCTCGGCCATCAACAGTGACATCTTCGGTGCTGGCCGCATGATGTATGGCCTGGCCCATCAAGGCCATGCGCCACGCAGTTTCGGCAAGCTGTCGAAACACGGTGTGCCATGGATGACCGTGGTGGTGATGGGCGCCGCGCTGCTGATTGGCGTGCTGCTCAACTACCTGATCCCTGAGAACGTGTTCCTGCTGATCGCTTCGATCGCCACCTTCGCCACCGTGTGGGTGTGGTTGATGATCCTGCTCACCCAAGTGGCCATGCGCCGCAGCATGAGCCGTGAAGAAGTGGCCCAGCTCAAGTTCCCGGTACCATTCTGGCCATACGGCCCGGCCATGGCCATTGCGTTCATGGTGTTCATCTTTGGCGTGCTCGGCTACTTCCCGGATACCCAGGCGGCATTGATCGTCGGCGTGATATGGGTGGTGTTCTTGGTGGCGTCCTACCTGCTGTGGTGCAAGCCACGCGCAGGGCAGGGCCAGCCAGTAGCAGAGCCTGTCGAGCTGCACCGCTAGCAAAGGAGATTGTGCATGAGAACCGTCTGGCAGCATTGCCATGTGGCCACCATGGCCGAGGGCCGTTACTCGGCCATCGAAGACGCGGCCATCGTCACCAGCGCCGGGCTGATCGAATGGATCGGCCCACGCGCCGAGCTGGCGCCGGTCGACGCTGACCGCACGGTGGACCTGGGCGGCGCCTGGGTCACCCCCGGGCTGATCGATTGCCACACCCACGCCGTGTTCGGTGGCAACCGCAGTGGCGAGTTCGAGCAGCGCCTGCAAGGCGTCAGCTACGCGGAAATCGCCGCCCAGGGCGGGGGTATCGCCAGTACCGTGCGGGCTACCCGTGCGGCCAGCGAGGACGAGTTGTTCGCCAGTGCCCGCCAGCGGGTGCAGGCGCTGATGCGCGATGGTGTGACCACCATAGAGATCAAGTCCGGTTACGGCCTGGACCTGGTCAACGAGCGCAAGATGCTGCGCGTGGCCCGGCGCCTGGCTGACGAGCTGCCGGTCGCGGTGCGCGCCACCTGCCTGGCCGCGCACGCCTTGCCGCCGGAGTACGCTGGCCGGGCCGACGACTACATCGCGCACATCTGTGACGAGATGCTGCCGGCCTTGGCCGCCGACGGCCTGGTGGATGCGGTCGATGCGTTCTGTGAACACCTGGCGTTCTCCCCGGCCCAGGTCGAGCGGCTGTTCATCAAGGCGCGTGAGCTGGGTCTGCCGGTCAAGCTGCACGCCGAACAGCTGTCGTCGCTGCATGGCTCGAGCCTGGCGGCCCGCTACCAGGCGCTGTCGGCCGACCACCTGGAGTTCATGACCGAGGAAGACGCCATTGCCATGGCCGCAGCCGGCACGGTCGCCGTGCTGCTGCCGGGCGCCTTCTATTTCTTGCGTGAAACCCAGCTGCCACCGATGGATGCATTGCGCCGCCACGGGGTGAAGATTGCCCTGGCCAGCGACCTCAACCCCGGCACCTCGCCAGGGTTGTCGCTGCGGCTGATGCTGAACATGGGCTGCACGTGTTTCCGCATGACGCCGGAAGAGGCCTTGGCCGGCGTCACCGTGCATGCTGCCACGGCGTTGGGCCTGGGCGACAGCCACGGCTCGCTGGAAGTGGGCAAGGTAGCCGACTTCGTCGCCTGGCAAATCGAACGCCCCGCCGACCTGGCCTACTGGCTGGGTGGCGACCTGCCCAAGCGCGTGGTGCGCAAGGGCCACGAAATCTCCAACTGAGCGAGGCACGATGGACAAGGTTCTGAGTTTTCACCAAGGCCGCCTGCCGCTGCTGATCAGCATGCCGCACGCCGGCCTGCGCCTGAGCGACGCCGTGCGTGATGGCCTGGTCCAGGAGGCGCGCAGCTTGCCGGACACCGACTGGCACATCCCGCAGTTGTACGACTTCGCCCGCGACCTGGGCGCCAGCGTGGTAGCCGCAGAGTACTCGCGTTTCGTCATCGACCTGAACCGCCCGGATGACGACAAGCCGCTGTACGCCGGCGCCACCACTGGCCTGTACCCGGCCACGTTGTTCGAAGGCGAGCCGCTGTTCAAGGAGGGGTTGGCGCCGTCTGGCGAAGAACGGCAACGCTACCTGGAGCAGATCTGGCGCCCGTATCACGGCACCCTTCGTCGCGAACTGGACCGGTTGCGCGAGCAGTTTGGCTATGCCCTTTTGTGGGATGCCCACTCGATCCGCTCGCACATCCCGCACCTGTTCGATGGCAAGTTGCCGGACTTCAACCTGGGTACCTTCAATGGCGCCAGCTGCGATCCGGTGCTGGCCGAGCGGTTGCAGGGCGTGTGCGCCGAAGCGACAGGTTACAGTCATGTGTTGAATGGTCGGTTCAAAGGCGGACACATCACCCGGCACTATGGTGACCCCGCGAAGCATATCCATGCGGTGCAGCTGGAGTTGGCGCAAAGCACGTACATGGAGGAAACCGAGCCGTTTACCTACCGGGAAGACCTGGCGCAACCGACGCAGGTGGTTCTGAAGCAGCTTTTGCAAGCGCTGCTGGCTTGGGGGGCAGAACGATACCAGCGTTGAGTGGAAGAGGCGGTGCTCAAAGCGCAATTCAGGTTTATGATGCCCAACGGCAGTCAATATCCTCACACGGAGTGCGCAATGCAGACCCTCTACCCGCAGATCAAACCCTACGCCCGGCACGATCTGGCCGTGGAAGCGCCGCATGTGCTGTATGTCGATGAAAGCGGCTCGCCGGAAGGTCTGCCCGTGGTATTCATCCACGGTGGCCCGGGTGCTGGCTGCGACGCCCAGAGCCGTTGCTACTTTGACCCCAACCTGTACCGCATCATCACCTTCGACCAGCGCGGCTGTGGCCGCTCCACGCCCCATGCGAGCCTGGAGAACAACACCACCTGGCACCTGGTCGAGGACCTGGAGCGCATCCGCGAGCACCTAGGCATCGACAAATGGGTGCTGTTCGGCGGCTCGTGGGGCTCTACCCTGGCCCTGGCCTACGCCCAGACCCACCCCGAGCGTGTGCATGGGCTGATCCTGCGGGGCATCTTCCTGTGCCGGCCGCAGGAGATCGAGTGGTTCTACCAGGAGGGCGCCAGCCGCCTGTTCCCCGACTACTGGCAGGACTACATCGCGCCGATTCCGCCGGAAGAACGCGGCGACCTGGTCAAGGCCTTTCACAAGCGCCTCACCGGTAACGATCAGATTGCCCAGATGCACGCCGCCAAGGCGTGGTCTACCTGGGAGGGCCGTACCGCCACCTTGCGCCCGAACCCGCTGGTGGTCGACCGCTTCTCCGAGCCGCAGCGGGCGCTGTCGATCGCCCGGATCGAATGCCACTACTTCATGAACAACGCCTTCCTCGAACCGGACCAGCTGATCCGCGACCTGCCGAAGATCGCCCACCTGCCAGCGGTGATCGTGCACGGTCGCTATGATGTGATCTGTCCGCTGGACAACGCCTGGGCCCTGCACCAGGCCTGGCCGAACAGCGAACTGAAGGTGATCCGCGACGCCGGCCACGCCGCGTCCGAGCCGGGCATCACCGATGCCCTGGTGCGGGCAGCCGACCAGATGGCCCGGCGCCTGCTCGACCTGCCCCTGGAAGAAGCATGAGGGGTTTGCTGCAGCGCGTGCGCGGTGCGCGGGTTGAAGTGGCGGGGCAAGTGGTTGGCGCCATCGACCAGGGTTTGCTGGTGCTGGTGGCCGTCGAGCCTGAAGATTCCCGCGAGCAGGCCGATAAACTGTTGCACAAGCTGCTGAACTACCGTGTATTCAGCGATGAGCAAGGCAAGATGAACCTGTCGCTCAAGAATGTCGGGGGTGGTTTGTTGCTGGTGTCGCAGTTCACCTTGGCGGCGGACACCCGCAACGGCATGCGCCCGAGCTTCTCGACGGCAGCGCCGCCGGCCCTCGGGGCTGAATTGTTCGACTATCTTTTGCAGCAAGCGAAGCGCCAGCATGCCGACGTGGCGAGCGGGCAGTTCGGGGCAGACATGCAGGTGCATCTGGTCAATGATGGCCCCGTAACATTTATGTTACAAATATGAGGTCAAAAAACCCTTTGTTTAGAGGAAAACAAGGGGTTTTGTACGATAAATAGTTGTTCCAGCCTGATGCGTTGTCACGCGACCTGCTGGATAATCGCGCGCTGCATGGACCTGCGTTCGCAGGTTCGTTTCACTCTGACTCGAGCATTGTCTGGATCCGTTTGGGGAATCATTACGCCCTCACGGGGTCCGAACAGTGCTCGCCAACCCGGCATTTGTCGCTGGCCGTTGGTTTCATGATCTGTTTTCGGCGAGGGTTGCTCGTGATTGTTAGTCCCCAAAAAGCATCAAGAATCCCCGGCATCCGGCTACGCAAGGCCCTGATGGCCAGTGTGGCATTGGTCGGCCTGATGAGCGCGGGCCAGCTGTGGGCATTCAATCTTGACGATGTTGCAGCCAAGGCAAAGGATCTGGCCGGCCAGAAGTACGATGCACCAAAAAGCAACCTGCCGGCCGTGTTCCGCGACATGAAGTTCGCGGACTACCAGAAAATCCATTTCCTGCAGGAAAAGGCCGAGTGGGCCAAGGACAAGACCCCGTTCAAGCTGTCGTTCTACCACCAGGGCATGCACTTCGACACCCCGGTGAAAATCAACGAGGTCACCGCTTCCAAGGTCGAGGAAATCAAGTACGACCCGAGCCGCTTCGAGTTCGGTGACGTGCCACACGACCCGGAAACCACCAAGAACCTGGGTTATGCCGGTTTCCGTGTGCTGTACCCGATCAACAAGGCTGACAAGCAAGACGAGATCATGACCTTGCTGGGCGCCAGCTACTTCCGCGTGGTCGGCAAGGGCCATGTGTATGGCCTGTCGGCCCGTGGCCTGGCCATTGACACCGCGCTGCCGTCGGGCGAGGAATTCCCGCGCTTCACCGAGTTCTGGGTCGAGAAGCCCAAGCCGGCCGACAAGCACCTGGTGATCTACGCCCTGCTGGATTCGCCGCGCTCCACCGGCGCCTACAAGCTGACCCTGCGCCCGGGCAACGACACCGTGGTCGACGTGCAGTCCCGCGTGTTCCTGCGCGACCAGGTCAGCCGCCTGGGCATTGCCCCGCTGACCAGCATGTTCCTCTTCGGCCCCAACCAGCCGTCCAAGGTCCTCAACTACCGTCCGGCCTTGCACGACTCCGAAGGCCTGTCGATCCACGCCGGCAATGGCGAGTGGCTGTGGCGCCCGCTGAACAACCCGAAACACCTTGCCGTGAGCAACTTCAGCGTCGAGAACCCGCGTGGTTTCGGCCTGATGCAGCGCCAGCGTGCCTTCAGCGACTATGAAGACCTCGACGACAACTACCAGAAGCGCCCAAGCGCCTGGATCGAGCCGAAGGGTGACTGGGGCAAGGGCACCGTCGACCTGGTCGAAATCCCGACTGCCGACGAGACCAACGACAACATCGTGGCCTTCTGGAGCCCGGAGAAACTGCCGGAGGCAGGCAAGCCGATCGAGTACGCCTACCGCCTGCACTGGACCATCGACGAGGCGAAGTTCCAGGCGCCTGAGCTGGGCTCGGTCAAGCAGACCCTGCGCTCCACCGGTGACGTCAAGCAGTCCAATCTGATCCGCCAGCCAGACGGCAGCGTGGCCTTCCTGGTCGACTTCGCCGGCCCGGCCCTGGCCGCATTGCCGGAAGACGCCGCGGTGCGCAGCCAGATCAGCGTTGACGACAACGCCGAGGTGGTCGAGAACAATCTGCGCTATAACCCTGAGACCAAGGGCTGGCGCCTGACCCTGCGCCTGAAGGTCAAGGAAGCCAACAAATCCACCGGAATGCGTGCCGCGCTGGTGCGTGATGTGCCGGTCGAGCCCGCCAAGCCTGCCCAGGACGCAAAGCAGGACAAGGCCGCAGCCAAGCATGCCAAGGCCGAGAAAGCCGTCAAGGCTGAGCAACCTGCCAAGGCCGAACAACCTGCCGCCGATGCGGCGCCCACCAACGGGACCCCGGCCACCACCGAGAAAGTGTTGACCGAGACCTGGAGCTATCAGTTGCCTGCCGATGAGTAACTCAAACGCAAGGCCAGTATCGCTTGGCGAGTACCTGGCTCACCTGCCACTGAGTGACGAGCAACGGGCGGAACTCGCCAGTTGCACGTCGTTCAATGAGCTGCACCAACGCCTGGCGGCCGACCCGGCCGCCAGCCCCTCCGAGGCCGTGCAGGCCTCGGTGGGCCCGCGCCTCACCGTGGGCAGCGCTGCCGAACTGGAAGACGCAGAAATGCTCGGCGTCGACGGCAGCGGCCGCCTGTGCCTGAAGATCGCCCCACCGATCAAACGCACCAAAGTTGTGCCTGAGCCTTGGCGCACCAACGTGCTGATCCGCATGTGGAGGCGCATGACCGGCCGCCCCAACGCGCCGCAGCCACCCAAGCGCGAGCTGCCGCCGGCACGCTGGCGCACGGTTGGCTCGATCCGCCGTTACATCCTGCTGACCCTGATGATCGGCCAGACCATCGTCGCCGGTTGGTACATGAAGGGCATCCTGCCGTACCAGGGCTGGTCGTTCGTCGACCTTGACGAAGTCCTCAGCCAGCCGCTGTGGGATACCGTGGTGCAGGTGTGGCCGTATGCCTTGCAAACCTCCATCCTGGTCCTCTTCGGCATCCTGTTCTGCTGGGTGTCGGCGGGCTTCTGGACCGCACTGATGGGCTTCCTCGAGCTCCTCACCGGTCGCGACAAATACAAGATTTCGGGCAGCAGCGCCGGCAACGAGCCAATTGCACCCGAGGCGCGAACCGCGCTGGTGATGCCGATCTGCAACGAAGACGTGCCGCGCGTCTTTGCCGGCCTACGCGCAACGTTCGAGTCGGTGGCCGCCAGCGGCAACCTCGACCGTTTCGACTTCTTCGTGCTCAGCGACACCAACGACACCGACATTGCCGTGGCCGAACAACAAGCCTGGCTGGACGTGTGCCGTGAAACCAAAGGCTTCGGGCGCATCTTCTACCGCCGCCGTCGGCGCCGGGTGAAGCGCAAGAGCGGCAACCTCGACGATTTCTGCCGTCGCTGGGGTGGCGAGTACAAGTACATGGTCGTGCTCGACGCCGACAGCGTCATGAGCGGCGAGTGCCTGAGCAGCCTGGTGCGCCTGATGGAGGCCAACCCGGACGCCGGCATCATCCAGACCGGGCCGAAAGCCTCGGGCATGGACACCCTCTATGCACGCATGCAGCAGTTTGCCACCCGCGTGTACGGCCCGCTGTTCACCGCTGGCCTGCACTTCTGGCAGCTGGGCGAGTCGCACTATTGGGGCCACAACGCGATCATCCGCATGAAGCCGTTCATCGAGCACTGCGCGCTGGCGCCGTTGCCGGGCAAGGGCGCGTTCGCCGGTGCAATCCTTTCCCACGACTTCGTCGAAGCCGCGCTGATGCGCCGTGCCGGCTGGGGCGTGTGGATCGCCTACGACTTGCCGGGCAGCTACGAAGAGCTGCCGCCCAACCTGCTCGACGAGCTCAAGCGCGACCGCCGCTGGTGCCACGGCAACCTGATGAACTTCCGCCTGTTCCTGGTCAAGGGCATGCACCCGGTACACCGTGCGGTGTTCCTTACCGGGGTGATGTCGTACCTGTCGGCGCCGCTGTGGTTCCTGTTCCTGGTGCTGTCGACCGCGTTGCTGGCGACCAACACCCTGATGGAGCCGCAGTACTTCATCGAACCGTACCAGCTCTACCCGCTATGGCCGCAGTGGCACCCGGAGAAGGCCGTGGCGCTGTTCTCCACCACTATCGTGCTGCTGTTCCTGCCCAAGCTGCTCAGCATCATCCTGATCTGGGCCAAGGGCGCCGTCGAGTTTGGCGGGCGGATCAAGGTCACCCTGTCGATGCTGATGGAGATGCTGTTCTCCATGCTGCTGGCACCGGTGCGCATGATCTTCCACACCCGCTTCGTGCTGGCCGCGTTCCTCGGCTGGGCAGCGACCTGGAACTCGCCGCAGCGTGATGACGACTCCACGCCGTGGGGCGAGGCTATGCGTCGCCATGGCCCGCAAACCTTGCTGGGCATTGCCTGGGCTGGGCTGGTGGCCTGGTTGAACCCGGCCTTCCTGTGGTGGCTGGCGCCAATCGTTGGCTCGCTGATGCTGTCGATCCCGGTTTCGGTGATCTCCAGCCGCACCCGCCTGGGCCTGGCCGCCAAGGACGAGAAGCTGTTCCTCATCCCTGAGGAATACGCCACTCCGCAAGAGCTGCTGGCTACCGACCAGTACACCCACGAAAACCGCTGGCATGCCCTGCATGACGGCTTCGTGCGGGCTGTGGTCGACCCGCGGCAGAACGCCCTGGCTTGCGCCATGGCCACTGCCCGTCATGGCCAGGCGGCGCCGATTGAAGCGCTGCGTGCCGAGCGCGTGGCCAAGGCCATCGAAGTCGGGCCTGAAGGGCTGGACCTCAACACCCGCCTGGCGCTGCTCAGCGACCCGGTAGCGCTGGCCCGCCTGCACGAGCAGGTGTGGGCAGAGCACAACGCGGCGTGGATCGATGTGTGGCGCGCTTCTATCAAGAACGACCCGCACTCGCCGCTGTTGCCGCTGCACCCTGAGAACGAAGGCCAACCGGCACTCGTCGGCGCCTGATCGGCCTGGGGCCGCTTTGCGGCCCATTCGCCGGCAAGCCAGCTCCCACAGGTATTGCCCAAGCCTCTGGCCTGTGTGAATCCTGTGGGAGCCGGCTTGCCGGCGATGAAGGCTCCCCAATCTTCCTGCCTAATCGGATTTTGGCCAACAAAGTCCCCCCCGGCGCTAGGTCCCCGAGCCGCCATGCGTTAGCATCCCATTCCGATACGACGCCTCGGCCGGTACGGCCGTGCCAACACAATAAGATTCGCTACTTTTCTTGCTAGGGGACTTGGTGATGATCAAGCAATACCTTTCGCGACTGCTGGTCGGTGTAACCGCCCTGGTCGCTGTAACTGCGGCCCAGGCAGGCGCCATCGATGACGCGGTCAAGCGCGGCACCCTCAAGGTGGGCATGGACCCGACCTACATGCCGTTCCAGATGACCAACAAGCGTGGCGAGATCATCGGCTTCGAAGTCGACATTCTCAAGGCCATGGCCAAGTCCATGGGCGTCAAGTTCGAAGCGGTCTCTACGGCTTATGACGGCATCATCCCGGCCCTGCTGACCGACAAGTTCGACATGATCGGCAGCGGCATGACCCTGACCCAGGAACGCAACCTGCGCCTGAACTTCAGCGAACCCTTCATCGTCGTTGGCCAGACCCTGCTGATCCGCAAGGAACTGGCGGGCGAGATCAAGTCGTACAAAGACCTGAACAACGAGAAGTACCGCCTGACCTCCAAGTTGGGCACCACCGGTGAAATGGTCTCCAAGAAGTTGATCGGCAAAGCCAAGTACCACGGCTACGACAACGAACAGGAAGCGGTGATGGACGTGGTCAACGGCAAGGCTGATGCCTTCGTCTACGACGCCCCGTACAACGTGGTAGCCGTGGAGAAAGCCGGTGCCGGCAAGCTGCTGTTCCTCGAAGAGCCCTTCACCTACGAGCCGCTGGCCTTCGGCCTGAAGAAAGGCGACTACGACAGCATCAACTTCATCAACAACTTCCTGCACCAGATCAAGCATGACGGGACCTACGATCGTATTCACGACAAGTGGTTCAAGAACAAGGACTGGCTGAAGGACATGGAATAAGGCCCAGGCCACAAGCCCGGCTTTGACCCCGACGCGCAGGCAAACCCTGCGCGTTCGCATTTACGGAAGTACCCCACGTGATCAAACACAAGAAAGCCCAGTGGCCCTGGCACGGGCTGACCGCCCTGGTGCTGGTTGGCCTGGCGATCAGCCTGTACATGGCCACCTCGATGATGTCCTACGAGTGGCGCTGGAACCGCGTACCGCAGTACTTTGCCTACAAGGCCGAAGACGTTCAGCGCGCTGCCGGTTATGGCACCGTGCAGGAGATCGTCATTGCCGGCGATAACGCCCGCGTCACGCTGAAGGACGAGCAAGGTGACGAGCAGGTCCTCGAAGTGGCCAAGGACAGCCTGCAACTGAGCCGCGGCGACGATGTGGCCGAAGGCGACCAGATTGGCGTAACCCGCCATTGGGCCGCCGGCCCGCTGGCCTGGGGCCTGTGGACCACATTGTGGCTGTCGGTGGTATCCGGCGCGCTGGGCCTGGTCATCGGCTTGTTCGCGGGCTTGTGCCGATTGTCCAGCAACCCGACCCTGCGTGACCTTTCAACCGTCTATGTCGAACTGGTGCGCGGCACGCCGCTGCTGGTGCAGATCTTCATTTTCTACTTCTTCATCGGCACCGTGCTCAACCTGTCCCGCGAGTTCGCCGGGGTGGCGGCGCTGGCACTGTTCACGGGCGCCTACGTGGCTGAAATCGTCCGTGCTGGCGTGCAGTCCATCACCAAGGGCCAGAACGAAGCCGCGCGCTCGCTGGGCCTGAACGCTGGCCAGTCGATGCGCCACGTGATCCTGCCGCAGGCTTTCAAGCGCGTGCTGCCGCCGTTGGCTGGCCAGTTCATCAGCCTGGTCAAGGACACCTCGCTGGTTTCGGTGATCGCCATCACCGAACTGACCAAGAGCGGCCGCGAGGCCATCACCACCTCGTTCTCGACCTTCGAGATCTGGTTCTGCGTGGCAGGTCTGTACCTGCTGATCAACCTGCCGCTGTCGCACCTGGCCAGCCGGCTCGAGCGGAGGCTTGCGCAAAGTGATTGAAGTCCGTGACCTGCTGAAAGTCTTCGACACCCGTGGCCAAGTGGTACGGGCTGTGGACAACGTCACCACCCAGGTCGCCAAAGGCGAAGTGGTGGTAGTGCTCGGCCCATCGGGTTCGGGCAAGTCCACCTTCCTGCGCTGCCTCAACGGCCTGGAGCATTTCGACCAAGGCCATGTGGCCATCGACGGCCTGCAACTGGCCGACCCGAAGACCGACATCAACGCCTACCGCCGCGAAGTCGGCATGGTGTTCCAGCACTTCAACCTGTTCCCGCACATGACCGTGCTGGAAAACCTGTGCCTGGCGCAGAAGGTGGTGCGCAAGCGCAACAAGGCCGAGCGTGAAGCCAAGGCCCGGGCGTTGCTGGAGAAGGTGGGTATTTCGCAGAAGGCCAACGAGTACCCGTCGCGCTTGTCGGGCGGCCAGCAACAGCGCGTGGCGATTGCCCGTGCCCTGGCGATGGACCCGAAAGTGATGCTGTTCGACGAGCCGACCTCGGCGCTTGACCCGGAAATGGTCGGCGAAGTGCTGGACGTGATGAAGACCCTGGCCCAGGAAGGCATGACCATGGTCTGCGTCACCCATGAAATGGGCTTTGCCCGCGAAGTGGCGGACCGGGTGCTGTTCTTCGACCATGGCAAGCTGCTGGAAGATGCCGCGCCTGGGGCGTTCTTCGATGCGCCGAAAGACCCGCGCGCGCAGGCTTTCCTGCGCCAGGTGCTGTAAAAAGCGGGGGCGCTTTGCGCCCCAATCGCCGGCAAGCCAGCTCCCACGGGTATGGCGCTGGCCTGCTTTTTGTGGGAACTGGCTTGCCGGCGATTGGGCTGCAAAGCAGCCCCGGTAATCTTAAATGCTGAACCGCCCAACCATCCCCCGCAATTGCTGCCCCAACTGCTCCAGCTCCCCGCTCGAGGCCGCCGTCTGTTCGCTGGCCGCACTGGTCTGATCCGACACATCCCGCACATTGATCACGCTTCGGTTGATCTGCTCGGCCACCACGCTTTGTTCTTCGCTGGCCGTGGCGATCTGCTGGTTCATGCCCTGAATGCTCGACACGGTGTCGGCGATCTGGCTCAGCGCATGCCCGGCCCTGCGGCTCAGCTCCACGCTCTGCTCGGTCAGGTTCTTGCTGCTGTCCAGCAAGCGGGTCACCTCGTCGGTACCGTTGTGCAGGCTGTCGATTAGCTGGCCAATCTCTTCGGTTGCAGTCGAGGTACGCTTGGCCAAACCGCGCACTTCATCAGCCACCACGGCAAAGCCGCGCCCGGCTTCTCCCGCCCGTGCCGCCTCGATAGCCGCGTTCAGGGCCAGCAAGTTGGTCTGTTCGGACACCGACTTGATCACATCGAGGATGCTGCCAATACGCTGGCTCTCGCCAGCCAGGTGCTGCATGGCCGCCAGGCAATGGTCCATCTGCCCGGCCAGTTGCTCGATACGGCCGATGGCTTCGGATACGACCTGGTCGCCCACCTGGGCCTGCTGGTCGGCGTTGGTTGCAGCCAGCGAGGCCTGCTCGGCGTTCTGTGCCACTTCCTGAACGGTGGCGCTCATCTGGTTCATGGCGGTGGCCACCTGGTCGGTTTCCTCGCGCTGCTGGTTGATCTTCAATTTGGTGTCCTCGCTGCTGGCTGCCAGCTGTGTGGCGGCCTGTGACAGCTGGCCGACGCCTTGGTCGATACCCCCGATAAGCTCGCGCAGGCTCAAGGTCATCTCACGCATGCGGCTTTGCAACTGGCCCATCTCGTCACGCCGTTGCACCGCGTCAACCTGGCTCAGGTCGCCTTTGGCTATGCGTGCAGCCACGGCCAGCGTCTGGCGCAATGGCTGGGTGATCTGCAAGGTGATCAGCCAGGCGGCCAACACCCCCATTGCGAGTGCCAGCAGCGCTACGCCGGTCAGCAGCGAGCGGGCGGCCAAGGCTTCGCTGTCGCGCTGTTCGATCTTGCGTTCACCCAGTTGCACGCTCACTGCGGCCAGTTCATCGCCCATTTGCTCCATCGCATTCTGCAGTTGCTCAACCCGCACGGCCGCGCGGCGGTACTGGTCCAGGCTGGCCCGGTATTTGGCCAACTCGGTACCGGGTTGCTCGGTGAGCGCGTGTGGCAAGCCCAGCGGCTCAAGGTTTTGTAGCAATTGCCCAAGGCTGGTATCGGCGGCGTCCAGCGCACGTTCGCCCACCCGCGTGAATTCCTCGACGGGGGAGAAGGTATAGGCCGGCATCAGGCTTTGCTGGTTAGCGCCATCGACATGCCGGGTGAGGTTATCCATCAGGCTCAGCACGGCACTGCGCTGGCCGTCGGCCGACATGTTCAGCAAGGCCTGGGTCTGTAGATTCTCGATGACCTCGTTTAGCTTATGTTCCTGTGCCTGCATGGTTTCGCGCAGGGCAGTTCGGTTGATGACGCTGCTTTGCAGCTCGCTGAAGGTGTCGCGCAGGCGCTGCAGCATCGCCAGCTTATCGCTCAGTAACTGGCGAGACTCATCAACGTTGCTGCGTTGCTGCAGCGTGGACAGCATGGCGTCCAGCTGGTCAAGGATGCGGGTAACTTGTGCTTTGCTGGCGTCGTCGCTAAGCACGCGATACGTGATGCGCTCTGCGCGCAGGTCTTTGGTGAGGTCGTTGATCAGGCCGATCTCGCTCAGCTGTTCCGAGCGGGTAATGGCGCCATCCAGTGCGCGCCAGCCGCTGAGGGTGGTGGCCAGGGTAAGCAGCAGGACCACCGCAAAGCCGAGGGCCAGCTTGGCAGCGACACTGATGTTGCCGAGCTTGCGGTTGAGGTATCCGAGCATGATGAGTCTCCGTCCATTCAAGAAAGGGGATGCAAGCGCATTGCTGGCATCTCACCTCTGCCAATCGGCAGCGGAGCTGTAGGACTTGACCTGAAAGCCAAGTAGGAAATTTCGCTGCGAACTGTAGGAGGGTTCTTCGCACTGGCCTCTTCGCGGGTAAACCCGCGAAGAGGCCAGTACAGGTGATTCATCCCTCAGATCAAAGCTTGAACCGCCCCACCAACCCCTGCAGGTGGGTCCCCAGCCGAGCCAGCTCCACACTGGAACTGGCCGTCTCTTCACTTGCTGCGGAGGTCTGGTCGGATATATCCCGCACATTCATCACGCTACGGTTGATCTCCTCGGCCACGGCTGTCTGTTCCTCGGCTGCCGTGGCAATCTGCTGGTTCATCGCCTGGATCGACGACACTGTGCGGGTAATGGTCTCCAGCGAGCTGCCGGCGCGGCGGGTCAGCTCGACGCTGCTGTCGGTCAGCTGGCGGCTGTTGTCCATCACGCTGGCCACCCGTTGGGTGCCGCTTTGCAGGCCGGCAATCAGTTCTTCGATCTCTTCCGTCGATTGCTGGGTGCGCTGGGCCAGGCTGCGTACTTCATCGGCCACCACGGCAAAGCCACGCCCGGCCTCGCCGGCACGGGCGGCTTCGATAGCCGCGTTCAGGGCCAGCAGGTTGGTCTGCTGAGCCACCGATTTGATCACGTCGAGCACGCTGCCGATCTTGTCGCTCTCGGCCTTGAGCTGGTTCATCGCTTCGCTGGAGTTGATCACTTCACCCGCCAGCCGCTCGATCTGCGCCACAGCCTCACCCACCACCCGGTCGCCTTCACGGGCTTGCTGGTCGGCCATCAGGGCGGCTTCCGAGGCCTGCTCGGCGTTACGGGCTACCTCGTGCACGGTGGCCGTCATCTGGTTCATGGCGGTCGCTACCTGGTCGGTTTCGACCTTCTGGTTGTTGACCCCGGCGCTGGTCTGCTCAGTTACCGCCGACAGCTCCTCTGCGGCACTGGCAATCTGAGTGACACCGTCACCGATGCCGCCGATCAGTTCGCGCAGGCCTTGGGTCATGCGCTGCATGCTCGCTTGCAGCTGGCCCAGTTCGTCACGGCGGTTTACCTGCAGGTTCTGGGTCAGGTCGCCGCTGGCTACCCGCTCGGCGGCGCGCAGGGTCTGGCGCAGGGGAATGATGATCTGCCGGGTAATTGCCCATGCCGCCAGCAGGCCGAGGGCCAGGGCCAGCCCGGTGGCTACGGCGAGCAGGGTCTTGGCCTGGGTCGCGCCGGCGTCACGCACGGCGGTTTGCGAAGTGGTCATCGCCTGGCTGGTTTGTAGCAGCAGCGTACCTTGCTCGGCCATGTGCTGCAGGGCCTGCTCGCTGGCGGTCTGGGCATTGCCGAACTGGCTGACCGCATCGCGGTAGCCGCCCATGGCGGTGGCGGCATCGTCGAGACCGGCGGCATGTTCTGCCGGCACTTTGGCCGGCAATGCGCGCAGCTCGGCGAGGGCCTGGTCGATGGCTTTCAGCGCCGTTTGCTGGAACTCGGCATTGCCGCTGTAGGTGTAGCCACGCACCTGGAAACGCGCTTGTTGCAGCAGGGCGCTGACGTCTACCGCGTGCTGGTACTGGTTGATATCGCCACCTTGCAGCAGGCCCCGCAGCACGCGGCCGATCAGCTCTGCAGCCTTGTCAGCGCTGTCGCCGAGCACGCTACGGCTGGCCTCGCGGCGCTGGCCGGCCTGCTTCAGCTCGTTGAATGCCTGCTGGTAAATGCGCACGGCCTCGCGCTGCTGCTCCAGGCGCTGGCGGTCGGTGGGGTTTTCGATCTGCCCGAGCATCAGCTGCACCTGGCGGTCGAGGTTGGCCAAGGCTTTTTCCAGCTCGGCCACCGACGCGTCATCACTGCGGCGCTGGTAATGCTGGCGGGCAATGCGCAGTTCCTGGGTGTACTGCTGGATGACCGAGATGTTACCCAGCTTGTCGCCACGGTCGATGATGCTGTCCATGCCGTGCCAGCCGGCCAGGGTAATAGCCAGGGTCAACAGCAGCACCAGGCCGAAACCCAGCCCCAGTTTGCGATTCACGCTCACATTGCCCAGCGATTGGGCTAACCATTGGTACATGTACGACTCCCCGGCGGCTTGGCAGCACAAATAATTGTTGTGTTGCCAAGGCCATCGGCTCCGGAGAGGGAAACTTGATGGGCGAAAAAACGGCGTTTACGTCAGAAAATACGCGAAAGCAGCGCAGTGACGGCGGTCTCTACCCGCAGGATGCGATCACCCAGCTGCACCGGTGCCAGGCCAGCCTTGCCCAGCAGGTCAATTTCGTAGGGGATCCAGCCGCCTTCGGGGCCGATGGCCAGGGTTACGGATTGCTCCACGGCGCGTGGACAGGCGGGGTAGGGGCCGGGGTGGCCGACCAGGCCCAGGGTGCCAGCGGCGATGGCGGGTAGGCGGTCTTCGACGAAAGGCTTGAAGCGTTTCTCGATGATCACCTCGGGCAGCACCGTGTCACGCGCCTGTTCCAGGCCGAGGATCAGGTTGTCGCGAATGCTCTCGGGCTGCAGGAAAGGCGTTTGCCAGAAGCTTTTCTCGACCTTGTAACTGTTCACCAGGATCAGCCGCGATACGCCGAGGGTGGCCACGGTCTGGAACAGACGTCGCAGCATTTTCGGCCGCGGCACCGCCAGCACCAGGGTCAACGGCAGCTTGGCTGGTGGTTGCTGGTCGAAGGCCACTTCAAGTTCGGCCTCGTGCTGTTCCAGGCGCAGCACCGTGGCCTTGCCCATCAGGCCGTTGATTCGGCCCACGCGCAGGTTGTCGCCCACTGCTACGCGGTGGATTTCCTGCATGTGGGTAAAGCGCCGATCAGCAAGAACGACGCGGTCGGCCGACACGAAATCGGCCTCTTCAAGGAGCAACAGATTCATGGTTGGGTCGCTGGTGGCTGGTCGTTGTGGTCGTTGGCTTCTTCGTCGTGGGCACTGCGCTTGCGGATCAGGCTACCGCACAGCACGCCGACCTCGAACAGCAGCCACATGGGCACGGCCAGCAGGGTCTGGGAGAAGATGTCCGGCGGGGTGAGGATCATGCCGACCACGAAGCAGCCGATGATCACGTAAGGGCGGATCTTCTTCAGGTACTTCACGTCGACCACGCCAATCCACACCAGCAGCACCACTGCCACCGGGATTTCGAAGGCGACGCCAAAGGCGAAGAACAGCGTCATCACGAAGTCGAGGTAGTTGGCGATGTCGGTCATCATTGCCACGCCTGCCGGGGTGGCGGCGGCAAAGAAACTGAACATCAGCGGGAACACCAGGAAATAGGCAAAGGCCATACCGGCGTAGAACAGCAGAATGCTCGACACCAGCAGCGGAATGGCGATGCGCCTTTCATGGCGGTACAGACCCGGTGCGATAAAACCCCAGATCTGCTGCAGGATGAACGGGATCGCCAGGAACAGCGAGACGATCATGGTCAGCTTGAACGGCGTCAGGAACGGCGAGGCCACGTCGGTGGCGATCATCGTCGCGTTGGCCGGCAAATGGTCGCGCAGCGGCGCCGAGACCAGGGTGTAGATCTGCTGGGCGAAGGAAAACAGCCCGGCAAAGATCAGGAAAATGACGGCAACACAGCGCAGCAGGCGGGTGCGCAGTTCGGTCAGGTGCGAGACCAGCGGCATCGGCTGGTCGTGTTCCGGATTCTCGCTCATGGGGCTCGCGGCGGTTGAGGCGGTTCAGGGGATGCGACCGGGGTTGCAGGTGCTTCGACCGGCCTGGCCTCAAGCCCGGCAGGTGGCTGCACGCTGGCCGTGGTTACCGGCGGCTGGGCAGGGGGTGTCATCGGGTTGAGGATGCGCTTGGCTTCCTCTTCCATCTGCAGGATGTGCTCGTTATGCAACTGGCGACGGATGTCGTCGGCGCCGATTTCGCGCTCCACTTCCATCTTGATGCTGTTGAAGCTGCGTTTGAGCCGGCCGATCCACAGGCCTGCGGTGCGCGCGGCACCGGGCAGGCGCTCGGGGCCGAGCACCAGCAGGGCGACCAGACCTACGAGCAGCAGCTCGCTGAAACTGATGCCGAACATGGGTCAGTCTTTCCGCTGCGGCTCTTGGACCGGTTGGGCCTGGCCTTCGATGGTGTGGCCTTGTTGCGGCTGGGCAGTGTTTTGCACTGGCGGCACAGGCTGGGCAGGCGGCGTTTGCTCTGCCGGCTTGGTCTCTTCTTCGTTCATGGCCTTGCGAAAGCCCTTGATCGACTCGCCCAGGTCACTGCCGAAGTTTTTCAGCTTCTTGGTGCCGAACACCAAAACCACGACAACCAGCAGGACGATCCAGTGTTTCCAGTCAAAAATACCCATGGTGCTCTCCTAGAATTCGTTGTGCTCAAGCCGAAGGCTGTCGAGCGGCCTTTTCATCGTGCCCGGACAGCCCGAAACGGCGATCCAGCTCATCCAGCACGGCTTGTGGATGCTGGCCCAGCGCGCTGAGCATCACCAGGCTATGAAACCACAGGTCGGCGGTTTCGTAGATGACATCACTGTAATCCTTGCTGACGGCAGCATCCTTGGCGGCAATGATCGTTTCGACCGACTCTTCGCCGAGCTTCTCGAGGATCTTGTTCAGGCCCTTGTGGTACAGGCTGGCCACATAGGAGCTGTCAGGCGCCGCTTGCTTGCGTTCTTCAAGCACTTCGGCCAGGCGGTTGAGGGTGTCGCTCATGTCAGTGTCCTGCGCTGTAGATGGCATCCGGGTCCTTCAGGACCGGGTCGACGATTTTCCACTGGCCGTCTTCAAAGACGCGGTAGAAGCAGCTTTCACGGCCGGTATGACAGGCGATATGGCCCAGTTGCTCGACCATCAGGATGATCACGTCGGCGTCGCAGTCCAGACGCAGCTCATGCAGCTTCTGCACGTGCCCGGATTCTTCGCCTTTACGCCACAGCTTGCCCCGCGAACGCGACCAGTAAATGGCGCGCTGTTCGGTGGCGGTCAGCGCCAGCGATTCGCGGTTCATCCAGGCCATCATCAGCACGCGTCCGGTCTTGTGGTCCTGGGCGATTGCCGGTACCAGGCCGTCGCTGTTCCACTTGATCTCGTCCAGCCAGTCTTTCATCGTCGACTCCAAAGCGGGCCCGCTCCTGTATCGGGCCCTTTGCGCTAGTGTGCCAGCCACAGGCGCGGCTGGCTATTGGCGCACGATCAGGTAAAGGCCTGCGGCCAGCATCAGCCAGGCCGGCCAGGCAGCAGGGGCGGCCAGGCTGGCGGCCTCGGCGGCGCCTGCGGCCAGCACCGCGCCACCACCGAGCAGGCCGGCGCCCAGCAGGCGCAGGGCCCAGCGGTCACCCTGGCGGCGGCGTTCCGGCAGTTGCGGATCGTTCAGGTGCGGTTGCGACAGGCGTTCGAGCAGGTCGCGGGCCATGTTGGTCAGGTGCGGCAACTGCTCGACCTGCCCATGAATGTTGCCGAGCACGGCCTTGGGGCTGTAGCGGTCGCGCATCCAGCGTTCGAGGTAGGGTTTGGCGGTGCTCCACAGGTCCAGGTCGGGGTACAGCTGGCGGCCCAGGCCCTCGATGTTGAGCAGGGTCTTCTGCAGCAGCACCAGCTGCGGCTGCACTTCCATGTTGAAGCGCCGCGCGGTCTGGAACAGGCGCATCAGCACCTGGCCGAAGGAAATATCCTTTAGCGGTTTTTCGAAGATTGGCTCGCACACGGTGCGGATCGCCGCTTCGAATTCGTTGACCTTGGTATGCGCCGGCACCCAGCCCGAGTCGATGTGCAACTCGGCGACGCGGCGATAGTCACGCTTGAAGAAGGCAAACAGGTTACGCGCCAGGTAGTCCTGGTCCTCGGCGGTGAGGCTGCCGACGATGCCGCAGTCGATAGCGATGTACTGCGGGCTCCACGGCTTGACCGTGCTGACAAAGATGTTGCCCGGGTGCATGTCGGCATGGAAGAAGCTGTCGCGGAATACCTGGGTGAAGAATACCTCCACGCCTCGCTCGGCCAGCAGCTTCATGTCGGTACGCTGGTCGGCCAGGGTGGCCATGTCGGTCACCGGTACGCCATAGATGCGCTCCATCACCAGCACTTTAGGGCGGCACAGGTCCCAGTAGACCTGGGGCACGTACATCAGCTCGGAGCCTTCGAAGTTGCGCCGCAGCTGGCTGGCGTTGGCAGCCTCGCGCAGCAGGTCGAGCTCGTCGTAGATGGTTTTTTCGTAGTCACCGACGATTTCCACCGGGTGCAGGCGGCGGGCATCGGCCGAGGCGCGTTCGGCGGCCTTGGCAATCAGGAACAACCAGGCCAGGTCCTGGGCGATCACCGGCTTCAGGCCCGGGCGTACCACCTTGACCACCACCTCTTCGCCGGTCTTCAGGCGTGCGGCGTGCACCTGGGCCACCGACGCCGAGGCCAGCGGTTCGACGTCGAAACGGCTGAACACCTCGCCAACCTTCGCGCCCAGCTGCGCTTCAATCAGTGCCACGGCCTGTTTCGGGTCGAACGGCGGCACACGGTCCTGCAACAGCATCAGCTCGTTGGCGATGTCGGTGGGCAGCAGGTCGCGGCGGGTGGACAGCAACTGGCCGAACTTGATGAAGATCGGCCCCAGGTCCTGCAGCGCCAGGCGCAGGCGCGCGCCACGGCTGAGTTCGGTGGGCTTGCGTGGCAGCCAGCGCCACGGCATCAACAGGCGCAGGCTGGCCAGCCACCAGGGCAGCAAGGGTTGGTCGAACAGCAGGTCATCGAGGCGGTAGCGAATCACCACACGCTGGATGCGAAAAAGACGGCGGACGGCGAGCAGCTTCATGCGTTTTCGCTGGTATCAAGGGATCGGGAGAGGCGCTTGATGCGCGCCTCGAGGCGTTCTGTATCGAGCTTCAGGGCATCGAGTTCACTGAAGGCGGCTTCGGCTTCGCGCTTGCCTACCAAGGTGCGGGACTCTTCGGCCAGGTACTCGGAAAGGTTCTGGCTGAAGCGCGCCAGGCCCTGGCGGGTCCAGCGTGCACGCAGGCGAATGTGGCCTGCCAGCATGGCCGTGGCGACCGGGCCGAGCCAGCGTTGCAGTTCGTGCTCCCAGTCCAGCTCCAGGTCCTGCAGCACGCCGAACAGGTCGAGCAGCACGGCGCTGTCGCCATGCAGTTCTACCTGCGGGCTGTGCAACACGGCGGTCTTGTCCCTGGCCAGGGCAAGTTGCACCAGGCTGCCGGCCGGTGCGCGCAGGCTGCAGTCGACCTCGCCTTCCCAGTGGGCGGCGAGCATCAGGCCGTCTTCATCGGGCAGGATGAAGACCTGCAGGGCCGGTTGGCGGCAGTCGATCTCGATGACCTTGCCTTCCAGCGCGGCCAGCCGCGGCATGGCCGTGCTGTCCATGCGCAGGACGCGGTTCAGGCCATGTTCGACGCTGGCGAGCAGCCCGGCCAGCAGCATCAGGGTTTGATCCCCCGGTGCACGGCAACGATGCCGCTGGTCATGTTGTGGTAGGTGACGCGGTCGAAACCGGCCTCGACCATCATGCTCTTCAGGGTTTCCTGGTCCGGGTGCATGCGGATCGATTCGGCGAGGTAACGGTAGCTTTCCGAGTCGTTGGTGATCAGCTTGCCGGCCAGCGGCATGAAAGCGAACGAATAGGCGTCGTAGGCCTTGGACATCAGCTTGCTGGTCGGTTTGGAGAATTCCAGGATCAGCAGACGGCCACCGGGCTTGAGCACGCGCAGCATCGAACGGATGGCTTCGTCCTTGTGGGTGACGTTGCGCAGGCCGAAAGCGATGGTCACGCAGTCGAAGTGGTTGTCCGGGAACGGCAGTTTTTCGGCGTCGGCCTGGACGAACTCGATGTTGCCGGCCACACCACGGTCCAGCAGGCGGTCACGGCCAACCTTGAGCATCGAATCGTTGATGTCCGCCAGCACCACCTGGCCCGTCGGGCCGACCAGGCGCGAGAACTTGGCGGCCAGGTCACCGGTACCGCCGGCGATGTCCAGCACCCGGTTGCCGCTGCGCACGCCCGACAGCTCGATGGTAAAGCGCTTCCACAGGCGGTGCATGCCGCCGGAAAGCACATCGTTCATCAGGTCGTACTTGGCTGCCACCGAGTGGAACACTTCGGCGACTTTTTTCGCCTTCTGGCTTTCAGGTACGTCCTGGTAGCCAAAGTGGGTGGTGGGTTCGGCGTGGTCGCCTTTGCGCTGGTCGTTCATATCGCTTCACCGGAAAAAATTACCGCCATTCTAGGGCGAACGGGCGGATTTGTCTTGGCGGGGTGTACCAGTGGGCAGGGGCGGGCATAATGCTGATTATGTCTACATCTTCAGGAACGCCCGCATGACCCAGATCAGCGTCGAACGCAAACATTCCCTCGGCCGTGATGCCGCCCGCGCCAAGGCCGAAGCGCTGGTCGACAAGCTCAGCCGTGAGTACGACCTCAAGGCCACCTGGAACGGTGACCGCGTAGACGTTGCGCGCAGTGGCGCCAATGGCAGTGTGCACATTGGCGACGACAGCATCCGCGTCGAATTGAAGCTGGGCATGATGCTGTCGATGATGAGCGGCACCATCAAGGGTGAGATCGAACGGGCGCTGGACAAGGCCCTGGCCTGAGCCAGGGCCGCTCTCTGGCTACTGCGGCGCGTCCGTCGGGAAAGGAATGATGCCAATTACCTGCTCCAGGCGCAGATCGCCGCGGTAGATCGCGATGCGCTCGCGTGCGTCTGCGGCCTGCTCGAGCATGGCCTTGCGGCCCCTTACGCCTGCATCCCAGAACTTGAGGTGGCCCTTGACGAAGTCATGCCCTCTCGCTTCGAGGCTGGGATAGTGAAAATGCGCCTCCCATAGTAACCGCTGTGGCGCTTGCACATCGCGAATCTCGTAGACGTCGAGGTAATCATTGGCGTGACGTAGCTGCCGGCGAATCACGGTCTGCCTGATCCGAATCCGCTTCTGCTCAGCCAGGAAGCGAAGGGCCTTGCCGTCGGGATGGCGGGTGTTCAGATACGCGTCGGTGAGCAGCCGAAGCCTTTCGTGATGGATGCGGTCTACCGCTGCCCGAAGGAGGTCGACCAAGCTGGAATCCAGTGGATTGTTCAGCTCGGTCAGTTGCTGCTGCACTTCGCGCATGTCACCTGCCGGCCATTCCAGAAAGTCGGCCAGGCTGTTGGGCTCATCGGCATAGTGAGCGGCGAAGGCAATTTTCCCATCCACCTCTGCCAGCAGGCGACTTGCTCGCTGGCGCAGCTGTGCCCGGTCGTGCTGGGCCGGCCGCGCTTGCTCAGGCACGGCATGCCATACCCCGTCGCGTTGCGCGAAACTGCCCGCAGGCTCCTGATTGAATGCACTGCGCTGGATGGCCCGATTGCCCATTTGGTCGATTTCCACCAACAGCGGTCGACCTCGGTCAACACGGATGACCCGGCGCCTGATCGTTGCGGGGCGATGATAGGGCGTTGGCGAGGGGAGACTGATGCCGCTGTCGAGATTGGTCAAGGTCGCGCTCAGTTGCTGCTCCGTGATCTGGGTAATGGTGGACAGTTCGCGTATATATTCGTCCAGCACGTCAGCGACCAGCGCAGGCGAGTCCAGTGTCCTCATGTATTGGGCGCGATCCAGCACGGTACGGTATTTCTGAAGGATATCCTCAAGCAGTTCGGCTTTGACCTGGGCCGTCTCTTCGGTGGCTTCCAGACCGTCGTGGCTCCAGATCGTACGGCTGAATTCGATGCCGCTGAGCGGCGCGCGCATCGCAAGCAAATGCTCGGCCGTGTCCGCAGAGAGCCGAGTCTTGTCCACGGCGAGGTAGGCCAGGTCACTGAGCAGCTGGGCCCGAATGACCAGTGTCGAATACGTCCTGCGTCGAATGGTCTGGGCGAGTTTCGTGGCTTTGTCGGCAAAATCGATCTTGGGGTCCGGCAGTACTTGCGCCAAGGTCCGGTCCAGCCGCTGGCTGACGACAAGCAGGCGGCGGCTGGCCTGGCTGGAATCGCGTACCCGTTCGCAATAATCGAGGTATTGCTGTATCTGCTCGGCAGTCTCTGGAACGCGGGGCAGCCCGATGGACTGTGCGCTCAGTGCCTGGTGGTCGACCTGCTCCAGCAAGCGGCGGCACAGCAGCATGTCGTTTTCGATGGCTGCACCGTACCAGTTGCCGTATCGGCGTCGGCTCGGGGCTCGGGTGTCGAATTTGCTGAACCGTGGTTCGGCCATCTCCTTGAACACTTCGATATTCCCGTGTAGCAGCGTGCTTTGCCGTTCCAGGTAGAGCGCGGATGCCCTGATTTCCGGTAAGTGCCGTAGGCGCTGGGCTTTGAGTGCCTGCCTCTGAAGCTGCAAGGCTGGCGGCGGTGTATCACGCTCATGTGCAGGTAGTGCATCGACAGCCATGCTGTATTCCCGCGCGAGGTCGTCATAAACCTGCAGTTGCACTTGGCTGCGTTCCATCAGGGGTGCCATCTGATTCAGCGCTTGTTGGTTAGCCGTGGCGGTTGCGCTCAGCGTGTCGAACCGCTGGCGGTTTTCCGCGTTGATGGATTGCCTGTTCCTTGGCATGCCGCCAGAGAGGTTCAGATTCAAAGTCCATTGGCCATTCCAGCGCGTCAACCAAGGGCCTTTTTGGCGTTCACGACCAACGATATGGTAGCCGTCCCGGGCGCCATCCCATTGGGACACCCATTCGCTGCTGCTCGGCTCGGGGCCGATGATCTGCATGCCGTTCCAGGTCTCGATGACTTCATAGGCGCCATCGCCCAGTTTGACGTAGTAACGGCCGGCGATGTTGAACAACCCACGCAAACGGCCACTTGCCAGTGGTGCGTGCCCTTCCAGTGGCTGCAAGGCTTGCAGCTGTGCCAGTGACTGGCGCTCCTGCACTGACAGGTTGCTCAGGCGCTGCTCGTCATGCCAGCCATCTACACGCACCCGCGTGGGCTGCTGCGCCTCGACGGGGGCCTGCCACGGTTTCTCCTGTGGCTGCTCGAGCGCTGGGGGCGGGGATTCTTCCTTCGGCGCAGGGCCTGAAAAGCGCAACGTAACGGCCGCTTCGCTGTTGGCAGGTGGCGTTGCCGGGCGGTGGGCAAGGAGCAAGGCCAGGTTGGTGAGCAGGTCTATGGCGGCGACGATCTTATCGTCACCGCTGCGCTTGATCAGCGCCTCCACGTCTTCCTTGGCCGCCGACAGCGCCACGACCAGCCACACCAGGGTGGTCATAGGACCATGCCAAAGCTGGGTGACGGTATTGAAGATCGCCCAGGCAGCCTCCTTCACCAAAGCCCGCACTTCCTGGGCATTGGATACGCTATTGCTGGCTGAGGCCAATAGCATAGTGTCGATGCGGGCGTTGAACAGGTGGGTGTCCATTTCATCCGTCCAGGCCTGGAACGAGGCCTGTACCGGGCGTCTCAGGCGTTGCAAAAGACCGTCCAGCAGCTCGACCGGCACATTGAGCAGGTGCGTCAGCGTGGTAATGTTTGGGTGCAGGTGCGGGTGCTTGAACCCGTCGTTTTGGTAAATCGGACGCGCGTCTTCGTCGAGCCAGGCCAATACGCTCTCTTGCAGTGCGCCCCTGCTGCGGATTGCGTCCATCAGCAATTCGAGGGTCGGAAATTCCTGCAACGCCCTGTCGGCATAGAAGGGGCGGTACAAGACCCAGCTGCCGCTTGCCGGTATTTCGATGATGAACATCCCGTGTGCCACATCGCTTGCCGAAGCGCCAGGCGCGCAATGGAACGCCAGGGGGGCGATGCGCAGAAGGTCCGCGCCATTGTCCATGCCCTGGCAGAACCTTATCATTGCCTGGCTCGCCGTTTCGCCAAGCTGTCGCTCGATCTTGGCCTTCAGGGTGCTGAAGCGAAGGGCGTAACGCCACTCCCTGGCATGTTGCCTGATTCGTTCGGACCTGCGCGGTTCGGTCCTGACTTGATCTTGCAGGTAGGTGGGGTAGTGAGCGCTGATATCGACCTGATGAATCAGCGCCCTGATCTGCTCGATGCTTAGCCAGTCCTTCACGGGCGAGCCATCCTCGAAACTGAGCCCGGTCATCACCTCGCCAGCCTCAAGGCGCAGGCGGGAGATCGCCAGATCGGTCAGGGGCACCGTGTGCAAGAACAGTGATTGCCCTTGTGTGCCGGGGCCGATGATGGCTTGGGAAATGCGGATGTGCACCTCGTTCGGGTCGTGTATCGCCTTGTCTGGGTAGCTGGTCTGCAGGGTCTCACGCAAGCGGCGAGCGGCGTAATCACGGATATCTTCGACATCGCCCAGCGATGTGCAGCCCTTCGACCGACCTTGGTTCGCCGCCAGATCGAGCAGTGCAGTGTGATAGGCGTAGCGGTCCTCAGCACTGGCATTTAGCAGCCATCGCGGTGGGCTGACAGCGGGTGCAGTTCGTTCCTGCGAAGGCAGGTCGAAGAAGTAAGCTGACGGGTCGCTCACCTGACGCAGTTGTCGCTCCAGCTCGTCGACGGTTGCCAGGCCACCAATACGCAGGCGCCCGATGTCGTCCAGAATATCGTTCAGCAGTTGCCTTGCCTGGAAGGCGAAAGGGCGTCCGATCACCGGTGTGTGCGCCCAGGACAACGCTTCGAAGCGGTAGCGTTGTGCTAGCTGCCGTTGCAGCGCGGTGGCAAAGCTGGGCAGGTCGACATGGCGGTGAACCGAACCGCAGGGTTTGCATTGCAGAACCAGGTTGCGGGTACCACTTGTGGTGATGAGCAACAGATCCGGTAGGGTGACGGTGCGTGCCTCGCCATCCGTCCCGAGCGTGACTTGTATCGCCTCGACAGCCAGGCTGTCGAATACCCCGTCGAGCAAGGCGTACATGGCAGCTTTTTCATCATCTGCCAGGCCTTGGCGAGGGAGGTTCTCGAGCAATGCGGCCTTGATGGTGTGTTCCAGCCAGAGCATGCGCGAGACTTGGCTGTCTTCGTCGAGCCCGTTCCAGAAGCCGATCTGGGCTTGCTGGAAGGCGGGTATCAACGCACCAAGCACTGTATCGAAGTCATCGTTGAGCTTCGTCAGGTCCGGGATGATTTCGGGTTGGCGGATGTTGTCCGGGCCTTGCTCCTGAATTTGAAACACATGGGGCGGGCTGATGCTCAGCTTGTCTGCGGCGCTTAGTTGCGCACGTTCCTTGGCCAGAAAATGCCTGAGAAGCTCGTCCACCAGCCCGCTCTGACGTGGGAGATCACCTGTGCTGGCCGGTGCATGCAGGATGACGAAAGGATCGAGCGATGTGATGTGAGGGTGGTTACGGTGCAACCATGGATACCGGTCGTTGAAAATCTGGAATGCTTCTTTTGATAAAACGTCCCGCACGCTGGGTCGTTTGGAGAAACAGGCTGCCACGCTTTGCTTGAACGTCAGCCTGGGTGGGTTTGCTACAGCAGTCATGGCGTCGATGTCCGTGAGGTGAAGCCTGCGACGCTAGCGCTATGGCCAACGGTGCTTGCGGTATATAGATGCGACAACGATGACCTTAGGGTGAGGTTTCTAATTTTCTTCCCTACCTTAATGCTCAAGCCCAGCCTCCATGGGCGGTTTTCCAACACTCATGAGCATGAGGTACACAGCATGGCCAAAGTGAATGTGAAGAAAAAAGACGAAGCCCTGGGCACGCTTGGCGAGGTGCGCGGCTACGCGCGCAAGATCTGGTTGGCCGGTATCGGCGCCTACGCCCGCGTCGGCCAGGAAGGCTCTGACTACTTCCAGGAGCTGGTCAAGGCTGGCGAAGGCGTCGAGAAGCGCGGCAAGAAACGCATCGACAAAGAGCTCGATGCCGCCAACCACCAGCTTGACGAAGCCGCTGAAGAAGTGAGCCGCGTACGCGGGAAGGTAGAAATTCAACTCGACAAGATCGAAAAAGCTTTCGACGCACGGGTCGGTCGCGCCTTGAATCGCCTGGGTATTCCGTCTAAACATGACGTTGAGGCGTTGTCGGTCAAGCTTGAGCAGTTGCATGAGCTGCTTGAGCGCGTCGCGCACAAACCATAAGGAGAGCAGGATGGCTGGCAAGAAGAATTCCGACAAAGAAGGCAGCTCCTGGGTCGGCGGGATCGAGAAGTACTCCCGCAAGATCTGGCTGGCGGGGCTGGGTATCTATTCGAAAGTTGACCAGGACGGCCCGAAGCTGTTCGACTCGCTGGTGAAAGATGGCGAGAAGGCCGAGAAGCAGGCGAAGAAGGCGGCTGAAGATGTAGCCGAAACCGCCAAGTCGTCGACCACTTCGCGCGTGTCTGGCGTGAAGGACCTTGCGCTGGGCAAGTGGAGCGAACTCGAAGAGGCCTTCGACAAGCGCCTGAACAGCGCCATCTCTCGCCTGGGCGTGCCGAGCCGCAACGAGATCAAGGCCCTGCACCAGCAGGTGGATAGCCTGACCAAGCAGATCGAGAAGCTGACCGGTGCTTCGGTTACGCCGATTTCGTCGCGCGCTGCGGCGTCCAAGCCGGCTGCGAGCAAGGCAGCGGCCAAGCCACTGGCCAAGGCAGCGGCGGCCAAGCCTGCTGCTAAAACGGCGGCGGCCAAACCTGCAGCTAAAACGGCAGCGGCCAAACCTGCAGCAAAGCCTGCGGCCAAACCTGCAGCTGCCAAGCCGGCGGCAAAACCGGCAGCAAAACCGGCAGCGGCCAAGCCAGCGGCAGCGAAGAAACCTGCGGTGAAGAAAGCACCGGCCAAACCGGCAGCCGCCAAACCTGCAGCGCCAGCGGCCAGTGCCGCCCCGGCCGCTACCCCAGCCCCGGCACCTGTAGCCGCCCCGGCCGGCAGCGCACCGTCGGCACCAAACGGCACCGGTACCCTGATCTGAAAGCAGATTGCCTTCCGGGCAAACACGGTCAGCGTAGGAGCGGCCTTGTGCCGCGAATGGGCTGCAAAGCAGCCCCGGGATCTTTGCCTTGACGCTGAGATCGCGGGGCCGCTTTGCGGCCCATTCGCGGCACAAGGCCGCTCCTACAATGACGGCGTTGTCAGCATGTTGTTTCTACCCTTCCAGATAGCGCACCGCCAACTGCTCCGCCGCCGCCCGCGCCTGTGGCTGCAGATGCGGCGCCACCAGCATCATCACCTGGTACACCACAATTCCCACATCCGCCTCGCGTCCCAGCACCCGCTGGTAATCCAGCGAGAACAGCAGCGTCATTGTGATCTGCTCCACCAGTTGCCCCAGCGCCTGGGTCTCACTCTCTACCAACCCCTGGCCCTTGAGGCTGGCGAGCAACGCCGCCAGCGTACGCTTGAGTGCATTGATCAGGCTGCGCATGCCGCGCGCCAGCTTGGGCAGGCGGCCGGTGAGGTTGGACAGGTCCTGGAACAGAAAGCGGTACTGGGCCATGTGCTCGACGATCAGGTGCAGGAACAGCCAGTAGTCCTCGGCGTCCAGGCGCACGTCCAGGGGCGGGTCGAGCAGGGGCATCAGCGCTTCTTCGAAGCGCTCGAACAGGCCCAGCACCAAGGGCTCCTTGCCATGGAAGTGGTAGTACAGGTTGCCCGGGCTGATACCCAGTTCGTTGGCAATCTCCAAGGTGGATACGTTCGGTTCGCCCTGCTGGTTGAACAGTTGCAGGGCGCATTCGAGGATACGGTCGCGGGTCTTCATCCAGTCGTAGGGCTCATCGGGTCAGGACATAGGTGCCTGGCGCCGGGCCGAGCGGTGGATAGGTACTGTTGCCCAGCTCGGTACGGGGAGCCTTGAGCGGGCCGGAGCGCGGTGTGATCCATTCCAGCCACAAGGGCCACCAACTGCCGTCGCTGCGTTTGGCCTCGTAGAACCAGGCGCGCGGGTCGCCGGACAGTTTGGGGTTTTCCAGGTAGTAGGCCTTGGGGTTGCCCGGCGGGTTGATGATGCTCTGGATGTGCCCGCTGTTGGCCAGCACGAAACGCCGGTCGCCACCAAGCAGCAAGGCCGAGCGGTACACGGCGTCCCATGGAGTGATGTGGTCGTTGCTGCCGGCCACGGTAAAGCTGTCCAGGTCGACCTGCTTGAGGTCGATGGGCGTGCCGCACACTTCGAGGCCTGCCGGGTGGGTGAGCGGGTTGTGCTTGAAAAAGTCCAGCAAGTCCCCGTGCAGTGCCGCGGGCAGGCGTGTGTTGTCGGCGTTCCAGTACAGGATGTCGAACGCGGGTGGGGCTTTGCCCAACAGGTAGTTGTTGACCCAGTAGTTCCAGATCAGGTCGTTGGGGCGCATCCAGGCGAAAATCCTGGCGACTTCGCCGCCGTCCAGCACGCCCCGTTGATAGGATCGGCGCTTGGCGGCCTCTACCGTCTGCTCGTCGGCGAACAGGCTGGCCGGGCTGTCGAACTTGCTGTCGAGCAGGCTCACCAGGTAAGTGGCGCTGCGGATCTTGCGCAACTGATGCTTGGCCTGCAGGTGGCCCTGCAGCGCGGCCATGGTCAGGCCGCCGGCGCAGGCACCCATCAGGTTGGGGTCGCGGTTGCCGCTGATGCTGCGGCAGGCGTTCAGCGCTTCTTCCAGGGCCTGTACGTACGTGGACAGGCCCCATTCGCGGTGGCGCGGGTCGGGGTTGCGCCAACTGATCATGAACACCTGCAGGCCGTTCTTGAGCATGTACTGGACGAAGCTGTTGTGCGCCTGCATGTCGAAGATATAGAACTTGTTGATTTGCGGCGGCACCACCAGCAAAGGCCTGGCGTGCTGTTTTTCGCTCATCGGCTTGTACTGGATCAGCTCCAACAGCTCGTTGCGAAACACCACCGCACCGGGCGTTGCCGCCAGGCTGCCACCCACCTCGAAGGCACGTTCGTCCACCTGGCGCGGCAGGCCGTCGTTGTGGCGCAGGTCGTCGAGCAAGTGGGCCACGCCACGCACCAGGCTTTGCCCGCCGGTGTTCAGCAGTTCTTTGACCGCCAGCGGGTTGAGCAGCGAGTTGCTCGGTGCCAGGGCGTCATTGATCATGCCAAACAGAAAGTGCGCACGGGCGCGGTCATCGTCGTCCAGGTGACTTTCGTCGATCCACTGGCGCGTCTGCTTCTGCCAGGCCAGATAGGCCTGCAGGCCACGGCGATAAAACGGGTTGTGGCTCCAGGTCGGGTCGCTGAAGCGGCCATCGCGAGGGTTGGGCTGGTAGGGCGTGTCGCCCAGCATCACGCGGCCCAGCTGGCTGCCGAACGCCAACAGATGCCGTGCCGTGTGCAGCGGGTTGGTCAAGCCGTGGCGGCCAACCCTGCGCAGGGTCGACACCAGGTCGCGCCCGCGTAGGCCGAGTATGGCGTTCTGCACGTTCATGCTGGTGGCGGGAAGCGTTTTCGTTCCTTTGCCCGGTTTGTCTGTCATGGCAACACTCCCTCGTCTTACCCGATGCTTGGGCAGCGACAATCAACCGCCAGAGGCGGGGCGCGGATGCATGACCGCGCGCTGACGTTCTTCCTGGAGAAACTTCATGATGATCGGTGCGACGGCCTCGGCCCGGGTAATCAGGAACAGGTGGCCATCGTCAATTATGTGTAGCTGGGCATTGGGAATCCGCCAGGCGAGCAGGCGCATGTTGACCAGCGGGATCAGCGGGTCGTCGTCACCGGCCAGCACCAGCGTTGGCTGGTGGATCTTGTGCAGCCAGTGGATGCTGGTCCAGCCCAGGCCGGCGAACAGCTGCCAGTAATAGCCCAGCTTGCCCCCGGAGCGCACCTTGGACGCATGGTGCATGGCCAGGTCCGGGTCGCGGCGGAAGGCGCCGCCGTAGATCAGCGGTGCGATGCGGATCACATGGGAGGGCTGCACGTAGCGCCTGGGGCTCGCCATCATCCACAAGACTTTAGGTTTGCCCGGCACCATGACTGCGCCGGCGGCAGTGGCGGCCAGCACCAGTTTCTTGCAGCGCTCCGGGTAGTCGTGGGCAAACTGCTGGGCCAGGGCGCCGCCCCAGGACACGCCGATGGCGCTGACCTGGCCGTAGTTCAGGTAATCGAGCATGCGTGCTGTGAGCTTGGCCAGCCCAGGAAAGCGATAGGGATGACGCGGGGTGGATGAACCACCCACACCGGGCACGTCGAAGGCGATGACCTCCAGGTCCGGGTCCAGCGCCTCGATGAACGGGAACACCAGCTCCAGGTTGGCGCCGATGCCGTTGAAGATCAGCAACGGTGTCAGGTGTGGCTTGCCCGGGCGGACGGCGGTGCGAATGGACTGGTCGTCCAGTTCGACGGTCCTGAAGATGTAGGGTTCCGGCATGCGTTCGACTCTGTCGTGAAAAAAGCGCCGTGGCGCGCTCATGGCGGCCACGGCAACGCAACTCAGCGCTCGTGAACGTAGGTGCCTGGTGCGGCTTCGCCAGCGGCATAAGCGCGGTTGCCCAGGCGGGTTGGCGCTTTTTTCAGCTCCCCGGCACGTTCGCTCAGCCAGCTCTGCCAGTGCAGCCACCAGGAGTCGGCGTGCTTGGTGGCGTTTTCCTGCCAGGCCAGCGGGTCACCCGGGCGGTCAGCGCCAGTCATGAAGCGCGCCTTGGGGTTGCCTGGCGGGTTGAGGATGCTCTGGATATGGCCGCTGTTGGACAGCACGAACTCGATCTTGCCGCCGAACAAGTGCGCCGAGCGGTAGCACGATTGCCACGGGGTGATGTGGTCTGCAGTGCCTGCAACGCTGAAGATGTCGCACTGCACATTTTTCAGGTTGATCGGGGTGCCGCACACTTCCAGTGCATCCGGGCGGATCAGTGGGTTGCTCTTGAACATTTCGATCAGGTCGCCGTGGAAGGCGGCCGGCAGGCGCGTGGTGTCGTTGTTCCAGAACAGGATGTCGAACACCGGCGGCTCGTTGCCAAGCAGGTAGTTGTTGACCCAGTAGTTCCAGATCAGGTCGTTGGGGCGCATCCAGGCGAACACCTTGGCCATTTCGCTGCCTTCCAGCACGCCAGCCTGGTAGGAGTGGCGCTTGGCACTTTCCAGGGTTTGTTCATCGACGAACAAGGCGACCTGGTTGTCCATGGTGGTGTCCAGCACGCTGACCAGCAGGGTCAGGGCATTGACCTTGTTTTCGCCAATGGCGGCATAGTGGCCCACCAGCGCAGTGCAGGTAATGCCACCGGAGCAGGCACCGAGCATGTTCAGGTCTTTGCTGCCGGTAATCGCCAGCACCGCGTCGACGGCTTCTTTCAGCGCATCGATGTAGGTGGACAGGCCCCATTCACGCTGGGCCTTGGTCGGGTTGCGCCAGCTGATGATGAAGGTTTGCTGCTGCGAGCGCAGGCAGTAGCGTGCCAGGCTCTTTTCCGGGCTCAGGTCGAACACGTAGAACTTGTTGATCTGCGGTGGCACCACCAGCAGCGGGCGGGCATGCACCTGCTCGGTGATGGGGCTGTACTGGATAAGCTCCAGTACATCGTTGCGGTACACCACCGCGCCTTCGCTGGTGCCCAGGTTCTTGCCCACTTCGAAGGCGTCCATGTTCACCTGGCTGGGCATGCCGCCGTTGTTGACCATGTCCTTGGCGAGGTTGGACAGGCCGTCGAGCAGGCTCTTGCCGCCGGTTTCGAAGAAGCGTTTGACCGCTGCCGGGTTGGACAAGGTATTGGTCGGCGCCATGGCTTCGGTCATCAGGTTGATGACGAATTGGCCGCGGCTGATGTCCTGGGGTGGCAGGTCGCTGTTGCCGATCCAGTCCTGCAACTCGTTGCGCCAGGCCAGGTAGGTTTGCAGGTAGCGGCGGTACAGCGGGTTGTTGCTCCAGGCCGGGTCGTTGAAACGGCGGTCGTCGCTTTCCGGGGCCAGGCTGGACTTGCCCAGCAGCACGTTTTTCAGTTCCAGGCCAAAGTGGGCCACATGCTTGGCACTGTGCAGCGGTTGGCGCACGGCCTGGCGCAGCACAGTGCGTGCCGAGCTCAACAGGTCCTTGCGGCGAATGCCGATGACCGGGTTCAGCCCCAGGGTGTTTTCCGAGGCCTGCCGCTGCAGCTCATCGTTGTTCTTGTTACTCATCTACGACGCTCCGTTGTCCTGAGACGAGTACCGGTTGCTGTGACAAGCGCACAGCCCTGAGCCCGGTACTGCTACTCGGGTGACCAGTGATAAGGAACAGCGGTGCTGCGGGGGTTCTGACTGCCTGCAAAGTGATGCAGGGAACTTGCCACACCCATTGGTTACCCGACTTTCATGTAATGCGCAAGACAGCCCTTCACTGGGCTGTCTGCAAGTCATTCAAACAGATGAATTTAGAAAATGCGCTCTAAACCCTGCAGGCCTTGGGCTAGAGCATGAGTTTCACAACCGATGCGGCCGGGTCGCGGGATTTTCCGGCCTTGTGCAGCTCGTCGAGGTAGTCGGTCCACAGCTGTTCCTGGCGCAGGCACAGCTGTTCCAGGTATTCCCAGGTGAACAGGCCGCTGTCATGGCCGTCGTCGAAGGTCAGTTTCAGTGCATATTGGCCGGCAGGCTCCAGGCCGACCAGGCCGACGTTGATCTTGCCGAACTGCAGGATGGGGTTGCCGTGGCCCTGGACCTCGGCGGAGGGGGAGTGCACGCGCAGGAGTTCGGCGGGCAGGTGGTAGACCTCGCCGGGGGCGTAGGTGAGGGTGAGGGTTTTCGAGGCTTTGTGCAGGTTTATGGCGGTGGGCATGCGGGCCATGGCTGGAATCTCTCGGGAGCTGATGATGCACAGCTTCGGGACATTCTGGGGATTGCGCAAGGGGGGCTGCTTTGCAGCCCAATCGCCGGCAAGCCAGCTCCCACAGGTGCTTCACAGCATTCAGGATCGTGATAATCCTGTGGGGGCTGGCTTGCCGGCGAAAGGCCGCGAAGCGGCCCCTGCGGTCTTACAGGATGTAACGCGACAGGTCTTCGTTCTGCGCCAGTTCACCCAGATGGCTGTTCACATACGCAGCGTCGATCTGGATCGGCGTTTCGTCATGGGCACTGGCCAGGTCGCCAGCGCTGAACGACACCTCTTCGAGCAAACGCTCAAGCAGGGTGTGCAAGCGGCGGGCACCGATGTTCTCGGTCTTTTCGTTGACCTGGTAGGCAATCTCGGCCAGGCGCTTGATGCCATCGCCGATGAACTCGATGTTCAGGCCTTCGGTCTTCAGCAGGGCCTGGTACTGCTCGGTCAGCGAAGCGTGCGGCTCTTGCAGGATGCGCTCGAAGTCTTCAGGGGTCAGTGCCTTCAGCTCGACACGGATCGGCAGGCGGCCTTGCAGCTCGGGTACCAGGTCGCTTGGCTTGCTCAGGTGGAACGCACCCGAGGCGATGAACAGGATGTGGTCGGTCTTGACCATGCCCAGCTTGGTGTTGACGGTGCAGCCTTCGATCAGTGGCAGCAGGTCGCGCTGCACGCCTTCACGGGACACATCGGCACCGCCAACGTTGCCGCGCTTGGCAACCTTGTCGATTTCGTCGATGAACACGATGCCGTGCTGCTCGACCGCTTCCAGGGCCTTGGCCTTGAGCTCTTCCTCGTTGACCAGGCGGCCCGCTTCTTCGTCGCGAACCATCTTCAGCGCTTCTTTCACCTTCAGCTTGCGCGCCTTGCGCTTGCCTTTGCCCATGTTGGCAAACAGGTTCTGCAGCTGGTTGGTCATCTCTTCCATGCCAGGCGGCGCGGCAATTTCGACGCCCACGGCATCGGCCACTTCGATTTCGATTTCCTTGTCGTCCAGCTGGCCTTCACGCAGGCGCTTGCGGAACAGCTGGCGGGTGTTGGAATCGCTGCTGGTCTGCGCGGCTTCTTCCGAGAAGCTGCTGACCCGCGCCTGCGGCAGCAGGGCATCGAGGATACGGTCTTCAGCGGCGTCCTCGGCGCGGTGGCGCACGCGGATGATCTCCTGCTCGCGCAGCATCTTCAGCGCGGCGTCGGCCAGGTCACGGATGATCGACTCGACGTCGCGGCCCACGTAGCCTACTTCGGTGAACTTGGTGGCTTCGACCTTGAGGAACGGCGCGTTGGCCAGCTTGGCCAGGCGACGGGCGATTTCGGTCTTGCCGACGCCGGTAGGGCCGATCATCAGGATGTTCTTCGGGGTCACTTCGGCACGCAGCTCGGCAGGCAGCTGCATCCGGCGCCAGCGGTTGCGCAGGGCAATGGCGACGGCGCGCTTGGCGTCGTCCTGGCCGATGATGTGGCGGTTGAGTTCGTGGACGATCTCGCGGGGGGTCATGGACATGATCAATAGGGTCCTGGGGCAGGTGAGTCAGCGTGGAAAAGCCCCTTCACCGGGAAGAGGCGCCAAAGCAACTGAATCAGTCGGCCAGGTCCTGCTCCTCGATGGTCAGGTTGTGGTTGGTGAACACGCAGATGTCGCCGGCGATGTTCAGGGCAGTTTCAGCGATTTCACGGGCCGAAAGGTCGGTCTTGTTCAGCAGGGCGCGGGCTGCTGCCTGGGCGTAGGCACCCCCGGAACCCATGGCGATCAGGCCGTCTTCGGGCTCGACCACGTCACCGTTGCCGGTGATGATCAGGGAGGCATCCTTGTTGGCCACGGCCAGCATGGCTTCCAGGCGGCTCAGGGAACGGTCGGTACGCCATTCCTTGGCCAGCTCGACGGCGGCGCGAACCAGGTGGCCCTGGTGTTTTTCCAGCTGGCCTTCGAAGCGCTCGAACAGGGTGAAGGCATCGGCGGTGGCACCCGCGAAGCCGGCGATGACCTGGCCGTGGTACAGGCGGCGCACTTTCTTGGCGTTGCCTTTCATCACGGTGTTGCCGAGAGATACCTGGCCGTCGCCGCCCATGACGACTTTGCCGTTACGGCGGACAGAAACGATGGTGGTCAAGGGGAGAGTCTCCACGCAGCGGGGCGAAAGTGCCTGATGCAGACTCATATGGGGGTTGGGGGAAGGATTTCAACCGTGGGGGATGAATGGTTGGTGCTCTCCTGCAAAGGCCTCATCGCCGGCAAGCCAGCTCCCACAGGTCATCACAGGGCCTGAGGGCAGTGATTTCCTGTGGGAGCTGACTTGCCGGCGATGAGGCCTGTGAGGGTTACTCAGGCCTCGTGGCAGATGTGGCCATCGACCAAGGTATAACGCACCGCACCCGGCAGGCAGTGGCCGATGAACGGGCAGTTCTCGCCACGCGAGAACCACTGCTCGCCGGCAACGGTGGAGGCTTGCGGGTCGAACAGCACCAGGTCGGCCGCACCACCCACTTTCAGCTCACCGGCCGGCAGGCGCAGGGCGGCAGCCGGGCCGCTGCTCAGGCGGGCGAGCAAGGTCGGCAGGTCGAGCAGGCCGTCCTGTACCAGGGTCATGGCCAGTGGCAACAGCAACTCGACGCTGCTGATGCCCGGCTCGGTGGCGCCGAACGGGGCCAGCTTGGCGTCGCGCTCATGGGGCTGGTGGTGGCTGGAAATCGCCTGGATCACGCCCGATTTGACCGCGGCACGCAGGCCATCCCGGTCTTTGGCAGTGCGCAGCGGTGGCTGCACGTGGTACAGGCTGGAAAACTCGCGCAGCGACTCATCGGTGAGTATCAACTGGTACAGCGCCACATCTGCGGTCACCGGCAGGCCGAGTTCCTGCGCCTGGGCAATCAGCTGTGCGCCACGGGCGCTGGTGATCTGGCTGAAGTGCGCACGCACGCCGCTTTGTTCCACCAGCAGCAGGTTGCGCGCCAGTGCCACGGTTTCGGCGCTTTCCGGGATGCCCGGCAGGCCGAGGAAACTGGCCATGGCACCTTCGTGGGCCAGGCCGCCCTCGGCCAGGTCGCGGTCCTGGGAGTGGAACACCACGGTCAGGTCGAAGGTGGCGGCGTATTCCAGGGCGCGGGCCAGGGTACGGTTGTTGGGGATTTGTTTCAGGCCATTGCCGAAGGCCACGCAACCGGTGTCGCGCAGGGCCACCAGCTCGGCCAGTTGCTCGCCTTCGAGGCCTTTGGTCAGGGCGCCGATCGGGTACACCTTGCTGTTGGCAGCCTCACGGGCGCGGTCCAGGATCAGCTCGGCCACCGCCGAGGTGTCCAGCACCGGCTTGGTCTGTGGCGGGCAGCACAGGCTGGTGACACCGCCGGCCACGGCTGCGCGGGTTTCACTCGCGATGTTGCCTTTGCGGCTGTAACCCGGCTCGCGCAGGGACACGCCCAGGTCGACCAGGCCCGGTGCGGCGACCAGGCCATCGGCCTGGATCGTGCGGCTGGCGCTGAAGCCGGCCGGCGCAGCGCCGATGGCGGCAATGCGGCCACCGTCCAGGTGCAGGTCGGTGACCTGGTCCAGGCCGGTCTTGGGATCGATGACCCGGGCGCCAAGAATACTGATGGTCACTGGGCGTTCTCCTGGTCGAATTGACGTTGCGCGTTCTGCCCGCTCATGGCCATGGACAGCACGGCCATGCGCACGGCGATGCCGTAGGTGACCTGGTTGAGGATCACCGAGTGCTTACCGTCGGCCACCGCCGACTCGATTTCCACACCACGGTTGATCGGGCCTGGGTGCATGACGATGGCGTCAGGCTTGGCCCCGGCCAGGCGCGCGGTGGTCAGGCCGAACAGGCGGTAGAACTCACCTTCGCTGGGCAGCAGGCCGCCGGCCATGCGCTCGCGTTGCAGGCGCAGCATGATCACCACGTCGACATCCTTCAGGCCTTCGGCGAGGTCGGTGTAGACCTTTACGCCGTACTGCTCGATGCCGATCGGGATCAGGGTTTTCGGGCCGATCACGCGGATGTCCGGGCAGCCCAGCGCTTTGAGCGCCAGCATGTCGGAACGGGCCACGCGTGAGTGCAGGATGTCGCCGACGATGGCTACCGAGAGGTTCTCGAAGCTGCCCTTGTGGCGGCGAATGGTGAGCATGTCGAGCATGCCCTGGGTCGGGTGCGCGTGGCGGCCGTCACCACCGTTGATTACTGCGACGTCCGGGCACACGTGCTCGGCGATGAAGTGCGCCGCGCCGGAGTCGGAATGGCGTACCACGAACATGTCGGCCGCCATGGCTTCGAGGTTGCGCAGGGTGTCGAACAGGGTCTCGCCCTTGCTGGTCGAGGAGGTCGACACGTTCAGGCTGATCACGTCGGCCGACAGGCGCTGGGCCGCCAGTTCGAAGGTGGTGCGGGTACGGGTCGAGTTCTCGAAGAACACGTTGCACACGGTCTTGCCGCGCAGCAACGGGACTTTCTTCACGGCCCGGGCACCGACTTCCAGGAAGGAGTCGGCGGTGTCGAGGATCTCGGTGAGCAGTTCGCGGGGCAAACCGTCGAGCGAGAGGAAGTGGCGCAGCTGGCCCTGATCATTGAGCTGCAGCGGGCGCTTGGCGTCGATTGGCGTCATCGCGGGGGACTCTTAAAGGGCGGAAGCGGAGGCGAGGTCCTGGCGCTCGAGGGCGAGCGGTGCGGGTCCGGTCAATTTTACCCGTTCATGGGCGGCCAGCGACAGGGTGGCACCGAGCACATTCGGACGGATCGGCAATTCGCCGGCATCCAGGTCCAGCAGGCAGACCAGGGTGACGCTGGCCGGGCGGCCGTAATCGAACAGTTCGTTGAGCGCCGCGCGGATGGTGCGACCGCTCATCAGTACGTCATCCACCAGCACCAGGTGCTGGCCCTCGACCTCGAACGGCAGCTCGGACGGGCGCACTTGTGGGTGCAGGCCGTTCTGGCTGAAGTCGTCGCGGTAGAACGAGACGTCCAGGGTGCCCATGGGGCTGCTGTCGCCCATGGCTTCCTGCAGGGCCTGGGCAACCCAGACACCGCCGGTGCGGATACCGATGTAACGGGGCTCGGTGATTGCCCGGCGCGCCAGGTGGGCACGAAGGTCGACAGCCATCTGCCGAATCAGGTCGGCGGGATTGGGTAGGCTCATTGCGGGCTCCTCGGAAGGGTGCGCCGGGCGGGCCCGGCGGCAAAGATGATCAGGTATTGGCCTCCAGCCAGCCTTGCAGCAACAGGGCGGCGGCGATGGCATCGACCGGGTTGTCGCGGTAGCTGCCGCGCTGGCCGCCACGGGCCATGCGCTCGCCCTTGGCCTCGAAGGTGGTCAGGCGTTCGTCGTGGGTATGCACGGGCAGGTTGAAGCGGCCGTTCAGGCGGCGGGCGAACTTTTCGGCGCGGGCGCTCATCTCGCTGGCCGTGCCGTCCATGTTCAGCGGCAGGCCGACGACAATGGCATCGGGTTTCCACTCATTGATGAGCTTTTCCACCTGAGCCCAGTCCGGCACGCCGTTCTGCGCCTTCAGGGTGCACAGCTCGCGTGCCTGCCCGGTGATCACCTGGCCGACGGCCACGCCGATCTGTTTGCTGCCGTAGTCGAAACCCAGCAAGAGGCGTAGTTCGGCCATCAGGCGTGGCCCGCCTGGCTGGTCAGCAGGTGCAGGTTGATGCCCAGGCTGGCGGCCGCTGCTTCCAGGCGCAGGTCGCTGGCCCGGTCAAAGATGATTTCCGGGTCGAACGGGCAGTTGAGCCAGGCGTTGTCGGCCAGCTCCGCCTCCAGTTGGCCCGCTTCCCAGCCGGCATAACCGAGTGTGATCAGGCTCTGTTTCGGGCCCACCCCGGCGGCGATGGCCAGCAGCACATCCTGCGATGTGGTCAGCGACAGGCCTTCGAGGGCCACGGTGGCCTGGAAGCTGCATTCGCTGCTGTGCAGCACGAAGCCGCGGTCGGTCTGCACCGGGCCACCCTGGTAGATCGGCACCTGCAAGGTGCTGGCCGGCGGCGTTTCGTCCGGGCGCAGCTGCTCGAGGATGTCGGCCAGGCTCAATTCCTGCGGCCGGTTGACCACCAGGCCCATGGCGCCATGCTCATTGTGCTCGACAATGTACGTGAGGGTCTGGGCGAAGTTCGGATCGGCCATGTGCGGCATGGCGATCAGGAACTGGTGCTTGAGGTAGCTGGGTGCGAGGGTTTTCATGCCTCTAAGTGTGGCGTCGGGACGCCGGGCTGACAAGGTCAAGAGCGCATTATCGACAGGATGGCGCGGTGATGGGGTGAGCAAGCGCGCCGTCGAAGCGTGTGCCAAGGCTGGGGGCAAGGCCAGCCTTGGCGTTGAGTTCATTAGGTTGGGGCGGGCACGGGGTAATGAACTTCAACCTCATGCTTAAGACTGTGTGCGGTGAAGGTGAATGAGGATCGAACAAGTGTCAGGTGCGTGACCTTGTCGTAGGTGACGGTGCCACTGCCAATCTCGGCGTTGCCGTCAGCGTCTTCAAAATAGGCGAGGTGACCATAGTCCGGAATTAGTTGCGTAGTCAGTTTGAACTCGCCATTTTCCAAGGGCCTGGTATTGTTCAAAATGCTAATGCTGAACTGCATTTCTTTGCTTTGGAATGCTGCATCGAAATAGCTGTAATTGCTGAAGTCATCATACTTGGTAACATGCCATTCCATGGATTCACCGGTCAGCTGGATTGCTTGCTGACCCCCAATCGTTAGCGTCACACGGGGCATGGGCGGTTCATTTACCTTGGGGCTCGTCCGCGTTGTCACCCTGGTGGGTTTCTTAATGTTTAACTTATTGCAAATTTCCTGTCTGCGGGGCATGGGTGGCGAACCTATTCTTGTGGAGTGGCTCGAACTCTAGGAAGAAACTGGTGACCGGTAAACTGGTAAAACTACCAGTTGACGGGCGTTGGCAAGGGGGCTGGGCTGACCACACGCTGCGGATCAGCCAGTCGTGCCCTAGTTGCTCGACAACCGGTCCCCACGGGCAAACCGCCAGGTACGAATGATCTCCAGCCGGTCAAACTCGGCCAGATCCCCGGTAAACGGTGCAAACGGCGCGGCCAGCCGCACGATGCGTTGCGCCGCCTGGTCCAGCACCTGCTGCCCGGACGATTCCAGTACCAGCACTTCGTACAGAGAACCGTCGCGGTTGATCGACACCATCATCCGCAAGTTGCCGTAAATCTGTTGCCGACGTGCTTCGTCGGGGTAGTTCAGGTTGCCCACCCGCTCGACCTTCTTGCGCCACTCTTCCTTGTACCAGGCGCCCTTGTCGCGCATGGTCGAGGCGGCATTCAGGCGATGGATGCGCGGGCGCTTGGCGTACATCTGCTGCTCGTTGGACAGCTCCGCCTCCAGGCTGGCGATCTGGCTGGACAGCTGCGAGCTGTCGAAGTCGGGCGCTGGCGCCGCCGGCTTGGGCTGGGCCTTGCTTTCCTTGGGCTTGGGTTCGACCTTTTGTGGCTTGGGCGCAGTCGTCACTACCGCCGACTTTTGTGGGGTAGGGGGTGGTACTACCTCGGGCCTGGCGGCGGGTGGCGGGGTGATCTTGTTGATCTTGCTGTCCTGGAACGGCGCCAGTTCGGTGGTGGTGGGCACCGCTTTCTTGTCCAGCGTGCCGCTGCCCTGCTGGTTGTCCTGAGCCTGGAAATCGGCCTTCTCGGGCGCTTTCTCGCTCTTGAAGGTGGCCAGGGTGATGTCCATGGTGTGGCGGATTTCGGCAGGCTTGACCACGGTGAAGCCGACGCCAAGAATCAGCGCCAGGTGCACCAGGGCAGCCAGGAACAGGGTAAAGCCGAGCCGGTCCACCGGGCGAACACGGGGCGGCAGCAGGTCGGAGGGGATGTCAGCGGGCAGCGTCATCAGGTATCCAGCAACTGCTGGGCGGGGCAGCAGCTCAGTCGAATAGGACCGGCATCATACCCCACTCTGCGGCTTTGCTTCGCGTTGGCTGTCAGCGCGCCTTGAGGTGGCGATCAATGGCATCCATCAATTTGCCACCGATATCGGTGTTGTAGGCAGCATCGATCTCGCGGATGCAGGTGGGGCTGGTGACGTTGATTTCGGTGAGGTAGTCGCCGATCACGTCCAGGCCCACGAACAACAGGCCCTTCTCGCGCAGGGTCGGGCCGACCTGGGCGGCAATCCAGCGGTCGCGCTCGGTCAGCGGGCGCGCTTCGCCACGTCCGCCAGCGGCCAGGTTGCCTCGGGTTTCGCCGCTGGCCGGAATACGCGCCAGGCAGTAGTCCACTGGCTCGCCGTCGATCATCAGGATGCGTTTGTCGCCGTCCTTGATCGCTGGCAGGTAAGCCTGGGCCATGATCTGCTGGGTGCCCAGTGCGGTCAGGGTTTCGAGGATCACCGACAGGTTGGGGTCGCCAGCGCGGTGACGGAAGATCGACGTACCGCCCATGCCATCCAGCGGCTTGAGGATCACGTCCACATGCTTGGCCGCGAATTCGCGAATGATGTCCGGGCGGCGGCTGACCAGGGTTGGGGTGGTGCACTGCGGGAACAGCGTGGCGAACATTTTTTCGTTGCAGTCGCGCAGGCTCTGCGGGCGGTTGACCACCAGCACGCCATCATTCTCGGCCTGCTCCAGCAGGTAGGTGCTGTAGACGAACTCCATGTCGAAGGGTGGATCCTTGCGCATCAGGATCACGTCCAGCTCGGCCAGCGGGCTGTCTTGCTCCTCGCCAAGCTCGAACCAATGCGCCGGGTCGGCAAACACCTTCAGCGGGCGCATGCGGGCGCGGGCCTTGCTTTCGCCCTGGTACAGGTCTTGCTGTTCCATGTAGAACAGACTCCAGCCGCGTGCCTGGGCGGCCAGCAGCATGGCCAGCGAACTGTCCTTCTTGTAGGAGATGGACGCGATGGGGTCCATGACAATGCCGAGGCGAACGCTCATGGGGTGGTTCCTCTTGGCGGCAGGTGGCCGCGATGGCGAAAGAAAAGTGGCTCAGGGTGGCGCCGCGAACGCCGCCGGTCAAGGGGCGGCGCAGATGGAATGGCCACCCGGAGTATGCTAAAAGTGCAGCTAATTTCCATTGGTAGGCGTCTATGGAACAACCCCTGAAGGTGATGGTGATCGACGATTCCCGCACGATCCGCCGCACCGCGCAGATGTTGCTCGGTGAGGCGGGCTGCGAGGTGATCACCGCCAGCGACGGCTTCGATGCCCTGGCCAAGATCGTCGACCACCAGCCCAGCATCATCTTCGTTGATGTGCTGATGCCGCGCCTGGACGGCTACCAGACCTGCGCCGTGATCAAGCACAACAGTGCTTTCAAGGACACCCCGGTGATCCTGCTGTCGTCGCGCGATGGCCTGTTCGACAAGGCCCGCGGCCGGGTGGTCGGCTCTGATCAGTTCCTGACCAAACCGTTCAGCAAGGAAGAGCTGCTCGACGCGATCCGCGCCCACGTGCCCGGGTTTACCGCGCCTCCACAACACGTACCCTGACCGCGCCCCGCCATGGCACGGCCTTACTTTCCTGATGGGGAAACAGCATGGCCCGAGTTCTGATTGTCGACGACTCGCCGACAGAGATGTACAAATTGGCCGGATGGCTTGAAAAGCACGGTCATGAGGTGCTCAAAGCCAGCAACGGTGCCGATGGCGTGGCGCTGGCGCGTCAGGCAAAGCCCGATGCAGTGTTGATGGATATCGTCATGCCTGTTCTCAACGGCTTCCAGGCGACCCGGCAATTGAGCAAGGACCCCGAGACCAGCGCCATTCCAGTATTGGTCGTTACCACCAAAGACCAGGAAACCGATCGCATCTGGGCAAAGCGCCAGGGCGCGAGGGGTTTCGTGACCAAGCCCGTGGAAGAAGACGACCTGATCGCCAAGCTCAAAGAAGTGCTAGGCGCTTGACCACCCGCCCGCAAGGCGCGTCGCTGACCGCCTTCGAGCTGTTGCTGGACATTGACCGGCGCTGCCGCCTGCTGGTCGCCGACCAACCGCCGCAAGACAACCGCCTGCAACAGTGGAGCGGTATCGGTTTTCGCATTGCCGGGCAGTGGTTTGTCGCGCCCATGGGCGAGGTGGCCGAGGTGCTGCGTGAACCGCGCAGCAGCCGCGTCCCCGGTGTGCAGCCATGGGTGTGCGGGGTAGCCAACCTGCGCGGCCGGTTGTTGCCGGTGATGGACCTGAGCAGCTTCTTCGGCCTGGGCCACGCCGCCCCGGGCAAGCAACGGCGGGTGCTGGTGCTGGACCACGAGGCACTGTTCGTCGGCCTGCTGGTGGACGAGGTACTGGGCTTGCAGCACTTTGACCTGGACAGCCTGCAGCTGTCGCCGCCCCAGCCACTGCTGCGCGCCGCTGCACGTTTTGTGCAGGGGCATTTCCCGCGTGAACGCAATTGGGCGATCTTCAGCCCCTTCGCCCTGGCCCAGGCGCCGGGCTTTCTCGATGTGGCGTTATAGGACCTGCGAACGTGAACAAGCCTGCCACCTCCGTTACCGCAACCACCGTGAGCCCGCGTACCCGCAGCATCGCGCAGATCACTGTGCTGTTTTTGATCCTGATCCTGTCGATCATCCTGTTGTTCGCCAACTTCGCGTACCTGAACACCCAATCCAATTACGACAAGCAGTACATCGGCCATGCCGGGGAACTGCGAGTGCTGTCGCAACGCATCGCCAAGAACGCCACTGAAGCCGCTACCGGCAAGGCCCTGGCCTTCAAGCTGCTGTCGGATGCGCGCAACGATTTTGAGCGGCGCTGGGGCTACCTGCGCCAGGGTGACAAGTCCACCGGCCTGCCGCCTGCGCCGCCCACGGTGCGTGACGAGATGGAATCGGTACGCCGCGACTGGGAAAACCTGCGCAAGAACACCGACACCATCCTGGCCAGCGAGCAGACTGTGCTGTCGCTGCACCAGGTAGCGGCGACCCTGGCCGAAACCGTGCCGCAGTTGCAGGTGGAATACGAGAAGGTGGTCGAGATCCTGCTGCAAAGCGGCGCCCCGGCCAACCAAGTGGCGGTGGCCCAGCGCCAGCTGTTGCTGGCCGAGCGCATCCTCGGTTCGGTCAACACTGTGCTGGCCGGTGACGATGCCGCAGCCCAGGCGGCCGACGCTTTTGGGCGCGATGCCGGGCGCTTTGGCCAGGTGCTGGAGGGCATGCTCAGCGGCAACGCGGCAATCCAGATAACCCGCGTCGAAGACGCCGACGCCCGCGCGCGGCTGGCGGAAATCGCCGAACTGTTCCAGTTCGTCGCCGGTTCTGTGGATGAAATCCTCGAAACCTCGCCCGAACTGTTCCGCGTGCGCGAAGCTGCCGGCAACATCTTCAGCCTGTCGCAAACCCTGCTCGACGAAGCGTCGCACCTGGCCAACGGTTTCGAGAACCTGGCCGGCGGGCGCACCCTCGATACTGTGGGCGGCTATGCCCTGGGCGTGCTGGCGCTGGCCTCGATCATTCTCATCGGCCTGATCATGGTGCGCACCACCAACCGCCAGCTGCGCGAAACGGCGGAAAAGAATGAACGCAACCAGCAGGCGATCATGCGCCTGCTCGACGAAATCGAAGAGCTGGCCGATGGCGACCTGACCGTGACCGTATCGGTAACCGAAGACTTTACCGGCGCCATTGCCGACTCGATCAACTATTCCGTGGACCAGCTGCGCGACCTTGTGGCCACCATCAACCACAGCGCCGTGCAGGTGGCTGCGGCTGTGCAGGATACGCAAAACACCGCTCGCCAGCTGGCCAAGGCGTCCGAGCACCAGGCCGAGCAGATCAGCGAGGCCTCCGAGGCCGTCGGCGACATGGTCGAGTCGATCGACCGGGTGTCCGCGCATGCCTACGAATCGGCCAAGGTAGCCGAACGCTCGGTGGCCATCGCCAACAAGGGTAACGAGGTGGTGCACAACACCATCAATGGTATGGACAACATTCGCGAGCAGATCCAGGACACCGCCAAGCGGATCAAGCGCCTGGGTGAGTCTTCCCAGGAAATCGGCGACATCGTCAGCCTGATCGACGACATTGCCGATCAGACCAACATCCTGGCCCTTAACGCGGCGATCCAGGCCTCGCTGGCCGGTGAGGCTGGCCGTGGTTTTGCCGTGGTCGCCGACGAGGTGCAGCGCCTGGCCGAACGCTCGTCATCGGCTACCCGCCAGATCGAGGCGCTGGTGCGCACCATCCAGGCGGACACCAACGAGGCGGTGATCTCCATGGAGCAAACCACCGCCGAGGTGGTGCGCGGCGCGCGCCTGGCCCAGGATGCCGGGGTGGCGCTGGCCGAGATCGAAGGGGTATCGCAGAACCTGGCCGACCTTATCCACAGCATCTCCGACGCTGCCCAGCTGCAAACCTCGTCGGCCGGGCAGATCTCCCACACCATGGCGGTCATCCAGCAGATTACCGCGCAGACCTCCGCCGGCTCCGGTGCCACTGCCGACAGCATCCGCCACCTGGCCCGCATGGCCAGCGAGATGCGCCGTTCGGTGTCCGGTTTCACCCTGCCACCACCTGCCGAGCCCAAGTGAGGCGCCGCGCCGAGGAAGTGACCATGGCATCTGCTGCTGTAAGCCCCGAGCGCCACGACACGGTGGCGCTGGCCTGGACCAAGGCTGCCATTCTCGACTGCCTGGGCCAGGCGCGCCAGGCGCTGGAGCGTTTTGCCGGCGAGCCCGGCGACCTGTCGATATTGGCCTTCGTGGTCGACAACCTGCACCAGGTGCACGGCTGCCTGCGCATGCTCGAACTGCGAGGTGCGACGCGCCTGGCCGAAGAGCTGGAACTGTTCGCCAAGGCTCTGGCCGACGGCCAGGTGAGCCCGCGGGGTGATTGCCTGGGTGCGTTGTTCCGCGGCCTGGAGCAATTGCCCTCATACCTTGAGCGCTTGCGCGGTGCACGCCACGACCTGCCCTTGGTGATGCTGCCGCTGCTCAACCAGCTGCGCGCCTGCCGTGGCATCGAGCCGCTGGCCCAGGCCAGCCTGATCAGCGGTGCTGCGCAGCGCTTTGCCGGCTCCGACGACCTGGCCAACCTCGACCTGTCGCTGGGCAACTGGCGCGATCAATTACAGGCCGGGCCTGGCCGCGATGCCCTGCGCTCGGTGGTGACCGCGCTGTGCGACGACCTGATGCGCATAAAGGAGCGCCTCGACCAGTTCGTGCGCAGCGACCGTCAGCACAGCGAGCAGCTCGATGCCCTCCTGGCGCCGTTGCGCCACGTGGCCGACACCCTGGCTGTGCTGGGCTTCCAGCAACCACGGCGGGTGATCATCGACCAGGTGCTGGCGCTGCAGGCCCTGGCCCAGGGCGAACGGGCGGTAGACGACGCGGTGTTGATGGATGTAGCGGGCGCCCTCTTGTATGTGGAAGCCTCCCTGAACGGCATGGTCGGCCCGCTGGAGGAAAACGGCCAGGGCGGGCTGCCAGGTTCGGACCTGGCCGAGATACGCCAGTTGGTGCTGAACGAATCGCTGAACGTGTTGCAGCAGGGCAAAGACCTGATCGGCGATTACCTGGAGTCCGACTGGCCCCGGCAGCGCCTGCAACCCCTGCCAGGGTTGTTGCAGCAGGTTCGCGGGGCGTTGGCCATGTTGATGCTGCCCGCCGTGGCCGAACTGATTGCCGGCTGCGCAAGCTATGTGCAGCGTTGGTTGCAGCACCTGGAGGATGAGCCACCCGCTGACGAGCTGACCCACCTGGCCGAGGCCCTGAGCGCCGCTGAGTGCTACCTGCAGTGGCGGGTGGCCGACCCGCTGGCGGATGGCCAGCCGTTCATCGACATGGCGCGTGCCAGCCTGGCGGCGTTGGGCGTGCACTGTGCGCAGGCGGACGCCCGCGCGGGCCTGGATGCCGAGGGCGATGGCATCGATGACGAGCTGCGCGAGGTGTTCCTCGAAGAAGCGGGCGAGTTGCTGCCGGAAATCGAGCGCCACTGGTTGCGCTGGCGTGCCGACAACCAGCAGCGCGGGGCACTCGGGGAAGTGCGCCGTGCGCTGCATACGCTCAAAGGCAGTGGACGCATGGTGCATGCCGAGGCGGTGGCGGAACTGGCCTGGGGGGCCGAGCACTTGCTGAACCGGGTGCTGGAGGGCCGCAGTGTGCTCAGCCCTGAAGGCGTGGTGGCCCTGCAACAGGTGTTCGTCCATCTGCCCGATCTGCTGGCCGACTTTGCCGCCGGCCAGCTGCCGCAACTGACCGAAATCGAACAACTGGCGGGGCACCTGCATGCCTTGGCTGAAAACGACGCACCCGCGGCGGCCCATATCGATGGCCTCGATCCGCAGTTGCTGGATATCTTCCGCAGTGAGGCGCAGGGCCACCTGGCCAGCCTCGATGATTTCCTGCAGGGCGCCGACGGCCATGACACGCCGGTCAGCGATGGCCTGCAACGTGCCCTGCACACGCTCAAAGGCAGTGCCGCCATGGCCGGTGTGATGCCGGTCGCCGAGCTGGCCACTGCCTTCGACCGCCTGGCCCGTGAATACAAGGGCCATCAACTGCCCCTGCAAATGGCCGAGATCGAATGGCTGGAAGCCGCGCGCTCGCTGTTCCATCTGGGCCTGGCGCAACTGGATAGCACGCCGCTGGCAGCCATCCCTGGCGCAGCGGAGCTGATCGAAACAGTTGGCCAGGCAGTAGATAACCGCCTGGCCACCGTGCATGACGAACCGCAGCATCCCCGGCGCAGCAAGCGCGACCCGCAGTTGGTTGCCAGTTTCCTCGCCCAGGCCATGGACATTCTGCTCGATGCCGAGTCGTTGCTGTCGCGCTGGCAGCAACAGCCTGGCCAGCGTGACGCACTGGATACACTGCTCGACCAGATGACCACCCTGGGCCACGCCGCGCACCTGGCCGACTTGTGGCAAATGGATGAGGTGTGCGAGGCCTTGCTGGACCTGTATGGCGCGGTAGAAGAGGGCAGCCTGCCCGCCGATGCCCGCTTTTTCGCCCAGGCGCAGCACGGCCATGAAGCCCTGCTGGACATGCTCGACGAAGTGGCGGCCGGGCAGGATATCGCGTCACGGCCAGAGCTTGTCGACAGGCTGCGCAACCTGCTGGACCAGGCCCTGGCCCCGGATGCCACCGGCCTGGTGGGCATCGACACGGTCACCCCGCTGCACCCGGACATGGACCTGACGGGTACCCTGGGGCTGTCGCATACCCCTTTGCAGCCAGAGGTGGCCGAGCCACTGCCTGAAGAGCCGGAAAGCCCCGGCGAAGAGCTGCTGGAAGTGTTCCTCGAAGAAAGCTCGGACATCGTCGAGAGCGCCGCCGCATCCCTGGCACGCTGGCAGGCCGACCCGCGCAGCAGCGTCGAGGTGGACAACCTGATGCGCGATCTGCACACCCTCAAGGGCGTGGCGCGCATGGTCGAAATTGCCCCGATCGGAGATTTGGCCCACGAACTGGAGTTTCTCTACGAGCTGCTGGCTGCCGGGCGTTTGCCGCCGAGCCCGCCACTGTTCGCGTTGCTGCAGAACTGCCATGACCGCCTGGCGCACATGCTTGATGCCGTGCGCCTGGGGCAGCCATTGCATGCTGCCACGGCGCTGATCGACTATATCCGTAACTTCAGCAGCGCAGCCCTGACCGACAGTGCAGCCGGCCAAGGGCCGGTCGAAGCCGCCGCCAGCGAGGTGCCGGCGACAGCGCCAGAGCGGGCGCCAGGCGACATGGTCAAGGTTGACGCCGAGTTGCTCGATGACCTGGGCAACCTGGCCGGCGAACACTCGATCATCCGTGGGCGCATCGAGCAGCAGGTCAACGATGCGCAGTTCACCCTCAACGAGATGGAAACCACCCTGGAGCGTATGCGCGACCAGTTGCTGCGCCTGGACATCGAGACCCAGGGGCGGATCTCCAGCCGCCAGCCGTTCGAAAGCGATGCCTATGATGACTTCGACCCCCTGGAAATGGACCGCCACTCGCAGTTGCAGCAACTGTCGCGGGCCTTGTTCGAGTCTGCCTCGGACTTGCTCGACCTGAAGGAAACCCTGGCCCAGCGTGCCCAGGAGGCCTACAGCCTGCTGCAGCAGCAGGCGCGGGTGAACAGCCAGTTGCAGGAAGGCCTGACCGCCACCCTGATGGTGCCCTTCGAACGCCTGGTGCCACGCCTGCAGCGTGTGGTGCGGCAGGTGGCCAGCGAGCTGGGCAAGCAGGTGGAACTGGTGGTCGGCAACGCCGAAGGCGAACTGGACCGCAGTGTGCTCGAACGTATGGTGGCGCCGCTGGAGCACATGCTGCGCAACGCAGTCGACCATGGCCTGGAAAGCCGCGAAGCGCGGCTGGCCGCTGGCAAGCCGGAGCAGGGCACCATCCACCTGAATTTGCTGCACGAAGGCGCCGATATCGTTATCGAAATGATTGACGACGGTGCCGGTGTGCCCCTGGACGCGGTGCGGCGCAAGGCCATCAAGCGCGGCCTGCTGGACCCGCAGGCGGACTTGAGCGATCACGAGATCCTGCAGTTCATCCTGCGCCCGGGCTTTTCCACCGCCGAGAAGATCACCCAGATATCCGGGCGCGGCCTGGGCATGGACGTGGTGCACGAGGAGGTCAAGCAGCTGGGTGGCTCGATGAGCATCGAGTCGGCCCAGGGCAAGGGTGCGCGCTTCTTGATCCGGCTGCCGTTCACCGTATCGATCAACCGTGTGCTGATGGTGCACTTGGGCGAAGAGCAATACGCCATCCCGCTCAACACCATCGAGGGCATCGTCCGCGTACCGCCGGCAGAGCTGGCGGCTTGTTATCAGCTGGACACGCCCCGCTATGTCTACGCCGGCCACGAATACGAGCTGCGCTACCTGGGCGAGTTGCTGCAAGGCCTGCCGCGCCCCGCGCTGCTGGGGCAGAGCGTGCCGTTGCCGGTGCTGCTGGTGCATTCCAAGGAGCAGTCGTTCGCCATCCAGGCCGACAGCCTGTCGCCCAGCCGCGAGATTGTGGTGAAGAGCCTGGGGCCACAGTTTGCTGCGGTTGCCGGGTTGTCGGGGGCGACGTTGCTGGGCGATGGCCGGGTCGTGCTGATTCTCGACCTGCTTGGCCAGTTGCGCGGCCAGCAGCGGCGCCTGGCCCGCTTGCCCGGCGGCGGCACCCAGCGCCAGCTGCTCGGCCCCGCGCCGCGGCGTGCGTTACTGGTGATGGTGGTGGACGATTCGGTAACCGTGCGCAAAGTTACCAGCCGCCTGCTGGAGCGCCACGGCATGAGCGTGCTCACGGCCAAGGACGGAGTCGATGCCATGGCCCTGCTGGCAGAGCACCGCCCCGACGTGTTGCTGCTGGACATCGAAATGCCACGCATGGACGGCTTCGAGGTGGCCACGCGCATTCGCCGTGACGAGCGGCTGAAGGACCTGCCGATCATCATGATCACTTCGCGCACCGGGCAGAAGCACCGCGACCGTGCCATGGCCATTGGCGTCAACGAGTACCTGGGCAAGCCGTACCAGGAGTCTCTGCTGTTGCAGAGCATTGCCCACTGGAGCCAAACCCATGCTTGAACTGATCTCCGGCCAGCGCAGCAGCCTGACCGGGCTGTTGCTGCCATTGGGTGACCGTACCCTGGTGCTGCCCAACGTGGCGGTGGCCGAGCTGAGCGGCCAGCGCAACCTGGTGTGCCAGCCCGGCGACCCCGCCTGGCACCTGGGCTGGATCGACTGGCGGCAGCAGCGCCTGCCGCTGATCGGCTTCGAGGCGGCGTGCGGTGGTGAAACACCGTGCGGTGAGCGGGCCCGGGTGGTGGTGCTCAATGCACTGGGTGATACCGGCCTGCGCTACCTGGCGCTGTTGCTGCAAGACATCCCGCGCTCGTGCAAGCTCGACAGCCAGCTGAACTACGTGGATGTGGCGCTGGGCAGGCTGGAGCTGGCGGCGGTGCAGGTGGGCGAGCAGGTGGCCCGGGTGCCGGACCTGGTTGCCTTGGAAAGGCTGGTGCGTGACGCGGATCTGCAACCTGACCTTGGGTAGGATGTAAGGCACAGGGCGTAGTCGTCTGGATGTGGGAATCGGGCTACCGCAACACCCTGTAGGAGCAGCCTTGTGCTGCGAAGAGGCCGGTAAGGCTGAAGGTCATCTTCGGCTGCTATGGCCTCTTCGCAGCACAAGGCTGCTCCTACAGGGCTTGTGTTTACCTTGAAATCGACACCGGGTGAGGCCATCAGCATCACATCAGGAACCCAGCCCACCTGAAGAGGTCTGTGTTTGCATGTATTACGGTGAACGCTTCAACGCCTGGACCCACCTGGTCGGTGCTGTCCTGGCCTGTATCGGTGCCATCTGGCTGATCGTGGTCGCGGGCCTGCAAGGCGACCCGTGGAAGATCGTCAGTTTCTCCATCTACGGCGGTACGCTGCTGTTGCTGTACAGCATCTCCACCCTGTACCACAGCACCCGCGGGCGGGCGAAGGTGATCATGCGCAAGCTCGATCACCTGTCGATCTACCTGCTGATCGCCGGTAGCTACACGCCCTTCTGTCTCGTCAGCCTGCGTGGCCCCTGGGGCTGGAGCCTGTTCGGCGTGGTCTGGGGGCTGGCGGTGATCGGCATGTTGCAGGAGATCAAGCCGCGCTCCGAAGCGCGGGTCCTGTCTATCATCATTTATGCCGTGATGGGCTGGATCGTGCTGGTGGCAGTGAAGCCGTTGCTGCACTCGCTGGGCGGCGTCGGCTTTGCCTGGCTGGCCGCCGGCGGGGTGTTCTACACCGTGGGCATCATCTTCTTCGCGCTCGACAGCCGTTTGCGCCACGCGCACGGCATTTGGCACCTGTTCGTGATTACCGGCAGCCTGCTGCACTTCGTGGCGGTGTCGTTCTACGTGCTCTAGTTAAAAATCGCCCCACAATTGCTGTGCCACCGACAGCGCCACCACTGGCGCAGTTTCGGTGCGCAGCACCCGTGGCCCAAGGCGGGCGGCGTGGAAGCCGGACGCTTTGGCCTGCTCGACTTCGGCCTCGCTCAGGCCGCCTTCGGGGCCGATCAGAAACGCCAGGGTCGCAGGTTTTTCGTGGCTGGTAAGCGGCTCGGCCACCGGGTGCAGGACCAGTTTCAGGTCCGCCTGGGTGCTGCCCAGCCATTCGGCCATGGTCACGGGTGGATGGATGACCGGCAAGGTGGAGCGGCCGCATTGTTCGCAGGCGCTGATCGCCACTTGGCGCCAGTGGGCCAGGCGCTTGTCGGCGCGCTCGTCTTTCAACCGCACTTCGCAGCGTTCGCTGACGATCGGGGTGATCTCGTTGGCGCCAAGCTCGGTGGCTTTCTGGATCGCCCAGTCCATGCGCTCGCCACGGGACAGGCCCTGGCCGAGGTGCACGTGCAACGGTGAATCGGCCTGGCCGGCGAGGGCCCGGTCGAGGCTGACGCGTACGGTTTTCTTGCCCACTTCAAGCAATTGGCCGAGGTATTCCTGGCCGCTGCCGTCGAACAGCTGCACGGCGTCGCCGGGGGCCATGCGCAGTACGCGGCCGATGTAGTGGGCCTGGGCTTCGGGCAGGTCGTGCTCGCCAAGGCTCAGGGGGGCGTCGATGAAGAAGCGGGACAGTCTCATGGGTTTGCTCGGTAAATAGAGAGACACAGATTCCCTGTGGGAGCGGGCGTGTCGATGCGTCGAACCGCCGCGAATCAGGCGCTGCGGTGCCTGGCAAGGGCTTCGCCCTTGTTCGCCGGCACGCCCGCTCCCACAGGAAAAGTGGTGTGGCGAATTGCCGGGCCTAGCCCGGGTCGCGGAAGTCGGGGTGGAAGTTGGCCGGCACGGCAACACTGACGCTGTCGCGGGTGGCGATGTCGATGCCTTCGCTGGCAACTTCTGCAAGGAAGTCGATCTGCTCCGGGGTGATCACGTACGGCGGCAGGAAGTACACCACGCTGCCCAACGGCCGTAGCAGGGCGCCGCGGGTCAGGGCGTGTTCGAACACCTTCAGGCCACGTCGCTCCTGCCAGGGGTAGGCTACCTTGCCAGCTTTGTCCTTGACCATCTCGATGGCCAAGGCCATGCCGGTCTGGCGGATTTCGGCAACGTGAGCATGATCGGCCAGGTGCGCAGTGGCGGTGGCCATGCGCGTGGCCAGGGCCTTGTTGGCCTCGATCACCTTGTCTTGCTGGAAAATGTCCAGGGTCGCCAGCGCCGCAGCGCACGCCAGCGGGTTGCCGGTGTAGCTGTGCGAGTGCAGGAACGCGCGCAGGGTCGGGTAGTCGTCATAGAACGCCTGGTAGACCTTGTCGGTGGTCAGGCAGGCGGCCAGCGGCAGGTAGCCACCGGTCAGGGCCTTGGACAGGCACAGGAAGTCTGGCCGGATGCCGGCCTGTTCGCAGGCGAACATCGTGCCGGTACGGCCAAAGCCCACGGCAATTTCATCGTGGATCAGGTGCACGTCGTAGCGGTCGCAGGCCTCGCGCAGCAGCTTGAGGTACACCGGGTGGTACATGCGCATGCCGCCGGCACCCTGGATCAGCGGCTCGACGATCACGGCGCTGATCGAGGCGTGGTGCTCGGCCAAGGTCTGCTCCATGGCGGCGAACATGTTGCGCGAGTGCTCTTCCCAGCTCATGCCCTCTGGGCGCAGGTAGCAGTCGGGGCTAGGCACCTTGATCGTGTCCAGCAGCAACGCCTTGTAGGTTTCGGTGAACAGCGGCACATCACCTACCGACATGGCGGCGATGGTTTCGCCGTGGTAGCTGTTGGTCAGGGTGACGAAGCGCTTCTTGTCCGGTTTGCCGACGTTCTGCCAGTAGTGGAAGCTCATCTTCAGCGCTACTTCGATGCAGGACGAGCCGTTGTCGGCGTAGAACACCCGGTCGAGACCGGCCGGGGTCATGGCCACCAGGCGCTCGGACAGCTCGATGACCGGCTGATGGCTGAAACCGGCCAGGATCACGTGCTCCAGTTGGTCGACCTGGTCCTTGATGCGCTGGTTGATGCGCGGGTTGGCGTGGCCGAACACATTGACCCACCAACTGCTCACCGCGTCCAGGTAGCGTTTGCCTTCGAAGTCCTCCAGCCACACGCCTTCGCCGCGCTTGATCGGGATCAGCGGCAGCTGCTCGTGGTCTTTCATCTGGGTGCAGGGGTGCCACAGAACCTTGAGGTCGCGTTGCATCCACTGATCATTGAGGCCCATGGGCACTTCTCCTGGCTTTGCGGCGTGGTTCGACCGCGTAAGCCTAAGCAATGCGGCAAGGCAGGACAACCGCTGCCTTTCAATGGTGGTGGGTGCCGGTCCATTCGAGCCGCCGGATGTGCACGGTACCGGCCTGCGAAGTGGAGATGGTCAGGCGGCGGAAGGGGCCGTCGATCACCTGGTGGTAGGGGTTCGTGGCGATGGGGCCAGGGCGCAAGTCGCGAAACCCGCTGCCTTCCACGGTGAGCCAGTAGAAGTTGCGCGGTATCGGGGTGGCCAGGTCGCAATCTACTCTTTCAGCATCGAACAGCATGTGCAGGTCGTCGCAGAGAAAGTCGCTGACTACGTAGTATTCCAGGCGCAGGCACTCGACTTCCTGGGCGAACACGATTTCCACGTCGCTGTGTTCCCCGATGACCAGTTCGGTACCGTCTTCACCCCTGAACGCTTCATGAAAGCCGGTCCATGAGGTGCTGTTGGAGCGGATACTCAGGCCGGAGGCTGTATGCAGCGTCTTTTTGTGCCACAGAAACTGCCGTTCGACGTGTTGGAAGTGCTCCTCGAAGATCATGCGCATGCCCTCCTGGCGGGGCTTCTGGCCAGTTTCGCCAGCTTCGCCTGCCGCCGTGTGACATGGCTACTGGCAAAAATGTCAGTTGCCAAAAGGACTTGATGTCACTGCGCTGGCAGGGTGGTCGGACCTGACGTATTCTTAACGCATCTTCCCGGGGCATTCCTGCCTCTCCCCGTTTGTAACCTCTGACTCGGAGTCCGCCGACATGGCTGCTGCTTGGGTGCGCCTGTGCGCGTTGGTATTGATTGGTGTCTCCAGCGGCGCCGCGCTGGCTAAGGACAAGACGCCCACGGCGATTGTCGTGGGTGGCGGCCTGGCGGGCCTGACGGCAGCGTACGAGCTGCAAAACAAAGGCTGGCAGGTGACCCTGCTGGAAGCCAAGTCGGGCATGGGCGGGCGTTCTGGCCTGGCCACCAGCGAGTGGATCGGCAATGCCAAGGCGCAACCGGTGCTCAACCAGTACCTTGACCGTTTCAAGCTTGAAACACTGCCGGCACCGGAGTTCGTGCGTACACCCGGTTACCTGATCGACGGTGAGTACTTCAGCGCCGCCGACCTGGCCACCAAGCAACCGGCTACCGCCGAAGCGCTCAAGCGCTACGAGAAAACCCTCGATGACCTGGCCCGTTCGATCGATGACCCGCTGAACCCGCAGGCAACCAGCACGCTGTTCGCCCTCGACCAGATCAACGTCTCCACCTGGCTGGACAAACTGCAACTGCCTGCCACCGCCCGTCAGTTGGTCAACCAGCAGATCCGTACCCGTTACGATGAACCGTCGCGCCTCTCGCTGCTGTATTTCGCCCAGCAGAACCGTGTGTACCGCGGTGTCAGCGACCGTGACCTGCGTGCCGCGCGCCTGCCCGGTGGCAGCCCGGTGCTGGCCCAGGCCTTCGTCAAGCAGCTGAAGACCATCAAGACCAGCTCGCCGGTCACCGCCATCGTCCAGGACAAGGATGGCGTAACGGTAAAAGTCGGCAGCGTCGGCTACCAGGCTGATTACCTGGTCATGGCCGTGCCGCTGCGTGCCCTGGCCAAGATCCAGATGACCCCGGGCCTGGACACCCAGCACGTGGCGGCGCTCAGAGGCACCAACTATGGCTGGCGCGACCAGCTGATGCTCAAGTTCAAGAAGCCCGTGTGGGAAAGCCGCGCGCGCATGTCGGGCGAAATCTTCAGTAACGCCGGCCTCGGCATGCTGTGGATCGAGCCAGCGCTCAAGGGCGGCGCCAACGTGGTGATCAACCTTTCCGGTGACAACGCCCGCCTGCTGCAGGCGTTCGGCGACAAGCAGATGGTCGATCAGGTGCTGATCCGCCTGCATGCGTTCTACCCGCAGGCCCGTGGTGCCTTCACCGGTTACGAGGTCAAGCGCTACAGCACTGACGCCGGTACCGGCGGCGCTTACCTGGCCTATGGCCCGGGGCAGATCAGCAAATACTGGCGCCTGTGGGAGCGCCCGGTGCAGCGCATCACCTTTGCCGGTGAACACACCGATGCCCTGTACCCGGGCACACTGGAAGGCGCCCTGCGCAGTGGCCAGCGTGCGGCCAGCCAAGCACAGGACCTGTTGGCCGGGAAGTCGTTCGACCCCGCCAAGGCGGTGCCGGTTGCGGCGGCAGCTGCAGCAGGTGCAGCTGCGGCCAAGGACAGCAAGGGCGGGTTCTTCTCCAATATGTTCGGTGGTTCGTCCGACAAGGCCGACAAGGCTGACAAACCGCCGGTCAAGGCTGAGCCGAAGCAGGCCGAAGAGGCCAGGCAGGACAAGCCAGGTTTCTTCAAACGCCTGTTTGGCGGGGCGGATACGCCAGAGGTGAAGGCTGAGCCAATCGCCAAGGCAGAGGAAGTGGCGCCGGCACCTGCGCCTGCTCCCCAGGCCGCGCCAGCTCCGGCAGCGCCTGCACCTGTCACCAAGGAAGCGGCAGCCAAGCCTGCGGCAACCAAGGCTGCCCCGGCCAAGCATGCGCCGGCGCGCAAGCCGGCCGAAACGAAGAAGGCAACTGCCAAATCCGAGCCGACCAAGAAACCTGTGGCCAGTACCCAGGCCAAGGCTGGCTGATTGATCGACAGTGCCGGCCTCTTCGCAGCACAAGGCTGCTCCTACAGGCACCGCATACCCCTGTAGGAGCAGCCTTGTGCTGCGAAGAGGCCTGTACTGGCATCCTCTACTTCCCCGACTATCGTTAATGTTTCCTTAATGGCAAGCTTACAGAATACATATCGGATTTCTCGATAAACCGAAGCAACTTTTTCCGCTTTTCTTCGATACGTTACGCGTTAGTCTGTGCACAGCTTTCACGGGGATACACGCCAACATGCAACTGCGCAATTCACCATCTCGCTACGGCGTGGTCAGCATCATCCTGCACTGGGGCGTGGCGCTGGCAGTCTTCGGCCTGTTCGGCCTGGGCCTGTGGATGGTCGGCCTCGACTATTACAGCCCTTGGCGCAAAGCCGGCCCGGACCTGCACAAAAGCATCGGCCTGGTGTTGCTGGCGGTGATGCTGCTGCGGGTAGTCTGGCGTTTCATCAGCCCGCCACCACCGGCCCCCGCCAACCATGGCGCAGTCACACGCCTGGCGGCCAAGCTTGGCCACCTGGCCCTGTACCTGGGTCTGTTTGCGGTAATGGCTGCCGGATACCTGATTTCTACCGCCGACGGCGTCGGCATTCCGGTGTTTGGCCTGTTCGAAGTGCCGGCACTGATCAGCGACCTGCCTGACCAGGCAGATGTTGCGGGTGTGGTTCATCTTTGGCTGGCCTGGGGCCTGGTGATTTTTGCCGTGCTGCATGCCCTGGCAGCGCTCAAGCACCATTTCATCGACCGTGACGCGACCCTGACTCGCATGTTGGGCCGCAAAGCTTGACTCTCCACCACAATTGCATAGGAAGGAAATAAGGATGTTGAAAAAGACTTTTGCCGCTCTGGCGCTCGGTACCGCTCTGCTTTCCGCCGGCCAGGTCATGGCTGCCGAGTACAAGATCGACAAGGAAGGCCAGCACGCGTTCGTCGACTGGAAAATCAGCCACCTGGGCTACAGCTTCATCCACGGTACCTTCAAGGACTTCGACGGCAACTTCACTTGGGACAGCGCCAAGCCAGAAGCCAGCAAGATCAGCGTCGACCTGAAAACCGCCAGCCTGTGGTCGAACCACGCCGAGCGTGACAAGCACATTGCCAGCGCCGATTTCCTCGACGTGAAGAAGTATCCTGAAGCCAAGTTCGTCTCCACCGCCGTCAAGTCGACTGGCGAAAAGACTGCTGACGTGACCGGCGACCTGACCCTGCACGGCGTGACCAAGCCGGTCACCTTCAAGGCTACCTTCAACGGTGAAGGCAAGGACCCATGGGGCGGTGAGCGCGCTGGTTTCAACGCCACCACTACCCTCAACCTGAACGACTTCGGCATCAAGGGCCCAGGCGCGACTTCGCAGACCCTGGACCTGGATATCAGTGTTGAAGGTGTGAAGCAAAAGTAATCTGCTTTAAGTGAAAGACCGAGGGGGCTGCTTCGCAGCCCGTTCGCGGCACAAGGCCGCTCCTACAGGTATTGCGCAGTATGTAAAATCTGCGCAATACCTGTAGGAGCGGCCTTGTGCCGCGAACGGGCCGCAAAGCGGCCCCCTCATGCTTTCTATCAGCCCTTGCGGGTCAGTAGCGCCGGGCGCTCACCGCGCGGGCGGCTTGGCAGGTCATCCAGTTGCTCAGGTGTCGGGAAACGGTCGAGTTTGGATTCCTTGCGGATGATCACTGGCTGTTTTTCCGGCTGGCGCTGGTTGCTCACGGCCGGCTCTTGCCGGGCAGAATCGTCACGGTTCGGGCGACCACGGCCACCGCCGCCATCACGACGGGCACCGCCACCGTTGTTGGCGCGGGGCGGGCGTTTTTCGCCGCCGGCACTGCCACCATTGCGTTGCTGGCCGCCACTGCGCGCCTGGCCCTGGCCCCCGGTGTTGCTGCGTTGGCCGGTACCCTGGGCTTGGCCAGCACCACCGCCTGGGCGGCGATTGCGGCCCTGGTTCTTGCCTTGGTACGGGCTGACATAGTCGGCACGGTTGCCGAAGTTGTCGACGTCGTCGTCCAGGAATACTTCCGGGTCGCGGTTACCCTGTGCTTTAGGCTCGCTGCTGGCCTGCTGCTGTGGCTGGCGCGGCTTTTTGTCACGCGGTTTACGCGGCTGCTGTTGCTTGTCGCCGCTCTTTTCCTTGTCGGCCGGCTTGTCGGCAGCCTGTGGCTTGGCCCTGCCTTTATCCTTGCCTTTGTCCTTGCGGCCGCCGTTGGAGTCTTTACCCCCTTCGCCACGGGCCTGCTGGTTGCGACCGCCACGGCCGTTGCCCTGCGGGCGCTCGCGTACTTCGGGTTTCTCGGCTTCCACCTGGCTGGCGTCAAAGCCCATCAGGTCGCCGTCCGCGATCTTCTGCCGGGTTACCCGCTCGATGCTCTTGAGCAGCTTTTCTTCATCCGGTGCGACCAGCGAAATGGCCTCGCCCGAACGACCGGCGCGGCCAGTACGACCGATACGGTGTACGTAATCTTCCTCGACATTCGGCAGCTCGAAGTTGACCACGTGGGGCAACTGGTCGATGTCCAGGCCGCGGGCGGCGATGTCGGTGGCGACCAGTACGCGCACGCTGTTGGCCTTGAAGTCGGCCAGGGCCTTGGTGCGGGCGTTCTGGCTCTTGTTGCCGTGAATCGCGGCGGCGGTCAGGCCTTGTTTTTCAAGGTACTCGGCCAGGCGGTTGGCGCCGTGCTTGGTACGGGTGAACACCAATACCTGTTCCCAGGCACCCAGGGTGATCAGGTGTGCCAGCAGCGCACGCTTGTGGCTGGCGGGCAGGCGGTAGACGCGCTGCTCGATACGCTCGACGGTGGTGTTCGGCGGTGTCACCTCGATACGCTCCGGGTTGTGCAGGAGCTTGTCGGCGAGGTCGGTGATGTCCTTGGAGAAGGTGGCCGAGAACAGCAGGTTCTGGCGCTTGGATGGCAGGCGTGCCAGTACCTTCTTGACGTCGTGGATGAAGCCCATGTCGAGCATGCGGTCGGCTTCGTCGAGCACCAGGATTTCCACGTGGGCCAGGTCGACCTTGCCTTGGCCGGCCAGGTCGAGCAGGCGGCCCGGGCAGGCAACCAGCACGTCAACGCCTTTGGCAATCGCCTGGACCTGCGGGTTCATGCCAACGCCGCCAAAGATGCAGGCGCTGACCAGTGGCAGGTCACGGGCATAGACCTTGAAGCTGTCGTGCACCTGGGCTGCCAGCTCGCGGGTCGGGGTCAGGACGAGCACGCGCGGTTGGCGCGGGCCGTGACGCTGCGACTTGTCGGGGTGGCCGGCCGGGAACAGGCGCTCGAGAATCGGCAGGGCGAAGCCGCCGGTTTTACCAGTACCTGTCTGTGCGGCAACCATCAGGTCGCGGCCTTGCAACACGGCGGGAATCGCCCGCTGTTGCACGGGGGTCGGCTGGGTATAGCCCGCAGCCTCGATAGCGCGGACAAGAGCCTCGGAGAGACCGAGGGAAGCAAAGGACATGGGCGATCCTGTTCTCGTGTGGGCTGGGCCCGTTGGGATGTTCTGCCTGGCGCGACGGGCATCGGTGGGATGCGATCGCGTCCGGTCCAGCTGGGCTTTCACTGCACATCCGGGAAACGGAGGGGAACGCCAGGGGGCGTCGGTGCCGATCGGGATGCCTGTTGCGAGGCCGAGCGTCCGGGCGTGAGCCGGGCGGGAAGGCCCGAGTATAACAGAGCTATCGCGCTGTGCTGCTTTCCTGCTGCTCAACGGCGTTGAGAATGTTTCCGATGTCGCCTGTGTACCGGTGGCTTATGGCGGCAAAGGCCGGTTCCTGCTTGAAACGCTGCAGTTCTTCGGCAAAGGCCAGGGCCAGTGTTTCGCGCCCCGGTTTGCGCACCAGCCCCAGGTACTGGGCCTGGCGGTTGATCACCAGCGGCAGTTCCTCGACTTGCTGCTCCATGCCCAGCTGCTGGATCAGGTAATGCCCGACCACGCGGTCGGTGATTGCCAGGTCGATACGGCCCAGCAGCAGTTTGCCGAAGTTGGCTTCCTGTGTCGGCGCCGCTTCACGTCGAAAATGCGTGGCCAGGTTGAACGCAGCGCCATAGGCGTAGCCGGGCGAGGTGCCTACGGTGAGGCCTGTGAGGTCTTCAGGCACGGCCACGGCATGGCGGCGTGCACGGGCCTGGAACAGCACGAACTCGACCTCCGACAAGGGCTCGGGGGCGTACACCAGATAGGGGCGCCGGGTTTCGCTCTGGAAGATGTCCAGAATGCCGTCGGCCAGACCTTGCTCGATCATTGCCAGGCAGCGCTTCCACGGCAGGAACTGCCATTCCACTTCGACACCCAGGCGTTTTAATACCTCGGTGGTGACTTCGTAGTCGATACCGCGTGGTTGGCCATCGTGCTGATAAATGTAGGGCGCCCAGTCATCGGATACCAGGCGCAGGCGCTCGCCCAGTGCCAACGGGCTCAGGCAGGCGAGCAGCAGGATCCAGAACAGGCGGGCGACGAGTGGCATGGCCGGAGATTACGCGCTCGGCCGAATCAAGGCCAGAGGCCTGATATTCAAAGCGGCCGCGATCTTGTGGGGTAATTGTCCTGCTCAGAAACTGATCTGCGGGAGCGGGCATGCCCGCTCCCGCAGGGATGGTGTAAGGCAATGGGGTGGCGGGCGTATCAGCCTTGCGATGCTCTGAGCAGATGCACCTCGATCTCTTTGCGCCGTTCGCCCAACGACAGGCGCAACCCCGGGTGGCGCAAGCACTGGCGCAGTTGCTCGGGCTGCATCTGGCCATGACGGGCATTGAGGTTCTCCAGGGCCTTGTCCCACCAGGCCGGCGCGCAGGCGAGGTCGAATTCGTTGGGGTAGGGGTAGCACCCATACAACAGCTCGCGGGCAAACTGGCGTTCGTGGCGCGGCAGGGTCAGGCTCAGCGCCTTGTAGCCCAGGCGGTGCAGGGCAGGCGGCCGTGGTAGCTGGTCATTGACCAAGGCGACGTCGGCCAGCGCCGCCTGGCTCAGCGGGTCATGGCCGTGCTTGCGCAACCAGGCCTGGATCTTGGCGCGGAACTGCGCCTTGCGGCTCCAGTAGTGGTGAATGACATCGGTGCACTCGGCCAGCTCCAGTTTGCGGTAGGCCGCCACCGCCAGGCAGAACTCTTCGAGTGTGTACGCCTCGCGCGCCAGCGGGTGGAACTCGTCCATCATGTCGATGGAACGGTCCAGGGTGCTGGCGTCCGCTGCCGTGAGGCCGATTACCCCAGAGTTGACCAGTGGCATCTGGCAGTCGGCCAGGCCCCGGGCTTGCAATATGGACAGCAGGCTCTTGTACAGCAGGCACTTCTGGTTCGCACCATAGCGTGGGCCGATGGCATTGCACAGCAGCTTGCCAGGGGCCACCCGGGCGAACAGCTGCAGCGGCGATGTGCGGAAGAAGGTGTCGGTGTCGATCAGCACGGCCAGCGGGTGTTGCTGCAGCACTTGGCGCAGCAGCACATGCTTGCTGCGAAAATGATAACCGTGTGGGGCGTTCCATGCCTGGCGCGTGGCTTCGTCCAGCAAGTGGACCGTGACGGGCAGCCTGGCGTAGGGCTGCGGGTTGTCGGTGTATACCTGGATGTCCATGGCTTCGCCTGCTGCCGGCCCCAGGTGGGCGAGGGCGCTGACGATGCTGAAGCAGGCTTCCTGATGGTAGGTTGCCGGACCAAAAGCCAGGTAGACAAGTTGTGGGCGCGATGGCTGGGGATGCTGCATGGCTGGCAAGACCTGTAACCCGGAAATGAATAAGGCTTTAGTCTATGACCAAAGCCTTAATCATTTCTTAAGCAGACTTTGCCAAAAAGTTTCAGCGCGGCAGCTTCAGGTTGTTCCAGATCGCCAGGCTTGGCTCGGCCTGGTTCAAGGTGTAGAAGTGCAGGCCCGGTGCGCCGCCTTGCAGCAGCTGTTCGCACATGCGGGTAATCACTTCTTCGCCAAATGCCTGGATGCTGGCGGTGTCGTCGGCATAGGCTTCCAGCTGCTTGCGGATCCAGCGCGGGATCTCGGCGCCACAGGCGTCGGAGAAGCGCGCCAGCTTGCTGTAGTTGGTTATCGGCATGATGCCGGGTACCACCGGGATGTCCACGCCCAGCTTCTGTGTGCGCTCGACGAAGTAGAAGTAGCTGTCGGCGTTGAAGAAGTACTGGGTGATGGCGCTGTCGGCGCCAGCCTTGACCTTGTGCACGAAGTTGGCCAGGTCGGTTTCGAAATTGCGCGCCTGTGGGTGCATTTCCGGGTAAGCGGCCACTTCCAGGTGGAAGTGGTCAGCAGTTTCCTGGCGGATGAACTCGACCAGGTCACTGGCGTAGCGCAGTTCGCCACTGGCCATGCCCATGCCCGATGGCAGGTCGCCACGCAGGGCGACGATGCGCTTGATGCCGGCAGCCTTGTATTCCGCCAGCAGGGCGCGCAAGTCGTCCTTGGAGTCGCCCACGCACGACAGGTGCGGTGCGGCCGGTACCTTCACTTCGCTTTCCAGCTGCAGCACGGTGTTCAGCGTGCGGTCGCGGGTCGAGCCACCGGCACCGTAGGTGCAGGAGAAGAAGTCCGGGTTGTAGGTGGCCAGCTGGCGGGCGACGCCCATCAGCTTTTCGTGACCGGCGTCGGTCTTGGTCGGGAAGAACTCGAAACTGTAGCGGCGTTCTTGTGACATTACTCGTTCCTCAAGCAGCCTGCTTCAAGCGGCAGGCTGCAAGTAAAAGCCAGGGCGGTGTGGGCCGGCCTGGCTTGGGCATCGTTGCGAAGCGTTGCCTGCGACTACTTAGTAGCGGTAGGCGTGCGGCTTGAACGGGCCCTCGACGGTCACGCCGATATAGTCGGCTTGCTGCTTGGTCAGCTTGGTAACCACGCCGCCGAAGCCGCGGACCATTTCCAGGGCCACTTCTTCGTCGAGTTTCTTGGGCAGTACTTCAACAGTCAGGCGCTCGGCTTTCTTCTCGGCCGACAGGTCGGCGTACTTCTGCTCGAACAGGAAGATCTGTGCCAGCACCTGGTTGGCGAACGAACCGTCCATGATGCGGCTTGGGTGGCCAGTGGCGTTACCCAGGTTGACCAGACGGCCTTCGGCCAGCAGGATCAGGTAGTCGTCGTTCTGCGGGTCGAAGCTGCCAGCGCCGGTACGGTGGATCTTGTGTACCTGCGGCTTGACCTCTTCCCAGGCCCAGTTCTTGCGCATGAAGGCGGTGTCGATCTCATTGTCGAAGTGGCCGATGTTGCAGACCACGGCACGCTTCTTCAGGGCCTTGAGCATGTTGGCATCGCAGACGTTGACGTTACCGGTGGTGGTGACGATCAGGTCGATCTTGCCCAGCAGGGCCTTGTCGATGCTGGCTTCGGTGCCGTCGTTGATACCGTCGATGAACGGCGAGACCAGCTCGAAGCCGTCCATGCAGGCTTGCATGGCGCAGATCGGGTCAACTTCGGTGACCTTGACGATCATGCCTTCCTGACGCAGGGACTGGGCCGAGCCCTTGCCCACGTCACCGTAGCCGATAACCAGGGCCTGCTTGCCCGACAGCAGGTGGTCGGTACCACGCTTGATGGCATCGTTCAGGCTGTGACGGCAGCCGTACTTGTTGTCGTTCTTGCTCTTGGTGACCGAGTCGTTGACGTTGATCGCCGGGACTTTCAGCTCGCCCTTGGCCAGCATGTCCAGCAGGCGGTGTACGCCGGTGGTGGTCTCTTCGGTCACGCCGTGCACGCGGTCCAGTACCTGCGGGTACTTCTTGTGCAGCAGTTCGGTCAGGTCACCACCGTCGTCGAGGATCATGTTGGCGTCCCATGGCTGGCCATCTTTCAGGATGGTCTGCTCCAGGCACCACTCGTACTCTTCTTCGGTTTCACCTTTCCAGGCGAACACCGGGATACCGGCGGCGGCGATCGAAGCGGCGGCCTGGTCTTGAGTCGAGAAAATGTTGCAGGACGACCAGCGCACTTCGGCACCCAGGGCAACCAGGGTTTCGATCAGCACGGCGGTCTGGATGGTCATGTGGATGCAGCCCAGGATCTTCGCACCCTTGAGCGGTTGCTCGGCCAGGTACTTGCGACGCAGGCCCATCAGCGCAGGCATTTCCGATTCGGCAATAATGGTTTCGCGACGGCCCCAGGCGGCCAGGGAGATGTCGGCGACTTTGTAATCGGTAAAACCAGCAGGCATGTTTGCAGCGCTCATGAGAGCCTCCATTCGTAATGTGCGAATGGGCGCCGTTGTGCGTTAAGCGCTCGCGGGAGCGAGCAACGCCCCATCCGAGCCTGACAGGCCTAGCCTGCTGCAGCGCCCCTCGGACAGGTGGCGGGCATGGCACCGCTGTGGGCAACCATGTAAAACGGCGCAGATTATAGCTGCCCCCGCCGGCTTGCCCAAGGTTTTCCGTCGATTAATCGCGACGATAGTCGATGTTCAATGGAGCGAAGGCAGCCGCTCTGCCATCATTGCTACACGTTAGCCAAGCAGGTCAGGAGTACAGATGAACTTTCACACCCGCAAGTGGGTTAAACCCGAAGACCTCAACCCCAATGGCACCCTGTTCGGTGGCAGCCTGTTGCGCTGGATCGACGAAGAGGCGGCCATCTACGCCATCGTCCAGCTGGGCAACCAGCGCGTCGTGACCAAATACATATCGGAAATCAACTTCGTCAGTGCTTCGCGCCAGGGTGACATCATCGAGCTGGGCATCACTGCCACAGAGTTCGGCCGCACCTCGATCACCCTCAAGTGCGAAGTGCGCAACAAGATCACCCGCAAGAGCATTCTGACCGTCGACAAGATGGTGTTCGTCAATCTCGGTGAAGACGGCTTGCCGGCAGCGCACGGGCGCACCGAGATCAAGTATGTCCAGGACCAGTTCCCGGATTCGGCAGTCGAGTGACGATTTTCTGGGGCCGCAAAGCGGCCCCGGCATTCTCAAGGCTGGGCGCTGACCTTGCGCACCACCCGCCCGATGCTCAAGCCCTGCACCAGGATCGACGACAACACCACGATGTAGGTGATCGACAGCAGCAGGTCACGCTCCGCGCCCAGTGGCAGCGACAGCGCCAGTGCCACCGACACCCCGCCACGCAGGCCGCCCCAGGTCAGCACCCGCACCGTGCCTTTGGGCACCGGGCGCCAGCGGCGCAGCAACACAATTGCCGGGGCCACGGTCAGCAGCCTCGACAGCAGCACCGCCAGCGCCAGCACACTGCCGGCCGCCAGGTGCATCCAGTTGAACGGCAACAGCAGCAGCTCCAGGCCGATCAGCGCGAACAGCAGGGCGTTGAGCATGTCATCGATCAGCTCCCAGAAACCGTCCATGTAGCGACGGGTCATGTCGTTCATCGCCAGGTTGCGGCCCAGGTTGCCGATGATCAGGCCGGCCACCACCATGGCGATCGGCGCAGAGACGTGCAGCTCGTAACACATGGCCGAGCCGCCGATGACCAGCGCCAGGGTCAGCATGACTTCCACCTGGTACTGCTCGATGCTCTTGATCATGCGGTAGGTGGCGTAGCCGATCAGGCCACCAAACACCACGCCGCCTATGGCCTCGCGGGCGAACAGGATCGCCGTGTCGGTCATGCTCGGCGTTTCACCCAGCTGAATGATGCCCAGCAACACGGTGAACACCACCACCGCGGTGCCATCGTTGAACAGCGACTCACCGACGATGGTGGTTTTCAGCGGTTTGGAGGCGTTGGCGGTACGCAGCGCGCCCAGCACGGCAATCGGGTCGGTAGGCGAGATCAGCGCACCGAACAGCAGGCAGTAGATCAGCGGCACTTGCCAGCCGAACATCGCGAATACCCAGTGCGACAGGTAACCGATGACCACGGTGGCAATCAGCACCCCGATTGTCGCGAGCAAACCGATCGGCCAGCGGTAACTGCGCAGATCGCTGAGGTTCACGTGCAGTGCGCCGGCAAACAGCAGGAACGCCAGCATCCAGTGCATCAACAGGTCGTTGAAATCGATCTGGTTCATCAGCCCTTCGACGCGTTCTTCCAGGCCAGGGAAGCCGATCAGGCTCAGGCCCTGCAGCATCAGGGAGAACAGCAGTGCCGTAACCATCACGCCGATGGCGGGGGGCAGGCCGATGAAGCGGTAATTTACATAGGTGAGGAGGGTGGTGAGGCAGATAAACGCGGCAACTAATTCAAGCATCCCGAATCCTGTGACAGTGGCTTCCAAGTCGTTACCCGAATGGCTCGGGCAGTTCTTTGATGACCTGGCGCGGGGTTCGGGACACAAGGTTTGACCCAATTAGTCCAAATCGTTCCCATGTAAGGGGCTGCTGCGCAGCCCAATCGCCGGCAAGCCAGCTCCCACATGTAGGGCATCATCCTTGAAAGCGGCGCGGTCAATGTGGGAGCTGGCTTGCCGGCGATTGGGCCGCACAGCGGCCCCTGAACGCTATATATTCACATCAATAAAAAGCCATTAAGGATAAGAAGGCGTGTTGGCAACATCCCTGGTGCTGGTCGCCGCCTTGCTGCATGCGACCTGGAATACCCTGATCAAATTCAGCGGCGAGCGCTTGCTGGTGATCGCCAGCATGGACACGGTGGCCCTGGTGTTCGCGGTGCTGGCGGTATCCTTCGTCGATGTGCCGCCAGCTGAAATATGGCCCTGGTTGATAGCATCAGCGTTGGCCGAGCAGCTGTACCGCTACCTGCTGATAAAAGCCTACCAAGTGGGCGACCTGGGGCTGGTCTATCCTCTGATGCGCGGGCTGTCGCCGCTGGTGGTGCTGGGGCTGACCCTGGCCTTCGCCGGGGAGTCGCTGAGCCAGCAGCAGATCATCGGTATCCTGTTGATCCCCTGTGGAATGGCCTGCCTGTTGTGGCAGGGCGGCGGCGGTGAGCGGCTGCCCTGGTCGATGTTACCGGTGGTTGCGTTGATTGGCCTGTGCATTGGTTGCTACACCTGGTTCGACGGCCAGGCCGTGCGACTGTGGGGCAAACCATGGGATTACCTGGTGTGGCTGACCCTGCTCAGTGCTTGGCAATTTCCGTTGTTGGCTGGCATAGCGCGGCGGGCGCCGTTTGTACTGTTCTGGCGTACCCAATGGCGCCTGGGGCTGGCGGTAGGGTTCTGCGTATTGTTCAGTTATGCCCTGGTGTTGTGGGCCATGCACCTGGGGTCAGTGGCCGAGGCGGCCGCATTGCGGGAGTTGAGCGTGATACTGGTGGTGCTGCTGGGTATGCGCTACCTCAAAGAACCTTTTGGCGGGCCGAGACTCCTAGCTTGCGGGCTGGTCCTGGCAGGCATGCTGGTGATGAAGCTCTAACCCATTATCGAACAAGGAGTCTGAGCATGACCGTTGCCCTGTGGTGCATCCTGATCGCGCTGCTGCTGAACCCGCTGTGTGCCTTGATCGCCAAGGTGGCCAGCGGCCGGTTCGGCCTCAAGGACAATCACGACCCGCGAGCCTTTCTTGATACCTTGTCGGGCTTGCCACGGCGTGCCCATGCGGCGCAGCAGAATGGCTACGAGGCATTCCCGGCGTTTGCGGCTGCGGTGCTGGTGGCGGATATCGTCGGTAATGCCGAGCAGGTGACGCAGGATGTGCTGGGGGTGATGTACATCACCAGCCGCTTGCTTTACATCATCTGCTACCTGGCCGATTGGGCGGCCTTGCGCTCGCTGGTGTGGTTTGCCGGGTTGGCAATTATCGTGTCGTTCTTCGTGGTTTCCATCTGAAACCGCGTTGCCTTCTTCGCGGGCTTGCCCGCGAAGAAGGCAACACCGATCAAGGTACCTTAGGTACCTCAGGTAGTGGCTGGCCTTTAGGCCAAAGCATCCAGATCTGCCCCTGCTGCTTCATGTTCCCCGCCAGCTCGCCGGCTTCCGGCCCGGTGCCCCAGAACAGGTCGGCACGCACTTCACCCGCAATCGCCCCACCAGTGTCCTGCGCACCCACCGGGCGCACCACTGGCGAGCCGTCCGGGCGCGTGGTGGAAAGCCACAACAGGCTGCCCAGCGGAATTACCTTGCGGTCGATCGCCACGCTGTAGCCGGCGGTGAGCGGTACGTTCAAGGAACCGCGCGGGCCTTCGTTGCTGTCCGGGCGGGTGCTGAAGAATACGTAGCTGGGGTTGCTGGCCAGCAGTTCCGGTACGCGCTGCGGGTTGGCCTGGGCCCAGGCATGAATCGCACCCATGCTCACTTCTTCTTTTTTCAACTGGCCCTGCTCCACCAGCCAGCGGCCAATCGGCCGGTAGGGGTGGCCGTTCTGATCGGCGTAGCCCAGACGCAGCTGACGGCCGTCTTCCAGTTGAACCCGGCCCGAACCCTGGATCTGCAGGAATTGCAGGTCCATCGGGTCGGTCAGCCAGGCCAGCACCGGTGCCTTGACGCCGTTACGGTTGATCACTTCGGCAGTGTCGTATGGTTTGAGTACCCGGCCATCGAGCCGACCACGCAGGCGCTTGCCCTTCAGCTCGGGGTATACGCTGGCCAGGTCGACCACGATCATGTCATCCGGGGGGCCGTAAACCGCCACATGGTTGGTCGCCGATTGGCTCAGGCTGCCGGGGTAGACCGGCTCGTAGTAACCGGTAATCAGGCCGTTGGCATTGTTCTCGGCGGAGCGCAGGCCATAAACCTGCAGATTCTGCTCAAGGAAGGTACGCACCTGGGCAGCGCTCGCCGTGTCGCTGCCGGCGGCTTCGCAGGTGGCGGCCCACACCGGGTCGCGCTTGAGCTTCTCACAGCCGCTGCGCCAGGCGTAGAAACCGGCCAGCAGGTCTTCGTCGCTGACTGCGGGGAGGTCTTTCCAGGTGGCCGGGGCGTAGGTGGCGATGGCGTGGGGCTCGGGCTTGGCGCTTTCGCCGCCGTTGCAGCCGGCCAGCAAAGCCAGCACTGGGAGTGTCCAGGCCAGGTGGCGCAGGGCAGATGTCATGTGTGCATTCCTGTCATGGGCGAACATGAAAATTCGCCCCTGTTTTTTATGTGGCTATTGGTGTTTGGCCCTTGGGCAGCGATACTGGCCGCCCATTTGCGTAGGCCGAAGTGAGCGTGATGTTGAAGCGATTGACCGTTGTTCTGCTGGCCGCCCTGGCCCTGAGTGGTTGTGACCGGGTTGACCCGAACTCGCCACTGGGCAAACGCAAGGTGATATTCAAGGACATGCTCAAGACCAGTGAAGACCTGGGCGGCATGCTGCGTGGCCGGTTGCCGTTCGACGGGCTGAAGTTTGCCGACGGTGCGCTGAAGCTGGACAGCCTGTCGCATCAACCCTGGCAGCACTTTCCGCAGGTGCGCGATGGCGGTGACAGTGCCGCGCGCGCAGAGGTATGGGAGCGTCAGGCGCGTTTTCATGACCTGGCCCGGCAGCTGGAAAGCGTCACGGGCGAACTGGTCGATGTCAGCCGCAGCCAGCCGCTGGACGCTGCACAGCTGAAAGCGCCGATGGACAAGGTCGAAGCGGCGTGCAAGGCGTGCCATACCGAGTTTCGTAATCATTGATGGCCTGCTGTGGCCTCATCGCCGGCAAGCCAGCTCCCACAGGTACTGCGCAGTAATTGAAGGCAGTGTGATACCTGTGGGAGCTGGCTTGCCGACGATGAGGCCAGTAAGGGCAACGCAAATCGCTGTTAGCGATCCAGATCGTCCACGGCTTCCTGCAGCTCCTTACGCGATTCGGCAAGCTTGTCCTTGCGCTTGTTGATCTTCTCCGCGTCGCCTTTTTTCTCGGCTTTCTTCAGGTCTTTTTCCCGCTGCGCCACTTCGTGACGTGCATCCAGCACCTTCTGCTCACGCTCTTTGCGCAGGCTCGCGTCGGTGCAGTTGTCCACGCCACGCAGTGCTTCCTCCAGCCCGGCGACCTGGTCGCTGTTGCCGTGGTCGCGGGCGATTTTCAACTGGTTCTCGATGGCGCTGCGCTTGGCGGCGCAACCGGTCAGGCCTGGGTCCGGCTGGGCCGCTTGTACAGCTCCCGCAGCCAAACCCAGTGATGCGAGCAGGATAAGAGTCGAAATGCGTTTCATGAAAAGCCTCCTGAACGGGGCGGGGCAGCAAAAGTTGGTGGAAATCCTGCCTTGGTTTTGCCCATTTAGGAACCCTTGGTGAGGTTTTCGGCTTGAATCTCGGGTTTTTCCTACGAGCTAAATGGTAAAAAATCATTGCTCAATGCGCTGGGGGCTCGCGGGGAACCCCTCTATGCCGGTTTTCGCCAACCGTGCAGCAACGGCCTGCACCTCAGGGGCCGCGAAGAAATCCACAAGTTGGCGCGAGCGTTTTGCGCCGATGCCGGGCACGGTTTGCCATTGCCCGGTACTGCGTGACGCCAGCTCTGCCCAGTCGCCTGTCAGTTGTTGGTGCTTGCTGACGGGCGCGCCAATGCCGCGCAGCCACTGATCGAAGGGGCGTGAGCGCGCTTGGTCGAAGCTGCCCAGCAGCTGTGCCGCCGTCAGGCTGCTTATGCCGGGTACTTGCTGCAGGCGCTCGGCATCGAGATGCAGCCAGTCGGTCATCGACGTTACCAGGCCCGCTTCGACCAGCCGGCGCCATGTGCCGGGCCCGGTACGCGGCAAGGCCAGGCCTTGTTTTCCGCCAAGCCAGGCAAGCCGGGCAATGAATTGCTCTTCACAGCCTTCGCTGGCCTGCCAGCAGCTGTGGGCATGATGCTGGTCGGGTGCAGGCACGGCCAGTGGCTGGCGCTCGACAGCGCGGTGCACGACGTGGTCCAGACGTGGAATGGTCAGCCCGGCCAGGCTGATGGCCACCTGGTCGCCGGGGCGGATATCCAAGGCTTGCCAGCGCCCCAGCGAGCCAAGGCTTACCTGGGAAATGCGCCGGTCATCGAGGGTTACCGGCTGCACATGCACAATGGGCGTGACCCTGCCGGTGCGGCCAACCCTAAAGCGCACGTCGCGCACCTCGGCCAAGGCTTGCACATAGGGGTATTTCCAGGCCGCGATCCAGTATGGCGCCTTGGCTTGCCAGCGCTGCGCGGGCGGCCGGCTGCCCTGGCGCAGGATCACACCATCGGTGGCAAAGGGCAGGGGGGAGCGGTACCAGTGCTCACGCCAGTGTGCTGCGTCCTCCAGCGTGTCGATGGCGATGCTGTAACGCAGGCTGTCCGGGAACCCCAGTTGTGCCAGCTGTGCGAGGCGTTCTGCTTGTTGCCCGGGCCCCTGCGGCCAGCTCCACACGAACAGGCCGATCGTGTCCGCTTGCTCGGCGGACAGTTGCTTGCGTGCGAGCAGCCCGGCCACGGTGCCGCGGGCGTTGGCACTGCCTGCCTTGGCTTGTACGTGTTCGTTCAGGCGCAGATACAGCTCACCTTGCAAGTGCAGGTCTACCGGCATGGGCAACTGTCGGGTGATTGCGCCGAGTTCTGGAATGTGTCGGCTCCAGTCATGGCCGTGTACACCGTCACCCCGGCTGGTCAGCTGTACCAATCGGCCCTGCTGGTAAGTGAGGGAAACTGCAACACCGTCGACCTTGGGCTGTACCCACACGCCGGTCTTGCCGGCCATCCATCGCGCCACGGCCTGGCGGTCTGCCAGCTTGTCGACGCCGGTATGCGGCACTGGGTGGGGGACCGGGCCGCGAGCGCTGGCCAAGGCGGAGGTGCTGCTGCCAACCGCGAAGCACTGCTGCAGGTGATTCAGGCGCTGGCGGCTTTGGTCGTACAGTTCATCGGCGACCAGGGCAACGCCCTGGCGATGGTAGTGCTCGTCCCATCGGGCAAGCGTGGCGCGCAGTTGCGCAACTTCGGCCCTGGCCTGTTGCGGCTTCCAGTCGGGGCATGAGGTGGCGCTGGCCAGTGGGGTGTGCAGCGCAAACAGCAGGACAAGCAGCAGGTAAGGCATGGCCAGCATCCTTGCATGGCGGGTGAGTCCTCCAGCCTAGGCAGGTTCGCAGGCGCTTGCCGCCGCGCGATTGTCAGCCGATATGTCACAAAAAAGCCCCTGCCGATTGCTCGGCAGGGGCTTTCGTCTGGCGCTGCAGGAAAACTTACAGGCCGGCAGCGTCACGCAGCGACTGGGCGCGGTCGGTGCGCTCCCAGGTGAAGGTGGTGAAGGTGTCGTCGCCGACAGTCTTCTGCTGTGGGGTACGGCCGAAGTGGCCGTAGGCAGCGGTTTCCTGGTACATCGGGTGCAGCAGGTCGAGCATGGTGGTGATGGCGTATGGACGCAAGTCGAAGCACTCACGCACCAGCTGGATGATCTTGTCGTCGGAGACCTTGCCGGTGCCGAAGGTGTTGATCGAGATGGAGGTCGGCTGGGCCACGCCAATGGCGTACGACACCTGGATCTCGCAGCGCTCGGCCAGGCCGGCGGCAACGATGTTCTTGGCTACGTAGCGGCCGGCGTAGGCAGCGGAACGGTCGACCTTGGACGGGTCCTTGCCGGAGAACGCGCCACCACCGTGGCGGGCCATGCCGCCGTAGGAGTCGACGATGATCTTGCGGCCGGTCAGGCCACAGTCACCCACCGGTCCACCGATGATGAAGTTGCCGGTCGGGTTGATGTGGTACTGGGTGCCCTTGTGCAGCAACTCGGCAGGCAGGGTGTGCTTGACGATCAGCTCCATCACGGCTTCTTGCAGGTCTTTCTGCGACACCTCCGGGTTGTGCTGGGTCGACAGCACCACGGCGTCGATACCGACTACCTTGCCGTTTTCGTAGCGGCAGGTGACCTGCGACTTGGCATCCGGGCGCAGCCACGGCAGCAGGCCGGACTTGCGCGCTTCGGCCTGGCGCTCGACCAGACGGTGCGAGAAGCAGATCGGTGCCGGCATCAGCACTTCGGTTTCGTTGCTGGCATAGCCGAACATCAGGCCCTGGTCACCGGCGCCCTGGTCTTCTGGCTTGGAGCGGTCCACGCCCTGGGCGATGTCCACCGACTGCTTGCCGATGATGTTCATCACGGCGCAGGTGGCACCGTCGAAGCCGACGTCCGAGCTGTTGTAGCCGATGTCGATGATGACCTTGCGCACCAGGTCTTCAAGATCGACCCAGGCCGAAGTGGTGACTTCGCCGGCGATGATGGCGACACCGGTCTTGACCAGGGTTTCGCACGCTACGCGGGCGTATTTGTCCTGAGCGATGATGGCATCAAGGACGGCGTCCGAAATCTGGTCGGCGATCTTGTCCGGATGCCCTTCGGACACGGACTCGGAGGTGAAAAGGGAGTATTCGCTCATCTCGAAGGTTCCTGAAATTTACCGATGGTGTATGTCGCCAGCCGTCCGCTGGAAATGGCGGACCTGGATCTGGAAACCGTTACGCAAGCCCACGTACAGGCTGTCCCCATGGGCCAGCCCGGCAGCGTTGGCCCAGCGGGCCAGGTCGTCCTGTTCAAAGCCAAGCCACAGGTCGCCGCAGGCGTCCCGCGCCCACCCCTGGTCATGGCTGCACAATTCGGTGACCAGCAGGCTACCGCCTGCCTTCACCCGTTTGGCCAACTGGCGCAAGGCCAGGGCCGGGTCGCTGAAATGGTGCAGCACCATGTTCAGCACAACGCAGTCGGCGGCCACATCCGTTGCACCCAGTGCATCGGCCAACTGCAGGTTCACGTTGTCGAGCCCCTCGCGCTGGCACACTTGGCGCGCCAGTTCGAGCATGGTCGGGCTGTTGTCCAGGGCGGTCACCTGGGCGAAGCGCCGGGCCAGGTCGGGGAGGAAGCCGCCGTCACCGGGGCCGACCTCCAGGGCGCTGGCGGCCGGGTCGAAATGCAGTTTGTCGAGTAGCGCAAGCAGGCTTTCGCGGTACTGTGGCAGGCCGGCGATCAGGTCTTGCTGAGCGCGAAACTTTTCTTCAACGCGCAGGAAGAAGTCCTGGCTGGTGGCCGCACGGCGCTGCTGCACCTGGGCGATCCGCGCCTGCACATCTGGCGGCAGGACCAGGTCGTCGACTTCATCGAGCAGCGCCGCATGCAGCCGACCGCCCAGGCGCAGGCCGTCGGGCAGGGCACGGCGATAGAAGATGGCGTTACCTTCGCGGCGGGTTGCCACCAGCTCGGCCTGGGCCAGCACCTTCAGGTGGTGGCTCATGCCCGACTGGCCGATGTCGAAGATCTGCGCCAGCTCCAGCACGCCGAACGAATCGTTGGCCAGTGCGCGCAAAACATTCAGGCGCAGCGCATCGCCACTGGCTTTGCACAGGGCGGCCAATGCTTCGCGTTGCTCGGGAATCGATTGCGCACGGAGGTTCATGGGGCGGCAGTCTAGACAGGCATCGATGCCCTAGCAAGGCCAATATCAAAAAGTTTTGATATTGGGTGATAGGCGGAGCGGTTAACCCGGTTTTGCCCCGAATTGAATGCCAATCACAGGAAAATCCCCCGACTGCGACCATACGTCATTGCCCCAAGCCCCCCCAGTGGGCGAAAATGGCCGCCTTTTTCGTAACACTACCTATTCAAGCCCCCAGGAGATCAGCGATGCCCAGCCGTCGTGAACGTGCCAACGCCATTCGTGCACTCAGCATGGATGCCGTGCAAAAGGCCAACAGCGGCCATCCAGGTGCCCCCATGGGCATGGCGGATATCGCCGAAGTGCTTTGGCGCGACTATCTGAAGCACAACCCGAGCAACCCGAGTTTCGCCGACCGTGACCGCTTCGTGCTGTCCAACGGCCACGGCTCGATGCTGATCTACTCGCTGCTGCACCTGACCGGCTACGACGTCACCATCGACGACCTCAAATCGTTCCGCCAGCTGCACAGCCGTACCCCGGGCCACCCGGAGTTCGGCTACACCGCAGGTGTGGAGACCACCACCGGCCCGCTGGGCCAAGGCCTGGCCAACGCCGTGGGCTTCGCCCTGGCCGAGAAGGTACTGGGCGCCCAGTTCAACCGTGAAGGCCACAACGTCGTCGACCACAACACCTACGTGTTCCTGGGCGACGGCTGCATGATGGAAGGCATCTCCCACGAAGTCGCCTCGCTGGCCGGCACCTTGGGCCTGAACAAGCTGGTTGCCTTCTATGACGACAACGGCATCTCCATCGACGGTGAAGTGGAAGGCTGGTTCACTGACGACACGCCGAAGCGTTTCGAGTCCTACAACTGGCTGGTGATCCGCAACGTCGATGGCCACGACGCTGAAGAAATCCGCACCGCCATCGAGACCGCCCGCAAGAGCGATCGCCCGACCCTGATCTGCTGCAAGACCATCATCGGTTTCGGTTCGCCGAACAAGCAGGGCAAGGAAGACTGCCACGGTGCTCCGCTGGGCAACGACGAAATCACCCTGGCGCGCAAGGAACTGAACTGGAACCACGGTCCGTTCGAAGTACCTGCCGACATCTATGCCGAGTGGGATGCCAAGGACGCTGGCGCCAAGGTCGAAGCCGAGTGGAACAAGCGCTTCGACGCCTACGCCGCTGCCTTCCCTGAGCTGGCAGGCGAACTCAAGCGCCGCCTGAGCGGTGAGCTGCCAGCCGACTTCGCGGAAAAAGCCGCTGCCTATATTGCTGAAGTCGCGGCCAAGGGCGAGACCATTGCCAGCCGCAAGGCCAGCCAGAACACCCTGAACGCCTTCGGCCCGCTGCTGCCGGAACTGCTGGGCGGCTCGGCCGACCTGGCCGGCTCCAACCTGACCCTGTGGAAAGGTTGCAAGGGCGTCAGCCATGAAGATGCCAATGGCAACTACATGTACTACGGCGTGCGCGAGTTCGGCATGACCGCCATCATGAACGGCGTTGCCCTGCACGGTGGCCTGGTGCCTTACGGCGCGACCTTCCTGATGTTCATGGAATACGCCCGCAACGCCGTGCGCATGTCTGCCCTGATGAAGCAGCGTGTGATCCACGTCTACACCCACGACTCCATCGGCCTGGGCGAAGACGGCCCGACTCACCAGCCGATCGAGCAGCTGGCCAGCCTGCGCTGCACGCCGAACCTGGACACCTGGCGCCCCGCTGACGCCGTTGAGTCGGCGGTTTCCTGGAAGCACGCCCTGGAGCGCAAGGATGGCCCTTCGGCGCTGATCTTCTCGCGTCAGAACCTGCAGCACCAGGACCGCGACGCCCAGCAGATCGCTGACATCGCCCGTGGCGGTTACGTGCTGAAAGACTGTGCTGGCGAGCCTGAGCTGATCCTGATCGCCACCGGTTCCGAAGTGGGCCTTGCCGTTCAGGCGTTCGACAAACTGACCGAGCAAGGCCGCAAGGTGCGCGTCGTGTCGATGCCAAGCACTAGCGTGTTCGACGCCCAGGACGCTGCCTACAAGCAGTCCGTGCTGCCGTTGGAAGTGGGGGCGCGCATCGCCATCGAAGCCGCCCATGCCGACTTCTGGTACAAGTACGTCGGCCTGGAAGGTCGTATCATTGGCATGACCACCTACGGTGAGTCGGCCCCGGCCTCTGCACTGTTCGAAGAATTCGGTTTCACCCTGGAGAACATCCTGGGCACTGCCGAAGAGCTGCTGGAAGACTGATACAAGGAAGGCGAGGGCCTTTGGCCCTCGTTCGCGGCACAAGGCCGCTCCTACAGGGTATTGCATACGCCGTCCCCTGTAGGAGCGGCCTTGTGCCGCGAATGGGCCGCGCAGCGGCCCCGTTCAACTGCCGGAGTTCAAGAGCTACCTATGTCCCACCTGCGTCCCTACAAAGTTGCACTCAACGGTTATGGCCGCATCGGCCGCTGTGTCCTGCGCGCGCTGTTCGAGCGGGGGGCGAAGGCCGGTTTCGAGATCGTCGCGCTGAACGACCTGGCCGACCAGGCCAGCCTGGAATACCTGACACGCTTCGACTCCACCCACGGGCGGTTCCCCGGTGAGGTGAAAGTCGACGGCGACTGTCTGCATATCAATGGCGACTGCGTGAAGGTAATGCGCAGTGCCACCCCCGAAGGCATCGACTGGGCCTCGCTGGGTATCGACCTGGTACTGGAGTGCTCGGGTGCCTATAACACCCGTGCCGATGGCCAGCGTTTCCTCGACGCCGGCGCGCCACGTGTGCTGTTCTCGCAGCCCATGGCCAGCGAGGCCGACGTTGACGCCACGGTGGTCTACGGTATCAATCAGGCCTGCCTGACCGGCAGCGAACGCCTGGTGTCCAATGCCTCGTGTACCACCAACTGCGGCGTGCCGCTGCTACGTGTGCTGGACCAGGCGTTCGGCATCGAGTACGTGCAGATCACCACCATCCACTCGGCGATGAACGACCAGCCGGTAATCGACGCCTACCACCACGAAGACCTGCGCCGCACGCGTTCGGCCTTCCAGTCGGTGATCCCGGTGTCCACTGGTCTGGCACGTGGCATCGAGCGCCTGCTCCCGGAACTTGCCGGGCGAATCCAGGCCAAAGCGGTACGTGTACCGACCGTCAACGTCTCGTGCCTGGACATCACCCTGCAGACCGCCCGCGACACCAGTGCGGCCGAGGTCAACCGGGTGCTGCGCGAGGCCGCGCTGGAAGGCCCGCTGAAAGGCTTGCTGGCCTACACCGAGCTGCCGCACGCCAGCTGTGATTTCAACCATGACCCGCATTCGGCGATTGTCGATGCCAGCCAGACCCGCGTTTCCGGCCCCCGCCTGGTGAACCTGCTGGCCTGGTTCGACAACGAATGGGGTTTTGCCAACCGTATGCTCGACGTTGCCGAACACTTTCTGCACGTCGTTCACCCAACCCGCAACAAACAGCCCTGAAGGACTGCATTCATGACCGTGTTGAAGATGACCGACCTCGACCTGCAAGGTAAGCGCGTACTGATCCGCGAAGACCTCAACGTGCCTGTGAAGGACGGTGTGGTAACCAGCGATGCGCGTATCCTGGCAGCGCTGCCGACCATCAAGCTGGCCCTGGAGAAGGGCGCGGCGGTAATGGTCTGCTCGCACCTGGGCCGCCCGACCGAAGGTGAATTCTCTGCCGAGAACAGCCTCAAGCCGGTTGCCGACTACCTGAGCAAGGCCCTTGGCCGTGACGTGCCACTGGTTGCCGACTACCTGGACGGTGTCGCGGTACAGGCCGGTGAGCTGGTGCTGTTCGAGAACGTGCGCTTCAACAAGGGCGAGAAAAAGAACGCAGACGAGCTGGCGCAGAAGTACGCTGCCCTGTGTGACGTGTTCGTCATGGACGCCTTCGGCACCGCCCACCGCGCCGAAGGTTCCACTCACGGTGTAGCCAAGTTTGCCAAAGTCGCTGCTGCAGGCCCGCTGCTGGCTGCTGAACTGGACGCCCTGGGCAAGGCCCTGAAGGCCCCGGCCAAGCCAATGGCAGCCATCGTTGCCGGTTCCAAGGTATCGACCAAGCTGGACGTACTGAACAGCCTGAGCTCGGTCTGCGACCAACTGATCGTTGGTGGCGGGATTGCCAACACCTTCCTGGCCGCTGCTGGCCACCCGGTTGGCAAGTCCCTGTACGAGCCTGACCTGGTCGACACCGCCAAGGCCATCGCCGCCAAGGTCAGCGTGCCGCTGCCCGTCGACGTGGTGGTTGCCAAGGAGTTCGCCGAGAGCGCCGAAGCTACCGTCAAGGCCATCGCCGACGTTGCTGCCGACGACATGATCCTGGACATCGGCCCGCAAACTGCAGCCAACTTCGCCGAGCTGCTGAAGTCGTCGAAGACCATCCTGTGGAACGGCCCGGTCGGCGTGTTCGAGTTCGACCAGTTCGGCAACGGCACCAAGGTGCTGGCCAAAGCCATTGCCGAGAGCGCAGCGTTCTCCATCGCCGGTGGCGGTGACACCCTGGCAGCCATCGACAAATATGGCGTCAGCGAGCAAATCTCCTACATTTCTACCGGTGGTGGTGCTTTCCTCGAGTTCGTCGAGGGCAAGGTCCTGCCAGCGGTGGCAATCCTGGAAGAGCGGGCCAAGGCCTGATGACGTCGGCGCTTGGCAAAGGGAGTGGCCTGATGGTCAAGCAATTGCCTGTGATGATGCTGGCTGGCCTGCTGAGCGCCTGCTCTGGCAGCCCGGCCTCGGATGGCGACCCGGCGCATCCGCCCAAGGGTGGTTGCTACCAGTCCGAGTGGCAGGCCGAAACCGTGCCGGTCATCAGCAAGCGCGTGGGCCCGGAAGGCCTGGAAAAGTACGACGAAGACCACCAGCGCAAGGCGCCGGGTTGCCCTTGACCCCGGCGTTTCGTCGGGCCAGGCAACCAAGCGACCGCTGTGTGGTCATCTAGAGGATATGTAATGAAAGCGCTTTTGGCCGTAACGGCCCTGGCGACACTGGCAGGATGCTCACTGCTGCAGCCGGCGCAATCCGCCCCGGCAGACAACTGGACCCGTTGGGTCTGCGACACCCAGACCGAAGTGCTGTGGCGCTTCGCCGATGCACAGCGCGACCAGGTCGACGTACGCCTTGGCGGCGGTGACCAGGTCTACCGGCTCAAGTCCGAGCCGGGTGCTTCGGGTGCGCTGTACAGCGATGGCATGCTGGCCTTCCACACCAAGGGCGAAGAAGGCCTGGTGTACTGGGTGGCAACCAACGACCTGATTGGGCGGGGCTGCAAGGCACCGTGACTGGCCGGGCCGCGTGAATGGCCCACACTACTTGAACAGCAACCGCCCCTGCGGCAGGCTTGCACGAAACAAACGACGCTTGTCGGGAGAGAGATACACAATGGCACTCATTAGCATGCGCCAGATGCTGGACCACGCCGCCGAGTTCGGTTACGGCGTACCAGCTTTCAACGTCAACAACCTTGAGCAGATGCGCGCCATCATGGAAGCGGCTGACAAGACCGACTCCCCGGTGATCGTCCAGGCCTCGGCCGGTGCCCGCAAATATGCCGGTGCCCCGTTCCTGCGTCACCTGATCCTGGCTGCGATCGAAGAATTCCCGCACATCCCGGTGTGCATGCACCAGGACCACGGAACCAGCCCTGACGTCTGCCAGCGCTCCATCCAGCTGGGCTTCAGCTCGGTGATGATGGACGGTTCGCTGGGCGAAGACGGCAAGACCCCGACCGACTACGAGTACAACGTCCGCGTTACTCAGCAGACCGTTGCCATGGCGCACGCCTGCGGCGTTTCGGTAGAAGGCGAGCTGGGCTGCCTGGGTTCTCTGGAAACCGGCATGGCCGGTGAAGAAGACGGCATCGGCGCCGAAGGCGTGCTGGACCACAGCCAGATGCTGACCGATCCGGAAGAAGCGGCCGACTTCGTCAAGAAGACCCAGGTCGACGCCCTGGCGATCGCCATCGGTACCAGCCACGGTGCCTACAAGTTCACCAAGCCACCTACCGGTGACGTGCTGGCCATCGACCGCATCAAGGAAATCCACAAGCGCATCCCCAACACCCACCTGGTGATGCACGGTTCTTCCTCGGTACCGCAAGAGTGGCTGGCGATCATCAACCAGTACGGCGGCGACATCAAGGAAACCTACGGTGTACCGGTCGAAGAGATCGTTGAAGGCATCAAGCACGGCGTGCGCAAGGTCAACATCGACACCGACCTGCGTCTGGCTTCCACCGGTGCAATGCGTCGCTTGATGGCGCAGAACCCGAGCGAGTTCGACCCACGCAAGTTCTTCGGTGAAACCGTCAAAGCCATGCGTGACGTGTGCATCGCCCGTTACGAAGCCTTCGGCACCGCGGGTAATGCCTCGAAGATCAAGCCGATCTCCCTGGAAGGCATGTACCAGCGCTACCTGAAAGGTGAGCTGGCCGCCAAGGTCAACTGATCGACCGGCAGCCGTAAAAAACCCGCAGTGATGCGGGTTTTTTTTGGGGCGACAAAAAGCCGGAGGATAAATCCGGCAGACCGACCGTTAGTCGGCTACCGTACAGTTGAACCGCTGATAGCGTTCTGATTGCATTGCGTGTTACCACCTCAGGTCTAGAGTACTAATGGATCCAACCGTATTTTGAAGTCGGTCACATAATCGAGAAGCAGCATGGATGGCGCTCAAGCTCAAGTTCAACCACAGCCACTGGATGGCTGCTCGGTTCTACTGGTGGTAGATGACTACCCGGAGAACCTTATCAGCATGCGGGCGTTGCTGGCCCGGCAGGATTGGCAAGTGTTGACGGCAAGCTCGGGGACGGAAGCCTTGAGTGCGTTGCTCGAACACGATGTCGACCTGGTCTTGCTGGATGTACAGATGCCGGAGATGGATGGTTTCGAAGTCGCCCGGCTGATGCGTGGCAGCCAGCGCACCCGGCTGACACCCATCATATTCCTCACCGCCAACGAACAGTCCGAAGCCGCCGTGCTCAAAGGGTACGCCAGCGGCGCTGTGGACTACATGTTCAAACCGTTCGACCCGCAAATTCTCAAGCCCAAGGTCCAGGCCTTGCTCGATCAGCAACGCAACCGGCGCATGCTGCAGCGCCTGACGCGCGAACTGGAAGCGGCCAGGGCGTTCAATGCGTCGATCCTGGAGAATGCCGCCGAAGGCATCCTGGTGGTGGATGCCCAGGGCATCATCAGTTTTGCCAACCCGGCCATTTCACGCTTGCTGTCTGCCCCGATGCAGCAACTGCAGGGCGTGCACCTGCTCGACCTGGTGCAACTGACCAGTGCCAGCCTGTGGGGTGATTCTGACTTCTACCAGGCCTACCTGGGGCGGCGTATCTTCCGGGTGCATGATGCCCAGCTGCGTACCCCCGGCGGCGAACTGGTGCCGGTGGCGTTGTCCTGCGCACCGCTGCCGGCTGACCAGCAGGCCATGGTGGTCACCGTGCTGGACATGTCGGTGGTGCGCAACCTCCACCAGCAGCTGGAATACCAGGCCGTGACCGACCCGCTCACCGGCCTGCTCAACCGCCGCGGTTTCTACCAGGCTGCCGAAGGTGCGCTGCTGCGCAACGAGCGCTCGGACAAGGCGCAGGCGTTGATGTACATGGACCTGGATGGCTTCAAGCGCATCAACGACTCGTTGGGCCACGACACCGGTGACCGCGTCCTACGCTGGGTGGGCGAGCAACTCAAGGATTGCCTGGGCAGCGAGGCCTTGCTGGCACGCATGGGAGGGGATGAATTCACCGCGCTTTTCGACAGCCTGCCCTATCCCGAACAGGCCGGGCGCTATGCCGAGAAACTGCTTGAGCGTATTTCCATCAGCCACCAGATCGAAGGGCTGGATGTGTGCCTTGGGGTCAGCATCGGCATCGCCACCTTCCCGGACTGCGGGGCCAATGTGGAAGGCCTGCTGCGCGCAGCCGATGCGGCGATGTACGCCGCCAAGCAGGCCGGGCGCCAGCAGTACCGTTTCTACGACCAGGAGCTCAACGGCCGGGCGCGTTCGCGGCTGATGCTGGAAGACAGTGTGCGCGCCGCCATCGAGCAGCAGGACTTCACCTTGGTGTACCAGCCGCAGGTGTCCTTCATTGATGGCCGACTGCGTGGCTTCGAGGCCTTGTTGCGCTGGCAGCACCCCAGCGTCGGCGACGTGCCGCCGGGGCTGTTCATTCCATTGCTGGAAGAAGCCCGCCTGATCAACCGCCTGGCCAGCTGGATCTACCGCCAGGGGGCCGCCCAGCGCCACGCCTGGTACGACCGGTTTCCCGCCGACCTTGTGCTTGGCATCAGCCTGAGCCGCGCGCAGTTTGTCATGCCCGGCCTGGTAGAGGAGTTGCAGCGGGTGATCCAGCTTTACCAGCTGGACCCGGCGCAGCTGGAGGTGGAAGTCGCGGAAACTTCGCTGATGTACAACATCGATGCGGCGGTCAAACAGATACACCGCTTGCGCGAGCTGGGGGTGCGGGTGGCCCTGGACGATTTTGGCGCCGGCGACTGCTCGTTGCGCATGCTGCGTGACTTGCCGATCGACACCTTGAAGCTCGACCGCCACCTGGTGGCGCGCTTGCCCGATTCGGCAGTGGATGCTGCCCTGGTCCGCAGCGTCATCGGCCTGTGCGCCGACTACGGCATCACAGTGATCGCCGAGGGTGTGGAAACCCCGGCCCAGGCGGCTTGGCTGAAGGCCAATGGTTGCGAATACGTGCAGGGTTTCCTGGTGGCGTACCCGATGACCGCGGCGGATGCCAACGGCTTCCCGGCGATTTTCTCCTGGCCTGGCCCGTGATTGGCTAGAATCGGCATTCGTTACGCCGAATGCAGCGCCATGACCGTATTACGTTACTTGCAAGCCTACCCCCCGCACCTGCAAGAGCAGGTGCGGCAGATGATCGACAGCGACCGCCTGGGCGAATACCTCCAGCGCCGCTATCCCGACCGCCATGACGTGCAAAGCGACAAGGCGCTGTACGGCTATGCCCAGGACCTGCGCCAGCAATACCTGCGCAGTGCGCCGAACCTGGACAAGGTGCTGTTCGACAACCGCCTCGACCTGACCCATCGGGCCCTGGGCCTGAACACGGCGGTTTCGCGGGTGCAGGGCGGCAAGCTCAAGGCGAAGAAGGAAATCCGCATTGCCTCGCTGTTCAAGGAAGCTGCGCCGCAGTTCTTGCGCATGATCGTGGTGCACGAACTGGCGCACCTGCGCGAGCGCGATCACAACAAGGCGTTCTACCAGCTCTGCCAGCACATGGAGCCGGACTACCACCAACTGGAATTCGACCTGCGCGTCTACCTGACCTATCGGGAGCTGCCAGGCAACTGCTAAGGACCCCGCAGCATGGAAGTGAGCAAGACCAAGAGCAGCTTCTACCGTCGCCTGTACGTCGCCTGGCTGATCGACAGCCAGACCGCGACCAGCGTGCCCGCCCTGATGGAGGCCACCGGCATGCCGCGGCGCACGGCCCAGGACACCATCGCCGCCCTGGCCGACCTGGACATCGTCTGCGAGTTCGAACAGCAGGAAGGCGCACGCAACCACGCCGGGCATTACCGCATTCATGACTGGGGGGCGATCGACAAGCAGTGGATCATCCGCCATCTGCGGCAGATCCGCGAAGTGCTGGGTTACCCCTGAAGCATTTGGGGCCCAGGCCTGTGCGGAACCTGTGGCAGCTGGCTTGCCGGCGAAAGGGGGGCAAAGCACCCCCGGCAATGTCAGCCTTTGCGCATCCCGATGTGCGGGATGTCATCTTCAAGATGTTCCTCGCCCACCACCGCAAACCCATGGCGGGCATAAAACTCCTGCAAATGCGCCTGCGCCGACAGGTAAACCGGTACTCCCGGCCAGCAATGCTCTGCCGCCTCCAGCCCCTTGAGCAGCAACGGGTGCCCCAGTTTCAGGCCGCGCGCTTCGGGGGCGGTCACCACCCGCCCGATAACCACATCCCCGCCCTGGGACTGCGGGTCGAGCAAGCGCAGATAAGCCACCAGCTTGTCGTCCTGCCAGGCCATCAGGTGCACGGTATCGCCGCTCAGGTCCTGGCCATCGACTTCCTGGTACGCGCAGCGCTGTTCGACCACAAACACTTCGGTGCGCAACTGCAGAATGGCGTAGAGCTGCTCCTTGCCGAGGTCGGTGTGGTGCTTGCAGAGCCAGTCGATGGACATGGGCGAACTCCTTGAGTGGGTAGTCGATCATCGCACGTCGTCGGTGCTTCGGCCAAAATAGAGGCTAAATGACACTATTGGCCGCTGCCCTTGGTAACAGCTTTGTGTAATCTCTTCGGCAGTGTGTGCCCACCATTGCGAAAGGACTTGAGCATGCGGCCACTGCTTTGTGTTCTGGGATTACTGGCAATGCTGGGGGCCACGGCCGCCCCGGGTCACGACAAGCTACGCCTGGTGGCTGACAACTGGCCACCGTTCACGGATGCCAATATGCCGGGCGGCGGCCTGGCGACCAGCATCGTCACCACGGCGCTGGCCCGTGCCGGCTACACCAGCAGCTATGAAGAAGCGCCCTGGGCGCGGGCGCTGCTGGGGGTAGGTGAAGGGCGCTACGACATACTGATCAATGCCTGGTACAACGACTCGCGCACCAACATCGGGCAGTTTTCCAGTGCCTACCTGACTAACCGCATTCGCCTGCTGCAACGCACGGGCGAAGCGTTCCACTACAAAGGCCAGTCGGATCTGTACCCCTACACCATCGCCGTAGTGCGTGATTACGCCTATTCACCGGAATTCGACGGCGATACCCGCCTGCACAAGGTGCCGGTGCGCAACTTTTCGTCGGCGGTACGCATGCTGGCGGCAGGGCGGGTGAACCTGGCGGTGGAAGACGAGTACGTGGCCCGCTACAACCTGCAGCGTGAGCCGCAGGAAGTGCGTGATGGGGTAATGCTGGTGGAGCCGCCGCTGGGGGAGAACACCCTGCATATCCTGGTGAGCCTGAAGCACCCGGAGCATAAGCGCATTGTCGAGCGTTTCGAGCAGGCCATCGCGGCGATGAAGGCCGATGGCAGCTATGACCGGCTGTTGCGCCAGCATGGCTTCTGATCTGTATCGCCTGTGCTGGCCTCTTCGCGGGCACAGGCAACAAAGCAATCAGGCCGGCGCACCTTCCTTGATCAGGTGTGCCGCCAAGGTCCGCAACGGCCCCAACTGCCGGCAAATCAACGCCAACTGTGTCTGCACCAACCGCTGATGTTCATCCAGCTCTTCCGGCATCTGCTCCAGCGCATTGGCCAGCGCCTCTTCGGCATCGCTGTGAATCGCCACCGGTAGCCGTGCGGCCAGGCCGTTGGCAATCTCGTCCAGGCTGCTGGCCAGGCTTTGCCCGGCGCCCTCGATCAACTGCTCCTGCACCTCTGCCGGCAAGGCCGTGTCACGGTGCGCGCCCAGCCCCGAGAGGTAGCTGAGCAAGGTGTGCGACAGCACCAGGAAGCGGAAGCCGACGTCGGCTTCCTTACGGAAGTGCCCAGGCTCCATCAGCATGTTGGCCAAGGTCGTGGACAGCGCGGCGTCGGCGTTATGGGCGTTGCGCCGGGCCAGGCGGTAGGCCAGGTCGTCGCGCTTGCCGTGGGCATACTGCTGCATGATCTGGCGCAGGTACACGCTGGCGCAGGCCAGGGTATTGGCCAGCGCCTTGTTCAACCGTCGCCCTTGCCAGTCCGGCAGGAACAGGAACACCGCCAGGATGGCGATCAGGCTGCCCACCAGGGTATCGAACAGGCGCGGCAGGAACAGGCCGTAGCCATCGCCGATCTGGTTGAAGCAGAACAGCACCATCAGGGTGATCGCGGCGGTGGCCAGGGTGTAGCGGGTGGTGCGGTTGACGAAGAACACCACCCCGGCAACCACGGCGAACAGCGACTGGATGACCGGGTTGGGGAACAGGTCGAACAACGCCCAGCCCACTGTCAGGCCAACGGCGGTGCCGAAGATTCGCTGCACCAGCTTACGCCGGGTTGCACCGTAGTTGGGCTGGCACACGAACAGCGTGGTCAGGATGATCCAGTACCCCTGGGTCGGGTGGATCAGGTGCACCATGCCGTAGCCGATCGACAGCGCCAGCGGCAGGCGCAGGGCGTGACGGAACAACAGCGAAGTCGGCGTGAGCTGGGTGCGCAGGCGCTTCCACACGTCCTTCAGCGAGCGTGGCGAGCGGTCGAGCAGGCTGCTGTCGCTGGCATCGGCCAGGCTGTCCGGGTTGCTGGCGGCGCTTAGCAGGCGGTCCAGTGTTGCCAGGTTGGCGGCCAGTGCCCGCAGCGAACGCAACAGGCTGCGCCAGGCCGGGTTGTTCTGGAGGCGCAGGTGCTCCAGCGAGGCGTTGAGGTCTTCGAGGGCTTCTGGATAACCACTGGCCAGCACAAACGGCTGGCGCAGGCGGATCGAGCGGGCCAGCTCCTGGCAGGACGAGCCTTGTTTACGCAGCAGGCGCTGGCAGCGGAACATCACGTCGCTGTGGAAAAACGCTTCGGTCAGGCCGTTGTAGGGGTAGTGCGAGGCACTGACTCGCTCGTGAATGTCCTGGGCCAGGAAGTACAGTTTGAGGTAGCGGCTGACCTTGGAGTTCGGCTGGCTGTTGCCCACGCGGTGCAGGATGATCTCCTTGGCTGCGTTGAGCGCTGCCACCACCTTGCCGTTCTGCTGGGCCAGCTCCAGGCGCCGGGCCTCGACGTCGAGGGTGCGGATGGGCTCGAACAGGCTGGCCTTGAGCTTGAGGTAGCTGCCCAGTTCGAAGAACAGCTTGGCCAGGCTCTGCTGCACCGGCTGGTTGGAAAACAACGCCTGCCAAAGTACCGAAAGCAGCCCGTACCAGGCCGCACCGGCCACCAGCAACAGTGGCTCGTGCCAGAAGTCCGTCACTTGGCCACCGCGCTGGTCCACACCGATCATGGTGTAAACCGCCGTGATGAGTGTCGCCGAGGCTATCGCACCATAGCGCTCGCCCAACGCGCCGAGCATGGTCAGGCCGAACGCCGCCAAGGCCAGGGCGATGGCGAAGATCCAGGGGTAGGGGAACAGTAACTCGACCGCCAGCGCAGCGATGGCGAAACACACCAAGGTAACGGCCAGGGCGCTGAGGCGGCCCTGCCAGCTGTCGTCGGTCTCGGCCAGGGCGCTGGCGATGATGCCGAGGAACAGCGGAATCAGCAGGGCCATCTCGTTCTGGTACCAGCACAGGGCCAGGCTGCCGGTGAGGGCGATGGTGACCCGGATGCTGTAGCTGAACTTGTCTTGGCCCCACAGGCGACGCAGTGACTGACGGAACGAGCTCGATGACATGATGGCCTGCTAGGCAGTGAGCGAAGAATGCATTGCAGCACGGGCCAGCAAGAAGCGTTCCGTGCTGCTGAATGGATTCTACTCTACACGAACTGCGCCGCGGCGTTGGCCGATGCCCAGGCCCACTGGAAGTTGAAACCGCCCAGGTGGCCAGTGACATCCAGCACTTCCCCGATGAAGTACAGCCCCGGGCTTTTCAGCGATTCCATGGTCTTGGACGACACTTCGCGGGTATCCACGCCGCCCAAGGTCACTTCGGCGGTGCGGTAGCCTTCGGTGCCGGCCGGCACCACTTGCCAGTTCGCCAGTTTTTCGGCGATTTGCGCCAGTTCCGCCGGGGTGTACTGCTTCATCGGCCTGGACTCGAACCATTGCTCGGCCAGCAGGTTGGCCAGCTTGCGGGTGAATACCTCGCCCAGCACGGTCTTCAGTTCGGCGTTGGCACGTTCGGCCTGCATCTGTTGCAGCCAGGTGAGCGCATCGCGGTCCGGCAGCAGGTTGATTTCGACCGTGTCACCGGCTTCCCAGAACGACGAAATCTGCAGGATCGCCGGGCCGCTCAGCCCGCGGTGGGTGAACAGCAGGTTCTCGCGGAAGCTGGTGCCGTTGCAGCTGGCGGTGCAGTCCAGCGAGGTGCCGGACAACTCGGTGCACAGTGCCTTGAGCTGGGGCTCGGTGATGGTGAACGGCACCAGCCCGGCGCGGGTAGGCAGCAGGGTGTGGCCAAACTGGCGCGCCACCTGGTAGCCGAAGCCGGTGGCGCCCAGGGTCGGGATCGACAGGCCCCCGGTGGCGATCACCAGCGACTGGCAGGCGAACTGGCCGCCGCTGGTCTGCAGCAGGTAGCCGCTTTCGGTCTTCTCGATGTGTTCGATGCTGGTGTGCATGCGGATCTCGGCGCCGGCCTCGTCGCATTCGGCCAGCAGCATGTCGAGGATGTCGCTGGCCTTGTTGTCGCAGAACAGCTGGCCGAGCTTCTTCTCGTGGTAGGCCACGCCATGTTTGCACACCAGCTCGATGAAGTCCCATTGGGTGTAGCGGGCCAGGGCCGACTTGCAGAAGTGCGCATTGTGCGACAGGAAGTTGGCTGGCTCGGTGTACATGTTGGTGAAGTTGCAGCGCCCGCCGCCGGACATGAGGATTTTCTTGCCCGGCTTGTTGGCGTGGTCGAGCAGCAGCACCCGGCGGCCACGGCGGGCGCTGAGCTGGGCGCACATCAGGCCGGCGGCGCCGGCGCCGAGGATGATCACGTCGGTGGAGTGCACGGTGTTACCTCATGGGTAGTTTGGGGCCGCTGTGCGGCCCATCGCCGGCAAGCCAGCTCCCACAGGCCCTGCACAAGCATGAGGCCTGTGGTGGTCCTGTGGGAGCTGGCTTGCCGGCGATGGGCTACAGAGCAGCCCCAAAAAATGTCAGAGAATACGGACTTTCAGAGCGCGGCCCTTGATCTTGCCGCTGTTCAGCCGCTGCATGGCCTGCTTGGCGAGCGCGCGCTCCACGGCAACAAACGCCTGGAAGTCGAAGATGGCGATCTTGCCCACCTGCTTGCCCGGGATGCCGGCATCACCGGTCAGCGCACCAAGAATATCCCCTGGGCGCAGTTTGTCCTTGCGGCCTGCGGCAATGCACAGCGTGGTCATCACCGGCAGCAACGGTTCACCGCCCTTGTTCTTCAAGCTGTCCAGCGAGTCCCAGCGCAGCGGGCTTTTCTGCAGGTCTTCGATGGCCTGGGCGCGGTGGCCTTCTGCCGGTGCCACCAGGCTTACCGCCACACCTTTCTCGCCAGCACGGCCGGTGCGGCCCACGCGGTGCACGTGGATTTCCGCATCACGCGCCAGCTCCACGTTGATGACCATGTCCAGGCCATCGATATCCAGGCCGCGTGCGGCCACGTCGGTGGCCACCAGCACCGAGCTGCTGCGGTTGGCGAACATGGCCAGTACCTGGTCACGGTCGCGCTGCTCCAGGTCACCGTGCAGCGCCTGGGCGACGATGCCCTTGGCCGTCAGGTGGGCAACCACGTCCTCGCACTGCTGCTTGGTGAAGCAGAACGCCACGCAGGATTGCGGGCGGTAGTGGCCGAGCACACGGGTGACGGCTTCAAGGCGGTGCTGTGGGTCGATCTCGATGAAGCTCTGTTCGATCTGGTTATCGGTGTGCAGGCTCTCGACCTTGACCTGTTGCGGGTTACGCATGAAGTCGGCGGCCAACTGCTTGATGCCGGACGGGTAGGTGGCCGAGAACAGCAGGGTCTGGCGGCGCGATGGGGTCTTGCCGATGATGCTGGCGATGGCGTCGAAGAAACCCATGTCGAGCATGCGGTCGGCTTCGTCCAGCACCAGCGTGTTCAGGCCGTCGAGCACCAGGGTGCCTTTGTCCAGGTGCTGCTGGATGCGCCCCGGGGTACCGACGATGATGTGCGCACCGTGCTCCAGCGAAGCGATCTGCGGGCCTAGCGAAACGCCACCGCACAGGGTGAGGATCTTGATGTTGTCCTCGGCGCGGGCCAGGCGGCGCAGCTCTTTGGCCACCTGGTCGGCGAGCTCGCGGGTAGGGCACAGCACCAGCGCCTGGCAGCCGAAGTAGCGCGGGTTGATCGGGTTCAGCAGGCCGATGCCGAAGGCGGCGGTCTTGCCGCTGCCGGTCTTGGCCTGGGCGATCAGGTCCTGACCCTTGAGGATGACGGGCAGGCTCTGGGCCTGGATCGGCGTCATCGAGGCATAGCCGAGGGCGTCCAGGTTCGCCAGCATGGCGGCGGACAACGGCAAAGTTGCAAAGGCGGTGGATTCGGTGGTCACGAGGCGGGCCTGCGTTGCGAAGCGAAAAAATGCCGCACAGTCTACCAGCCTCGTGGCCATTCGCCCTACGGTTCCATGTGTTGTTCCGGACGACGGGCACGCCTTCCGTCCGTCGGCGCCAGTTGCAGGAAGATCGCTGCCGCCAGCATGGCCATCACGCCGATGGTGACAAACGTCAACTGGAAGGCGCCGAGGGTGCTTTCCACACCCTCGGCGCTACCGGCGGCGGTAAAGCCTCCAAGCAAGGCGCCGGCACAGGCCACGCCCAGGCTCAGCGCCAATTGTGCGACCACCGACAGCAGGCTGTTGCCGCTGCTGGCGCTGGCGTCATCGAGGTCGATCAGGGTTACCGTGTTCATGGCCGTGAACTGCATGGAGTTGACCGCGCCCAGCAGGCCCAGCTGGATCAGCAGCACTGCGTAGGGTGTCTGCTCGTCGACCAGGCCGAGGCTGGCCAGCAGCAGGCCCAGCAACAAGGTGTTGCCGGTGAGGATGATGCGGTAGCCGAAGCGCTCGATCAGCGGCCTTGCGACAGACTTGGCCAGCATGGCCGCTGCCGCCAGCGGAATCATGCTCATACCGGCCTGGGCGGGTGAGTAGCCCAGTGCCACCTGCAGCAGCAACGGCACCAGGAACGGCAGTGCGCCGCTGCCCAGGCGGGCGAACAGGTTGCCGAGGATGCCGATGGCGAAGGTCCGCACGCGGAACAGGCTGGGCGAGAACAGCGGCTCCGGGTCGCGCCCGGCGCGCAGCCAGTAGGCGGCCAGGCAGGCCATGCCGGCGAACAGCAGCAACATCACCCGCAGGTGCGGCAGGTGCAACTCGCCCAGGCCTTCCATGGCGATGGTGATCAATACCATCGCTGCGCCAAACAATAGGAACCCCGGGCCGTCGAACGAGGTTCGCTCGGCACCGCGCAGGTCCGGGATGAATTTCCAGACGGCAATGCAGCCGATCAGGCCGACTGGAAGGTTGAGCAGGAAGATCCAGTGCCAGCTGAGGATTTCCACCAGCCAGCCGCCGACGGTCGGGCCCAGCAGTGGGCCGAGCAGGCCAGGGATGGTGATGAAACTCATGATCCGCACCAGCTCGCTGCGCGGGTAGGCGCGCAGCACCACCAGCCGCCCGACCGGCAGCATCAGTGCACCGCCCAGGCCCTGGACGACGCGGGCGAAGATCAGGAAGCCGAGGCTGTTGGCTGCGGCGCACAGCAGCGACCCGAAGCTGAACAGCAGGATGGCGCTGAAGAAGATGCGCTTGGTGCCAAAACGGTCTGCAATCCAGCCCGAGGCGGGGATCAGCAGGGCCACCGTGAGCATGTAGGCGATGATCACACCCTGCATGCGCAGCGGGTCTTCGGCCAGCGAGCGGGCCATGGCCGGCAGCGCGGTGTTGAGGATGGTGCCGTCCAGGGATTGCATGAAGAAAGCGATGGCCACCACCCAGGGGATCCAGCGGGCGGTGACGGGGTCCAGCGGGGTGCGCTCAGGCATGACTTCCTCGTTTGTCAGTGCCGCCCCTTTCGCTGCTAAAGCCGCGAAAGGGGCGGCAAGTCCAGTCACAATGTCAGGGTCAGGCCTTTGACCAGTGCCCCGGGCAAATGGCTCGACCCGGTACTGCGCTGGCCATAGGTACTGGTCGACAAGATCATCTCGCGCTCCTGGGTCAGGTCCTCCAGCTGGTTGCCCAGCAAACTGTACAGGCTGTCATCGAAGCGCATGGTGCTCACCGGCCCCTGGATCTGCCCGTTTTCCACCCAGAAGGTGGCGAAGCGGGTCAGCCCGGTCATGCGTGCTGCCGGCAGGTCAGAGTAGTTCAGGTACCACAGGTTGCTGATGTACAGCCCGGTGCCAAGCCGCTCAAGGACCTGCTCATTGGCCAGGTTGCCCGGCGCCAGGCTGAGCGCGCAGGGCGACTCGTAGCTGTCGGCGCCATTGGCCAGTAGCTCGAACTCGACCGCGCTGCGTGCGCAGATCAAGCGTTGCTGCGCGGCGCCTTGCTGGATCAACGGCACATCCAGGCGTGGCGCCCCCTCATCGGAAAACGCCGGACTCAGCGAGCCGCTGACCTGCTCGGCGAAGCTCACCAGCGGGCTTAACCGTGCATCGCCGTTGTACAGGCGCTGCAAGGCGCTGTTGCCGGTGGCGAGGGCCTGTGCGGAAAAACCGCCCCAGCACAGCATGCCGGCGATTTCGTCCATGGCCGCAGGCGCCAGGTAGGCTCGGTAGCTGCCAGGCTTGAGGGTAACTGCCGGGCGGCCAAGGAAGCCCAGTTGTTCACGTGCCTGGCGCAGGCGCTCGGTGAAGTCGTCGGCGCTCCACCGCTGGCCGGCGTAGTTGGCCTTCACCGCCTGGCCGTTTTCGTGGAACAGGCTCCAGTCAAAGTTGAAGCTGTTGGCCTGGTGCCAGCCAAAGGCCCCGAACGAACTGGCAAAGCCCCGGCAGATCGGGCCGGCGGCGTAGATGCCGACCAGGTCCAGGTTGCCAGCTTCACGGTCGAGCAGAGCCAGTACTTCGTCCAGTGCGGGCAGGGGATGGTCCAGCAGGCTGTGGCTGTGCCAGGCGCTTTCGTCCAGGCGCAGGTACGGGTCGAGGGCCAGCAACGGCAAGGTCTGGCGCAGTTGCTGAAGGGCATCGCTCAGGCGCTGGCGGTCCAGTTGCACGTCGCCACTCAAGGTCACCTGCTGTTCCGCCTGGCGGCCATCGCGCACCAGCCGCAGTTGCGCGCTTGCCTGGCTCACTTCACCGGCCTGGCGCACCTTGGCGTGGTTGAACCGCACGAACTGCGACTGTTCTGCGCTGTAGCCAAGGGTGAACTGCTCACCAGCTTGCAGGGCAGCGCATACATCCCCGACAAGCGTTTCGAAAGCGTGCTTCATCAGGCGTCTCCTCCGAATACATCGATCTGGCGGAATACGCAGGCCGGCGAGGCATGGCCGACCCGCACCACCTGGTTAGGTTCGCCTTTGCCACAGTTGGGCGTGCCCAGTACCTGGAAGGTGCTGCGGTCGCCGACGGCCGACAGGTTGCGCCAGAACTGCGCGGAGATCCCACGGTAGTTGGGGTTCTTGACGATGCCCTTGAGCTCGCCGTTTTCAATCAACTGGCCATATTCACAGCCGAACTGGAACTTGTTGCGCGCATCATCGATGGACCACGAGCGGTTGGTACGCATCAGGATGCCGTGCTCGATGCCTTGCACCAGTTGCTCCAGGCTCTGATCACCCGGTTCGATGTTGAGGTTGGCCATGCGGTCGATCGGTGCACGGCTCCAGCCACAGGCGCGGCTGTTGGCCACGCCGTCCAAGCCAGAACGGAACTGCGACAGCGCGCCGCCCAGTGGGCGCAGCAGCAGGCCGTCGCGGATCAGGAACTGCTTGCTGGCCGGGGTGCCGTCATCATCAAAGCTGTAGCTGGCCAGTTCTTCGCCGATGGTCGGGTCGAAGGTCACGTTCAACAGGCTGGAACCGTACTGCAGGCGGCCGAAGTCGCTGGCTTTGACGAAGCTGGTGCCCGCGTAGTTGCGCTCGTCGCCGAGGATGCGGTCCATCTCCAGCGGGTGGCCGATGGACTCGTGGATCTGCAGCATCATCTGGTCGGGCATCAGCAGCAGGTCGCGCGGGCCGCTGGGGGTGTTGGGGGCCAGCAGCAGTTGCAGTGCCTCGTCGGCCACCTGCCGGGCGGCGCCGACCAGCCCGCAGCGCTCGATGATCTCGAAACCGCCCTGCTGGCCGAAGTTGTCGCGGCCCAGGCTGCGGCTCTGGCTGTCCTGGCCATCGCTGGCGGTTACGCCCAGCCCCGGGAACAGGAAACGCTGTGCGTGGCGCAGTTCGGCGCCCGCGGAGTTCAGGTAGGTTTGCTCGACCAGGCTCAGGCCCAGACTGGCCTGCCAGTCCACCAGGCGGCTGTCCTTGGGCACGCTGGCCGATTCGGCGGCGAGCAGGCCAAGGCAGTCGGCGAGGGAGGGGACGGGCTGGTCGAAGTTGGGCGAGATATGGTCGTGGCGTGCGCTGGTCACCGGCTGGTTGCGCAGGTCCAGCAGGCTGTGTCGTGCAATCTGCCGGGCCAGCGCCTCGGCTTGTTCCAATGCGCGTTGCAGGCCAGCCTGGGAGAGGTCGGCGGTGGCCGCGTAGGCCTCCACGCCATTGACCCGCACGGTGAGCATGGCGCCTTCGTCCTGGCTGAAGAACGGCGGTTCGGCAACGTTGCGGCGAACCGAAAGCGCCTGGTGCGACTGTTTCACATGGCGCAGGGAAAACAACTCGGCCGTACTGCGCAGCGCGGCAAAGCGCTGGCGCAGCAGGGCGCTGGAATCGAACATGCAAAAGCCTCCGTGTACACGGTGGCTCCCCCTTAGAACCACTCGTCCTGCATGGTGAGGCAAGTGTTGTCGCGCGCCTCTAGCAATGCCAGCTCATTATGGCAGCCCGGTACTTCCCAGGTCAGGAAATAACGCGCGGCCTGCAGCTTGCCCTGATAGAAGTCGCGATCGGCAGGGTGACCTTTCTGCAGGCCAAGCTCGGCGTGAATGGCCTGTTCCAGCCAGCGCCAGCCGATCACGCAATGGCCGAAGGCCTTGAGGTACAAGGCCGAGTTTGCCAGGGCACCCGCGACTTCGCCTTGGGCCATGTCGCCGAGCAGGGCCAGTGTCACGCCCTGTAGGCGGTTGACCAGATGCTCCAGTGGCTGGCGCAGTGGGTCGAGTTTGGGGTGGTGGCTTGCACGTTCGCCTGTGGTGGCGATCAGGCGGATCAGTTGCTTGAGCCCGGCACCTTGGTTCTGTGCCAGCTTGCGGCCGAGCAAGTCGAGCGACTGGATGCCTTCGGTGCCCTCGTGTATCGGGTTCAGGCGATTGTCGCGGTAGTACTGTTCCACCGGGTATTCGCGGGTATAGCCGTGGCCACCGAGGATCTGGATTGCCAGTTCGTTGGCCTTGAGGCAGAACGTCGAGGGCCACGACTTGACGATCGGGGTCAGCAGGTCGAGCAGCGCCTGCGCTTGTGTGCGGGACGTTTCGTCATCGGCGGTGTGGGTATCGTCGAACAGGCGCGCGGCGTAAAGGCCCAGGTCGAAGGCGCCTTCCACGTACGCCTTCTGTGCCAGCAGCATACGTTTCACATCGGTGTGCGCGATGATCGGCACCGCCGGGCTGAGCGGGTCCTTGCTGTCCGGCAGCCGGCCTTGCGGCCGTTGGCGGGCATATTCCAGCGAGTACAGGTAGCCGGCGTATCCGAGCATCACCGCGCCCATGCCAACGCCGATGCGCGCCTCGTTCATCATCTGGAACATGCAGGCCAGGCCCTGATGCGGCTGGCCGACCAGGTACCCGACGCACTGGCCGTTGTCGCCGAAGTTCAGCGCAGTGGAGGTAGTGCCGCGCCAGCCCATCTTGTGGAACAGCCCGGCCAGCAGTACATCGTTGCGCGGGCCAGGGCTGCCGTCGGGGTTTACGTGGTACTTGGGCACGATGAACAGCGAGATGCCTTTCACCCCGGGGGGTGCGTCCGGCAGCTTGGCCAGCACCATGTGCACGATGTTTTCCGACAGTTCGTGGTCGCCACCGGAGATGAAGATCTTGTTGCCCTTGAGCCGGTAGCTGCCGTCGCCCGCAGGTTCGGCACGGGTGCGGATGTCGGCCAGAGACGAGCCTGCGTGGGGTTCGGTCAGGGCCATGGTGCCAAAGAAGCGGCCCTCGATCATCGGCTGGAGGAACAGGCGTTTCTGTTCGTCTGTGCCGAAGCTCTCGATCAGGTTGGCCGCGCCCATGGTCAGGAACGGGTAGGCCGTGGTGCCGGCGTTGGCGGCCTGGAAGTGTGCGAAGCACGCCTGCGAGACCAGGCTGGGCAGCTGCATGCCGCCGACCTCGAAGTCGCGATTGGCGTTGAGGAAGCCGGCCTTGAGGAAGGCATCGACGGCAGGCTTGACCTCAGGGATCAGTTCAGCGCGGCCGTCCACGTAGCGCGGCTCGTTTTCGTCGGCCTTGCGGTTGTGCGGGGCGAAGTACTTTTCGGCGATGGTGCGGGCGGTGGTCAGTGCCGCGTCGAAGGTTTCGCGGCTGTGCTCGGCGAAGCGCGGGCGCTGGGTGAGGGCTTGGGCGTCGAGCACTTCGTAGAGCTCGAAGGCCAGGTTGCGGGGGCTGAGCAGGGTCTCGGGCATGGTGGCGGTCCTGAGGCGGGATGCTGCGAGTGTAGGGAATCGGGTGGGGTGGGGGGAGGTTAATAGGTTTGGGTGATATGGGTTTAGAACGGGTGGGGCATACAGGTGCTTGCCTTGATGTTTTCTGCGCCTGTGAGACCGAGCGCCGCCCGCGCGGCGCTTCGCAGCACAAGGCTGCTCCTACATCTGTTTCGGGCCAGTTAAGCCTGTGGCAGGCGCGCGCGACCGCTTTGTTTGTACGACGCGATTTCGCGCCATGCACCAAGGGGGTCGCGCGCAATTCCCCAGGAATAATTGGCCCGAAACAGATGTAGGAGCAGCCTTGTGCTGCGAAGCGCCGCGCGGGCGGCGCTCGATCTCACAGGCGCCAAACATCTCAAGATATGCGCCCATAAAAAAGGAGAGCCGAAGCTCCCCTTTTTTATCAACAGCAATCAGCCAATGGTCATCAAGCTGGCATTACCCCCCGCCGCCGCAGTGTTCACACTCACCGCCCGCTCAATCACCAACCGCTCGAGCGCAATCTGGTGATCCCCGCTGGACAGCCCGTGCACACCGACGATCGCACCAGCACGCTTGGCCACCTGCTGGCACACGCTGCGCAGCTGGTCCGAGTCGCCATGGTGAATCACGGCGTCGAACGCCACGTCATCCTTGTTCCAGTCCGCCACCAGCTTGACCTTGGCCTGCAGCTCACGCGGCAGACGGGCACGCAGGGCCTTGCCCGGTTCGCTGTCAGCCCACACCGCCGAGCTACCAACGGCCAGTACGGCAGCCAGTTGCGCCAGCAGGTCAGCGTCGTTGTCGGCCAGGCACAGAACGTGCTCACGCGGCAGGATGGTGTAGCTGTTGCGCTCGCCGGTCGGGCCTGGCAGCAGGCGGGCGATGCCGCTCTGCGACTGGCTGGCGAACTGGTCGCACAGCGCAGCCAGGTCGGCCAGCTGGTTGCTCTGGGCCCAGGCCTTCAGGCCGTGCAGTGGCTTGACCAGCTGTTCGTGCAGGGTGCGGTCTGGCTTGCCTTCGCCATCCTGCTGCTGGAAGTGGCGGCCAATCGCGTCGGCCGGGCGGGTCGACAGCAGGCGGTACAGGTACAGCGGGCCGCCGGCTTTAGGGCCGGTGCCAGACAGGCCTTCACCACCGAATGGCTGCACGCCCACCACTGCACCGACGATGTTGCGGTTGACGTACATGTTGCCGGCATTGGCGTTTTCCACCACCTTGGCGATGGTCTCGTCGATGCGGGTGTGCACGCCGAGGGTCAGGCCGTAGCCGGAGGCGTTGATCTGCTCGATCAGTTGGTCCAGGTTGCGGCGGTTGTAACGCACCACGTGCAGCACCGGGCCGAAAATTTCACGCTTCAGCTCGTCGAAGCTTTCCAGCTCGATCAGGGTCGGCATCACGAAGGTGCCACGTTTGACCTCGGCAGCATCGGCAATGGCCACTTGATACACCGCGCGGCCTTTCTCACGCATGCCCTGGATGTGCTTCTCGATGCCGGCCTTGGCTTCGGCATCGATCACCGGGCCAATGTCCACGGCCAGGCGGTCCGGGCAGCCCAGGCGGCTTTCGGCCATGGCGCCCTTGAGCATTTCGATCACGCGGTCGGCGGAGTCTTCCTGCAGGCACAGCACGCGCAGGGCCGAGCAACGCTGGCCGGCACTGTCGAAGGCCGAGGACACCACGTCGATCACCACCTGCTCGGTCAGTGCCGAGGAGTCGACGATCATCGCGTTCTGGCCACCGGTTTCGGCGATCAGCGGGATCGGACGGCCCTGGTTGTCCAGGCGGCCGGCGACGTTGCGCTGCAGCAGGCGGGCAACCTCGGTGGAACCGGTGAACATCACGCCTTTGACGCGTTCGTCACCAACCAGGCCGGCACCGACGGTTTCGCCACGGCCCGGCAGCAGTTGCAGCACGCCCTCGGGGATGCCGGCTTCCAGCAGCAGGCGCACGGCCTGGGCGGCAATCAGCGGGGTTTGTTCGGCTGGCTTGGCCAGCACCGGGTTGCCGGCAGCCAGGGCCGCAGCTACCTGGCCGGTGAAGATCGCCAGCGGGAAGTTCCACGGGCTGATGCACACCACCGCGCCCAACGGGCGGTGGGCGTCGTTGCTGAAGTCGTTGCGTGCCTGCACGGCGTAGTAGCGCAGGAAGTCAACGGCTTCACGCACTTCGGCGATGGCGTTGGCGAAGGTCTTGCCGGCCTCGCGGATGAGCAGGCCCATCAACGGCTGGATTTCGGCCTCCATCAGGTCGGCGGTGCGTTCCAGAATGGCAGCACGTTCGGCGGGCGGGGTGGCCTGCCAGATCGGCGCGGCGTTCAGTGCGCACTGGATGGCGTTGTCGACGTCGGCAACGGTGGCTTCCTGCACATGGCCGACCACGTCGCGATGATCCGCCGGGTTCAGTACCGGCGCGGCAGCGCTTTCACTGGCGGCGCAGGCCAGCAGCGGGGTGGCCTTCCAGTCGTTGTGAGCGGTGGCCAGCATGGCACAGGACAGCGACGCCAGGCGGTGTTCGTTGGCCATGTCGATGCCGGCCGAGTTGGCCCGCTCGGTGCCATACAGGTCGCGCGGTAGCGGGATACGCGGGTGTGGCAGGCCGATGTTGCCTTCCTGGGTGCCCATGCGCTCGATGCTGGCGACCGGGTCGGCGACCAGTTCCTGGATGGAAATCGAGTGGTCGGCGATGCGGTTGACGAACGAGGTGTTGGCGCCGTTTTCCAGCAGGCGACGCACCAGGTAGGCCAGCAGCGTTTCGTGGGTGCCGACCGGTGCATAGACGCGGCACGGACGGTTCAGCTTGCCATCGGCAATCTTGCCGACCACTTGCTCGTACAGCGGCTCGCCCATGCCGTGCAGGCACTGGAACTCGTACTGGCCCGGGTAGTAGTTCTGCCCGGCAATGTGGTAGATGGCCGAGAGAGTGTGGGCGTTGTGGGTGGCGAACTGCGGGTAGATGGCTTCTGGCACGGCCAGCAGCTTGCGGGCGCAGGCGACGTAGGACACGTCGGTGTACACCTTGCGGGTGTAGACCGGGTAGCCTTCCAGGCCCTCGACCTGGGCGCGCTTGATCTCGCTGTCCCAGTAGGCGCCTTTCACCAGGCGGATCATCAGGCGGTGGCGGCTGCGCTTGGCCAGGTCGATGACGTAGTCGATCACGTACGGGCAGCGCTTCTGGTAGGCCTGGATGACAAAGCCGATCCCGTTCCAGCCCGCCAGCGACGGCTCGAAGCACAGGCGCTCCAGCAGGTCGAGCGACAGCTCCAGGCGGTCGGCTTCTTCGGCGTCGATGTTCAGGCCGATGTCGTACTGCTTGGCCAGCAGGGTCAGCGACAGCAGGCGCGGGTACAGCTCTTCCATCACGCGCTCGTACTGGGCGCGGCTGTAGCGCGGGTGCAGTGCCGACAGCTTGATCGAGATGCCCGGGCCTTCATAGATGCCGCGGCCATGGGAGGCTTTGCCAATCGAGTGGATGGCCTGCTCGTAGGACGCCAGGTACTTCTGCGCATCGTGCTCGGTAAGCGCGGCTTCGCCGAGCATGTCGTAGGAATAGCGGAAACCCTTGGCCTCAAAGCGGCTGGCATTGGCCAGTGCTTCGGCGATGGTCTCGCCAGTGACGAACTGCTCGCCCATCAGGCGCATGGCCATGTCGACGCCCTTGCGGATCATCGGCTCGCCGCTCTTGCCGATGATGCGCGTGAGCGAGGAGGTAAGGCCGGATTCGTTGTGGGTGCTGACCAGCTTGCCGGTCAGCAGCAGGCCCCAGGTGGCGGCGTTGACGAACAGCGACGGGCTGTTGCCCAGGTGCGGCTGCCAGTTGCCGGTGCTGATCTTGTCGCGGATCAGCGCGTCACGGGTGCCCTTGTCGGGGATACGCAGCAGGGCTTCGGCCAGGCACATCAGCGCCACGCCTTCCTGGGACGACAGCGAGAACTCCTGCAGCAGGCCCTGGACGATGCCGGCACGGCCGCCAGCGCTCTTCTGGTTGCGCAGTTTTTCGGCGATGCCAGCGGCCAGCTTGTTGGTGGCCTCGGCCAGCGGTGCGCTCAGGCGCGCCTGCTCCAGCAGCATTGGTACCACTTCCTGCTCGGGACGGCGGTAGGCGGCGGTGATCGCCGAACGTAGTACCGACTGTGGCAGGATGCTTTCGGCAAATTCAAGGAAGCACTGGTGGCTGTGGTCGGCCTGAACATCACCGGCATCATCAGCCAGGCTGGTGGCGTGGCCGTTGAGTTCGGTCAGGGTGGCACCACCCTCGAGCTTCTCCAGGTAATTGAAGATCGCTTGCTTGATCAACCAGTGCGGCGTGCGGTCAATCGACTGCGCAGCTGCCTTGAGTCGCTCACGGGTCGGGTCATCGAGTTTGACCCCAAGGGTGGTCGTCGCCATTTCTTATCCTCGTTATTGCCACGGCTGTGGCCTAAGCTGGCGCCAAGAGTAGCTGTAGGACAATTCGGGTGCAACCAGGTGCAACCCGAATTTTTTGTGTAAAAGGTGCAACTCGTCTGACAGACATTTCCACACCCTGAAAAGGGGCGTTTCCGGTTCGTTTTGATCTGAAAAACCGGCTTGATGCGCCAAAAAGGAGCAAAAAAGTGGCTTTTACAAAAAATGCTCAAGCGGGTGCAACTTGTAAAAGAAAAATGGTTGCACCTGCTTTGCGTTGTTGCATAGGATTCGCCGCCTGGGTGCAACCGCCATGGCTGCGGTTGTGCATGAGATAAAAACAAACGCCAGGGCACACGCATGGGCAATCCACTAACGATCACTTTCGTGGTCTACATCGCGGCAATGGTGCTGATCGGCTTCGCGGCCTATCGCGCCACCAACAACCTTTCCGATTACATTCTGGGCGGTCGCAGCCTGGGTAGCGTGGTCACCGCGCTGTCCGCCGGCGCATCCGACATGAGCGGCTGGCTGCTGATGGGCCTGCCGGGCGCCATCTACTTCTCGGGCCTGTCCGAGGCCTGGATCGCCATCGGCCTGACCGTTGGTGCTTACCTCAACTGGCTGTTCGTGGCCGGCCGGCTGCGCGTGCAGACCGAGCACAACGGTGATGCGCTGACCCTGCCTGACTACTTCGCCAGCCGTTTCGAAGACAATAGCGGCTTGCTGCGTATCATTTCGGCGATCGTCATCCTGGTGTTCTTCACCATTTACTGCGCCTCTGGCATCGTTGCCGGTGCCCGTCTGTTCGAAAGCACCTTTGGCATGCCGTACGAGACTGCCCTGTGGGCTGGCGCCGCAGCTACCATCGCCTACACCTTCGTTGGTGGCTTCCTGGCGGTGAGCTGGACCGATACGGTGCAGGCTTCGCTGATGATCTTCGCGCTGATCCTGACCCCGGTGATCGTGCTGATTTCCACGGGCGGCTTCGACACCACTTTTGCTGCCATCGAAGCGGTGAACCCGGCCAACTTCGACATGTTCAAAGGTGCCACCTTCATCGGCATCATCTCGCTGATGGGTTGGGGCCTGGGCTACTTCGGCCAGCCGCACATCCTGGCGCGCTTCATGGCCGCCGATTCGGTGAAGTCGATTGCCAATGCCCGCCGCATCTCCATGACCTGGATGATCCTGTGCCTGGCCGGTACCTGCGCCGTGGGCTTCTTCGGCATCGCCTACTTCTCGGCCAACCCTGACCTGGCAGGCCCGGTCACCGAGAACCATGAGCGTGTCTTCATCGAGCTGGCCAAGATCCTGTTCAACCCATGGATCGCCGGCGTGCTGCTGTCGGCTATTCTGGCGGCGGTGATGAGCACCCTGAGCTGCCAGCTGCTGGTGTGCTCAAGCGCCCTGACCGAAGACTTCTACAAGGCCTTCCTGCGCAAGAACGCTTCGCAGGTCGAGCTGGTGTGGGTCGGTCGGCTGATGGTACTGGCCGTGGCACTGATTGCCATCGCCATGGCTGCCAACCCGGAAAACCGCGTGCTGGGCCTGGTGGCTTATGCCTGGGCCGGCTTCGGTGCGGCCTTCGGTCCGGTGGTGCTGATTTCGGTGCTGTGGAAAGGCATGACCCGTAACGGCGCGCTGGCCGGTATCGTGGTTGGTGCACTGACCGTGATCCTGTGGAAGCAGATCGATACCTGGGGCCTGTACGAAATCATCCCGGGCTTCCTGCTGGCGAGCATCGCCATTGTTCTGGTGAGCAAGCTGGGCAGCCCGTCGAAAGCGATGGTGCAGCGCTTCGAGACTGCCGACGCGGCGTATCACGCTGACAAGTAATACCCGTTGAATCGGCGTTGCCTTCTTCGCGGGCTAGCCCGCTCCCACAGGTACTGCGCAGGGTTCTGAGAACTGTGCAGGCCCTGTGGGGGCGGGTTTACCCGCCAAGCAGGCGCCGCCGATCAGCAGCCAGGCCTGACTCCGCCTGCAAGGCAAGGTAAACTTGCCGCCTTCGCAGGAGTTGCCATGAACTATCGTCACGCCTTCCACGCCGGCAACCACGCCGACGTCCTCAAACACATCGTGCTGACCCGCCTCATCGCCTTGATGTCGCGCAAGGAGCAGCCGTTCGCCTACATCGATACCCACGCAGGGCTCGGTCTGTACGACCTGCAAGGCGACCAGGCAACCCGCACCGGCGAGTACCTGGAGGGCGTCGCCCGTCTGTGGGGTCGTGATGATGTGCCGGCCATGGCTGCCGATTACCTGCGCGTCATCAAGCGGCTGAACGCCGATGGTGAGCTGCGTTACTACCCCGGTTCGCCCGAACTGGCGCGCCGCCTGATGCGTCAGCAAGATCGCGCGCTGCTCAACGAAAAGCACCCTGAAGACGGGCCGCTGCTCAAAGAGAACATGAAAAAAGACCCGCGTGTGGTCGTGCACCTGGGCGAAGGCTGGCATGTGCCCAGGGCCCTGCTGCCGGTGCAGGAAAAGCGCGCGATCATGCTGATCGACCCGCCGTTCGAGCAGGCCGATGAGCTCAAACGCTGCACCAATTCCATGAAAGAGGCGATCAGCCGCATGCGCCAGACCGTCGCGGCCATCTGGTACCCGATCAAGGACCAGCGCTCGCTGACGCGTTATTACCAGGACCTGACCAGCACCGGCGCGCCGAAGCTGCTGCGGGTCGAGCTGTATGTGCACCACCAGGATAGCCCGCAGGGCCTCAATGGTTCGGGTCTGGCCATCGCCAACCCGCCGTGGGGCCTGGAGGAAGAGCTCAAGGAGCTTCTGCCGTGGCTCGCCAAGGAGCTGGCCCAGACGGACGGTAGCTATCGCATGGACTGGCTCATCGCCGAATAATATTGCTTGCCTGTACTGGCCTCATCGCCGGCAAGCCAGCTCCCACAAGTACCGCATCTCCCTTGAGGTAGCGGTGTTCCTGTGGGAGCTGGCTTGCCGGCGATGAGGCCAGTACAGGTTGCCGCGTTGCGCGCATGTTTGCGTTATAATCCCGCCCTTTAGCCGCCACCCGCCCAAGAGGCCGCTGGCGCATTTTTACCGAATGAAGAGGCTAATCCCTTGGCATTGACGATTCTTGGCCTGTCCGGCGCCCTTAGCCATGACCCTTCCGCGGCCCTGTACATTGACGGCAAGCTGATTGCCGCCGCCGAAGAAGAGCGCTTCGTGCGTGACAAGCATGCGAAGAACCGCATGCCCTACGAGTCGGCGAAGTTCTGCCTGGAGCAGGCAGGCATCAAGCCGTCCGACGTCGACGTGGTAGCCATCCCGTTCGCCCCGATCAGCCTGTTCGGCAAGGCGCGCTGGCACTATGCCAAGCGTTACTGGTACGCCCCGGATCGCGCCCTCGACGCCATCCTGATGGGCAACCGTCGCTACAAGCGCTACCGCAAGAAGATCGTCTGGTGCCTGGAGCAGCTGGGCTTCGACCCGAAAAAGGTCAAGATCGAGCCAGTCGAGCACCACTTGGCCCACGCCTCCAGTGCCTACCACTGCTCGGGCTTCAAGGAAAAAACCGCGATCCTCGGCATTGACGGTAAAGGCGAATACGCCACCACCTTCTTTGGCTACGGCGAAAACGGCAAGATCCACAAGATCAAGGAATTCTTCGACCCGGACTCCCTGGGCGGCTTGTATGGCGCAATCACCGAGTTCCTCGGCTTCGAGATGCTCGACGGCGAGTTCAAGGTCATGGGCATGGCGCCATATGGCGACGCCAGCAAGTACGACTTCTCGCGCCTGGCCAGCTTCGAAAACGGCGAGCTGGTGATCAACACCGAGTACGCCAACGTCATCGGCTTGCGTCGCTATAAAGAGAAGGGCAAGGGGTTCTACTTCTCGCCAAAGCTGATCGAATGGCTGGGCCCCAAGCGTGAAGGCGATATCGCCGACGAGCCTTACATTCATTACGCGGCCAGCATGCAGGCGCTGTTCGAGAAGCTGGCGCTGCAGATGATCGACCACTACCTGGGCGACACCCTGCGTGAAACCGGTAAGCTGGCCTTCGCCGGCGGCTGTGCGCTGAACGTCAAGCTCAACCAGAAGATCATTGCCCGCCCGGACGTGAAAGAACTGTTTGTGCAGCCGGCCTCTGGCGACGCCGGTACTGCTGTCGGCGCGGCCGCCTATGTTTCCCACGCCCGTGGCGTACCGGTCGAGAAGATGGAACACGTCTACCTCGGCCCGTCGTACTCCAACGAAGACGTGATCGCGGCCTGCGCCCGGCACCCGAACCAGCCGAAGTGGCGCAAGCTCGACAACATGCCGCAGCAGATCGCCCAGATCATGGTCGATGGCAACCCGGTGGCCTGGTTCCAGGGCCGCATGGAGTTCGGCCCGCGTGCCCTGGGTGGCCGTTCGATCATTGGCTGCCCAAGCGTCGAAGGCGTGGCTGACCGCATCAACCACCAGATCAAGTTCCGCGAGCGCTGGAGACCTTTCTGCCCGTCGATGCTCGACACCGTCGCCCCGCAGATGATCAAGGTCGACCACCCGGCGCCGTTCATGACCTTCACCTTCGAAGTGGCTGAAGAGTGGAAGACCCGCGTACCGGAAGTGGTGCACGAGGACGGTACTTCGCGTGCACAGGTGCTCAAGCGCGAGTACAATCCGCGCTACTACGACATGATGAAAGCGCTGGAAGACCTGACCGGCAACGGCGTGTCGCTGAACACCTCGCTGAACCGCCGCGGTGAACCGATGATCTGCTCGCCGACCGACGCCCTGAACATGTTCTTCGGCTCGGACCTGCAGTACCTGATCATGGAAGACATCCTGGTTGTGAAGGACGGCGCGGCCGCGTATGACCAGCCGCTCTGAACCGCGCATCCTGCAGTTCTGCCATGGCTATGACGGGCCGTTCCTCGACTGCGCCCGTCAGTACGCCAGCCTGTTCCAGGGGCGTGGCTACCAGGTCACCACGGTGTTCCTCACCGGTGCAGCCGACCCGCTGGTAGCGGCCGGCTGCGCATCGGACGAGGTCCTCTTCCTGGAGTTCAGCTCCAAGGCTGTGCGTGGCCTGAAGCTCGGTGCCATTCGTGCCTTGCGGCGCATCGCGGCCGAGCGCAACTTCGCCTTCTGCATTGCCCACCGCTTCAAGCCCATCTACGTGGCCCTGCTGGGTACCGGCCTGCCGGTCATTGGCGTGCACCATGCCTTTGGCGACTATGAGCGCAAAGGCCGTCGGCTGTTCGCCAACCTGTTCAGCAAGCGCCTGAGCCTGCTGGGCGTGTCGGACGCGGTGCGCGACGACATGCGCCGCTGCCTGCCACAGTGGCCGGCCGAGCGCATCCAGACCCTTTACAACCGCATCGACATCGACGCCCTGCAAACAGCCCTGGTGCCGCGCGTCGAGGCACGCCAGGCCCTGGGCCTGGCTGCCCAGGCGTGGGTCGTCGGCAACGTCGGGCGCCTGCACCCGGACAAGGACCAGGCCACGCTGTTGCGTGGTTTTGCCCAGGCGCTGCCCGCGCTGCCGGCCGGTGCGCGTCTGGCGATCCTTGGCAAGGGCCGGCTGGAAGCCGAACTCAAGGCCCTGGCCGCCGAGCTGGGCATTGCCGGGGAGGTGGACTTCCTGGGCCAGGTGCCGGATGCACGCCGCTATTTCCAGGCCTTCGACGTGTTCGCCCTGAGCTCCGACCATGAGCCGTTCGGCATGGTCCTGCTCGAAGCCATGGTTGCCGGCGTGCCGGTGCTGGCCACGGCCTGTGGCGGGGCCCGCGAAGTGGTCGAGGGTGTGGGTGTGCTGTTCCCGCTAGGCGATGCCGCACAGTTGGCCCACGGGCTGAAGCACATGGCCACGCTGGACGCTGAACAGCGTCAGGCCTGTGCCGGGCACATGCTGCAGCGCCTGCATGAACGCTTCTCCGATCAAGCTGTACGCGAGGCCTTCTGGCAGCTGCCGCAAGTACGTGCGCTGGTGGGGCAGGCCTGATGCTCAATCGTATCCAGGCCTTCCGTGAGCGCGGTTGGCAAACCATCGACGCCCAGGCTTATGCCGAGGCATGGGGGCGTTTTGGTGGCAGTGTTGCCACCCATCCGCTGGTGGTCGAGCAACTGGCTGACCTGGCGCAGATCCCGGTGCGTTACCTGGGCTGGTACCAGGCCGGCGAACTGAAAGCCGCCATCCCGACCTGGGGGCGCCACCTGGCGCTGGCCAAGGACGTGCTCAAACGTGCCGGCAAAAAAGCCCTGTTCGACCTGGGCAATGCCGAAATCATCCTGCCAGCGGCGGCCGATGCCGCTGCACCGTTGCGCCATACCGCACGCTACCTGTCCGAACTGTGCCAGGGCCGTTTCAGCGGCCTCAAGGCGCAGAAGGAACAGCTGGCGATGGCGCGGGCGCACGAAGACCTGTCGAAGAAATTCCGCTACAACCAGCGCCGCGAACTGCGCCTGCTGGAAGAGGCGGGTGGCGTGGTACGCCCGATCAGCGACTTCAGTGCGCAGGAAATCGCCAGCATGTACTGCGACCTGTTCCAGCGCCGCTGGGGCTTCCCGGCCACCGGTGCCGAACGCATGGCCGAGGTGCTGGAGCGCCTGCGCGAGCTGCTGATCGGCTCGGTGCTGATGCTGGATGGCAAGCCGATTGCCATTCAGCTGGTGTACCGCGTCGAAGCGCCGGGATGGGTCAGTGTCGAGTACATCAATGGCGGTGTAGACCCGGAAACCAAGGCCTTCAGCCCCGGCAGCGTATTGAGCTTCCTCAATACCCAGGCCGCCTGGGAAGATGCCCGGGCGCGCAACAAGCCATTGCGCTTCTCGTTTGGCCGTGCCGACCGCGAATACAAGGACCGTTGGTGCAACCCTGTGCCGGTGTATCAGGCGTGAGCCGCAAGCAGCAGTTGCTCAAGCGCCATCGGCGCAACAAGCGCCTGGGCTTGCTGACCGGCCTGGTCGCGCTGATCGCCCTCGGTGTATTGGCCTGGTGGTGGCTGCCGCTGTTGCTGTTGCCGCTGCTCTGGGCCGCCCACGAGGCCTGGTTTGCCGACCACCTGTTCTATGCGCCAGGCGAGGACTACGCCTACGATTTCGGTGAACAGGCGCGGGAAGTTCCTGCCAGCCTGCACGATGGGCTGCTCAAGGCTGACTGCGCATTGCAGGGCGATGAAACCCTTGTGCTGGAGCTGCGGGTAAAAGGCAGCTGGCTCGGGCGGTTCTTCGACCCGCAGGTTGTGCTGGTGGCGGCTGAGCAGGCCGACCGGCAAACCTTCGAGCGTGGCGTCGATGGCGTGCGATTCCTCAACCTGACCGGCCTGGCTGCGCCACTGCAAGCCGGCATGTTGCGCCTGCGTGGTCGTCATTGCCGGCTGCTGGGCGAGCCGCGTCTGTGGATAACCCCGGCGGTCGAACTGCAGCGGCGCCGGGTGATGGTGATTGCGCCGCATGCCGACGACGCCGAGCTGGCTGCCTATGGCCTTTACAGCCAGGCGGATGAGACCTGGGTAGTGACGCTGACCGCCGGTGAAATCGAGGCCGAGCACTACCAGCAGATGGGCTTGGCCAAGGCCGAGGCAGCGCGCCTGAAGGGTCGCCTGCGCGCCTGGGACAGCATCGCGGTGCCGCGCTGGGCCGGTGTGCCGGAGTCGCGTTGCGTGCAACTGGGTTACTTCTGCCTGCAACTGCCTGCCATGCAGGCAGCGCCCGACCAGCCGGCAGCCTCCCGTGAAGCTGACCTCGCCGATATCCGCGTGTTCCGCCAGTTCAACCCGTTCCCGCTGCCGGGCGATCGCGATGGCGCGCCAACCTGGCACAACCTGCTGGCCGACCTGCGTGCCCTGTTGGAAATGGCCAAGCCAGAAGTACTGGTGATGCCGCACCCGCAGCTCGACCCGCACCCTGATCACATCTGTGCACAAGCAGCAGTGCTTGAAGCCTTGCAAGGCCTGGCCTGGCAGCCACAAACCCTGCTGTGCTACGCCAACCACCTGCATGATAACGACCGCTGGCCCATGGGCGACAGCGGCGATGGCGTGGCCTTGCCTCCGCAGTTGAGTGCTGCGCAGGCCTGGGCACCTTGCAGCCTGGTGCTGGACCTGGCTACCCAGCATGACAAGGCCATGGCCCTGGGCATGATGCACGACCTGCAGCCGCCCGCGCCGTTCAAGCGCCGCCTGCGCCGCTTGCTGCAACGCTGGCTGGCCGGGCGGCGGCCGTCGCCTTACGGGGAGAACGAGTTCTTCCGCAAGGCCGTGCGCCGACACGAGCTGTTCTGGCGGCGCGAGCTGTAAGCACGCCCCATGGTTGACCGCGATGGCGCAGAGCGCCCAAGGAAAGCAATGAAAGTCCTATTTCTGGTGCAGAAGGAACAGCGGGCGATTCTCGACCGCCTGTACGATGGCGTCGCGGCCAACTGCGAGTGCGACCTGCGTTGGCTGACCAGCGAAGACCAGCGCAACCTGCGTCGCTATTTCAAGCGCGAAGTGCAGGTCGAGCGCTATGACCGCATCGTGTTCTTCCTGCGCTTCAAGCAGGAAATCCGCCAAGTGGCCTTCATCCGCACCGTACCGAACCTGGTGATCCTCGAGCACGACGCCTACCAGAACTACATTCCGTGCAAGTACACCGGCAAATTCAGCGCTCATTACCGCCAATTGCCATGGGCACGGGTGATCAGCTCTGGCTACATGGTCAGCGAGCGCCTGCGCCAGGAAGGTTTCGATGCGGTGTTCGTGCCCAAGGGCTATGACGAGCAGTTGCTCGCCGACCAAGGGCGTGAGCGCGACATCGAACTGGCCTTCGTCGGCAGTGTCAACAGCGTGGCCTACAGCGGTCGCAAGGCGCTGCTGGACGAGTTGGGGCAGGTCGAGAACCTGCTGGTAACCCGTACCAAGTCGGGTGATGACTATTGCAACACGCTCAACCGTATTCGTTTCTTCGTCAGTGCCGACGTCGGTATGGGCGAATACATGATCAAGAACTTCGAAGCCATGGCCTGTGGTTGCGTGTTGCTGGCGTACGACCAGGGCGAGGAAGAAAACCGCGCATTGGGCCTGCAGGACATGCACAACGTGGTGTTCTATGACAACATCCCGACCCTTCAGGAAAAGCTCCGCCGTTTGCGTGCAGACCCTGAACTGGCCCGGCAGATTGCAGAAAATGGCCGCCATCTGGCGGTTTCCCGTTTCAGTTTCGCCGCAGTTGGACGTAGCATCGTCGACCACATGCGCCCCGCGCTCAGGCCTCACCCACCGTTGTCTGCATGGCAGCGGCTGCGCCTGAAACTGGGCATCTAAACAAGAGCTTTCGCGCCCAGGAGCGGGTGTTGAAAGCCGATAGTCGCAATGCGGAGGGAGTCCGGTGCGCTTTTCAGAAGAAAGTGATGTCACGCTTGTCGTGACCAGTTGTGGGCGGTTCGATCTGCTCAAAGATACCCTTGAGAGTTTCGATCGCTACAACACCGCGCCCATTCGCGAAGTGTTCATCACCGAAGATTCCGGTGACGATGCCGTGCATGGCGCTGTGCCAGAGCACTGGAAACCGTACTGCAAGGTGTTCGTGAACCGGCCCAAACTCGGCCAGTTGCCGTCAATCGACCTGGCCTACAGCCACGTCAAGACGCCGTACATTTTCCACTGCGAAGACGACTGGCATTTCTACCGCCAGGGCTTCGTCGAAGACTCGCGGGCCATCCTGGATGTCAGCCCCAACCTGTTGCAGGTGTGGCTGCGCAGCCATGCCCATGACCTGGCCGTCCACAGCCCGTACATCCACCTGGGCGATCGCCAGATCATCGCCGGTGTGCCGTGCTACCCGCTGCTGTCCGACAAGGCCGAATGGCAGGCGTTTTCGCTCAACCCCGGCCTGCGTCGATTGAGCGATTACCAGCGCTGTGCGCCATTTGCCGCCTATGCTGGAGAGAAGGCGCTTTCCCGACGCTACGCTGAGTTAAATCTGACAGCGGTCACCTTGGAGGGTGATGCAGTATTGCACACTGGATTTGGCAATCACGTGACCTTGCCCATTGAAGTGGAGCGCAAGGCCAAGCGTCGCCAACGTGATCGGATCAAACTGGCATTGACGCTGGTGACAGGTGCCTTGATCGGCATGGGTATCACCCTTTTTGTTCAATGAAGTCGCTGTCCCACCTGACATGAGCGGGAGAGGGCCCATGAACATCGTCAATATGATGTGGGCGGGTGGAACGCCGTACATGTCCATCCACAAGGTGCATCGGCAAGTGCTGTCGCATGCCGGTAACGATGCCCGGATCAGTAACTGGTTGCTGCTGGGTAGCGGGCTCTGCTGTGGGCTCGGTTCGACCCGGGAGTGGCACATGCCGCCACGTGCGCTGAAAGGGCGACACCTGTGGCGCCTGCTGCGGCCGTGGTTGCGCATGCGCTTGCGCAAGGCGCTGACCGAGGCCAAGGCAGAAATCGTGCTGCTCGACGGTATTGGTGTCGCGCGGCTGGTACTGCCGCTGTTGCAGAACATTCCCCAGGTGCGGGCCAAGGTGCTGTTCCATGGCAAGACGCGTCTGAACAGCAGCGATATTCGCCTGTTGCGTATGCTCCCGGCCGAGCGGCTGAGCATCGCGGCCGTGTCGCATACGCTGGCTGAATCGCTGGAGCATGACCTGGGTCGGCCGGTGCAGACCCTGCGCATGGCGCTTGATCCGCTGGCGTTCGTCGAGCCGTTGCTGAGCCGGGACCAGGCCAGGCAGGCGCTGCAATTACCTCAGGCCGACGGGGTGATGCTGGGCGCGGTAGGGCGGTTGGTAGAGAGCAAAGGCTTTGAAATGCTGATCGAGGCATTCGCCAAGGCCAATGCACGGCAACCGGGCCTGCAGTTGGCGATCATTGGTGAGGGGCCGCAGCATGCCGTGCTGCAGGCGCGTATCGACGCGCTGGGCCTGGCCGGGCGTGTTCACCTGCGCGGTCACCGTGAAGACCTGCAGCAGCTGTATCGGGCATTCGACTGGCTATTGGTGCCTTCGCGTTCCGAAGGCCTCGGGCTGGTGGTGCAAGAGGCCGTGATGGCCGATGTGCCGGTGGTGTGCAGTGACCTTCAGGTGTTCCGCGAGCAGTTGCGCGATACCGGTGGCTACCTGCCCATTGCCGACGAAAGCGCCTGGGCTGAGGCGATCGAGCGCTGTACGGCAATCGGTGCCCCGGCGGTAGCCGCCAGGCAGCGCCAGGCGCTGGCGCCGGAGCAGGCCTGGCAGGCCTTCTGCAACGGCTCGCAGAGCCTGTTGCGCAACTGACCGTCAGCGCGCCAGCAGGGCTGCCTCGAAGGCGGCGAGGGGGAACCGGTCACCCAGGTTCTCCCGCTCGATATAGCGCACCATGTGCTGCACATTGCGCCGAATCATGCGTGCCGACAGCGGCGGGCGCAGGAAACGCATGTCGGCAACATCGATCAGGCCGAGCTGCTGCTCAGGGGTGACCACCACATTGCCCAGGTGCAGCGAGCGGAAGTACACGCCGCTGCGGTGCAGCTGGCGGACCAGCTGGATCAGTTCCGGCAGGTAAGTGTCCCAGCTGAAGCCTTCATCGCGCGACATTTGCAGCAAGGTGCGCCCGGGTAGCGGGCGATAAAGCACGGCGGTGCGGCCTGGCAGGTCGAGCTTGTGCTGGCTGATCACCTCGAGGGTGGGGATGCCAAGTTGCGCCAGGCGCGCGGCGTTATCGACGAAGCGCTGCGAGTAGGGACGCAGCAATGCAGATGAAATCAGCCGCTTCCTACGAAAAACCTTGAGGAAATTACCATCCGCGAGCAGGTAGACTTTGGCGCCATGGCTGTCTGCCTCAAGCACCTGTGCGCCTTGTGTCAGCTGATCGAAGTCGACCTGGGTGAGCCGGGAGCATTGCATGAATAGAGCCTTGTCGTCTGGCGAGCAAAATGACCGGCAATAATGCCGAAAATAATGCGGTAGCACCATGGATGGTGTCTTTGATTCATCGGGGGAAAAGGATGTTGTATCAAAAAAACTGGGCACGGGTCTGGTTGGGGTTGGGTCTGGTCTGGTTCCTGGCGGCGATTGCCTTGGCGCCGAGCAACAAGATTTATCAGCAAGGCCTGGTGTTGTTCCTGTGGCTGCCAACGCTGGTGCTGGCATGGTCCGCCCGCGAGGTGCTGGTGCAGGCCTGGAAGCGTCAGCCGGCGCTGTGGATGAGTTTGCTGTTGCTGTTGGCCTGGAGTGGGCTGAGCCTGGTCTGGTCATCGGCAGAGGACCCGGGGCGTGAGATCAAGCGCCTGGTCTACATTCTGGTGTTCCTGCTGGCGTTTCCGTTGCTGGCCCAGCTTGGCCTGGCGAGGATTCGCCAGCTGTTGCTGCTCGGTAGTGCCTTGCTGGCTGTTGCCGCTCTGGTTTCGGTCATTCATTTCTATGGCGTGCTTGGCATGCCTTGGCGGGCCCGCCTGCAGGGTATCGGTGAAATATCGCACCCCATCCTGGGTGCATACGTCGTCGGTACGGCGGTGCTTTTCATGCTTTACGAGCCGCCTCGGCACCGTGGCCTGCAGCTCTTGTGGCTGGCGGCACTGGCGTGCCTGGGGGCGTTTGCCATGCTTAGCCAGAGCCGTGGCGCGCTTTTGGCCCTGGTGCTCACCGTCATCATGGCGCCGCTGTGGTTCCGTGACCGCCACAGCCGGGTGTTTTCCATCCTGGCAGTCATTGCTACCGGCGTTGCTTTCTATGTGGTGTACGACCTGATCGCCAAGCGCGGCTCATCCTACCGGCCGGAAATTTTCCATGCCGTGGTCGACATGATTGCCGCCCACCCTTGGACCGGCCTGGGCCTGGGGGCTGCCTACGACGTCAGTGCGGTGGGCAAACATTTTGACCACACCCACAACATGTTCACCCACGTTGCCGTAGAGATGGGCCTGCCGGGCATGCTGCTCTGGGTCATGGTGTGGTTGTTCACCCTGGGTGAAATCATTCGCGCGCGCGGCACGCTGTTTGGCAAGCTCCTGCTGGGCTTCTGGGTGTATTCGACCCTGGCCATGCAGTTCGATGCCGCCAGCCTCACCGGTACGCCACGTGCCGAATGGTTTATCAGCTGGCTGCCTGTCGGCCTTGCCATGATGCTGCCATGGAGGCGTGCCGAAAATGACGCCTGTGGTAAAATTTCCGGTTCAACCTGAACAGCGAGCTCGATAATGGCCGAAACCCCGCGACCGGCGGAGCACACCTCCAGCCTGAAGATCTACTTCCGGCTGTTGGGCTATGTGAAACCCTATGTCGGCATTTTCCTGCTGAGCATTGTCGGTTTCGTGATCTTTGCCTCGACCCAGCCGATGCTGGCCGGCATCCTGAAGTACTTTGTCGACGGGCTGAGCAACCCTGAAGCGGTGTTGTTCCCCAATGTCCCCTACCTGCGCGACCTGCAATTGCTGCAGGCCGTGCCGTTGCTGATCATCCTGATCGCTGCGTGGCAGGGCCTTGGGTCGTTCCTTGGTAACTATTTCCTGGCCAAGGTTTCCCTGTGCCTGGTGCACGACCTGCGCGTGGAGTTGTTCAACAAGCTGCTGGTACTGCCCAACCGCTACTTCGACAATCACAACTCCGGGCACCTCATTTCGCGTATCACCTTCAACGTGACCATGGTCACCGGTGCTGCCACCGATGCAATCAAGGTGGTCATCCGTGAAGGCCTGACCGTGGTGTTCCTGTTTGCCTACCTGCTGTGGATGAACTGGCACCTCACCTTGGTCATGGTTGCCATCCTCCCGGTGATTGCGGTGATGGTCAGCATCGCCAGCAAGAAATTCCGCAAGCAGAGCAAGAAGATCCAGGTGGCCATGGGCGACGTCACCCACGTCGCGTCGGAAACCATCCAGGGTTACCGCGTGGTGCGCAGCTTCGGCGGCGAGGCCTACGAACAGCGGCGTTTCAGCAAGGCCAGCCAGAGCAACACCGACAAGCAGCTGCGCATGACCAAGACCGGCTCGCTGTATACGCCGATGCTGCAGCTGGTGATCTACAGCGCCATGGCCGCGCTGATGTTCCTGGTGCTGTTCCTGCGCGGTGAGTCTACCGCCGGTGACCTGGTGGCCTACATTACCGCTGCCGGCTTGCTGCCCAAGCCGATTCGCCAGTTGTCGGAAGTCAGCTCGACCATCCAGAAGGGCCTGGCGGGTGCAGAAAGCATCTTCGAGCAACTGGACGAAGAGCCTGAACTGGACACTGGTACTGTCGAGAAAGACCGCGTGGAAGGGCGCCTTGAAGTGCGCAACCTGAGCTTCACCTACCCGGGTACCGAGCGTGAAGTGCTGAGCGACATCAGCTTTGTCGCCGAGCCTGGGCAGATGATTGCCCTGGTTGGCCGCTCTGGCAGTGGCAAGTCGACCCTGGCGTCGCTGATCCCGCGCTTCTATCACCACGACCAGGGGCAGATCCTGCTCGATGGCGTGGAGATCGAGAACTACCGCCTGCGCAACCTGCGCCGCCACGTTTCGCAGGTGACCCAGCACGTCACCCTGTTCAACGACACTGTGGCCAACAATATTGCCTATGGCGATCTGGCGGGTGCCCCGCGCGCAGACATCGAAGCCGCTGCGGCCGATGCCTATGCCAAGGAGTTCGTCGACCGCTTGCCGAAGGGCTTCGACACCGACGTGGGTGAAAACGGCGTGCTGCTCTCCGGCGGCCAGCGCCAGCGCCTGGCCATTGCCCGGGCACTGCTGAAAAACGCGCCACTGCTGATTCTCGACGAGGCCACCTCGGCCCTGGATACCGAATCCGAGCGGCACATCCAGGCTGCCCTGGACCACGTGATGCAAGGGCGCACCACGCTGGTGATCGCCCACCGCCTCTCGACCATCGAGAAGGCCGACCAGATCCTGGTCATGGACCAGGGGCGTCTGGTAGAGCGTGGCACCCATGCCGAACTGCTCGCGGCCAATGGCCATTATGCCCGCCTGCACGCCATGGGCCTGGATGAGCCGGCCAAGGCCGATATCACCTGAGTCCTCCCTGATCGGGGCCGTAACGGCCCCGATTGTCACGGGAATTTTCCGGGGGCGATCTGGCCGTAAAGCCGTCGTCTACCCTGTGCTAATATCCTGCCCCTGTTCATTATTTCCATATGGGTTGCCCATGAAGTTGTCCATGCCGCGTTTCGATCAAGCCCCGGTTCTGGTGGTCGGCGATGTCATGCTCGACCGCTACTGGCATGGCGGTACTTCGCGTATTTCGCCTGAAGCGCCAGTGCCGGTGGTCAAGGTCGATCAGATCGAGGATCGCCCCGGCGGCGCGGCCAACGTTGCCTTGAACATCGCCGCCCTGGGCGCACCGGCGTCGCTGATCGGCGTTACCGGCCAGGACGAGGCCGCCGACAGCCTCGCCAACAGCCTTCAGGCTGCGGGCGTGCGTTCGGTGTTCCAGCGCATCGCGCACCAGCCGACCATCGTCAAGCTGCGGGTCATGAGCCGTCACCAGCAGCTGCTGCGTATCGATTTCGAAGAGCCGTTCGCCACCGACCCGCTGTCGCTGGGTGCCGAAGTCGACAGCCTGCTCGAAGGCGTCAAGGTGCTGGTCTTGTCGGACTACGGCAAGGGCGCGCTGAAGAATCACCAAAGCCTGATCCAGGCAGCACGGGCCAAGGGCATTCCGGTGCTGGCCGACCCCAAGGGCAAGGATTTTTCCATCTACCGCGGCGCCAGCCTGATCACCCCGAACCTCAGCGAGTTCGAGACCATCGTTGGCCGTTGCGCCGATGAGGCCGAACTGGTCGCCAAAGGCTTGCAGCTGCTGCAGGATCTGGACCTGGGCGCCGTGCTGGTAACCCGTGGCGAGCACGGCATGACCCTGCTGCGCGTTGGCCAGCCGGCGCTGCACCTGCCGGCGCGGGCGCGTGAAGTGTTCGATGTGACCGGTGCCGGTGATACCGTCATTTCCACCCTCGCGGCGGCCATTGCCGCTGGCGAGGACCTGCCCCACGCGGTGGCCTTGGCCAACCTGGCGGCCGGCATCGTGGTCGGCAAGCTGGGTACGGCTGCGATCAGTGCCCCGGAACTGCGCCGGGCGATCCAGCGTGAAGAAGGTTCCGAGCGCGGCGTGCTGGGCCTGGAGCAACTGCTGCTGGCCATCGATGACGCGCGGGCGCACAAAGAGAAGATCGTCTTCACCAATGGCTGCTTCGACATCCTGCATGCCGGGCACGTCACCTACCTGGAGCAGGCGCGGGCCCAGGGCGATCGGCTGATCGTCGCGGTCAACGACGACGCTTCGGTCAGCCGTTTGAAAGGGCCGGGCCGGCCGATCAACAGCGTCGACCGGCGCATGGCCGTGCTGGCCGGCTTGGGCGCGGTGGACTGGGTGATCAGCTTCCCGGAAGGCACCCCGGAAAACCTGCTGAGCCAGGTCAAGCCGGATGTGCTGGTCAAGGGTGGCGACTATGGCATAGACCAGGTGGTAGGCGCTGATATCGTCAAGGCGTATGGCGGCACTGTGAAGGTGCTTGGCCTGGTCGAGAACAGCTCGACCACCGCGATTGTCGAGAAGATTCGCAAGAACTGACACAGCCGGGGCCGCTTTGCGGCCCATTCGCGGCACAAGGCCGCTCCTACAGGGATCGCATAGCTCAGGGCCTACACAATCTCCTGTAGGAGCGGCCTTGTGCCGCGAACGGACTGCAAAGCAGCCCCAGTATCACTTGTGCAGGCTAGTACGCGCCCGCTCCAGCAATGCCCGGGCCTTGTCGCCAAACCGCTGCAGGTGCGATGACCGTGCCGGTTTGCTCTCCACCAACCCCTGCTGCTTCACCCAGTCCTTCCAGCGCACCCGCTCGTCTGTCACCACCCAGCCTTCCTGCCGGGCGAAACTCTCAGCCAGATACAGCCCGCGTGTGCTCGCCGGCACCAGCTCATCCTTCTTCAGCGTATACAGCTCCGCCAGCGGGTGGCCGTCCTTCAACGGCATCAGGTACAGGTCTGGCCGTTTGCGGTTGAGCCGCGCTACCAACTGGCCGCCCTCCAGCCGCTCATCGACGTGGAACAGGCTGAGTTTCTTGGCTTCACGAGGCACCTGTAGGCGCATGTCGTAGATCAGCTGCAGCGATGCGGTGGGCAAGTGCACATAGGCCCTTGGCCGCTCCAGCAGCATCAGGTTGCCGCAGTGCACGGGCCGCGCGGCACCGGACTCGGGGGCCAGCAGGAAGTGCGGTGTTTCGCGGTAGTGCAGGGCAGCGGCGTATGGGACGGGCAGCCAGGTATCGTTGAAGCGCCCGCCTAACCAGCCTTCCGGGGTTTCCAGCAGGCATTCCTCAGCCACTTCCTGAACAGCCGTGTGCAACGGCAGGTTCAGCTCCTGCGCCGGAACATACCCAGAAATCAGTTTCAGCACCACATCGCCACGGTCTTGCCGGCGCTGGCGCACCAACACCCAGTAATCTCGGTTTTGCCAATGCAGGGTAAGGCGCACCGACACACCCAGGTTGGCCAGTTCGACCACGAAGCGCTGCGTGTCGGGCAGCTGGATGGCCTTGCGCCGCTGTTGGGTCTGGGCAAAGTTCAGTGGCATGCCGATGCTCTGGTAGATCAGGCCTTCGGGTGTGGCTTCGACATGCAGTGGCAGTGTCTTGAAGTTGCTCGGGTTCTTGCGGATCAGCGTTCGCGCCACGAGGCTCCTCCTTGCGTCGGGTCATTCTCCTGGCCCTTGTTGGGCCAGGGGCAACTCAGTGCTGGCCCAGGATGCGGGCGACGGTGGCCACGTTGTGGGCCAAGTGCAGCGGATTGATGGTGCCGACGATAGCACTGCTGACGCCCGGGTGGGCGAACAGCAGCTCGAAGCTTGCCTGCACCGGGTCAACGCCCGGGGCCAGGCAGACGTGCCCGCTGGCCAGGGCCTTCTTTACCAGGATGGCCTTGCCGTGTTCGGCAGCGTAGTCCAGCACCGGGCGTTCTGCCTGCTCGTTGAGGTTGTAGGTAACCATGGCGCAGTCGCCTTGTTCCAGTGCTTTCAGGCCACCGGCCACGGTCTTGCCGGACAGGCCGAAGCCGAGGATCTTGCCCTCCTGCTTGAGCTCCGCCAGGGTCTGGTAGACCTCCTGCTGTTCGAGGATCGCCAGGTCGTTGCCGTCGGAATGCACCAGCACCAGTTCGATGCGGTCGGTTTCCAGGCGGCGCAGGCTGCGCTCCACCGAACGGCGGGTGTGGGCGGCACTGAAGTCGAAGTGCGACTGGCCGTTGTCGAATTCTTCGCCTACCTTGCTGACGATCACCCACTCATCGCGTTGGCCGCGCAACAGCGGGCCCAGGCGTTCTTCACTGCGGCCATAAGCGGGGGCGGTGTCGATCAGGTTGATGCCCAGCTCGCGGGCCTGGGCCAGCAGCATGCGGGCTTCGTCATCGTCGGGGATGGTGAAACCGGTGGGGTACTTCACACCTTGGTCGCGGCCCAGCTTGACCGTGCCCAGGCCCAGTGGCGAAACCTGGAAACCGGTGCTGCCCAGCGGGCGGTGGAAGTCGTGCAGGGTGGGCAGGCTCATGGCAGCAAGTGCTCCCAGGCCGGCACGCCCAGGGGGGGGCGTGGCAGGTCGGCCAGGTCGGCTTGTGCCTGCGGGCGGATGCCGTCGCGCTCCAGATGGGCGATGACCCGGTCACTGAAGTCCGGTGCCAGTGCCAGCTTGGTCGGCCAGCCCACCAGCAGGCGCTGCTGGTCGGCAAGGAAGGCGTTGTCCGGGCGTACCAGGCCGGATTGCGCAGGTTCGGCGCGGTCGACGCGCAGGGTGGCCCAGCGCACCAGGCTCTGGTCAACCCATGGCAACAGGTTGGCGATTTCCTTCTGTGCCGCAGCAATCTGCGCTGCAGGCTCGCGCGCTACGCCATCGGCTTCCGCCAGGTCGCCGCCGAGGTACCACACCCACTGGCCATCGGCTGCCGGGTGGGTGGTCACCGTCACCCGTGGCTTGGGCCCGCCACCGAGGCAGTGGGCGTACAAAGGTTTGAGGTTCGGGCCCTTGGCCATGACCATGTGCAGCGGGCGGGTTTGCATGGCTGGCTGGTCCAGGCCCAGCGCCTGCAGCAAACCTTCGGTGCCGGCACCGGCGCTCAACACGATGCGCTGGGCACGGATTTCCCGGTCATCCACGCGCAAGCCAACCAAGGCATCACCTTCACGCAATGGTTCGATGCGCTCACCTGCAAGCAAGGAGTCGCCGGCCAGCTCGGCCAGGTTGGCCAGCAGGCTCGGGACATCAATCACCAGTTCTGCCAAGCGATAAACCTTACCCTTGAAGGCGCGGTCCTGCAGCGCGGGCGGCAGCTGGTCGCCCTTGACCTGGTCGACCCGGCCGCGCACGGCCTTGCTGGCGAAGAAACTGGTGAGGTTGCCGGCCAGGGTGCCGGGTGACCACAGGTAGTGGGCATCGGAGAGTAGACGGGTACGGCCGAGGTCGAGTTCGCCGTCGCCAGCCAAGGCCTCACGCCAGCGGCGCGGCATGTCGGCGATGGCTTCCGAGGCGCCGGTAAGGGCACCGTGCAGGGCGTACTTGGTGCCGCCGTGGATAATGCCCTGCGACTTTATCGTCTGCTCACCGCCAAGGCTGGCGCGTTCCACCAGCACTGTCGAGTAGCCCTGGCGGCGTAGGCGGGCATTGAGCCAGAGGCCTGCGACCCCGGCGCCGACGATCAGCACGTCAGTGGAAATGGCAGATGGCATGGCGGTACCTCGAAGACTGGGACAGCTGGCAAGTATACAGGCTATACCTGTGAGGGCCCTATCGCCGGCAAGCCAGCTCCCACAGGGATAGTGCAGAGCCTGCAACTTCCACTATCCCTGTGGGAGCTGGCTGCCGGCGATGAGGCCCACACAGGTTGTCTCAATGCCCGGCTGTTTTGGAGAACAGCTGAATCACCACCACCCCACCCACAATCATGGCCATGCCCAGCATCGCCGGCACATCCAGCTTCTGCCCATAGATCACCAGCGCCGCCACACTGATCAGCACAATCCCCAGCCCCGACCAGATGGCATAGGCGATCCCCACCGGAATGCTGCGCACCACCAGGGTCAGCATCCAGAACGCAATGCCGTAGCCAACCACCATCAGCAGCAGGGGCAGTGGCGTGCTCAGGCCTTTCACTGCTTTCATGGAGGCAGTGGCGATAACTTCGGCGCAGATGGCGATGGCGAGATAGGTATAGGCATTCATGGCGGGGTCCTCTGGTAACTGGTCGGGCATTCTAGACCTTGCCCAGATGCGGTAAAGTCATTACCTATCAGATATGGGGATAGGATGATGGCTGAGCAATGGAACCTGGAGCAGCTGCGAATTTTTCTGCGCGTCGCCGAATTGCGCTCCTTTTCTGCCGTTGCCCGCGAACAACGCAAGGCTCAATCGGCTATCAGTAATGCCATCGCCCTGCTGGAAGCAGACCTGGGTGTCACGTTGTTCGAGCGCAGCAGCGGCCGGCAACCGAACCTGACCGAAAATGGCAGCGCGTTGTTGGAAGATGCCCGCGAACTGTTGCGTCAGTGCGAACACCTGGACGGCCGTGCCCTGGCCTTGATGCGCGGGCAGGAGGCCTTGCTGCGGGTTGCCCAGGACGAAGCCATGCCTTACCAGCCGGTGATCGACAGCCTGGACGAGCTGGCCAGCCGCTACCCGTTTCTGGAGGTGCAACTGGCCAGCGGTGCCCAGGGCGATGTGGCGCGCAAGCTGGTGGAGCGGCGCGCCGATCTGGGCCTGTTCTTCCACCACGAAAGCATCCCGGCATCGCTGGAGCGGCGGGCGCTGGGCAGTGTGGAGATGGTCACGGTTTGCGCAGTCGGCCACCCGCTGGCGGGCGAAGGCCGGGTCACCCGCCAGCAACTGGCGCGCCACCGGCAGTTGCTGATCACGCCACAACAAAGCGGTTACCCAGGCGGCGAGGCGATCAGCCCGCAGGTATGGCGTGCCGACAGCTTCTACGCCATGGCCGAACTGCTGATGCGCGGCCTGGGCTGGGCCTGGCTGCCGCGGCACGTGGTGCAGTACCCGACCTACCAGGCGCACATGGTCGAGCTCGATAGCGAGTGGCGCCCGCCGGCGCTGGTGGCGGAACTGGCCTGGCGCCGTGATGCGCCCCTGGGGCCGGCCGCGCAGTGGCTGGCCGAGCGCTTTGCGGTGCACCTGCGCGCGATCGGGTAAACTCCGGCGCCATGAACAGAACACTCTATACCTTGCTGTTTCACCTGGGCCTGCCGCTGGTTGCGCTGCGCCTGTACCTGCGCGCACGCAAGGCGCCTGCCTATGGGCAACGCATCGGCGAGCGCTTTGCTTGCAAGCTGCCGGCAATGCGCCAGGGCGGCATCTGGGTACATGCTGTGTCGGTTGGCGAGAGCATTGCTGCCGCGCCCATGGTGCGTGCCTTGCTCAAGGCCTACCCGGAATTGCCGATCACGCTTACCTGCATGACACCGACCGGTTCCGAGCGTATTCGCGCCATGTTCGCCGACGAACCACGCGTACAGCATTGCTACCTGCCCTACGATCTGCCGTGGGCGGCCGAGCGATTTCTCGACCATGTGCAGCCGAAGCTGGGCATCATCATGGAAACCGAGCTGTGGCCCAACCACATCCACCAGTGCGCCAAACGCGGAATTCCGGTGGCGCTGGCCAACGCGCGATTGTCCGAGCGTTCGGCACGCGGCTACGGGCGCTTTGCCAAACTGACTCGGCCGATGCTGGCGGAAATGAGCCTGATCGCCGTGCAGACCGAAACCGAGGCGCAACGCTTTCGTGACCTGGGCGCGCGCCCTGAGTGCGTGCAGGTCACCGGTTCGATCAAGTTCGACTTGCAGGTCGACGGGCAACTGTTGCCGCGAGCCAGGGCATTGCGTGAGCAATGGGGCGCCGAACAGCGCCCGGTGTGGATTGCCGCGAGTACCCATGACGGCGAGGATGCGCTGATTTTGCAGGCGCATCGGCAGATGTTGCAGGTGCATGGCGATGCCTTGCTGATCCTGGTGCCGCGCCATCCCGAGCGCTTCAATGCGGTGCATGCGCTGTGCAGCGAGCAATTCACCACCGTGCGCCGTTCTTCAGCAGCGCCGGTCGATGCGCAAACCCGCGTGTTGCTGGGCGACACCATGGGTGAGTTGCTGTTCCTGTATGCCCTGGCCGACATTGCCTTCGTCGGTGGTAGCCTGGTGCCGACCGGTGGGCACAATCCGTTGGAGCCTGCGGCGCTGGCCTTGCCGGTGCTGATGGGGCCGCATGTGTTCAACTTCCTCGAAATCAGCGCGATGCTGCGCGAGGCGGGTGCGTTGCAGCAGGTTGATGATGCTGACGGGCTGACCGGTGCGGTGCGCCGTCTGGTGGAACTGCCGCAGGACGCCCAGCGCATGGGCGAGGCGGGCAGGGCGGTGATGCGGGCCAATCAGGGCGCGTTGCAACGCTTGCTCGATGGCCTGGATGCGCTTATCCGCTGACTTTTGCACTGGCTTCTTCGCGGGCGAGCCCGCGAAGAATTCATCACCTAACTCAAGGGCGGCGCTCAAAGTTCTTGGCCGCTGCCGCAGCCAGGTCTGGCGGCAGGAAGTCCTTGTCCGGGTTGTAGTCCGGTTTCAGGTAACGCTTGAGGTCCTGCAGGTCTTGCGGGCTGAGGGTGCCGGCTGCCTGCTTCAGGCTCAGGTTGTCGAGGATGTAGTCATAGCGGCTGTTGTTGTAGTCGCGTACCGAGGTGTACAGCTGGCGTTGCGCGTCGAGTACGTCGACGATGTTGCGGGTACCCACCTGGTAACCGATTTCGGTGGCTTCCAGCGCGCTCTGGTTGGAGATGATCGACTGCTTGCGTGCTTGCACCTGTTCCACATCGGTGTTCACCGCGCGGTGCAGGTTGCGGGTGTTTTCCACCACTTGGCGGCGCAGGCTTTCACGTTGCTGCTCGCTCTGGCTCAGGCGCTGGTAGGCCTCGCGTACCTGCGAGCTGGTCAGGCCACCGCTGTAGATCGGGATGTTCAACTGCAGGCCAACGCTGGTCTGCTCGACGTCGCCACCGTAGCGCACGTTTTGCTGCGGCGCCGGGTTGGTAAAACCGAGGCTGTCGTTGTCACCCTTCTGGTACTTGGCCACTGCATCCAGGGTCGGCGCATGGCCGGCCTTGCGCTGGCGCAGGGTCTCTTCGGCGGCGGAAACCGCATAGTTGGTGGCCAGCAGGTTGAGGTTCTGGCGGCCGGCGGTTTCGACCCAGGCCTTGGCGTCGTTTGGCGTAGGTACCTGCACCGGCAGGGTATGCACCACGCCTTGAATCGAGGTGTATTCACGGTTGGTCAGGGTGACCAGCGCTTCAAAGGCATCCTGCACCTGGCGCTCGGCGATGATCCGGTTGGCGCGGGCCGTGTCATAGCTGGCCTGGGATTGCAGCACGTCGGTCTTGTCCGACAGGCCCACATCGAAGCGTTCGTTGGACTGGTCCAGCTGGCGCTTGAACGCGGCTTCCTCAGCCTTGGTAGCGGCCAGGTTGTCCTGTGCGCGCAGCACGGCGAAGTAGCTTTGCGCGGTTTGCAGGATCAGGTTCTGTTCAGTGGCCGACAGCTCCAGCGCTGCCTGTTCGTTGACCGCTTCGGCTGCCTGCAGCTGGAACCAGCGATCAGCGCGAAAGATTGGCTGGGCCAGGGTCGCGCTCCAGGAGTTGCCGCTGCGGTTGGAGGTGATGGAAGGCTCGTCCAGCTTGGTGCGGGTGTTCAGCATCTCGGCATCGGCCGAGAGGTTTGGCAGCAACCCGGCGCGGGCCTGCGGCACCACTTCGCGGCGGGCGCCATAATCGGCACGTGCCGCAGCCAGGTCGGCGTTGTTGTCTACCGCTTCCTGATAAACGCTGACCAGGTCGGTCTTGACTGTCGAGGGCACGTCCACTGCCCAGGCCACTCCGTTGGACGCACAAGACACGGCAATCGCCAGTGAGAGTTTGCGCAGCATAGAGGCAATCCTTGTACGAAATTTAATTACTGAACTGTTGAGTATCGAGTGACGGGCCAGTGTAGTGCCATGCGCCCCTGGCAACAATCGCCCGGTGTGCCTTTCATCAACCGCGCATTTACCCGCTTGGCTTTGCCGACCACTCCAGTCTAGACTGCGCATGTTCTTGTCGGGGTGCCTTGAAGCAAAGGCTGAGATCGCAGAGGTGCGGATCCCGTTGAACCTGATCAGGTTAGCGCCTGCGTAGGGAACAAGATTGCTCGCCTTCCCGGGGAGCCTCTTGTGCCAGGTCCGGGAATGTCGCAGCTGCATGCAGCTTCAGGCACCCCCATATCCGGCACTGCACTCGTCCATGGGTGCGTCCGCGCTTTTCAGGTTCTCCCCGACATTCCACTGCTAGGAAGCCGTCTGGAGAGCCTGTGATGACCAAACAAGAAAAAGCGATCAACCTCAGCGAATCGGCACAAGTCGATCAGCAGTCCGTGCAACCGTTCCCGCGCTCACGCAAGATTTATGTCGAAGGCTCGCGCCCGGACATCCGCGTGCCCATGCGTGAAATCAGCCTGGACGATACCCCGACCGATTTTGGCGGCGAAACCAACGCGCCGGTACTGGTCTACGACACGTCTGGCCCGTACACAGACCCCGACGTCATCATCGATGTACGCAAGGGCCTGGCCGATGTGCGCTCGGCCTGGATCGACGCCCGCGGTGACACCGAGCGCCTGGGCGGGCTCAGCTCCGACTTCGGCCAGCAGCGCCTGAACGACGCCGAACTGGCCAAGCTGCGTTTCGCCCACGTGCGCAACCCGCGCCGTGCCAAGGCTGGCGCCAACGTCTCGCAGATGCACTATGCCCGCCAGGGCATCATCACCGCCGAGATGGAATACGTCGCCATCCGCGAAAACATGAAGCTGCAAGAAGCCCGCGCCGCTGGCCTGCTGAACGAGCAGCACGCCGGCCACAGCTTCGGTGCCAACATCCCGAAAGAAATCACCCCCGAATTCGTCCGCCAGGAAATCGCCCGTGGCCGCGCGATCATTCCGGCCAACATCAACCACCCTGAAGTCGAGCCGATGATCATCGGCCGCAACTTCCTGGTGAAGATCAACGGCAACATCGGCAACAGCGCCCTGGGTTCCTCGATCGAGGAAGAAGTGGCCAAGCTGACCTGGGGCATCCGCTGGGGCTCGGACACGGTCATGGACCTGTCCACCGGCAAGCACATTCACGAAACCCGCGAGTGGATCATCCGCAACTCGCCGGTGCCGATTGGTACCGTGCCGATCTACCAGGCCCTGGAAAAGGTCAACGGCGTGGCCGAAGACCTGACCTGGGAGCTGTTCCGCGACACCCTGATCGAGCAGGCCGAGCAGGGCGTGGACTACTTCACCATCCATGCCGGTGTGCTGCTGCGCTATGTGCCGCTGACCGCCAAGCGCGTCACCGGCATCGTCAGCCGCGGTGGCTCGATCATGGCCAAGTGGTGCCTGGCGCACCACAAGGAAAACTTCCTGTACACGCACTTCGACGAGATCTGCGAAATCATGAAGGCCTACGACGTCAGCTTCTCGCTGGGTGACGGCCTGCGCCCCGGCTCGATCGCCGACGCCAACGACGCTGCGCAGTTCGGTGAGCTGGAAACCCTCGGCGAGCTGACCAAGATTGCCTGGAAGCACGACGTGCAGTGCATGATCGAAGGCCCGGGCCACGTGCCGATGCAGTTGATCAAGGAGAACATGGACAAGCAGCTGGAGTGCTGCGACGAGGCGCCGTTCTACACCCTCGGCCCGCTGACCACCGACATTGCCCCGGGCTATGACCACATCACCTCGGGCATTGGTGCGGCGATGATCGGCTGGTTCGGTTGCGCCATGCTCTGCTACGTCACGCCCAAGGAACACCTGGGCCTGCCGAACAAGGACGACGTCAAGACCGGCATCATCACCTACAAGATCGCCGCCCACGCCGCCGACCTTGCCAAGGGCCACCCGGGCGCGCAGATTCGCGACAACGCCCTGTCCAAGGCACGCTTCGAGTTCCGCTGGGAAGACCAGTTCAACCTCGGCCTGGACCCGGACACCGCCCGTGCCTTCCACGACGAGACCCTGCCGAAGGAATCGGCCAAGGTTGCGCACTTCTGCTCGATGTGCGGGCCCAAGTTCTGCTCGATGAAAATCACCCAGGAAGTGCGTGAGTACGCTGCCAAGATCGAGGCCGTGGATGTGACGGTCGAGCAAGGTATGCGTGAGCAGGCCGAGCGTTTCCGCCAGGAAGGCAGCCAGCTGTACCAGAAAGTGTAAGAACGCTGGGGCCGCTGTGCGGCCCCTTCGCGACACAAGGCCGCTCCCACAGGGACCGCACAAGGTTTAAGGCCTGCGCGGCCCCTGTGGGAGCGGCCTTGCGTCGCGATTCGAGGACGAAGTCCTCGCCAAGAACACCAACAACATTGCCGGCGAGCGCCAACCATGACATCACCCAGCCAGTTCTCCCCCGACCACCCGGTCCCCACCCACCAGCGCATCTTCGGCGCCCGCGACCTGTTCTCGTTGTGGTTCTCCCTTGGCATCGGCCTGATGGTGCTGCAAGTCGGCGCCATGCTGGCGCCAGGCCTTGGCCTGGCTGGCGCGGTGCTGGCCATCGCCCTGGGCACCGGGGTCGGGGTGTTGTTGCTGGGCGCCGCCGGTGTCATCGGCAGCGACACCGGTCTTTCGGCCATGGGCACCCTGAAGCTCAGCCTGGGCAGCCATGGCGCGCGCTTGCCGGCTGTGCTCAACCTGCTGCAACTGGTAGGTTGGGGCGCATTTGAGATCATCGTCATGCGCGATGCCGCCAGCCTGCTGGGCGCGCGGGCGTTCGGCGAGGACAGTGCCTGGAACAGCCCGATGCTCTGGACCCTGTGTTTTGGAGCCCTGGCCACCTTGCTGGCCGTCAGCGGGCCGCTGGCCTTCGTACGCAAGGTGCTGCGCGCCTGGGGTATCTGGGTGCTGCTGGGGGCTTGCCTGTGGCTGACCTGGAATCTGTTCGCCAAGGCCGACCTGGCTGAACTGTGGGGCCGCGCCGGTGACGGTTCGATGTCGCTGGCCGTGGGCTTCGACATCGTCATCGCCATGCCGCTGTCCTGGCTGCCGCTGATCGCCGACTATTCGCGCTTCGCCCGCAACGGCAAGCACGTGTTCGGCGGCACGGTCATTGGCTATTTCATCGGCAACACCTGGCTGATGAGCCTGGGCGTGGCCTACACCCTGGCCTTCGCTGCCAGTGGCGAGGTCAATGCCCTGCTGCTGGCCCTGGCCGGCGCCGGCATGGGCATTCCGTTGCTGCTCATTCTGCTGGACGAGTCGGAAAAGGCCTTCGCCGACATCCACTCGGCAGCGGTTTCCACCGGCGTGCTGGTGCCTGTGAAGGTCGAGCACCTGGCGCTCGCCATCGGCGTGCTGTGCACCCTGATCGCCCTGCTGGCGCCACTGGCCCAGTACGAGAACTTCCTGCTGCTGATCGGTTCGGTGTTCGCGCCGCTGTTCGGCGTGGTGTTGATGGACCACTACGTGGTTCGTCGTCGCCGCTTGCCGGCACAGGTCGGCGGCTTGCACTGGCAGGCGCTGGTGGCCTGGTTTGCGGGGGTGGCAGTCTACCACCTGATTGCCGCGCAGGCACCGGAACTGGGGGCTACCCTGCCAGCATTGCTGCTGGCAGGTGTGCTGCATGGGTTACTGAGCCTTAGCCGCGGCCGGGAAACAGTTCAGGCTTGAGTACGCCATTCAGGCGTGGGTAGGGGATCTTCAGTTCCACGTGGCCCATGGAATAGGGCGCGATGGCATAGACCTCGTACTTGACCACTACTGCGCCGTACGTCAGGGCGATGTGCGGCGACTTCTTGAACGGCCAGGTTTTGACGAACTCGGCGTCCTTGTCCATGCCCACGCTCATCAGCCAGGCGCGGTGCGACTCCTCGACGGTTTTCCAGAAGGTGTCCTCCTGGCCTGGCACCAGCATGTCCTGCAGGGTCAGCACCTTGTCCAGCTTGCGCGAATAGTTGATGAAGCCGCGCCCAGGCATGCCGTGGGCGCCACCGCTGTCCAGGTAGCTGGACAACTCGATGATCACCAGCCCGTCATGCTGCTCGCGTACCTTGGCTTGCAGATAACTGCTGTTACGTTTGTCGGCACTGGCCAGGTATTGCTGTTCGTAGGCCTGCAAGGTGCTTGGCGCGGTGCCATGCTGATTGTCTTCGGTCAGTTGCAGCAGGCGTTTTTCGACGATGCCGTCGAGCGCGGGCAGGGCCGGGAAGTGGACCATGTCGATGTTCACCAGCGGGCAGTCGCTTTCGCTGCAGCCGGGTTTGACATGCTCCCAGGCGTCGCGCTTGACCTCGAGCGGGGCCCGGTAGTTGGGCGTGAACAGGCTCTGGCAGGCGCCCAGAGCGAGTGCCAGCACGGCCACGGAAGTCAGTTTGACAAGTGTCATGATGATCCTTGCAGAACAGGGAAAAGTCGGCCTTTGACCGTCTGCGCGGCCTTCAGTTCGCCACTAAGCTAACAGAGTGAAGACGCGCTGTCCCGAGTGTGCGAACGGTTGGCGGAAAGGGGTGAAACGCGAAAGCGTGCAGAGTAGGATGGCGCGAAGCGGTAATTGAGGTAACGAGGATTTCCATGTCAGACACGTTGAATTCGGTGCCCAAGGCGGTCGAGATCGTCAAGCGGGCCAACTGCTTCCAGGGCTTCTACAAGCTCGACAAGGTGCACCTGCGCCACGAGCTGTTTGCCGGGGGTATGGGCCGCGAGATCAGCCGCGAACTGTTTGTGCGCCATGATGCGGTGTGTGTGCTGCCTTACGACCCGTTGCGCGACGAAGTGGTGCTGATCGAGCAGTTCCGCGTCGGCGCACTGGACAAGGTCGCCAACCCCTGGCTGATCGAGATGGTTGCCGGGCTGATCGACAAGGATGAGCAACCCGAGGAAGTCGCCCACCGCGAAGCCGAGGAAGAAGCCGGCCTGACGTTCAGCGCCCTGTGGCCGATGACCCGCTACTTCCCGTCGCCGGGCGGCAGTGACGAGTACGTTCACCTGTTCCTTGGTCGTTGCAGCAGCAAGGGCGCGGGCGGGCTGCATGGCCTGGAAGAAGAGGGCGAAGACATCCGCGTGCGCGTGTGGTCGTTCGAGGATGCCCTGCAGGCGGTGCGCGACGGGCGCATCTGCAACGCGGCGACTATCATCGGCTTGCAATGGCTGGCGCTGAACCGTGACGAAGTACGAGGTATGTGGAAGTGAACCTGCTGCGCGAGCGCTATCGAGTCGACCTGGTCGGGCTGCAGGCTGCCTGCGAGGCCAACTACGCCCGGCTGATGCGCCTGTTGCCCGATATGCGTACCACCCAGAGCTCGCGCCGCATCGGCATGACCCAGGGCGACCAGATGCTCGGCGTGCTGGTACTGGACGTGGTGCTGGCCTGCCCTTACACCACCACCCTGCACGTGCGTCAGGAGCACAGCTTGCCGTGGCTGCCGGTGCCGCACCTGGAAGTGCAGGTTTACCACGATGCGCGCATGGCCGAAGTGGTCAGTGCCGAACATACCCGGCGCCTGCGCAGTATTTACCCGTATCCGAATGAGGCCATGCACCAGCCGGACGAAAAGGCCCAGCTCAACCTGTTCCTCGGTGAATGGCTGAGCCACTGCCTGGCTTGTGGCCACGAACTGGCAAGCGTCCGCTGACATGTACCCAGACAACACGCGCCCTGTTCATGTGGTGCAACTGACCGACGCCCATCTTTTCGCCGACCCGGCCGGCAGCATGCTGGGGCTTAATACCCGTGACAGCCTGCGCCATGTGGTGGCCCAGGTGCGGCGCGAGCAACCGCTTGTCGACTTGCTGTTGTGCACGGGTGATCTTTCCCAGGACGCCAGCGTTGCTTCATATGAAGCGTTCCGGGATCTGACTGCGTCGTTTGCAGTGCCCACCCGCTGGTTGCCGGGCAACCACGACGAGGCCCGGGTCATGGCCGAAGTGGCCCCGGAGCTGGTGCAAGCAGTCACCGATGTTGGCGCCTGGCGTATTGTCATGCTCAACACGGCGGTGCATGGCGCGACACATGGTCTGCTGGAGCGTGACCAACTGGCAGTGCTGGAAGCCGCCTTGAAAGAGGCGGGCGAACGGCATTGCCTGGTGTGTTTCCACCATCAGCCGGTGGACATCGGCTGCGCCTGGATCGCGCCGATAGGCTTGCGCAATGCCCAGGCCCTGTTCGATACCATCGAGGCTTATCCACAGGTGCGGGCGTTGCTGTGGGGGCATGTGCATCAGGAATGGGACGAGCTGCGCGAGGGCCGGCGCCTGCTGGCCACGCCTTCGACCTGTATTCAGTTCGCGGCAGGCAGCGAAGACTTCAAGGTGAGCGAGGAGCAGCCCGGGTACCGCTGGTTGCGCCTGCACGCCGACGGGCGGTTGGAAACCGGAGTGGAGCGGGCCACGGACTTTGAGGTGAGACTCGACTTCGATAGCCCAGGTTATTGAAGAAATTGTTGCGAAACCCGTGACACTGCGTCAAAACCCGGCGAACGCGCTACACTGCGCGTCCCTGCGCCCGCATCATCAGGCGCGAAGCCACAGATTCCGGGGGCAGCATGTCGGGTTCCATCCTCTATATCCATGGCTTCAACAGCTCGCCGCTTTCGACCAAGGCGCGCCAGCTCGAAGCCGTGATGCAGCAACTGGGCCTGTCGGCCCAGCTACGTGTGCCCGCCTTGCATCACCACCCGCGGCAGGCTATCGCCCAGCTTGAAGCTGCCATCGCCGAACTGGGCGCGCCATTGCTGGTGGGCAGTTCGCTCGGCGGCTACTATGCGACCCATCTGGCCGAGCGCCATGGCCTCAAGGCCCTGTTGGTGAACCCTGCGGTAACGCCACACAAGCATTTTGACGGGTACCTGGGCACTCAGCGCAATCACTACAGCGGTGAAACCTGGGAACTGACCCATGATCACGTACAGGCCCTGGCCGAGCTGGAAGTGCCGGCCCCGGTAGATGCCAGCCGCTATCAAGTGTGGCTGCAGACGGCCGATGAAACCCTGGACTATCGCCACGCCGAGCGCTATTACCGTGCATGTGCCCTGCGTATACAGGCTGGCGGCGACCACAGTTTCCAGGGCTTCGCCGAGCGCCTGCCGGCTCTGCTGGCTTTTGCCGGCATTGCTCGCGGGCAGTATGCGGCGCTCGATTTTTCTGTATTTTGACTTTTTTGCACTCACCAGACTGACGAAGAGACCCTATGGCCAATCCCAGCGCTAGCGCCTATAACGCAGACGCCATCGAAGTCCTCTCGGGCCTTGACCCGGTCCGCAAGCGGCCGGGCATGTACACCGATACCAGCCGCCCCAACCACCTGGCCCAGGAAGTCATCGACAACAGTGTCGACGAAGCCCTGGCCGGCCACGCCCGTTCGGTGCAGGTCATCCTGCATGCCGACCACTCGCTGGAAGTCAGCGACGATGGCCGTGGCATGCCAGTGGACATCCACCCGGAAGAAGGCGTGTCCGGGGTCGAGCTGATCCTTACCAAGCTGCACGCCGGCGGCAAGTTCTCCAACAAGAACTACCAGTTCTCCGGCGGTTTGCACGGTGTGGGTATCTCGGTGGTCAACGCCCTGTCGACCCAGGTGCGCGTGCGCGTCAAGCGTGACGGCAACGAATACCAGATGTCCTTCGCCGATGGCTTCAAGGCCAGCGAGCTGGAAGTGGTCGGCTCGGTCGGCAAGCGCAACACTGGCACCAGCGTCTACTTCAGCCCCGACCCCAAGTACTTCGACTCGCCCAAGTTCTCCATCAGCCGCCTCAAGCATGTGCTCAAGGCCAAGGCCGTGCTGTGCCCGGGCTTGCTGGTCAGCTTCGAGGACAAGGCCAGTGGCGAGAAGGTCGAGTGGCACTACGAAGACGGCCTGCGTTCCTACCTGGTCGATGCGGTCAGCGAGTTCCAGCGCCTGCCTGACGAGCCGTTCTGCGGCAGCCTGGCGGGCAACAAGGAGGCCGCAGACTGGGCCTTGCTGTGGTTGCCAGAAGGCGGCGACAGCGTCCAGGAAAGCTACGTCAACCTGATCCCCACCGCTCAGGGCGGCACCCATGTCAACGGCCTGCGTCAGGGCCTGCTGGATGCCATGCGCGAGTTCTGCGAGTTCCGCAATCTGCTGCCGCGCGGTGTGAAGCTGGCGCCTGAAGACATCTGGGAGCGCATCTCTTTCGTGCTCTCGATGAAAATGCAGGAGCCGCAGTTCTCCGGGCAGACCAAGGAGCGCCTGTCCTCGCGCGAGGCGGCTGCCTTTGTTTCCGGCGTGGTCAAGGACGCCTTCAGCCTGTGGCTGAACGCCCACCCCGAGCTGGGCATGCAACTGGCCGAGCTGGCCATCAGCAACGCCGGGCGTCGCCTCAAGGCCAGCAAGAAGGTCGAGCGCAAGCGCATCACCCAAGGCCCGGCGCTGCCTGGCAAGCTGGCCGATTGCGCCGGCCAGGACCCGATGCGTGCCGAGCTGTTCCTGGTCGAGGGTGACTCGGCAGGTGGCTCGGCCAAGCAGGCACGGGACAAGGAGTACCAGGCGATCCTGCCGCTGCGCGGCAAGATCCTCAACACCTGGGAAGTGGACGGTGGCGAAGTCCTGGCCAGCCAGGAGGTGCACAACATCGCCGTGGCCATCGGTGTCGACCCGGGTGCCACAGACCTGGCGCAACTGCGCTACGGCAAAGTCTGCATCCTTGCCGACGCCGACTCCGACGGCCTGCACATCGCCACGCTGCTGTGCGCGCTGTTCGTCCAGCACTTCCGCGCGCTGGTGGAGGCCGGGCATGTGTACGTGGCCATGCCGCCGCTGTACCGCATCGACCTGGGCAAGGAAATCTACTACGCCCTCGACGAAGCCGAGCGTGACGGCATCCTCGACCGCCTGGTGGCCGAGAAGAAACGCGGCAAACCGCAGGTCACCCGCTTCAAGGGCCTGGGTGAAATGAACCCGCCGCAACTGCGTGAAACCACCATGGACCCGAACACCCGGCGCCTGGTGCAGCTGACCCTGGACGACGTTGAGGCCACCTGCGAACTGATGGACAAGCTGCTGGCCAAGAAGCGCGCCGGTGACCGCAAGAACTGGCTGGAGACCAAAGGCAACCTGGCCGAGGTCATGGTTTGATTCGGCAAGTACTTGCCGTTTGCCTTGCGCTGGTTACCTTGCCTGCCCTGGCGGGTAACTGGCCGGAGCTGAAGCTCAGTGCCGAGCACCCGATCGACGGCATGCGTGGTGGCAACCTGTCTGGCCTGGTGGAATGCCGGGGCGGGCTGTGGGGCGTGTCCGACCGCGACGACGACCGCATCTACCGCTTCGACCAGCAAAAACCGACCTGGCGCGCGCAACCGCTGACCTTTACCCCGCCACCGCCGCCGGAAAGCGGCCTGCCGTGGGGCCTCAAGTCGCGCAATTGGGCGGCGTCGTACATTCGCGGGGGCGAGCTGGATTTCGAAGGCATCACCTGTGACCAGGCGGGTAACCTGTACCTGGCCAGCGAAGCCCATGCCGCCGTGTTGCAATTACCGCTGGAAGGCGAGCCGGACTGGCTGAAGATCGACCCGGCCATGGTGCGTCAGGCCCGTGCCAGCGGCATGCTGCTGAACTTCAATGCTTTGTTCGAGGGCTTGGCGATCAACCCTGCGGGCGATCGCCTGTGGCTGGCCGCAGAACGCGAGCGCCGTGGCCTGGTGGCCATCGAGCGCCAGCAATCGGTGTGGACTTGCGGGCGCAGCTGTGTGCTGCTGAGCGAGGCCGGGGTGGAGATGCAGCCGGCGCAAATGCCCAATGCCCGGGCACTGTCGCGCGATTTTGCCGACCTGGCCTGGTTCGAGGGCAAGCTGTTCACACTCGAACGCAATGCCTACCGGGTCTGCCGGCGTGATACCGACAGCGGCAAAGTAGAACGCTGCTGGTCGTTTGCTGCCGACGCCTTGGTCGAGGCCCGCCGTTACCCGCAACCGTTCGGCCTGGCCGAAGCCCTTGTGATCGATGCCAAGGGCGCCTGGATCGGCCTGGACAACAACAACGGCGCCCGCGCCGATGGCGAAACGCGCCCGATCGTCTGGCGCTTTGATGCACCGGAAGGTGGCTGGAGCGCCAAGTCATGAGCCAGGCGCCGGGCAAACGGGCGGGCAGGGTGCTGATGGTCCTCGCCTGGGCGGCCGCGATGTTCCTTGCCACGCGCTTTTTCGGCCAGTGGGAAGACAATAAGCGCAACCCCAATGCCCAGGTGCAATCCGAACACGGCGAGGGCTTTGTCGAAGTGCGCCTGCTGGGCAACGGCCAGGGCCACTTCATGGTGGATGGCGCCATCAACGGCCAGGCGGTGCATTTCATGCTCGACACCGGCGCCACCGATGTGGCGATCCCCGAGGTGTTGGCCCGTGACCTGAACCTTGAGCGCGGCAGCCCGGTGGTGCTCAGCACCGCCAATGGCCGCGCCGAAGGCTACCGCACGCGCCTGGCCAGCCTGCAGCTGGGCGATATCCGGCTGCAGGACGTACGCGCCACCGTGGTGCCGGGCCTGGACGGGCCCATCGTACTGCTGGGCATGAGTGCCCTGAAACAACTTGAATTTACCCAGCGCGGCGGCACCATGCTGTTGCGCCAGAACCTGAAATGACGAGGCCCGCATGAGCGACTCACTGGAACTCAGCCTGGACGGCGTCGAACGCCGCTCGCTGGCTGACTTCACCGAACAGGCCTACCTCAACTATTCCATGTACGTGATCATGGACCGCGCCTTGCCGCACATCGGCGACGGCCTGAAGCCGGTGCAGCGACGCATCGTCTATGCCATGAGCGAGTTGGGGCTGGATGCCGATGCCAAGCACAAGAAGTCGGCGCGTACCGTCGGTGACGTGCTCGGCAAGTTCCATCCCCATGGCGACTCGGCCTGCTACGAGGCCATGGTGCTGATGGCGCAGCCGTTCAGCTACCGCTATACCCTGGTCGACGGCCAGGGTAACTGGGGTGCGCCGGACGATCCGAAGTCGTTCGCCGCCATGCGTTATACCGAGGCGCGTTTGTCGCGCTACGCCGAAGTGCTGCTCAGCGAAGTTGGCCAAGGCACCGTGGACTGGGTACCGAACTTTGACGGTACCCTGCAGGAGCCGGCCGTGCTGCCGGCGCGCCTGCCCAACATCCTGCTCAACGGGACCACCGGTATCGCCGTGGGCATGGCGACCGACGTGCCGCCGCACAACCTGCGTGAAGTGGCCAGCGCCTGCGTGCGCCTGCTCGACGAGCCCAAGGCCACCATCGAGCAATTGTGTGAGCACATCCAGGGGCCGGATTACCCGACCGAGGCGGAAATCATCACGCCACGGGCAGAAATCCTCAAGATGTACGAAAGCGGCCGCGGCTCGATCCGCATGCGTGCCGTTTACCGCGTCGAGGATGGCGACATCGTAGTGACTGCGCTGCCGCACCAGGTCTCCGGGGCCAAGGTGCTGGAGCAGATCGCCGCACAGATGCAGGCCAAGAAGCTGCCGATGGTTGCCGACCTGCGTGACGAATCCGACCATGAGAACCCGTGCCGCATCGTCATCATCCCGCGCTCCAACCGTGTGGATGCCGACGAACTGATGCAGCACCTGTTCGCCACCACCGACCTGGAGAGCAGCTACCGGGTCAACGTCAATATCATTGGCCTGGACGGCCGCCCGCAGTTGAAGAACCTGCGTGCGATATTGGTGGAGTGGCTGGAGTTTCGCACCAACACTGTTCGCCGCCGGTTGCAGCATCGCCTGGACAAGGTGGAGCGGCGCCTGCACCTGCTGGATGGTTTGCTCACCGCATTCCTCAACCTGGATGAAGTGATCCACATCATCCGTACCGAGGAGCACCCCAAGCAGGCCCTGATTGCCCGGTTCGAGCTGAGCGAAATCCAGGCCGAGTACATCCTCGAGACCCGTCTGCGTCAGCTGGCGCGCCTGGAAGAGATGAAGATCCGCGGCGAGCAGGACGAACTGCTCAAGGAACAGGCCAAGCTGCAGGCGCTGCTGGGCAGCGAGGCCAAACTGCGCAAGCTGGTGCGCAGCGAACTGATCAAGGATGCCGAAACCTACGGCGACGCGCGCCGTTCGCCAATCGTCGAGCGCGTCGAAGCCAAGGCCCTGTCTGAAAACGAGCTGATGCCGACCGAGCCGGTCACCGTGGTGCTGTCGGAGAAGGGCTGGGTGCGTTGCGCCAAAGGCCACGACATCGACGCCACCGGCTTGTCGTACAAGGCCGGCGATGGCTTCAAGGCCGCCGCAGCCGGGCGTTCCAACCAGTTTGCCGTGCTCATCGACTCTACGGGGCGCAGTTATTCGGTGGCGGCTCACAGCTTGCCCTCGGCACGTGGTCAGGGCGAGCCGCTGACCGGCCGCCTGACGCCACCCCCAGGCGCCACCTTCGAGTGTGTGCTGTTGCCGGAGGACGACGCGCTGTACGTGGTTGCCTCGGATGCGGGCTACGGCTTCGTGGTCAAGGGTGAGGACTTGCAGGCCAAGAACAAGGCCGGCAAGGGTTTGCTCAGCCTGCCCAACGGTGCCAAGGTCATGACCCCACGCCCGGTGGCCAATCGCGAGCAGGACTGGCTGGCAGCGGTGACCACCGAAGGCCGCCTGCTGGTGTTCAAGGTCAGCGATTTGCCGCAGTTGGGCAAGGGCAAGGGCAACAAGATCATTGGCGTGCCGGGCGACCGGGTAGCCAGCCGTGAAGAATTTGTCACCGATCTGGCCGTGATTGCCGAAGGCGCGACCCTTGTATTGCAAGCAGGCAAGCGTACCCTGTCTCTGAAAGCGGACGATCTTGAGCACTACAAGGGCGAGCGCGGACGGCGAGGCAGCAAGCTGCCACGCGGCTTCCAGCGCGTCGATGGGTTGCAGGTGGAAGTGCCGGCGTAACGGGCAGAAATGTCTGGAACGGCAATTTCAGCGCCGTTCCGGGCAGAAATGCTGGAGTCGGACGGTTATTTCGCGGATGATATGGCCCTTGCGGTGCCGGCGTGGCCGTGTGCCCGTTTGAATCTACATGTATCACTGCGGTGTGCCTTATGGCGGCCGCCTGGATGGGATGATGAAATTTCTGCGCCTTCCATTTGCGCTGTTGATGACTGGCCTGCTGGGCCTTGGCGGGTGCACCATGCATCAGCCGGTTGCCCTGTATCAGCTCGACAGTGGTGATCCTGGCCAGCCGTCGCAGAGTGCGGGCATGGCCGTGGTACTCGGCCCGGTATCGGTAGCCGATTACCTTCAGCGTGAAACGTTCCTGCAGCGTCAAGCCGACGGCAGCCTGAGCGCGGCGACTGACGGCCGCTGGGCGGGTAGCCTTTCGTCGGATATCGACCAGCTGCTGGTGCGTCAACTTGCCTGGCGCCTGGACAGCCAGCGCGTGGTGCTGGCGCCGGCGACCGCTGGCTTCAGCCCGGACGTGCAGGTGCTGTTGTCGATCACGCGCCTGGACTCAGGCAAAAACCAGCCGGCCATCCTGGATGCCCAGTGGCGTCTGCTGGATCGCCGTGGCCATGTGCGTGACAACCGTATCGTTCACCTCGAGCAGCCGCACGAGGGCAGCGAGTCGTCGCAAGTTCAGGCCCAGGGTCAACTGCTTCAGAAGCTGGCCGAACAGCTGAGCACTGCGGTCAAGCCGCTGGCCAACCAGCCGGCGATTGCCGAAGAAGCACCGAAAAAGCCCGCTGCACCGGTGCAGGTCAAAAAGGGGCCGGAGAAATCCAAGATTCCGATGGCCTCGCCGATTCGCACCGACATGGAAGTTTATCGGTTCTGATCGAACTGACACCCACAAAAAAGCCCGCATTTGTTGCGGGCTTTTTTGTACCTAAAGGATAGATGCGGCCTTTGTGGGAGCGGGCGTGCCCGCGAACACCGGCGCAGCCGGTGCCATGCACCGCGGCGCCTGATTCGCGGGCGCGCCCGCTCCCACAGGGAGAAACTATCAGGCGCGGCGCTCGTGCATGCGCGCCAGCTGGCGCTCCAGCATCGACGGGTAAGGCTCCATCAAACGCTCCACACAGCAGGCACCCTCAGGGCTGGCAATCGGGCGAATGCGGGCACGCTGGCGAATCAGCGCGTCATCGCTGATCTGCCGCTCCACCAGCAACAGGTTGCGGCTGTGCTGCGACAGCGCCAGGGCATCCTGGACCTTTTCGGCCATCAGCAAGTCCACCAGCTCCAGCCCTTGCAGGTCGTTGCCCAGGACCAGGCCCAGTTGCAGCTGAAGGGTGATGCCGCTGTCGGCCACTTCGATCTGCAGGGCATGGCCCAGGGCGCGCAGCAGCTCGCCGCAGCAGATGGCGTTGGTCAGGTAGTCCTCGCCACAGTCGCGGCTGTGGAACAGCACCAGGGTGCTGCCGTCGTTGAGCGTGTGGGTTTCACCGTCGTAGAGCGAGGCAGCATGCTCCAGGCAATCGCGGTAGCGGTCAGTCAGCTCGGTCAGGCGTGTACGCGGCAGGCGGCGCAGTTGTTCCTGTGAGCCCAGTTGCACGGCAAGTACGGCGCTGTACTGCGGCTCGTCAGATTCGACCGGGGCGGCTTTGGGCGCACTGTCGTCGTCCAGCAAACCGGCAAAGGCTTCGTCGTCATCGTCCTCGGCCAATGCGGCAACCTTGGGGCGCGGGGCTGCCTTGGGAGCCGGCGCTGCGTCGTGGAAGTCGTCGAAATGCTCGTCGTCCTCTTCCTCCAGCTCTGGCTCCGGTGGCGGCGGCGGGGCCAGGCGCGCGTGCAGCTGGCGGGCGATGTCGCCGATCTCGTCCTGGCGGTCGGTGGCCGGGGTATAGGGCTGGGGGTCTCGCAGCCACACCCGCAACTGCAGCAGCGGCAGGGTGATATAGCGGCCCTGTCGCAGGCTCAGGCTGAGGGCCAGGGCCAGCAGGATTGCCGCCATGATGCCCATGCTCTGCAGGCTGATCAGCATCGGCTGCTGGAACTGGCTCATGTCCAGGCTGATGCGCAGTTGCCCGGCCGTCACGTCCTGGAAGGTGATCTTGGTCTGGTACAGGCCCTCTGCCTCGCCCAGCAGGCTGTTGCGCGGGCGCTGGCCGGCCTCGGCGAGGATGCGGTTGTCCACGCTGTAGATGGCCGCGTGGGCCACCAGCGGGTTTTTCACCAGGTTGCCCAGCAGCACGTTGAGACTGAGGATGTCGTTAGACACCAGCAGCTCGGTCGCCGAGGTGGCGGTCTGGGTGGTCAGGCTCTGGCCAAGGGCATCAGCCTGCTCGTGCATGGCCTGCTTGAACTGCAGGCCCATCACGCAGGCATAGATCACCAGCGCCAGCGCGACCAGGAAGATGTTGGTGCAAGCGATGCGCAATGCCAGCGGCACGCGACGTTGACTCAGGGCACGATAGATCATCAGGAAGAAATTGTCTGGTTTGACGGGCGTGGGCCGGTTCACTGAGCTCGGCTCTTAATGGCAGAAAGTGTGGGGCAGTATAGCGACCCGGGTTTTGTCGGCAAAGTATCGTTGGCGCCCGATGGTCACGGAAAATCGGTAGAATGCGCATTTTTCATCGAAGTCGGAGCCAGGTTGTGCGCGAAATCGTCCTGATCAACATCACCGGTGAGGACCGTCCCGGTCTCACTGCGGCTATCACCGGCGTCCTGCTGCAGGGCGGTGTGAGCATCCTCGACATCGGCCTGGCGGTCATGCACGGCACTTTGTCGTTCGGTATCCTGGTCGACATCCCGGACAACGAAGTGGCTACCGCCCTGCTGCAAGGCGTGCAGGCCAAGGCCCACGAACTGAACCTGCAGGCCCGCTACACGCCGATTTCCGAGGCGGACTACCAGCACTGGGCTGACGGCCAGGGCGAGGCGCGCCACATCGTCACCCTGCTCAGCCGCAAGATCACCCCAGAGCAACTGCAGCGGGTGAGTGCGGTGATCAGCCAGTACGGCCTGACCATCGAGCGTATCGAGCGTCTGTCGGCGCGTGTGGCGCTGGATGCCGAAACCGACAAGGGCAAAGCGGCCATCGAAATCTCCGTGCGCGGCGCGCCGAGCGATGCCCAGGCCCTGCGTGCCGACTTCTTTGCCCTGGCCGAAGCGCTGAGCATCGACATCGCCTTCCAGAAGGACGACCTGTTCCGCCGCAACCGCCGCCTGGCGGTGTTCGATATGGACTCGACGCTGATCGAAGCCGAAGTCATCGACGAACTGGCCAAGGCGGCCGGCGTGGGTGAGCAGGTGGCGGCAATCACCGAGCGCGCCATGCGCGGTGAGCTGGACTTCCGCGCCAGCTTCAAGGAGCGCATGGCGCTGCTCAAGGGCCTGGATGTGGGTGTGCTGGACGAAATCGGTGCCTCGCTGCGCCTGACCGAAGGTGCCGAAAACCTGTTCGCAGAGCTCAAGCGCCTGGGTTACAAGACCGCGATCCTGTCCGGTGGCTTTACCTACTTTGCCCGCCAGGTGCAGGCGCGCCTGGGTATCGACTATGTGTTCGCCAACGAGCTGGAAGTAGTCGACGGCAAGGTGACTGGTGTGGCTGTCGAGCCGATCGTCGATGCCCAGCGCAAGGCCGAGCTGCTGCAACAGCTGGCCAGTGAAGAAGGCTTGCAGCTGGAGCAGACCATCGCCGTGGGTGATGGCGCCAACGACCTGCCGATGCTGTCGCTCGCCGGCCTGGGCGTAGCGTTCCGCGCCAAGCCGCTGGTGCGCCAGTCGGCCAAGCAGGCGATTTCCACCCTGGGGCTGGATGGCGTGCTGTACCTGTTGGGCCTGCGCGACCGCGACGCCCGCGGCTAGTTTGCCGTCTAGTCTGCAGCGCGTGTGAAATCGAGCGCCGCCCGCGCGGCGCTTCGCAGCACAAGGCTGCTCCTGCATCTGTTTCTGACCAGTCAAGCCTGTACCAGCGCACGCGACCGCCTTGTTTGTCCCACGCGACATCGAGGCGGACGCCAAGGCACCGCGCGCCTTCCCCTCAGAAATCATTGGCCTGAAACAAATGTAGGAGCAGCCTTGTGCTGCGAAGCGCCGCGCGGGCGGCGCTCGATCTCACAGGCGCTGGAGAACCCCCGCCGATCACCTCGAAGCAAAAACCACGGTCAAGCCTGTGCAGGCGCCGCCAGCAGCTGCCCCATGCGCACTGCAGAACCAGCGCCCAGGTTCTCAGCCCACTTCACCTGCTCCGGCCCGAACAGCACGATGGCGGTCGAGCCCAGCTTGAAGCGGCCCAGCTCGGCACCTTTCTCCAGGTGGATCGGCGCGCGGCTGGCTTCGTCGTAACGGAAGGTCTTCAGCTCACGCTTGGGCGGCGTCACCAGTCCGGCCCACACGGTTTCGATCGAGGCGACGATCATCGCACCCACCAGCACCACGGCCATCGGCCCACGCTCGGTGTCGAACAGGCAGACCACGCGCTCGTTGCGGGCGAACAGCTCGGGAACGTTCTCTGCGGTGGTCTGGTTGACCGAGAACAGGCGCCCCGGCACATAGACCATTTCGCGCAGGGTGCCGGCCAGCGGCATGTGCACGCGGTGGTAGTCCTTGGGCGACAGGTAGATGGTGGCAAACTCGCCGCCCATGAACGGCGCTGCCATGGCCGGGTCACCGCCCAGCAGCTCCTGCGCGCTGAAGCCGTGGCCCTTGGCCTGGAAGATGCGGCCGTGCTCGATCGGGCCGAGCTGGCTGACGGCACCGTCGGCCGGGCACAGGATGGCGCCCGGGGTTTCGTCCAGCGGGCGGGCACCCGGTTTCAGGGCGCGGGTGAAAAACGCATTGAAGTGCTCGTAGGCGCTCAAGTCCTCGACCAGCGCTTCAGACATGTTTACCTGGTAGCGCTTGGCGAACCAGGCGGTAAAGGCATTCTTGAACCAGCGCACGCGGCACTCGGCGATGCAGCCGGCCAGCCGCGACAGCAGGTGGTGCGGCAGCAGGTACTGGCTGATGATGAACAAACGGGATTTCATGCAGGTTCCTTAAACTTCTACAGGCGTGTCCGGGTGGTTGCCCCATTCGCTCCACGAGCCGGCGTAGGCCTTGACGCGTGGGTAGCCGAGGGCCTTGGCCACCAGATAAGTGAAGCCGGAGCGGCGGTGGGTCTGGCAGTGGGTGATCACTTCCTTGTCAGGGGTGATGCCCAGTTGCTCGAGGACATTTTTGATGTCTTGGCGAATGCGCAAGTGGTCGTTGAGGTCCATGCCGGCGGTCCACTCGAAGTTGATCGCGCCGGGAATGTGCCCGCCCTTGGCAGCCAATACCTTCTCGCCGCTGAATTCCTGCGGGCCGCGGGCGTCCCAGATGACCAGGTCATCGGCGCCCAGGCGGCTTTGCAGGTACTCGCGGGTGGCGGTGGGGGCGTTGTCGATACGCAGGTGCACCGGGCTGTTGACGCTGGCGGGCACGTCGGTGGACAGGGTGTCAGCCGGCCAGGCCTGGATACCGCCATTGAGGTAGTGATAGGCCTTGTGACCAATCACGTCGAGCAGCCAGATGAAGCGCCCGGCCCAGCCCCCGCCTTCATCGTCATACACCACATAGACGGCGTCGTCGCGGTGGCCGAGTTCGCTGAACAGTTTTTCCAGCTCGCCCAGGGACGGCAGCAGGCCCGGCGCTGGAGGCTGGCCAAGCTGGGTACGCTTGCCTTCGACAAAGCGAGCGCCGGGGATATGCCCGCTGACATAGCGGTTGGCACTGCTCAGGTCGACCAGGATCAACTGTGGCGAACCCAGGCGTGGCAGCAGGTCCGCGGCTTCGATCACCAGGGGCAGGCCGGAAAAGTCAGTCATCCACGGTCTCCAGTGTGGAAAGAGGGGCGATTGTAGCGCAAGGCTCAGCCCTTGCGGTTGGCAAACACCGACAGTGCCCGCTCGGTGCATTGCGCGGTCTTGCCGAAGGCCTGAACGCTGATGTCGGCCAAGGGCCGGCAGCCCTGGTCGGCCACCATCAGCATCAGCACCTGATCGTTCACCGCCAGCGAGCGCAGCAGCACGTGCTCGCTGCGGAACAGCGCACGCAGCGGGGCAGGCAGCAGGGCCGAAAACTGGCTGTGGTTTTCCGGGGTAATGCGCAGTTGCCCGGCCTGGGCCATCAGCTTTTGCAGCAGTTTGTTTTGCGACACCTGCAGGGCCAGGGCCGCGGCCTCTTTGGGCAAGCCGGCGGTCTGCTGCACGCGCAGGTAGTCGCTGGCCTTGTCCAGGCTCAGCAGCATAAGGCGCTGCATGCCGCAGGCCAGCAGGGCTTCGCGGGCCTGGGTGGCGAGGTGCACGGTATTGGTGAACGGGCTGGGCTGGGCCAGCAGGTCCTGGCACAGCTTTCGCCAACGCGCCAGGTCGTCGCTGCTGGGCGGGGGCGGGGCCAGCATGTCCGGGTGCGGGCGGCGCTGGTGCCAGGGCCAGATCAGTGCTTCAGCCGGGTGGAACAGGGCATGCCTGGCGTGGCGGCGGGCACTGGCGGCAGCTTGTTGGTGCACTTGCTGCTGCACGTCTTCCAGCGAGGTCTGCAGGTACAGCGCCGTCAGCAGTTGCCAGCGCAGCAGGTGCGGGTTGTCCCAGCCCACCTGCGCCGCCAGCGCAAGGTTGTTGGCCAGCAGCACGGTGTTGGCCGGCTGGTTGAACCAGCGGCGCAGGCCGGGCTCGGCATCCAGGCGGTGCTGCTGGCTGAGCAGGTCTTCGTCGCGGGCGATGCTCAGCACCTGGGCCAGCTGTTCGCGTTCTTCCAGCAGCAGGCGGTAACCCTGGGTTACCCACTGCGGCAGGCGCCAGTACTCCGCCATGGTCTGGCACAGCGCCATGATTCGCACGCCAAACAGCTCTTCCTCTACCTGGGCGGCGTCCTCGCCCTTGTGGATAACCCGCAGCTCCCAGGTATCGAGCAGCTTGGGGTAGACCAGTGCCAGCGGCCAAAGTGGTGACAGGAACAGCAGGCTGCCCCAGTGGATTTCCTGCCACAGCCGTGCCAGGCGGCTGGCGAACAGGCCGCTGGCCTGCTGCGAGGCGTGCTGGCTGATCAGCTGGAACTGGCTGAGCACGGGCGGGATTTCTTCGACCGGCAGCGAGGGCAGGCGCTTGAGCAGTTGCTCACTGCGCTCCAGGCCCAGGCGGTTGAGGGCGACCTCCAGGCTTTCGGCTGGCTCGGCCTGGCTGGCGTTGGTGGGGTGATTGGCTTCGCGCATCACCGATAGCACCAGTGCCGGGCTATCCTGCATCAGTTCGGCGATGTCGCGCAGCGAGCGGCGGCTATCGTGGATGGCAGCCATGACCCGGTCGTAGCTGTGCTTCGGCACGGGGATGCGAACACTCTCTAGCAGCTTTACCCAGGCTTCTAGCGTACGCGGGGCCTGAGCGGGCACCTTGGTTTCAATTGGCATTTTGACATCAGTCCGAACTGGCTTTTCGCATTGAGTGGCTATAGTCTGGCGCAGTTCTGCCGATAAGTAGAAGAAGAGTTTTAAAGCTCCCGTCTCTTCCCCTGACCACGACAGCAAGTGCTTTGAACCTATGGCTAAAATTATCGGCATCATCGTCGTATTCGCGAGCGTGCTCGGCGGCTACGTGCTCTCCCACGGCAAGATCGCAGCGCTGATCCAGCCGTTCGAAGTACTGATCATCGGCGGTGCAGCCTTTGGTGCATTCCTGCAGGCCAACCCTGGCCACATGACCATGCACGTCATCAAGAAGTCGATGAAGATGTTCGGCTCGCGCTTCACCCATGCCTACTACCTGGAGGTACTGGGCCTGGTGTACGAGATCCTCAACAAGAGCCGTCGCGAAGGCATGATGGCCATCGAGGCTGACATCGAAGACGCCGCCGCCAGCCCGATCTTCGCCAAGTACCCGACGGTACTGGCCGATGAGCGCATGACCGCGTTTGTCTGCGACTACCTGCGCATCATGTCCACCGGCAACATGGCCCCGCACGAACTCGAGGGCCTGTTCGACATGGAGCTGCTGAGCATGAAGGAAGAGCTGGAGCACCCGTCCCATGCGGTGACCGGCATCGCTGACGGCATGCCTGGTTTCGGTATCGTCGCGGCGGTACTGGGTATTGTGGTGACCATGGCCTCGCTGGGCGAGGGTGACCAGGCGGCCATCGGCATGCACGTGGGTGCGGCGCTGGTGGGTACCTTCTTCGGTATCCTCGCTGCCTACGGCTTCTTCGGCCCGTTGGCCAAGTGCCTGGAGCACGATGCCAAGGAAGAGCTGAACCTCTACGAATCGATCAAGGCTTCGCTGGTTGCCTCGGCCTCGGGCATGCCACCTTCGCTGGCCGTGGAGTTCGGGCGCAAGGTGCTGTACCCCATGCATCGCCCAAGTTTTGCCGAGCTGGAACAAGCGGTTCGCGGTCGCTGAGTCATGGAAAACAATCAGCCCATCATCGTAAAGCGCGTCAAGCGCTTTGGCGGCGGCCACCACGGCGGCGCCTGGAAAATCGCATTTGCCGACTTTGCTACGGCAATGATGGCGTTCTTCCTGGTGCTGTGGTTGATGTCCACGGCCACGCCGGAGCAGAAGATTGCCATTGCTGGTTACTTCAAGGACCCGATCGGCTTCTCGGAAAGCGGTACGCCTTATGTCATCGACCTGGGCGGCTCGCCTGAACTGGCGCCGGAGAAAACCATCAACCCGGAAGTGAAATCCGAGCCGATGCCCGAGAGCACGACCCAGCTGAGCAAGGACCAGGTCGAGACCATGGCCGAGCAGGTCGAGCGCGAGCGCCTGGAGTTGCTGCTGCAGGAACTGCAGAACAAGGTGGAAGAGAACCCGCAGCTGCAGAAGTTCAAGGACCAGATCCTGTTCGAAATTACCCAGGACGGGCTGCGCATCCAGATCATGGATGCCGAGAACCGGCCGATGTTCGACATCGGCAGTGCCCGCTTGCAGCCCTACTTTGAAGATATCCTGCTGGCCATGGCCGACACCATCAAGGCGGTGCCGAACAAGATCAGCATCAGCGGCCACACCGACGCCAAGCCGTATGCCGGCAGTGGTGAGTTCGGCAACTGGGAACTGTCGGCCAACCGTGCCAACGCGGCGCGCCGTGCGCTGGTGGCCGGTGGTTACCCGGACGGGCAGGTGGCGCGGGTGGTGGGTTACGCCTCGTCGTCGCTGTTCGACCGCAAGGACCCGTTCAACCCAGTCAACCGCCGTATCGATATCATCGTGCTGACCAAGAAGGCCCAGCGCAATATCGAGGGTGAGCAGGGGGCGCCGGAAGCGCCGGCCGGCGAGCCTGCTGCACCGCCGGCTAGCGGCCCTGTGCCTGGGGCTGCCGCACCGGAAGCGGAGCAAGCACCGATGCAACCGCGTGAGCTGCGCCAGAAGCTGAACATCTTTGAAGATGGCACGCTGAAGATGGATGAGGCCAAGGAGCAGTAAGCGGCTTTTGTGTTAATTGCAGGAATTCGCTATTCCTGTGGGAGCAGGCATGCCCGCTCCCACAGGGGGGCGGCGCGCTCACGGTCTTGGTCGTCTGCGCAACCTTGCCCTATCAGTAGCTGTCTTCGCTCAGGCTGGCGATGATCGAGCGGTAGCTGTTCATGCGTTGCGGCTTGATGCGCCCCTCGTCCAGTGCCTTGAGCAGCGCGCAGCCCGGTTCGCGGTCATGCTTGCAGTCGCGGAAGCGGCAGGTGCCAAACAGGTCGCGGAACTCGATGAAGCCATCTTCCACGTCGTCGCGGCTGACATGGCCGAGGCCGAACTCGCGGATGCCCGGCGAGTCGATCAGGTCGCCGCCGTTAGGGAAATGGTACAGCCGCGCCGTGGTGGTGGTGTGAGTACCTTGGCCCGACCATTCCGACAGGTCGCCGACACGGGTGCCGGCATCTGGCAGCAGGCTGTTGACCAGCGACGACTTGCCCACCCCCGACTGGCCGACGAACACACTGATGTGGCCGTCGAGTTGCTGTTGCAGGCGCTGCATGCCGTCACCCTGGTGTGCCGATACTTCCAGCAGCGGGTAGCCCAGTTCACGGTAGACCTCCAGCAGCGCATGCAGGCCGGGGCCATTCTCGTCGTTGATCAGGTCGGCCTTGTTCAGCAGCAGCAGCGGGCGCAGGCCAGCGTGCTCGGCAGCTACCAGGTAGCGGTCGATCAGGTTCGGGTGCGGCTCGGGAGCAGGGGCGAACACAATCACGATCAGGTCGACGTTGGCGGCCACCGGCTTGAGTTGACCGTGGTTGTTCGGCCGGCACAGCTCGGTGCTGCGCGGCATCTGCGCCACGATTACGCCGATGCCCTGGTTACCCGCACGCCACACGACACGGTCGCCAGTGACCAGCGCCGGCAGGTTGGCGCGCAAATGGCAGCGGAACACCTGGCCTGCGGTTTCGCCATCCTGGGCTTCAACTTCTACCTGCACGCCAAAGTGCGCGATCACCAGGCCCAGTTGCTCTGGCCCCAGGTCGCCGCCTTCCAGTTCCTGCAGCGCATGCTGCTCGCGTTTGGCGGCGCGAGCGGCGCGCTCGCCCTGGATTTTTTCGATCCGCCAGTTCTGGCGGCGATTGAGCTGGCGTTTGGCCATGAAGGTACCGTGTGGAAGGCCCGGGCAGGGCATTGAAAACGGCTGGCAGTTTAGCACGCCAGGCGCTGGACCATGGCGCTTACCTTTGAAGCGGTGAATGGGCGTGCTTTTGGCCACTAGGCTAATATGACGGCCTATATGAGGAGCCCTGCATGCAAAACCCACAGAACCTGATCTGGATCGACCTGGAAATGACCGGCCTGGATCCGGACAGCGATGTCATCATCGAGATGGCCACCATCGTCACCGACAGCGAGCTGAACACCCTGGCGGAAGGGCCGGTGATCGCCATCCACCACAGTGACGAAGTGCTGGCGCGCATGGACGAATGGAACACCCGCACCCACGGTGCTTCGGGCCTGACCCAGCGCGTGCGCGAGAGCAAGGTCAGCATGGCTGAAGCCGAGGCGCAGACCATCGCCTTCCTCGAGCAGTGGGTGCCGAAAGGCAAGTCGCCAATCTGCGGCAACAGCATCTGCCAGGACCGCCGCTTCCTCTATCGCCACATGCGCAATCTGGAAAACTACTTCCACTACCGCAACCTGGATGTCTCCACCCTGAAAGAGCTGGCCGCGCGCTGGGCGCCGGACGTGCGTGACAGCTTCAAGAAGGGCAACACCCACCTGGCGCTGGACGATATCCGCGAATCGATCGCCGAACTGCGCCACTACCGCGAGCATTTCATCAAGGTGTGAGCCGAAAAGGCGCAGATATTGTATCTGCGCCCCCTTTTGGTGCCCTGGGCAACTGGTTAGACTGCGCGCCTTTCTCGCACGGACCCGCGCCATGTTGTTGATGCTCTACCTCATCGCTATCACCGCCGAAGCCATGACCGGCGCGTTGTCTGCCGGGCGCCGCGGCATGGACTGGTTTGGCGTGGTGCTGATCGCCTGCGTCACCGCGCTGGGTGGCGGTTCGGTGCGCGACGTGCTGCTCGGGCATTACCCGCTGACCTGGGTGAAGCACCCGGAGTACCTGGTGCTGACCAGCTTTGCGGCGTTGCTGACCATTTTCATTGCCCCGATGATGCGCCGCCTGCGCTCGCTGTTCCTGGTGCTCGATGCCCTGGGGCTGGTGGCCTTTACCCTGATCGGCTGCATGACCGCGCTGGAGATGGGGCAGGGCATGCTGGTGGCGTCGATCAGTGGGGTGATCACCGGGGTATTTGGCGGGATCTTGCGGGATATCTTCTGCAACGACATTCCACTGGTGTTCCGCCGCGAGCTGTATGCCAGCGTGTCGTTTGCGGCGGCATGGTTCTACCTGGGGTGCGTGTATTTCAAGGTGCCGGCAGAGCAGGCGATGCTGCTGACCTTGTTTGGCGGGTTCCTGGTGCGGTTGCTGGCGATCCGCTTCCACTGGGAAATGCCCAAGTTCCACTACAACGACCAGCAGTGACACATGGGGCCGCAAAGCGGCCCCCGTTATTGAATGCCGTGACGGGCCAATGCCCACTCCACATGCTCGCGCACCAGTTCTGATTCATCCTCGCGCCGGGCCTTCAGCGCCTCGATCACAGGAATGGTGGAAGGGGCGTTGCCCAACCCCACCGCCAGGTTGCGCAAGAATCGCTCATACCCCGCCCGCCGCAACGGCCCGCCCTCAGTCTTGCGCAGGAAGGTGCGCTCATCCCACAGGAACATCTGCGCCAACTCGGCATTCTCCAGCCCGTGCCGCGGCTGGAAGTCCTGTTCCTGGCTGTGCTTGGCAAAGCGGTTCCACGGGCAGACGATCTGGCAGTCATCGCAGCCGAACACCCGGTTGCCCATCTTTGCGCGCAACTCGACAGGGATCGCGCCTCTCAGCTCGATGGTCAGGTACGAGATGCAACGCCGCGCATCCAGCACATAGGGCCCGACAAACGCCTGGGTCGGGCAGATGTCCAGGCAGGCCTGGCAGCGCCCGCAGTGCTCGCTGGTAGTCGCTTCGTCCACCGGTAGCGGCAAATCGACAAACAGCTCTGCAAGGAAGAAGTAACTGCCCGCCTTGCGGTTGAGCAGCAGGGTGTTCTTGCCGATCCAGCCCAACCCGGCCTGTTCGGCCAGGGCCTTCTCCAGTACCGGCGCGCTGTCGACGAATGCGCGGTAGCCGAACGGGCCGATGGCTTCCTGGATGCGGTCGGCCAGGAATTGCACGCGCTTGCGCACCAGCTTGTGGTAGTCCCGGCCCAGTGCATAGCGCGATATGTAGGCCTTTTCCGGCTGTGCCAGGCGCTGCGCCATCTGTGTGTCGCCGGACAGGTAGTCCATGCGCAGCGAGACCACCCGCACCGTGCCGGGAATCAGTTGGTCGGGGTGCGAGCGCTTGCTGCCGTGCGCGCCCAGGTACTCCATTTCGCCCTGGTAGCCGGCATCGAGCCAGCGCTGCAGGTGGTGTTCGTGTTCGCCAAGGTCGACCCCGGCGATGCCGACATGGGCAAAACCGAGTTCCTGGCCCCAAATCTTGATCGATTGGGCCAGTTGGGCGAGGTCAGGTGTGCAGCTGGACATGGATGGGCAAGGCAATACGGGCTCAGGTGCGTATAATTCTGCCAGACATTGGAGCCTTTGACCCCATGCCGCAGACCAAACACCCCAGCCATGCCCCGCAATCGCTCAGCAGCGTGACCGTCGCGCACCTGCCGACGCGGCCTGTGTATGCCCATAAAGGCGACTTCGGCCATGTGCTGGTGGTCGGTGGCGATCTGGGCACAGGCGGCGCTGTGCTGTTGAGCGCTGAAGCCGCCCTGCGCAGCGGCGCCGGGCTGGTCAGCGTGGCGACGCGAAATGAGCATGTGAGCGCGAGCCTGGCCCGTCTGCCCGAAACCATGTGCCTGGGCGTCAGCTCGGCCAATCAGTTGATGGGCGTGCTGGAGCGCGCCTCGGTGCTGGTGGTGGGCCCGGGGTTGGGGCAGGCGGCGTGGGGGCGTAGCCTGCTCTCGGCAGTGGCCAACGCCGAACAGCCGCAGGTGTGGGACGCCGATGCCCTGAATTTGCTGGCGCGTACCCCTCTGGCTCTGCCCAGTGGCAGCATCCTCACCCCGCATCCGGGGGAGGCGGCGCGGCTGCTGGGTATTTCCACCGAAGCGGTACAGGCCGACCGCCAGGGCGCTGCGCGCAAGCTGGCGCGCCGTTACAACAGCGTTTGCGTGCTCAAGGGCGCCGGCACCCTGGTGGCCGACCCGGCCGGGCAACTGATGCTGTGCGAACGAGGCCACCCGGCCATGGCCGGGGCCGGCTTTGGCGATGTGCTGACCGGTGTGCTGGCGGCGTTGTTGGCCCAAGGGCTGGATGCCTGGCAGGCCGCTGGCCTGGGGGTGTGGTTGCATGCCTGTGCAGGCGAGCGGCTGGGTGTAAAAGGTAGAGGCTTGGCGGCCAGTGATCTGGCGCCGGTCATTCGTGAGTTACTGGAGGAGCATTCTGCGTGTCTGGCATAACCTTGTTTCTGGCCGATGAAGACGCCACGGTCAAGTTTGGTGCAGCACTGGCCGAGGTGACCGGCGGTCGCGGCGTGATCTTTCTTGAGGGCGACCTGGGTGCGGGCAAGACTACGCTTTCCCGAGGGCTGATCCGTGGCCTGGGCCATACAGGTGCAGTGAAAAGCCCGACCTTCACCGTGGTCGAACCCTACGAAATCGGTGAGGTGCGAGCCTTCCATTTCGACCTGTATCGCCTGGTCGATCCGGAGGAGCTGGAGTTCATGGGGATTCGTGACTATTTCGAGGGCGACCCGCTGTGCCTGTTCGAGTGGCCACAAAAGGGTGCGGGCGTTTTGCCAAAGCCTGACCTGACCATTACCATAAGCCCCCAAGCGGGCGGACGCTCGCTGATCCTTTCGCCGCAGGGGGCTCGCGGCGAGGCCTGGTGCATGGCACTGGCCAAACACTATAAACAGTAAGTGGGGTAGGTATGCGCATACGCGCACTGGTCGCCATCGTTGGGCTGCTGCTGACAACGGTGACCGTTGAGGCTCTGGCCGTCACTCAAGTCAAGAGCGTGCGCCTGTGGCGCGCGCCAGACAACACGCGGCTGGTCTTCGACCTGTCTGGCCCCGTGCAGCACAGCGTCTTCACCTTGAGCGCGCCTGATCGCCTGGTTATCGACATCAATGGCGCGACACTGGCCGCGCCATTGAACGTGGCCACCTCCAACACGCCGATCACTAGCGTGCGTTCGGCTCAGCGCACCCCGACCGACCTGCGGGTGGTGGTCGACCTGAAAAAGTCGGTCACCCCGAAAAGCTTCACGCTGGCGCCGAACGCCCAGTACGGCAATCGCCTGGTGGTCGACCTGTACGACCAGGAAGCCGATGCCATTGCGGCCAGCGCGCCACCGCCGGCACCGGCGCCGGTACAGACGCCGGCGACCACACCAGCGGTGCCGGTATCCCCGGCCCAGCCCGCCATCAAGTTGCCGCCGGTACCTAGCGGTAAGCGTGAAATCGTGGTGGCCATCGATGCCGGCCACGGTGGCGAAGACCCGGGTGCGTCCGGTTCGCGCGGCCAGCATGAAAAAGACATCGTGCTGCAGATTGCCAAAGAGCTTCAGCGCCAGATCAACAGCGAAAGGGGCTTCCGTGCCGAACTGACCCGTACGGGCGACTATTTCATTCCGCTGCGCAAACGCACCGAAATCGCCCGCAAGAAGGGTGCCGACCTGTTCATCTCGATCCACGCCGACGCCGCGCCGTCGCGGGCTGCATTTGGTGCTTCGGTGTTCGCCTTGTCTGACCGCGGCGCCACCTCCGAGACCGCGCGCTGGCTGGCAGACACGGAAAACCGTTCCGACCTGATCGGCGGTGCCGGCAACGTCAGCCTCGATGACAAGGACCGCATGCTGGCCGGCGTGCTGCTGGACCTGTCGATGACCGCCACGCTCAGCTCCAGCCTCAACGTGGGGCAGAAGGTGCTGGGCAACATGGGCCGTGTCACCTCGCTGCACAAGCAGCGTGTGGAGCAGGCTGGCTTCATGGTGCTGAAGTCGCCGGATATCCCGTCGATCCTCGTTGAAACCGGGTTCATCTCGAATAACAACGAAGCTGCCAAGCTGGCTACCGCCAGCCATCAGCAGGCCTTGGCCCGTTCGATTCATACCGGTGTGCGTCAGTACTTCCAGCAGAACCCGCCGCCGGGTACCTATATCGCCTGGCTGCGTGATACCGGCAAGATTGCCGCCGGCCCGCGTGAGCACACGGTGCGCCCTGGCGAAACCCTGGCGATGCTCGCCGTGCGCTACCAGGTCAGCGTGGCCAGCCTGCGCAGCACCAACAGCCTCAAGACGGATGAACTGAAGGTCGGCCAGCGCCTCGACATCCCTGCTACCACATTGGCCGCGCAATGAGTGGCGGTTCGCGCATCCAGCTGCTCAGCCCGCGGCTGGCCAACCAGATTGCCGCCGGCGAGGTAGTCGAGCGGCCCGCCTCCGTCGCCAAGGAGCTGTTGGAAAACAGCCTGGACTCCGGCGCCCGACGCATCGACGTGGACGTCGAGCAGGGCGGCGTCAAGTTGCTCAAGGTACGGGACGATGGCAGTGGTATTTCTGCTGACGACCTGCCGCTGGCCTTGGCCCGCCACGCCACCAGCAAGATTCGTGAGCTTGAAGACCTTGAAGGGGTATTGAGCCTGGGTTTCCGTGGCGAGGCCCTGGCATCGATCAGCTCGGTGGCGCGCCTGACCCTGACTTCGCGTACCGCCAGTGCCAGCGAGGCCTGGCAGGTCGAAACCGAAGGCCGTGACATGACCCCGCGCGTGCAGCCGGCGGCGCACCCGGTGGGTACTTCGGTAGAAGTCCGCGACCTGTTCTTCAATACCCCGGCGCGGCGCAAATTCCTGAAGGCCGAGAAAACCGAATTCGACCACCTGCAGGAAGTCATCCGCCGGCTGGCGCTGGCGCGTTTCGACGTCGGCTTCCACCTGCGCCACAACGGCAAGAGCGTCCTCAGCCTGCACGAGGCCCATGACGAAACTGCCCGGGCGCGGCGGGTGGGCGCCATCTGCGGCCCGGGCTTCATGGAGCAGGCGCTGCCGATCGACGTCGAGCGTAACGGCCTGCGCCTGTGGGGCTGGGTCGGCCTGCCGACCTTCTCGCGCAGCCAGGCAGACCTGCAGTACTTCTTTGTCAATGGCCGTGCGGTGCGCGACAAGCTGGTCGCCCACGCTGTGCGCCAGGCTTACCGTGACGTGCTGTTCAATGGCCGGCACCCGACATTCGTGCTGTTCCTGGAGCTGGAGCCCAACGGCGTTGACGTCAATGTGCACCCGACCAAGCACGAAGTGCGCTTCCGCGAGGGGCGCTCGGTGCACGATTTCCTGTATGGCACGCTGCACCGCGCGCTGGCTGATGTGCGCCCGGAAGACCACTTGGCCGCGCCTGCCGCAGTACCTGAGATGGTCCGCCCTACTGGCCAGCAGGCTGGTGAATTCGGCCCGCAGGGCGAAATGCGCCTGGCCTCGCCGGTGCTTGAACGGCCCCAGGCGCCGCAGCATGCGATTTCCAATGGCGGCAGTGGCGCCGGTTACCAGTATCAATACACCCCGCGCCCCTCGCAGCCCGTGCCGGCCGCGGAGGCGCAGGCGGTGTATCGCGAGTTCTACAAACCGCTGGAAGACGGAGCGGCACCGGTAACCACGCTGCCCGAAAGCCAGGGTGACATTCCCCCGTTGGGCTACGCACTGGCGCAGCTCAAGGGTATCTACATCCTGGCCGAGAACGCCGTTGGCCTGGTGCTTGTGGACATGCACGCTGCCCACGAGCGCATCATGTACGAGCGCCTCAAGGTGGCCATGGCCAGCGAAGGCCTTAGCGGCCAGCCGCTGCTGGTGCCCGAAACCCTGGCCCTGAGCCAGCGTGAAGCTGATTGCGCCGAAGAGCATGCGCAGTGGTTCCAACGCCTGGGCTTCGAACTGCAGCGCCTGGGCCCCGAGACCTTGGCGATTCGCCAGATTCCGGCCTTGCTCAAGCAGGCCGAGGCCAACCGCCTGGTTCAGGATGTGCTCGCCGACCTGATGGAGTACGGCACCAGCGACCGTATCCAGGCCCACCTCAATGAACTGCTCGGCACCATGGCCTGCCACGGCGCCGTGCGTGCCAACCGGCGCCTGGCGATCCCCGAAATGAATGCCCTGCTGCGCGACATGGAAAACACCGAACGCAGTGGCCAGTGCAACCATGGCCGTCCCACCTGGACCCAGATGGGCCTGGACGATCTGGACAAACTTTTCCTGCGCGGTCGATGAAATGAGCGGCAAGCCCCCTGCAATATTCCTGATGGGCCCGACGGCGGCCGGCAAGACCGACCTGGCCATCGAGCTGACCAAAGTGCTGCCGTGCGAGCTGATAAGCGTCGACTCGGCGCTGGTCTATCGCGGCATGGACATCGGTTCGGCCAAGCCGTCAAAAGAAATTCTGGCCGCCCACCCGCACCGCCTGATCGACATCCGTGACCCGGCCGAGAGCTACTCGGCCGCGCAATTTCGCGCCGATGCCCTGGAGGCCATGGCCGACATCACCGCGCGCGGGAAGATCCCGCTGCTGGTGGGCGGCACCATGCTCTATTACAAGGCGTTGATCGATGGCCTGGCCGACATGCCGGCAGCTGACGCTGCGGTGCGAGCCGACCTGGAAGCCCAGGCCCAGGCGTTGGGGCTGGCCGAACTGCACCGCCAGTTGGCCGAGATCGACCCTGAATCGGCGGCGCGCATCCACCCCAACGACCCGCAGCGGTTAATTCGCGCGCTGGAGGTGTACCGGGTGAGCGGCGAGAGCATGACGGCTCATCGCCAGCGTCAATTCGCGGAAAGTCGCGGCGCAGACGCAGGCGCTGGCGGACATTTGCCCTATACTGTCGCGAGTTTGGCGATTGCTCCTACAGATCGTCACATTTTGCATCAGCGAATTGCGTTACGATTTTCGCAGATGTTGGAACAGGGCTTCGTTGACGAGGTCCGATCGCTGCGAGCCAGAAGTGACTTGCACGCCGGGCTGCCGTCTATACGGGCTGTGGGTTATCGGCAGGTCTGGGATTACCTGGACGGCACGCTGACTGAGAATGAGATGCGAGAACGCGGTATCATCGCTACCCGGCAGCTGGCCAAGCGGCAGTTCACCTGGTTGCGTGGCTGGCCTGATGTGCACTGGCTTGACAGCATGGCCTGCGACAATCTGTCCCGCACCTTGAAATACCTTGGGGCCATCTCCATATTGAGCTGAGTCCCTGCTGATTGCCGTCTATTCTTGCGAAGGGGCGGCCTAATTTATCGATTTTCTTGATTTTCTATTATTTATCCTTACAGGAGTGCGGCATATGTCAAAAGGGCATTCGCTACAAGACCCTTACTTGAACACCTTGAGAAAAGAAAAGGTTCCGGTATCCATCTACCTGGTCAACGGCATCAAACTGCAGGGCTCGATCGAATCGTTCGACCAGTTCGTTGTACTGCTGAAGAACACCGTCAGCCAAATGGTCTACAAGCACGCCATTTCGACTGTGGTACCTGCCCGTCCGGTTCGCCTGCCAAGCCCGTCCGATTCCGACCTCGGCGACAGCGAGCCAGGCAACGCCTGATAGGAGCCTGCATTGTTCTTTGAGCGCCACGGTGGTGGTGAACGGGCGTTGCTCGTTCACTTGGAAGGTCAGAACCCTGAGGCGCGCGAAGATCCGCAGGAGTTTCGGGAGCTGGCACTGTCGGCCGGGGCGGACATCGTCTCGCTGGTGACCGTGACACGGCATCAGCCAACGGCTAAATACCTGATTGGCAGCGGCAAGGTCGAGGAATTGCACGACCTGGTCCATGCCGAACAGGTAGACCTTGTGATTTTCAATCACACCCTTACGCCCAGTCAGGAGCGCAACCTTGAACGTGTGTTCGAGTGCCGTGTGCTCGATCGTACCGGGCTGATCCTCGATATTTTCGCCCAACGGGCGCGTACCCATGAAGGCAAGCTGCAGGTCGAACTGGCCCAGCTTGATCACATGAGCACGCGGCTGGTGCGCGGCTGGACCCACCTTGAGCGACAAAAAGGCGGTATTGGCCTGCGTGGCCCGGGTGAAACCCAGCTCGAAACCGACCGCCGCCTGTTGCGGGTGCGCATTCGCCAGATCAAGTCACGACTGGAGAAGGTACGCAGCCAGCGTGAGCAGGCGCGTCGCGGGCGCAAGCGCGCGGATATCCCTTCTGTGTCGCTGGTGGGTTACACCAACGCCGGCAAGTCCACGCTGTTCAACGCGCTCACCGAATCCGAGGTGTACGCCGCGGACCAGCTGTTCGCCACCCTCGACCCGACCCTGCGCCGGCTCGAGCTCAACGACCTGGGGCCGATCGTGCTGGCTGACACCGTGGGCTTCATTCGTCACCTGCCGCACAAGCTGGTCGAGGCATTTCGGGCTACGCTCGAAGAGTCGAGCAACTCCGACCTGCTGCTGCACGTGATCGACGCCCATGAGCCAGAGCGCATGGAACAGATCGAGCAGGTGCTGGCCGTGTTGGGCGAGATTGGCGCTGAAGGCTTGCCCATCCTCGAGGTGTATAACAAACTCGACCTGCTCGAAGATGTCGAGCCGCAGATCCAGCGCAATGCCGATGGCAAGCCGGAACGGGTCTGGGTATCGGCACGCGATGGGCGTGGTCTGGAGCTGGTTGGCCAGGCGATTGCCGAGTTGCTGGGGGATGATCTGTTTGTCGGTACCCTGTGCCTGGAGCAGCATTTTGCACGCTTGCGCGCGCAATTCTTTGCTCTGGGTGCCGTGCAGAGTGAAGAGCATGATGAAGAAGGGCGCAGCCTGCTAAGCGTGCGACTGCCCAGGGTCGAATTGAATCGCCTGGTCAGCCGCGAAGGCATGGAGCCGCAAGTGTTTGTCGAGCAACACACTTTGCAATAAATGCTCGTCGAGGTCGCCGGGCAGCAGTGACAGGCATTCTGTAGCATTGGACGGCGCGCCGTGGGCGCGTCTTTGCTTTATCAGATGGAGAGCGCTATGGCTTGGAACGAGCCGGGTGGCAACTCGAACAATCAGGATCCCTGGGGCGGCCGCCGTGGTGGCGGTGGCGGTGGTGGTGACAAGAAAGGTCCGCCGGATCTGGACGAGGCCTTCCGCAAACTGCAGGACAGCCTGAACGGCATGTTCGGCGGTAACAAGAAACGTGGCGGCGGTGACCGCAATGTCGGCAAGGGCGGTGGCCTGGGCCTGCTGGGCATCGGCCTGGCGGTACTGGCTGCCATCTGGCTGTACAGTGCCGTGTACGTGGTCGACGAGCAGGAGCAGGCTGTGGTGCTGCGCTTCGGCAAGTATCATGAAACGGTCGGTCCCGGCCTGAACATCTACTTCCCGCCGATTGATCGCAAGTACATGGAAAACGTCACGCGTGAGCGTGCCTATACCAAACAGGGCCAGATGCTGACCGAAGACGAGAACATCGTCGAGGTGCCGCTGACCGTCCAGTACAAGATCAGCAACCTGCAGGACTTCGTGCTTAACGTCGACCAGCCTGAGGTAAGCCTGCAGCACGCGACCGACAGTGCCCTGCGCCACGTGGTGGGTTCCACCTCGATGGACCAGGTACTGACCGAAGGCCGTGAGCAGATGGCCGTGGATATCCGCGAACGCCTGCAGCGCTTCCTCGACAACTACCGTACCGGTATCACCGTTACCCAGGTCAACGTACAGAGCGCGGCAGCCCCGCGTGAAGTGCAGGAAGCCTTCGACGACGTGATCCGTGCCCGCGAAGACGAGCAGCGTGCCCGCAACCAGGCCGAGTCCTACGCCAATGGCGTGGTGCCGGAAGCCCGTGGTCAGGCCCAGCGCATCATCGAGGACGCCAACGGTTATCGCGACGAAGTCATCGCCCGGGCCAAGGGTGAGGCCGACCGCTTCACCAAGCTGGTCACCGAGTACCACAAGGCACCTGACGTGACCCGTCAGCGTCTGTACCTGGAGACCATGCAAGAGGTCTACAGCAATTCGAGCAAGGTCATGGTGGCGACCAAGGACGGGCAGAACAACCTGCTCTACCTGCCACTGGACAAGATGGTCGAAGGCAGCCGCAACCCGTCCACGCCAACCACCAGCGTGTCGCCATCGGTCAACGATGCGGCCGCCCGTGCGGCGCAGGACCTGCAACAGCAACAGCAGCCGCTGCGTACTAGGGAGAGCCGCTGATGAGCAATAGATCGCTGATCGCCCTGATCGCCGCCGTCGTTCTGGCCATCGTGGCCTGGAACAGCTTCTATATCGTGTCCCAGACAGAGCGTGCGGTACTGCTGCGCTTCGGTAAGGTGGTCCAGGCAGATGTCCAGCCAGGCCTGCACGTGAAGATTCCGTATGTGAACCAGGTGCGCAAGTTCGACGCCCGCCTCATGACCCTCGACGCCCCGACCCAGCGGTTCCTGACCCTGGAGAAGAAAGCGGTGATGGTCGACGCCTACGCCAAGTGGCGCGTCAAGGATGCCGAGCGCTTCTACACCGCCACGTCCGGCATGAAGCAGATCGCCGACGAGCGTCTGTCGCGTCGTCTGGAAAGCGGCCTGCGCGACCAGTTCGGTAAACGTACCCTGCACGAGGTGGTTTCCGGTGAACGTGACGCACTGATGGCTGACATCACTGCATCGCTGAACCGCATGGCCAACAAGGAGCTGGGCATCGAGGTGGTCGACGTGCGCGTCAAGGCCATCGACCTGCCGAAGGAAGTCAACCGCAGTGTGTTCGACCGTATGAGCACCGAGCGTGAGCGTGAAGCTCGCGAGCACCGTGCCAAGGGTAACGAGCTGGCTGAAGGTATTCGTGCCGATGCTGACCGCCAGCGCCGTGTGCTGCTGGCCGAGGCCTACCGCGAAGCAGAAGAAACCCGTGGTGACGGCGACGCCCAGGCGGCTGCCATCTATGCCAAGGCCTACAGCCAGGACGCTGATTTCTATGCGTTCCACCGTAGCCTGCAGGCATACCGCGAGAGCTTCTCGAGCAAAAGCGACGTGCTGGTTCTGGACCCGAAGAACGAGTTCTTCCGTTACCTGGACAAGAGCAGGCCGTGATGCTCAGGCCCTGATTTTCATGCAGGGGCGCCCCGCCGGGCAGCTAAAACACCAGGCGGGGTGCATCCTGAATGAAAAGGGGTGTATGATGAGGCAGCCGGGAAATTTCCCGGCTTTTTTGCGTCTGAAAGGTTGATTGGCAAAGCGCCAGTTGACGGTTTGGTCAGCTCGCAAGGCAATTCGAGGGTATCGGGTACGGTGGCTGCGCTGGGATCAGTGCTGCCCGCTGCTGTGCGCGATACCGGCTTTACTGACGGCTCGCCTGCTGGCAAGCCGCCCGGACCAGAGGGGAAAAGGCGTAATGGCAACGGTAGACCGCTGGCTGCTGCCAGATGGCATCGAGGAAGTACTGCCACCTGAGGCTGCGCGCATCGAGATCGCGCGCCGTCAGGTGTTGGACCTGTTCCAGAGTTGGGGCTACGAGCTGGTCGTCACCCCGCATATCGAGTACCTGGAGTCGCTGCTCACCGGCGCCGGCCAGGACCTGGATCAGCGCACCTTCAAGGTAGTGGACCCGCAGTCCGGCCGCCTGATGGGCTTCCGCGCCGACTTCACCCCGCAGGTGGCGCGCATCGACGCCCACACCCTGCGCCGTGAAGGCCCGAGCCGCCTGTGCTACGCCGGCAGCGTGCTGCACGCCCAGCCGCGTGCACTGTCCACCTCGCGCAGCCCGATCCAGCTGGGCGCCGAGCTGTATGGCGATGCCAGCCCGACCAGCGACGTGGAAGTCATCAGCCTGATGCTGGCCACGCTGCAACTGGCCGATGTGCCGGACGTACACATGGACCTGGGCCACGTCGGTATCTACCGCGGCCTGGCCCGTGCTGCCGGCCTGTCCGGTGCGGTCGAGCAACAGCTGTTCGACGCCCTGCAGCGCAAGGCCGTCGATGAAGTGCAGGCACTGACCGCCGACCTGCCGAAGGACCTGGGCAACATGCTGCGCGCACTGGTCGAACTGTGCGGTGGCCGTGAAGTGCTGGCCGAAGCCCGGGTGCGTCTGGGTCGTGCTCCGGCCGGCGTGCTGGCAGCGCTGGACGACCTGCTGTCGATCGCCGATCGCCTGACGTCGCGCTTCCCGGACCTGCCGCTGTACTTCGACCTCGGCGAGCTGCGCGGCTACAACTATCACACCGGCGTGGTGTTCGCCGTGTTCGTACCGGGCGAGGGTCAATCGATCGCCCAGGGCGGGCGCTACGACGACATCGGCGCCGACTTTGGCCGGGCACGTCCGGCCACCGGTTTCTCCACGGATTTGAAGACCCTGGTCACACTGGGGCGAGCGGAGGTCGTATTGCCAACGGGCGGCATCTGGATGCCGGACAGTGGCGACGCGGCCCTCTGGCAGCAAGTCTGCCAGTTGCGCAACGAGGGCCAGCGTGTGGTCCAGGCCCTGCCTGGCCAGCCGTTGAGTGCTGCTCTCGAGGCGGATTGTGATCGGCAATTGATTCAGCAAGACGGGCGCTGGCAGGTTCTGCCGCTGGCCCAGTGAGTTTCTGCGTCGGCAACAGGCCGGCAACCAAGTTTGCGTGAATGAGGACCAATGTAATGGGTAAGAATGTCGTCGTCCTGGGCACCCAGTGGGGTGATGAGGGCAAAGGCAAGATCGTCGATCTGCTGACCGAACATGCTGCCGCCGTAGTGCGCTACCAGGGTGGCCACAACGCGGGTCACACCCTGGTGATCAACGGTGAAAAGACCGTTCTGCACCTGATTCCGTCCGGCATCCTGCGTGAAGGCGTACAGTGCCTGATCGGCAACGGCGTGGTCGTTGCCCCGGACGCCCTGATGCGCGAAATCACCAAGCTGGAAGAAAAAGGCGTACCGGTGCGCGAGCGCCTGCGCATTTCCCCGGCTGCGCCGCTGATCCTGTCGTACCACGTGGCGCTGGACCAGGCCCGCGAAAAAGCCCGTGGCGAAGCCAAGATCGGCACCACCGGCCGTGGTATCGGCCCAGCCTACGAAGACAAGGTCGCGCGCCGCGGCCTGCGTGTGGGCGACCTGTTCCACCGCGAGCGTTTCGCTGCCAAGCTGGGTGAGCTGCTGGACTACCACAACTTCCAGCTGGTGAACTACTACAAAGAGCCGGCCATCGACTTCCAGCAAACCCTGGACGAGTGCATGGCCTACGCTGAACAGCTCAAGCCGATGATGCTCGACGTCACCGCCGAGCTGCACAACCTGCGTCGCGCCGGCAAGGACATCATGTTCGAAGGTGCCCAGGGCTCGCTGCTGGACATCGACCACGGTACCTACCCGTACGTCACCAGCTCCAACACCACCGCTGGCGGTATTTCCACCGGTTCCGGCGTTGGCCCGATGTACCTGGACTACATCCTGGGCATCACCAAGGCCTACACCACTCGCGTGGGTTCCGGTCCGTTCCCGACCGAACTGTTCGACGAGACCGGCGCTACCCTGGCCAAGCGTGGCCACGAGTTCGGCTCCACCACTGGCCGTGCCCGTCGTTGCGGCTGGTTCGATGCCGTCATCCTGCGTCGCGCCATCGACGTCAACAGCATTTCGGGCATCTGCCTGACCAAGCTGGACGTGCTGGACGGGCTGGAAACCATCAACATCTGCGTTGGCTACAAGAACGAGAACGGTGCTGTCATCGACGCGCCTTCCGATGCCGACAGCTACATCGGCCTGGAGCCGGTGTACGAAGAGATGCCAGGCTGGAGCGAGTCGACCCTGGGTGCAAAAACCCTGGAAGAGCTGCCGCAAGCTGCGCGTGACTACATCAAGCGCATCGAAGAGCTGGTCGGCGCGCCGATCGACATCATCTCGACCGGCCCGGACCGCAACGAGACCATCGTGCTGCGTCACCCGTTCGCCTGATCCGCCCTCCAGGCTGATCTGACGCCGTGGCCCTGAAAAAGGGCCGCGGCGTTTTCATTTGTGGGGTACACCAGTACCGGCCAATCCACCTTGCTGAACCATGGCGTTTATCCCTGCTGCCTTCGGCACAACCCTTGCTGTAAGAAGTTTCTGAAGATGCCATCAAAATAGTGGCGCCAGAAAACACGAGGGTTACACCGTGTCTGCCATCCTCTCACTGTTACGAAGCCGCCTTTTGCGGCCTGTGTTTGTTGCCCTTGGTATCGCTCTTTTGGTGCAGGTGTTGGTTGCCGTTGCGCTCACCCGAAGCACGGTCACCGCCCTGGAGGCCGACCTTGGCGAACGCCTGGGTAACGACAGCCGCCAGCTGGCCAATGACCTGGAGCAAGCCGGGCAAGATGTGCGCTCGGGCCTCGACGGCCTGTCCAGCAGCACCCGCCAGCGCCTGAGCGCCGGGTTGTCGGAGCGCCTGCAAAGCGAACAGCAGCAACTGCGCAGCACCTTGGAAAAGAACCTGAAGGACTCCGCCAACGACATGGCCGAGCTGCTGGCTTCGGTTGCCCCGCGGGCGATCTGGGACAACGATGTGCCGGTGCTCTCCGACTTTGCCCGGCGTGCCCAGCGCAACCCCAATGTGCTGTTCGTGGTGTACGACGATGCCCAGGGCCAGCACCTGACCCGTTACCTGAACCGGCAAAACCCGATCAACCAGGCTTTGATGGACAAGGGCCAGGGCGAGCGTGCGCTGGACAAGGTGATCAATGCCGCCCGACACGACCCGGCGGTGTACTTTGTCGAAGCTTCGATCAACCCCAATGGCGCAGAAATCGGCAAGGTGGTGATGGGGGTTTCCACGGCGGGCATCGACCAGGAGCTCAAGGCCCTGGACCAGCGCTTCGCGGCGCTGATTGCCAGCGGTGAGCAACTGGTTGGCGACAGCCTGGTGGGTGCCGCAGCCGACAGCGGCAAAACCCTGCGTGAGCGCCTGGAGAAGGCGCAAGGCAGTGCTGCAGCGATGCAGGCCAATACCGCACAGACTGTGCGCGATGCCGCTGCCGAACTGCGCTGGCGCATTGGCCTGGGCCTGGTGCTGGTCGGCCTGGGTGTGCTGCTGGTGGTGGCCGTGGTGCTTGGCCGCCGAGTGCTGAGCAAGCTGCGCCTGCTGATTGCTGCCCTGGACGACCTGGCGGCGGGCGAAGGCGACCTGACCAAGCGCGTGCCGCTCGACAGCCGCGACGAAATTGGCGACATGGCTTCGGCGGTGAACCGCTTTGTCGACAAGCTGCAACCGATCGTACGTGAGGCGGGCGAGGTGGCGCAGCGTACCGGTGTCGAGATTGGCGCGATGGCCCAGCGCAATGCCGGCGCTGATGCGGCTGCGGCACTGCAACGTGATGAAGTGGCAGCCAGCCTGCGCGACCTTTCGAGCATGGCCGACGAAGCTCAGGCCGAAAGCCACGCGATGCAGGCGGCCTTGAAACAGGTGGTGGATATCCGCCAGGCCACCGACGAAAACAGCCGCACCTCGACCCAGCTCGCGGGGTTGATCGAGAACCTGGCAGGCCAGGTAGAGACCGGCTCACAGGTGATCGAGCGTCTGGCCAAGCAGAGTGAGCAGATCGAAGTGGTGTTGACGGTGATCCACGGCATTGCCGAGCAGACCAACCTGCTGGCGCTGAACGCGGCCATCGAAGCCGCCCGGGCAGGTGAGACCGGGCGCGGGTTTGCCGTGGTGGCCGATGAGGTGCGAGCGCTGGCGAGCAAGACGCAGAGCTCCACGGGGGATATCCAGTCGCACATCGCGGCGCTGCAGAAGGGCGCCAAGGAAGCCGTGGCGACCATCAGCCAGGCCGGGCTCAAGGCCAGCGAAGGGCTGCTGGTACTGCGTGATAACGAGCGCCGGCAGCAGTCGGTGCAGGCGGCGGTGGAGCAGGTGCATGCGGCCATTGGGCTAGCCACCCGCGCAGCTGAGCAGCAAGCGAGCGGGGCGCAGGCCGTGCGGGGGCGGGTGGAGACTATCCATGCCCAGGCTGAGCGCTCGGCCGAAGTGGTGATGCAGACCACGGCCAGCAGCAAGGTGCTGGATGACCTCGCCGCGCAGCTACGGGCAAGCCTTGGCCAATTCCGCGCCTGACGCGGTCCCTGTAGGAGCGGCCTTGCGTCGCGATGGGCCGCTCCTACAGTGGGAGGTGTTGCTATGATGGCGGCGACACATGGCAAAGGGAGTTGTTCATGTCCGCCCAACTGGTCGCCGCTCCGGCTGAACTGGATTTTCTTCATAGCGATGGCATTTGCGTCACCGCACCAATGACCGCCATCCAGGCCTACTGCGCCATGACCTCGGACGTTCCGGGCTGGCTGGCCATGGCCTTTCGCCTGCGCGACTTCATCTCGCGCCGGTTCAACGTTGCCACTATCCACGGTTTTTCATCGCGCAGCCCTGAGCGGGTTCCGGCAGTGGGTGAGCTACTGGATTTCTTTACCGTCGAGGGAATCAGCGACCAGCAACTGGTCCTGACGTCGCGTGACACGCACCTGGCGGTGATGGTGAGCATGGATCTGGATGAAGCAGAGCAGGGCCGGCAACGCTTGAATGTGACCACCTCGGTGCAGTGCTCCAATCGTTTCGGCCGCCTCTACATGCTGCCCGTCGGCAAGGCTCATGGGCCAATCGTTCGCCGGATGCTGCGTAACATCTGATGGCCTCATCGCCGGCAAGCCAGCTCCCACAGGTACTGCACAGGCCTTGCGGGCGGCGCGGTACCTGTGGGAGCTGGCTTGCCGGATGAAGGCGACGCGGGTCAAGCTTTGTTCAGGTACATCCGCGTCGTCAGCAGATAAACCGGCAACCCCGACACTACGATCAGCAATGCCGCATAAGGCGCCGCTGCCGCGAACTCGACGTTGGCTGTATGCGCCCACACCTCGGTGGCCAGTGTGGTCATGCCCGTGGGGCTGAGCAGTAGCGTGGCAGTCAGTTCCTTCATGGCATCCAGGAACACCAGCGCAAAAGCCGCCGCCATGGCCGGGAAGATGATCGGCAGGGTCACCCGGCAGAACGCGGTAAAGCTGCTCGCGCCCAGGGTGCGTGCAGCTTCCTCAAGCGTTGGCGAGGCCTTGTTCAGCGCGGTGCGCACCGGCGACTGGGCCAGCGGCAGGAACAGCAGCGCATAAGCCAGCAGCAGCAGTGCCGTGGTCTGGTACAGCGCCGGCACGTAGTGCAGAGCGAAGAACACCAACGTCAGGGCAATCACCAGGCCGGGCAGGGCGTGCAGGAGGTAGGGCAGACGCTCAGCCCAAATCGCCAGGCGACCCTTGTAGCGCACCACCAAGAAGCTGATCGGCAGGGCCAGCAGCACGCAGAAGCCAGCACCGCCAAGCGACACCGACAACGAAGTGAACAGTGCCTTGGAGATGGCCGCGACCGGGAACGCTGCTGACGACCCCACGCTCAGCCAGTAGCCGAGCATGGCCAGCGGAATACCGCTGCCCAGCACCGCCAGGCCCACGCAAAACAGCTGTGCCAGCACCGCCCAGCCACGCAGCCGCACCGGTTGCGCACGCCGCGCTACGCCCTGGCCGATGCGCACATGGCGGGCTTTGCCGCGTACGCGCAGTTCCAGCCACAGCATCACCAGGCACATCGCCAGCAACACGGCAGACAGCATGGCAGCGTTGGCGTTGCTGAACTCCAGTTCGAACTGTTGGTAGATGGCGGTGGTGAAGGTTTGCAGGCCGAGGATCGACAAGGCGCCGAACTCCACCAGCATGTGCAGGGCAATCAGCAGCGCGCCGCCGAGCATCGACGGCCACAGCAGCGGCAGGGTGACCTTGCTGAACACGCCCCAGCGGCTGCAACCGAGGGTGCGCGCCGACTCCTCCAGCGAGGTGTCGAGGTTGCGCAGGGTTGCGGCAACGGGCAGGAACACCAACGGGTATTTGGACAGGGCCATGACCATGATCGCCCCGCCGAGGCCTTCGAAGTCCGAACTCAACGATACCCAGGTGAAGCTGCTGACGAACGACGGCACTGCGAACGGCAGGCATAGCACCACGCCCCACAGCCGGCGGCCGGCCAGGTTGCTGCGCTCCAGCAGCCAGGCCAGCGCCAGGCCCACCACCATGCAGGTCAGCGTCACCCCGACCATCAGCAACAGGGTGTTGCGCATCAGCCCCCAGACAAAGGGACGCCACAGCAGGTGCAAGGCCTCGCGCCAGCCGGCTTCCCAGGCTTTGATGGCGACATAGGCCAGTGGCAGCAGGCTCATCGCCACCAGGAACAGCACAGGTAGCACCACCCAGATGGAGGGGCGCTTGCGGCGCGGTACGAAGCGCACCGGCGCCGGTGCGGACAGGGCGGCAGTCATCAGAGCAGACCGACCTCGCGTTCAAGCTCGATGGCTTCTTCGGCGTTACCAAGGTCGGCCGGCGAGATCTTCGGCGGGCGCAGCTCATCGAACGGCTTCAGTCCACGGTCAGAAACCATGCCCTTGTGCAGCGGGTACTCGGCGGTGGTCTGGGTGATCACGCGCTGGCCTTCTTCGCTGGCCATCCAGTTGAGCAGGGCCTGGGCTTCTTTCGGGTGCTTGCTGGCCTTGACCACGGCCGCGCCGGAGATGGTGACCAGGTTGCCGGCATCGCCGTCGGCCAGGTAGTAGAGTTTGGTGTCCAGCTTGCCGCGTTCGCGTTCAAGCGCGTACCAGTAGTAGTTGTTCACCAGTACCGCAGCCACTTCGCCTTTTTCCACGGCTTTGAGGGCGACCATGTTGTTGGTGTAGGTCTTGCCGAAGGCTTTCAGGCCGGTCAGCCATTCTTCGGTGGCTTCTCGACCGTGCATTTTCAGGATGGCCACGGCCTGCTCCTGGAACGCACCACTGGTGGGTACATAGCCGACGCGGCCTTCCCACTCGGGGTTGGCGAAGTCCATCACCGTGGTTGGCAGGTCTTTTTCGTCGACCTTTTTCGGGTTGTACACCACGATGCGGGTACGGGCCGTGATGCCCATCCAGGTGCCGTTGGCGCCAACGTACTCCTTGGGCACCATGTTCGAGGTGGCGTCGTCGATCTTCGCCAGCAGGCCCAGCTCGCCCAGGTTGTTCAGGGGCGGGGACTCTTCGGTGTAGATGATGTCGGCCGGCGACCGGTCGCCTTCTTCGATGATCTGGCTGGCCAGCTGGTTGCTGCTGCCCTTGCGAATGTCGATGTGAATACCGGTCTTGGCCTCGTAGGCCTTGGCGATGGCTTCGCCGATTTCCTTGTGCTGACCGTTGTACATGGTCAGGGTGACCGGTGCGTCTGCCATGGCGGCCGGAGCGCCGATGACCAGGCTCAGCACGGCGGCGGCCAAGGTGCGCATCAGCGGTTGCGGGCGGATCGTCATGCGGGTACTTCCTCGCTTACGGCTACATATTTGGAAACAATGGTAAACGAAATTGTTTCTCAAGTGGCCGTATGACGAGAAATTCATGGGCAGACCATGGTGTAGGCACTGGGAGCGCGCGGGAAGGGCGGGGGCAAAAAACGCAGGCAAGAAAAAACCCACTAGCAAGCTAGTGGGTTTTTGTATGGTGCCCAGGAGAAGACTCGAACTTCCACGACCTTGCGGTCACTGATACCTGAAACCAGCGCGTCTACCAATTCCGCCACCTGGGCAAAGCTTTACATCATCTGTAGAAGGCGACTATCGTTCGCTTTCACACAGTAGTAACAGATCCTTGGTCATCTGTTACTTGAAAATATTTGGTGCCCAGGAGAAGACTCGAACTTCCACGACCTTGCGGTCACTGATACCTGAAACCAGCGCGTCTACCAATTCCG
>NZ_JAWRYH010000029.1:0-1772 GCF_046534675.1 Pseudomonas sp. SIMBA_067 | reverse complement strand
GTCACTGACGAGCCAGGCACTCCGGGCAACCCAGGCGGCAACAACGAAGGCGACCTGGTCAAGGTCACCATCACGGCTGACCAGAACTCGGTAGCCGAGAACGTCAAACCGACGTTCACCGTGCACATCAACCAGCCGCTGGACCACGACCTGGTCGTGACCCTGAGCAACAACGCTCAGGTCACCATCAAAGCCGGTGATACCAGCGCGCCGTATACCCACGATGCGCAGGGCGACGACGTCTACAACGACGCCGGTGAGATCAGCTTGGGCATCAAGTCCGCTGTGGACGTTGACGGCCGTACCTTCGAAAACCTGGAGTTGGGCGGCTCGGCGAAGGTCGACGTCACCGACACCACCGACGAAGTGGTGGCGAAACTGACCGCCACCCCTTCGGTGACCGAAGGCGGCGAGATCACCTACACCATCACCCTGACCAACAAAGACGGTTTGCCGATCAACAACCACGGCGCGCTGACCTTCACGCTGAGCGACGGCAAGACCGTCATCACCGTACCGGCCAATGGCACCAGCGGTTCGATCAGCGTGACTGCCCCGGACAACGTCTACGTCGGCAGCAACCCTGCAGTGGTCAACTCCATCGCGACCGTTGCGGGCGCGGATGTCGGCAAGTTCGAACAGCTGACCCTGGACAAGACTCCTGTCAGCACCCAGGTCACTGACGAGCCAGGCACTCCAGGCAACCCAGGCGGCACCAACGAAGGTGACTTGGTCAAGGTCACCATCACGGCCGACCAGACTTCGGTCGCCGAGAACGTCAAACCGACGTTCACCGTGCACATCAACCAGCCGCTGGACCACGATCTGGTCGTGACCCTGAGCAACAACGCTCAGGTCACCATCAAGGCCGGCGAGACCAGCGCACCGTACACCCACGATGCGCAAGGCGACGACGTTTACAACGACGCCGGTGAAACCAGCGTTGGCATCAAGTCGGCGGTGGACGCCACCGGTGCGACCTTTGAAAACCTGGAGTTGGGCGGCGCTGCGAAAGTGGATGTCACCGACACCACCGACGAAGTGGTGGCGAAGCTGACCGCCACCCCTTCGGTCACCGAAGGCGGTGAGATCACCTACACCATCACCCTGACCAACAAAGACGGCCTGCCGATCAACAACCACGGCGCCCTGACCTTCACGCTGAGCGACGGCAAGACCGTCATCACCGTACCGGCCAATGGCACCAGCGGTTCGATCAGCGTGACTGCCCCGGACAACGTCTACGTCGGCAGCAACCCTGCAGTGGTCAACTCCATCGCGACCGTTGCGGGCGCGGATGTCGGCAAGTTCGAACAGCTGACCCTGGACAAGACTCCTGTCAGCACCCAGGTCACTGACGAGCCAGGCACTCCAGGCAACCCAGGCGGCACCAACGAAGGTGACTTGGTCAAGGTCACCATCACGGCCGACCAGACTTCGGTCGCCGAGAACGTCAAACCGACGTTCACCGTGCACATCAACCAGCCGCTGGACCACGATCTGGTCGTGACCCTGAGCAACAACGCTCAAGTCACCATCAAGGCCGGCCAAACCAGCGCGCCCTACGAGCACGCTGCCCAAGGCGACGACGTCTACAAAGACTCCGGTGAAATCAGCCTGGGTATCAAGTCGGCAGCCGACATCGGCGGCCGTACCTTCGAGAACCTGCAGCTGGGCGACGCGGCGAAGGTCAATGTCACCGACACCACCGACGAAGTCGTGGCAAAACTGACCGCGACCCCATCGGTAACCGAAGGTGGCGTGATCACCTA
>NZ_JAWRYH010000203.1:0-316 GCF_046534675.1 Pseudomonas sp. SIMBA_067 | reverse complement strand
TGAGGCTTAACCTTACAACGCCGAAGCTGTTTTGGCGGATGAGAGAAGATTTTCAGCCTGATACAGATTAAATCAGAACGCAGAAGCGGTCTGATAAAACAGAATTTGCCTGGCGGCCGTAGCGCGGTGGTCCCACCTGACCCCATGCCGAACTCAGAAGTGAAACGCCGTAGCGCCGATGGTAGTGTGGGGTCTCCCCATGCGAGAGTAGGGAACTGCCAGGCATCAAATAAGTGAAGAAGCCCCGCACGAAAGTGCGGGGCTTTTTTACGTCTGCACTTTGCCATGTTAAGCTGAAAATATGATCTACAGGGAC
>NZ_JAWRYH010000202.1:0-318 GCF_046534675.1 Pseudomonas sp. SIMBA_067 | reverse complement strand
CGCTTCGTTCACATCACGCAGTTGCCCGTTATCTACCGCGCCTTCCGGAATAGCTTTACCCAGGTCGCCCGGTTGCAGCTCTGCCATAAACGGTTTCAGCAACGGCACACAAGCGTAAGAGAACAGATAGTTACCGTACTCAGCGGTATCAGAGATAACCACGTTCATTTCGTACAGACGCTTACGGGCGATGGTGTTGGCAATCAGCGGCAGCTCGTGCAGTGATTCATAATATGCAGACTCTTCAATGATGCCGGAATCGACCATGGTTTCGAACGCCAGTTCAACGCCCGCTTTCACCATCGCGATCATCAGTAC
>NZ_JAWRYH010000028.1:0-2929 GCF_046534675.1 Pseudomonas sp. SIMBA_067 | reverse complement strand
CTGTAGGAGCAGCCTTGTGCTGCGAAGAGGCCGGTAAGGCTAAAGATTATCTTCGGCTGCAATGGCCTCTTCGCAGCACAAGGCTGCTCCTGCAGAGCAGGGTGCAACGCCAGGTATGCGGGCCCTTTTCCTATGCAAGCCAACAGCCCATGGCTATCATGCGTGCCTTATTCCAAGTCGAGACTGGCATGCTGAAGTTGTTGAATCTCCTCAAGGATGGCCGGTTCCATTCCGGAGAAGCTCTGGGGGCAGCCCTCGGGGTGAGTCGCAGCGCCGTTTGGAAGCAGCTGCAGCACCTGGAGAGCGAGCTGAACCTCACCATTCACAAAGTTCGTGGGCGCGGCTATCAGCTAGCGGCACCACTAGCTTTGCTCGAAGCGCAGGCAATCGCCAGGTTTGCCGAAGGCGAGCAGTGGCCGGTTTTCATTCACGAAATCATCGACTCGACCAACGCCGAAGGCTTGAGGCTTGCCAATCAAGGGCAGGTAGCGCCATTTCTCGTCCTGGCCGAGCGGCAAAGCGCCGGCCGCGGCCGACGTGGCCGGCAATGGGTCAGCCCATTTGCCGAAAACCTCTATTACAGCCTTGTCTTGCGTGTGGATGGCGGCATGCGCCAGCTCGAAGGCTTGAGCCTGGTGGTAGGCGTTGCAGTAATGCGCACGCTGCAGGCGTTCGGGGTAAAAGATGTAGGGCTCAAATGGCCCAATGACGTGTTGGTTCGCGGGCAGAAGATCACTGGCATTCTCCTGGAGCTAGTGGGTGACCCGGCCGATGTCTGTCATGTGGTACTGGGTATCGGTATCAATGTGAACATGCAGGTCAATGACCAGGTCGACCAGGAGTGGACCTCGATGCGGCGTGAGGTGGGCGCGGCTATAGACCGTAACCACTTGGTGGCTTCGCTCAATCAGCAAATGCAGCACGAATTGGCACGCCATCGTCGCTACGGGTTTGCCGCATTCCAGGAGGAGTGGGAACAGGCGCACCTTTGGCAGGGGCGCAATGTTTCACTGGTTGCCGGTAATACGCGCATCGATGGCGTGGTTCTTGGCGTCGACGGGCAGGGCGGCTTGCGCCTTGAGGTGGACGGAGTTGAAAAGAGCTTCAGTGGTGGTGAGCTCAGTTTGAGGTTGCGTGATGATTCTTGAGCTCGATTGCGGTAACAGCTTCATCAAGTGGCGCGTGATTCATACCGCTGATGCAGTGATTGAAGGTGGCGGGATCGTCGATTCAGATCAAGCGCTGCTGGCCGAAGTGGCTGCGCTGGCTTCGGTGCGTCTGACAGGTTGCCGCATTGTCAGTGTGCGCAGCGAGGAAGAAACCGATGCGCTTTGTGCGTTGATTGCCCAGGCATTTGCCGTGCAGGCGCATGTTGCGCTTCCGGCACAGAGCATGGCCGGTGTGCGCAACGGTTATGACGACTATCAGCGATTGGGCATGGACCGTTGGCTCGCTGCGCTGGGTGCATTTCACCTGGCCAAGGGCGCATGCCTGGTGATCGACCTCGGTACCGCCGCCAAAGCAGACTTTGTGGCTGCAGACGGCGAGCACCTGGGTGGTTACATCTGTCCGGGCATGCCACTGATGCGCAGTCAGTTGCGTACCCATACCCGGCGCATTCGCTATGACGATGCCTCCGCCGAGCGCGCATTGACCAGCCTGTCGCCGGGCCGCTCTACAGTCGAAGCGGTCGAGCGTGGTTGCGTCTTGATGCTCCAGGGCTTTGCGCGTACCCAGCTTGAGCAGGCGCGCTCGCTGTGGGGTGAAGAATTCGCGGTGTTCCTCACTGGGGGTGATGCGCCGCTGGTGAGAGAGGCCGTGCCGCAGGCGCGTGTCGTCCCTGACCTGGTTTTCGTTGGCCTGGCCATGGCCTGCCCATTGGATTGAGGTGCCTATGCGTTGGTTGTTTCTGTTGTTACTGGTGCTCAACGTCTTCTATTACGTGTGGCATCAACAGGAAGCACCGCTGAAGGTCAAGGAAGTCGCCCCGCTGTCTCTGTACAAGGGGAATCAGCAGGAAATCCGTCTGTTGCGTGAAACGGGTGTGTCGGCACCGCCCAGGCGCCGTGACGAATGCCTGGTATTGGGGGGGGTGACAGGACAGGAGCAGCTGGATGCACTGCGTCAGCGTTTGCTGAGCCTGGATATTGCCACCTTGCCGGTGGTGGGGCAGCTGCCTGGAGCCGATGGTCGCTGGCTCAAGGTTGCCCCGGAAAGTGAGCGTTTACTGGACCAGACGGTCCTTTCGGCTCTTTCCAATGATTTCAAAGACTTAAAACATAAAATTATTTTCTGCCAGGGTATTGCAACTGGTGAATAGCTTGATAGAATGGCGCCCGCTTCACAGGGAACACCACTCAGGTGGTAGAACTGGAAGCGGTGTCAAAGTAGCTAAGTTTCAGATTTGATTGAAAAAATTTGAAAAAACGCTTGACACTAGGACGGCAGACGCATAGAATGCCGGCCACATCTGGAGGGATTCCCGAGCGGTCAAAGGGGACGGACTGTAAATCCGTTGCGAGAGCTTCGAAGGTTCGAATCCTTCTCCCTCCACCAGTTTTAGCGAGAGCCGCAAGCTCCGCGGGTATAGTTTAGTGGTAGAACCTCAGCCTTCCAAGCTGATGATGCGGGTTCGATTCCCGCTACCCGCTCCAAGTTTGCAGGGTTTTGCACAAAGTGTTTCGCTCTTGTAGCTCAGTTGGTAGAGCACACCCTTGGTAAGGGTGAGGTCAGCGGTTCAAGTCCGCTCAAGAGCTCCATATAAACAAGGCAGATATGAAAATATCTGCCTTTGTTTTATCAGCGCAAGACTATTTCTTCTGCGGAGGATTGTATCGATGGCTAAGGAAAAGTTTGATCGTTCCCTTCCCCACGTTAACGTCGGCACTATCGGCCACGTTGACCACGGTAAGACCACTCTGACCGCAGC
>NZ_JAWRYH010000201.1:0-319 GCF_046534675.1 Pseudomonas sp. SIMBA_067 | reverse complement strand
CGAAAGCTTTATGCTGTTTTACGGCATGAGTTCCGAATCGGCGATGAAGCGTCATGTTGGCGGTGTCGCGCAATATCGCGCAGCAGAAGGTAAAACCGTTAAGCTGCCGCTGCGAGGCCCGATTGAAAATACCGCGCGAGATATTTTGGGCGGCCTGCGTTCAGCTTGTACATACGTTGGGGCTTCACGCCTGAAAGAGCTGACCAAGCGCACCACCTTTATCCGGGTTAATGAGCAGGAAAACCGCGTTTTCAACCGATAGTCATCCGGGGCGCAGCCTGCGCCCCTTAATGCATCGCATCACCCAGCCCGAACACCG
>NZ_JAWRYH010000200.1:0-319 GCF_046534675.1 Pseudomonas sp. SIMBA_067 | reverse complement strand
CGCGCAGGGGGCGGAGGCCATTATTCTGGGCTGCACCGAAATCACACTGCTGGTGGATGCCACGGATGCCAGCGTGCCACTGTTTGATACCACGCTTATCCACGCGGAAGAGGCCGTTACCCAGGCGCTGGCCTGACGTTTATCCTGCACTTAGCCTTGAGGGAATCGCATGAAAATTGAAAATCTGCCGTTTGGCCTGACCCAGTGGGATCAGATTGAAGAGACGATTCATCCCGGCGACCAGGGGCAGGCGACCTGGCGAACCGTGAAGTTTAACGATATCCGGGTGCGGATGGTCGACTATTCACCAGGCTATGTC
>NZ_JAWRYH010000199.1:0-320 GCF_046534675.1 Pseudomonas sp. SIMBA_067 | reverse complement strand
GTGTCCAACAACCAATGCCGGTACAGGTCGCTATCAACACTTAGCATGGCGTAGCCGATGTTTTCTAACCTTCGGTAAAGCTCATCTTTGAACAGAAAGAATTTTCGTTCGATTCAGGGCCTACGCGGAATCAACCGCCTCCCTTACACAACGGATGAACTTCGCAATATCCGCTCGCTGCGCCTGCCCGCTTTTCTCCACGAAACCTATTTCGCGCGAAAACGCGTACGCGTCCAGGGGCAACGCCACGGCGTTGTCCGGCATGTGCAGAGACACCGCCTGCAGAACGAGCGCAATGCCGCCACCCGGATCGAGCAGAC
>NZ_JAWRYH010000198.1:0-320 GCF_046534675.1 Pseudomonas sp. SIMBA_067 | reverse complement strand
AAACCTGCTTCCATTATTCGGTGACGTCAGCGTTGAAGTACTTCTCGGACAGCTTCTTCAAGGTGCCGTCAGCGCGCAGCTTGTCGAGGGCCTTGTTCACGGCGTCGAGCAATTCAGGCTCACCTTTGCGCAGGGCGATACCGGCTTCCTGGCGGGAGAAAGCAGGGCCGGCAGCGGCGGTGTCCGTGGCTTTCTTGGCGTATTCGAGGGCGGCCAGACGGTCGATCAGGATGGCATCGGTACGGCCGATGCGCAGGTCCTGGAACTTGGTCGGGTCATCGTTGTAGGTCTTGATGATGGCTTTGGGTTGGTTGTCCTTG
>NZ_JAWRYH010000197.1:0-322 GCF_046534675.1 Pseudomonas sp. SIMBA_067 | reverse complement strand
GCCCGGGAAACCGCGCAACTGGCCAGCCAGATCGACTTGGCGCCCACCTTGCTGGGCCTGCTCAACCTGAGCTACGAGTCCACCTTCTTTGGTCGCAACCTGTTGCAAGACAGCCCATTGCCACCACGTGTGGTGGTCGGCAACTACCAGCACCTGGGGTTGTTCGACGGCAAGGACCTGGCGATCCTCAGCCCGCGCCAAGGGTTGCGTCGCCATGACCAGGCGCTGGGTGAAAGCCAGGAGCTACGCGTGGGCAGCGATGATCCGTTGATCCAGCGGGCGATCACCTACTATCAAGCTGCCAGCTACGGTTACACACAAC
>NZ_JAWRYH010000196.1:0-322 GCF_046534675.1 Pseudomonas sp. SIMBA_067 | reverse complement strand
ATGACTGCAAGGCTCTAGGGTTACATAAGCGGTTGCACCTTTAGCACTTTCACCGGCCTCAGCCAAAGCATTAACTTCAGCATGACCTTGCCCTGCTAATTGATGAAACCCTTCGGCTATTATTTTATTATTTTTTACTAGTACGCAGCCTACATTAGGATTAGGAGTGGTGGTAAAGCGCCCTTTTTTTGCCAGCTCAATGGCACGTGCCATATAACGTTTATCATCCTCTGAAAACGAACTTTGCATGCTCATTACTACTCTCCTAAGCGGGCTATTTCTTCACCAAACTCACGTATATCTTCAAACGAGCGATATACTG
>NZ_JAWRYH010000195.1:0-322 GCF_046534675.1 Pseudomonas sp. SIMBA_067 | reverse complement strand
CGGCGAGAAGAAGGTGAATGCATGACCGGTGTGCGCCAGTGCCAGCGCCAGGGTTGATGACAGTCCGGAATAGTTCGAAATAAAGGCGAATGCCAGCACCATACCGATGGAGTAGATGGGCAGAGCCAGTTCTTTCAGCGTGCTGCCGAAGGTGCTGATAGCGTCAGACGGTTTCATCTTCAGCCAGACAATCGAGAGCAGTGCAGCAAACAGAATGGCGGTGCCGGTGGCAGAGAACCAGTCAAACTTAAACACGGCGGCATAGGCTGTAGCCTCGCTGACCACTGGCGGCATACGGGCAACCAGTTTATCGAGGTACGGC
>NZ_JAWRYH010000027.1:0-11609 GCF_046534675.1 Pseudomonas sp. SIMBA_067 | reverse complement strand
TGCACTGGTCAGAAGGGAGCCCGGCTTCGGCTGCCGCAATGGCGATACGTTGGCTGATTGTCAAAAACGACCTCGCGTTGAAAGGGACTGTGATGGTCCCTGAACACTAACGAGGAATCGCTTGCCGGAGGTTCCTGGGGCGTCCTAAAACCTTGTAGGAAACGTCTCTAAATGAGCCATTGGATAATCATAAAACTGTCCACTGACGGGCTCTCGGGTCGCAGGCATGTGGGAGCGGGCGCGCCCGCGAACACCGGCAGCGCCGGTGCCATCCACCGCGTTGAATTCTTCGCGGGTGAACCCGCTCCCACAGGTTTTGCGTAAGGCTCGGGTTTATCGAGGCGCCCAACCGCCGGCTACAGCTTTTGTGCATGCTTTGGAACTGATGCGGGCGAGGGCAGGGGCAGCATGAAGGTCAGCAACGCGCCTATCACCAACAGCACTGCGGCATAGAGAATCCCGGCCGTGAAACTTTGGGTCAGGTCTTTCAACCAGCCAACCACCAGCGGGTTCAGCGCCGAACCTGTGTTGCCGAATGCGTTGATCACCGCAATGCCAATCGCACGCGCCTTGAACGTCAGCGCCTGGTCCGGGGTAGTCCAGAATATCGACATGGCGGTGTACGACCCCGTGGCCGCCATGCAGATGCCGCACAGTTGCACCATCGGGTTACCGGCATAAGCGGCAAACATCCAGCCGGCAGCGGCCATTAGCATGGGCAACACCAGGTGCCATTTGCGTTCCTGGCTGCGGTCGGAATGCAGCCCCCATACCACCATGCCGATGATGGTGCACACCTGCGGAATCATCGCCAGAAAGCCAATGGTGCTGTTGCTGCTGTCGGCGGCACTGATGCTCTTGATGATCAGCGGCGTCCACACGGCGATCATGGCCAGCGTGTTGACCAGGCAGAAATACACCAGGCTGAACATCAGCACCGTGGGTGAGAGCATTTCGCGCAGCAGGCTGCCGGGGCCGTCCCCTGTTGTGCGGTTGGAAGGTGGGGTGTCTGCGGCCAGGGCATGCTGCAGATGTTGCTTGTCTTCGCGGCTCAGCCAGCGGGCCTGCTGCGGCGTGTCGTTCAGGTAGCCGAACACCACGAAGCCCATGATCACCGAAGGCATGCCTTCGAGCAGGAACAACCACTGCCAGCCGTGCAAACCCCATACACCATCCAGGCCAAGTATCAGCCCAGAGAGCGCCGACCCGAAGCCTGCGGTAAACGGCATCGCGATCATGAACAGGGCGTTGGCCCGTGCCCGGTAAGCCGCCGGAAACCAGAACGTCAGGTACAGCAGCACACCTGGCAGAAAGCCTGCCTCCGTGATACCGACCAGAATCCGCAGCAGGTACAGGCTGCTGGCCTCGGTCGCGAACAGCGTCGCGGTCGAGGCCAGCCCCCAGGCGATCATCAGGCTGCCGATCCATTTGCGTGCACCAACCTTGGCCAAGGCCATGTTGCTGGGGATACCACAGGCGATATAGGCGATGTAGAACAGCGTGGTGGCCATGCCGAACTGGGTACTGCTCAGGCCCAGGTCACCCATCATGGTCAGGCCGGCAAAGCCGATGTTGATCCGGTCGAGAAACGACAGCACAAAGCACAGGAACAGAAAGCCGAGCAGGCGCCTGGACACTTTGCGCATCACGGTTTGCTGGGGACTGCTGGCGGTTTTTATCGTTGTAATGGGGGCAGTGTTCTGATGCATGTGGGCGCCTGATTATTATTGGTTTCAGCGGCACCGGCTCCGGTGCATTGGCAAGTGCAGGTACTACAGGTCTTGAAGCGCGCACTGGGCAAGTTCGGTGAAGGCCTGGGCATCGCCGAGCGCATGGGCGCTGAGCAGCGCCAGCTTGGTCAGGAACAGTTCGGCCTTGGCCGGTGTGGCTTGGTCCAAAGCGTCTGCCAGTATGTCGTAAACCACTTCCAGGTCTGTTGCGGTCAGGGTGTTCATGGCGCTTCCTCTCAGTGCTTGCCCAAGGCAGTGTCGATGGCGGATTGCAGTTGTGCGGCCGATACCTGCAGCCAGCGGGCGCAGATGTGCTGGTCTGGGCGCACCAAGTAAGCGCCATTTCGGGGGATGCCATACTTGGCGGCGATGCGGCCGGTGGTGTCGTCGATCAGTTGGTCTGCACCGGTGATGATGGCCTGGGCGTTTTGCGCAATCGCGATGATCTGCAAGGGCGCGCCGCTGCTGCAAATGGCATTCGCCTGCTCGATCACGTCATTTGGGATGCAGTCACTGTCGGTGAAATAGAGCAGGTAGAAGCAGGCGCCCAAGTGGTCGAACAGGTAGTCGTCTTCGGCCAGCCTGATGTTCAGCAGCGGGGCGCCGTTGCGCGGGCCGGCAATGAAATGTTCATTGTCGTCAGTTGCACAGTTGAGCACCGAGTCCGCGTAGTCGTGTGGCCGCGAGGTGCGCCAGTGGTACAACGGGCGGACGAATGCCTGGGTCAGCGACAGCGACAACACCGCATCGCGTACCAGGCGGTAACCCGCAGTGGGTGGCGCCATGAACCGGGTGCTCTTGCCGGCCTCGCCGATGATTTCCCGCGCCGCACTGACGCGTTCGGTGGAATAGGACGGCAGCAGCTTGGGGCCTGCCAAACCCTTGAGGGCGAGGGCCAGTTTCCAGACCAGGCCATGGCAGTCCTGGAACCCGGTATTGGCGCCACGCACGCCGAAAATCGGCAACAGGTGTGCCGCGTCCCCGGCAAATATCACGCGCTTGTGGATGTAATTCGGCAGGGTCAGCGCCCGGGTGGAATAGACCGAGCTCCAGTCCATTTCCCACTGTGGGTCTTCAACGCCAAGCATGTGTAGCTGGGCATTGATGCGTTCGCGCAGTGACTCCGGCTGCAGCGCCTGTTCCGGGGTTTCGTTTGCGGGCAGTTGGTAGTCGATTCGCCAGATATCACCTGGTTCGCGGTGCATCAATACCGTGTTGCCCGGGTTCCAGTCCGGGTCGAAATAGGCCAGGCGCTCGGTGGGCAGGCCCAGGTCGATCTTGATATCAGCAATCACGAAGCGCCCTTCGTAGGCGGTACCCTCCAGTTTCAGCGCCAGCAGGGTGCGCAGTGTCGAGCGGGCACCGTCCGCCGCTACTACCCAGTCAGCGTCCAGCTCATAGCTACCGGCTGGGGTATCGATGCTCAGCCGGGCGAAGTCGTCATGCTGCGCCAGGCCGGTTACGCGGTTGCCCCAGCGCAGGTCTACCAACGGATCAGCCTCGGCGGCCTCGACCAGCAACTGCTCCAGGCAGGGTTGTTGCAGGTTGGTCATGGGCGCGTAGCGGTCGTCAGGGTCGTGTGGGTTTTCCATTCGAAACACCAGCTGGTTGCGGTAAAACGAATTGCCACAGCTCCACGGCAAGCCAAGCTCGCAGACCCGCTCGGCGACACCTACCTGCTGCAGGATTTCCATCGAGCGACGGGTGAACACGATCGCCCGGCTGCCCTCGCTCACTTGCCGTTCCGCCGCCAGTACCACGCAGGCTATGCCATGACGGGCAAGGTCCAGGGCAGTGGTCAGGCCGATCGGGCCGGCGCCTACCACCACTACAGGTTTGCGTTCAACGCGGGCGGCCCCGACGCTGGCCGTATGGGCGGGGAAGACTTGATAGTTGAAATAGAGGGAACGACGCGGCTCGCTATGGGGCTGATGCATGTGGTGCACATCCTTATTTTTGTAGCTTTTCAGGTGTGCAAGTGACTGTACTCGAGGCGACAGCCAGCGATGTCCCCTTGAGGGGACAACTGCTATTTCCACGGCCTGCAGAGCGAAGCACGCGCTGCGCACTGTCTATAATGTGGGCAACTCTTCGCGCGACGGATGCTCACATGGCCAGATCAACAGTCCTTACAGCTGTTCTCACCTCATTGGCCTTGGCCTTTGGCCCGGCGCTCGCTGACCCGGGTAACGGCAAAGGCCAGGGCCAAGGTCAGGGGCACGGCAAGGGCCAGGCTCAACACTCCCAAGGCCAGGGTAATGCGGGCGGCCACAAGCAGAGCGCTGGCGGCAAGGACTGGCACGGCGGCCCGTCCATCGACCGTGGTGATGTGCTGGGCATTCTCGGTGGGCACCGCAGTTACTGGAGCCCAGGCCCCGCATTGCCTCCAGGTATTCAGAAGAACCTGGCGCGCGGCAAGCCCTTGCCGCCCGGAATCGCCAAAAAACTGGATGGCCGCCTTTTGGGGCAGCTGCCGCACTATGACGGCTATGAGTGGATGCAGGCGGGCGCGGACCTGATTCTGGTCGCTGTGGCGACCGGGCTCATCTATGAGGTGTTGAACGGGGCGTTCGACTAGGGCCGCAGGCTTTTGAACTGAAACAGGACGAACTCGCCCTGCACGAAGCGGCCCTTCACTTGATGGTGCTGCACTTGGGTGATGGTGCAAAGAGCCTGGTCATGCCGCCCGCTTGCAACCTGGCAAGCAAAAGCCGCGAGCCCGGCCTTTTGCACCACCGGTCGAACACAAGGCACTCTCGCCAGCCGATTTCTCTCTGAACAACAAGCGCACCATCGCTGCGCTGCAATCAGGAGAACACCCATGGCAATCGACCACAATGGCCCGGACTCGCCGTACCCGGGGCCTACGGAAAATACCACCGACGCAGGGGGCCACGGCTCGGGCCTAGATCAAGCCGAGTCCGAGCCCAAGCAAGGCGTCGGTGAAGCCTGGTCCGAAAAGCGCCCGGTAGACTGGGACCCACCTCCCGGCAATCCCGGCTCGGACCAGGACGGGCAGCTCGACCGGGACAACGGTACCGCAAGAACCAACGATGAGCAGGCGGGTGCAGGTGATGGAGAGGTTCCATTACCCGCAGATGATGAAGGCCCGATTGAAGAGGAAATGAAAGACGTGCAGGCCAATAACTCGGTATCCGCCGAGCATCCTCAACCGCGTTGATGGAATTTGCCTTACAGGGCCTGATGCCAACAACTACAAGGCGTCCAGGCCCTGCCATCATGGCTTGATCAGTTGCTTCTCCATGATGATCGTGCGTTCATCCCCGTGGTATTCATCACGCACTTTGCTGTACCCCAAGCGCTTGTAGAAACCCTGCGCCGTAATCGAAGAGGGCACTCGCAACCGTTGTGAGCCACGCATCAGCGCCTGGTTTTCGACTGCCAACATCAACTTCTCGCCGAGACCTGACCGCTGATATTCGGGGGCGACGAATACGCTTCTGACTACATCGTCTGCAAGGCTGGCAGTAGCCACGACCTCATCATGATCGGCTGCAACGAAGATCAGGCGTTTCTCCAGCAGGCCAGCAATGCCCGCTTCGCTGAACGATTGCTCGACCCTGGCAATGGTCGCGGTATCGTAGTCCGCTGCATTCGTTTGCCGCAGGGCAGCGATGATCACTCGGCTAATATCCGCAGCATCTTCTGGTCGCGCCCTGCGAATCTGATACTTCATGGGGTTACCTCAATTCATTGATCTGGCACGGCCACCGTGGGGGCGGGTTTACCCGCGAAGCATCCTGCGCGGAGTATGGCACCGGCTGCGCCGGTGTTCGCGGGCAAGCCCGCTCCCACAGGTATGGCGCCAGGCTCAGACGTTGCACCGCCCCTGTGGGAGCTGGCTTGCCTGCGATGGGCTGCGCAGCAGCCCCTCTGGCGCATCAACGCCGTCGTAATACGGTAGCCAGCCCAACGGTCAGCACTACGGCGCAAAGCATGGCCAGCCCGATGGTCAGGCCAACGCCCCACACTTCGAGCAGCGCCGCCAGCACAAGATAAAACGCGATCACCCCCACCGCTCCGATCGCATTGCCCCGCACCATCGCTACCATCCCGGCCCGCCCGCCTTGTACATGGGCGAACACCACCAGCGGCCAGGCAATCACCGGTATCGGGGCGAGCATCCCGCTGGTCGCCGGGCCCAACCAACTGGCCAGGCTGGTGATGATCATCAGCAGGCAAGTAGCAGACACCATGCGCAGGGGGATCTCCCAAAATCGCTGACGGGTGCGGCTCAAAGTGTCGGGCTTGGGCTCACGGCCGCTGGCGCGTATCAGCACGCCGATCAGCACCAGTGCCACGGCAATCGACAGGTACAGGTTGCCCCAGTGGGTAAACGCATAGGCGGCCACGCCATAGCACAGCAACGCCAGCAGCACGGCTACGGCGGTGCCGAGCCTGCGCGTGGCCAACAGGTAGAAGGTGTAGGTGGCCTGCACCGCCGCCAAGCCGCCCAGTGCGCCGGGTATCGCGCCCAAGGCGAAGGCATTGCCCTGTTCCAGGCACAGGAAGGTCATTACCAGTGCCGAGGTGATCGGCAGGCCGGACAGCAACCCACCCAGCAAACCGCCCCAGCGCCGCGAGGCGAGGGAGATGGCCCACATCAGCAGGGGGGTGACGATAAGTTTCAGGTAGAACAAGGTCATTGCGGGTGTATCCAGGCTAGATGACGGTGCGCCCGCCGTCGGCATTGGGTAGGGCGCGGATGATTCACCCGCGGCTGGCCTCCAGGGCCTGGGCCAGGTCGGCGATGATGTCGTCACTGTGCTCGATGCCGATCGACAGGCGCACCATGTCCCGCGGTACACCGGCCTTTTCCAGCTCCTCGTCGTTGAGCTGGCGGTGGGTGGTGGAGGCGGGGTGGCAAGCCAGTGACTTGGCATCGCCGATGTTCACCAGGCGCACCACCAGTTGCAACGCATCGATGAAACGCGCACCGGCAGCCTGGCCGCCCTTGATGCCGAACGACAGGATCGACGCCGGCTTGCCGCCGGTGTAGCGCTGGGCCAGTTCATGCTCGGGGTGGTCGGGCAGCCCGGCGTACTTCACCCAGGCCACCTGCTCGTGCGCTTGCAGGTAATGGGCGACCTTCAGCGCGTTCTCGGTGTGGCGCTCCATGCGCAGGGCCAGGGTTTCCAGGCCTTGCAGGATCAGGAAGGCGTTGAACGGCGACAGCGCAGCGCCAGTGTTGCGCAACGGCACCACGCGGCAGCGGCCAATGAAGGCGGCGGGGCCGAAGGCTTCGGTGTAGGTGACGCCGTGGTAGGACGGGTCGGGGGTGTTGAGCAGGGCGAAACGTTCCTTGTTGTCGGCCCAGGGGAACGTGCCGGAGTCGATGACGATGCCGCCGATGCTGGTACCGTGGCCGCCGATGTACTTGGTCAGCGAGTGCACGACGATGTCCGCGCCATGTTCGAACGGTCGGCACAGCACCGGGGTAGCCACGGTGTTGTCGACGATCAGCGGCACACCGTGGCGGTGGGCGGCTTCGGCCAGTGCGGCGATATCGACGATATTGCCGGCGGGGTTGCCGATGGATTCGCAGAACACCGCCTTGGTGCGTGCGTCGATCAAGGCTTCGAGCGCAGTGATGTCGTCATGGGCGGCGAAACGGGTTTGAATGCCCATGCGCGGCAGGGTGTGGGCGAGCAGGTTGTAGGTGCCGCCGTACAGCTTGGCCACCGAGACAATGTTGTCACCAGCCTCGGCGACGGTCTGGATGGCGTAGGTGATGGCCGCCATGCCCGAGGCCACCGCCAGCGCGCCAACCCCGCCTTCGAGGGCTGCCATGCGCTTTTCGAGTACATCGTTGGTCGGGTTCATGATGCGCGAGTAGATGTTGCCGGCCACTTTCAGGTCGAACAGGTCGGCGCCGTGCTGGGTGTCGTCGAAGGCGAAGGAGGTGGTCTGGTAGATCGGTACGGCCACTGCCTTGGTGGTCGGGTCAGGGCTGAAGCCTGCGTGGATGGCGAGAGTTTCCAGCTTCATGCAGTCGGTCCTTGAGCGTGGGGTGGAAGCGTTCGAGCATGCGGCGGCGGGGGAAGTGGGTCAAGGACGTCGTGGTGGCGCCATACCGCAGCCCTCTGGCGCGGCTTGCCGAAGCCGGCATAAATTGGCAATCTTCGCCGCAATATCAAAAAGATATCATGCAGTGTTCCAGGCCCTGTGCATGGACGCTTATACAAAAGGGATTTCCCATGCCGCACGCTGTAAAAACGATCACCCAGGCGCTGGATGAAGCACGTGTCTTGATGGCCGACTGGGTGGTACCAGAAGGTGCCAGCGACGCAGACACCTTGGGCGAGCTGGTCGGGGTGCTGGATAACCGAACCCTGAACGACGCAATGCGCACCTTGTCGGCGCCATTTCATCAGGGCATCAACCGCAAGCTGCTGACCCCGCGTTACAAAGTCGCCTTCGACCTCCTGCACAAGTACGGGGTGATGGTGGACCCAAGCTCACTCAGCGATGAAGTGATCGAGCGCCTCTACCCGCGGGTCAACTACCCGCGCTTCAGCTATGGGCAGACCTTGCGCGAGTGGAGCGACGCGGTACTGGGCGAAGGCGAGCAGGTGCAGTTCTTTCTGCCGCAGGCCCCGCGTCGTAATACGCACTTGGCCACCGTGCAGTTCCTCAGTGATGACATTCGCGAGCTGACCGACGCGTTGGTCAAGGCTGCCTGCCCGGCTGATGAGGCAGAAGTGGCGGGTGTTGAGGAAGACAGCGCCTATGAGCCCGAAGTGCGGCTGGCCGCACCCACGGAGCTCGCCGCCGAAGCGCAGGACATTACCTCGGGTGCGCGGCGAGGCATCAATACCCTTATTGCCCTGGGCGAAGAAGCCGAGGAACGCTGGTCGCCGGCCATGCGTGAATGCATCGCTGCGGTCAGGAAGAATCACGAGCGGGACGAAGAAGCGGACACGCTGGACGTGATGGTCGAGTTGGTCGACCGCCTCGACAAGCTGGCCCGCGAAGCCCGCAAGCTTCTGCAAGAGCGCGACACCGGCACATGCTGACCGCGCGCCGCCCCAAGCGCTGGCAAGACTTCTTCACTACGCCCTGGTGACTGCGCCAACTGTAAAGTTATGCAAAGTTTCCCTGTGCCATCACCCCACAGTTCTAGAATCCGCCCGCTGCCGAGCCGGCTACTGGCAGGCAGCAGATCTAACCCTGTGGAGCGTTCCAATGAAGTCGAAACAGCTTTTCCGTGCAGCCCTGGTTGCAATCCTGGTATCTAGCCTGTCGGGTTGCTGGATGTTCATGCCGCCGGGCGGTGGCGGCGGTCACGGTGGTGGCCACGGTGGCGGTGGCTTCGGCGGCCATCAGGGCGGCGGCCCTCGCTGAACTGACCTCGCGATGGAACGCACTGCCTCGGCCGGGATGCAACTGGGCACCCGGCGCGAGAGCATTCATCAGCACTTGCAGGGCCGACCGCTCGTGCGCCTCTCCAGCTAGCTGCTTGCCATCCTGCCCCTAGAAGCCGCTCCCCCCGGCTTCCCAAGTTCTACCTCCCGCGTAACCCTTCGCGATGTGGTGGTCGCCGATTCGAACAGCCGTTGGACGCTGTCGTTCCGATGATGACAAAATGATGTCGTTCAGGCTTCCTTCAGTATTCCTGGCTCAATTCCCTACAGTGGCTCTCCAGGCGTTCAGGCACATTCATGTACTACGGAAACTATACCGATGGCCTCATCGCTGGCCGACAGCAAGGTCATCAGGTGGGCTATGACGAAGGTCACAGCGACGGGCGCAAAAAAGGTGAGCAGATCGGCTATGACCAGGCGTGGTATGAAGCGGGTGGGATGATTGATGAATTGCGCCTGCAAGTGAATTATCAAACGGCTGTAATGCAGCAGATGCACGCACATGCCTATGAACTGGAAAAACAGGTTCTGCAGCAAGAAGCTTATATCGATGAGCTGAAAGCGCTGCTGGAAGCGCAGGACGCGCAGGTCGATACATTGACTTCAGAAAATGCTGAGCTGCAGGGTTATAGCGATCGGTTAAGGGCGTACGGCGAAGAATGCGCCGCTTTTATTGAGGGGCAAGAAAAGAGGCTGGAAGCGCTTGTCGTAGAGAACACGGATGGTCAGCAGCAGCGCCAGCGAATGCACCAGCAAGTCTCAGAGTTGGTTGATTGCTTGAAGAGTGGGCAGGTCTATGCTCGCGAATTGGAAACCGATCGTGAATGGGTTGATGAAGCCAATAAAACCCTCGTGCGTGTGTTCAACCACACAATGCTGGTTATGACTGCCGTCTTTGCTGCATTCGAAGAACAGGAGGAGCCCCACGCGCTATCAAGGGCTGTGAATGTCCAGGCTTCATTCGAGCGGCATTATTTTGACCGGTTGGAGTACGCGTTGAAGGCAGGCCTCATTGGTACTTCGCCGGACAGGGATGCCGATCTGCAGGTTTGGGCGCCTCAGTTTAGTGATCAGCTATTTACTGTCATGCGCCGCGTCCATCACATAAGTTCCATCGCTCAAGCACGCTATCCTTTATGTGGACCATTTCCCGATCTGATCACGTCCCTCATCATGGATGGCAGCACCATCAGGCCGGTTTTGGTTGATGTTCCGGATGACCTTGATGAAGGCGAGCCTTCCCGAGATTGATGAAAGGGCTTGGCGCTCCTCAGCGCGGGGTTGGCCCGATAGCTCACCACGCTATCCGCTCGCCATCCCACCCCCAAAAACTGCCACTCTCCGACGGCCCAAGCCGCCCCACCTGTTCGATCACACACCGTGCCGCAAAACCCGGTTCAAACAGCTTCCCCTCCGGCACATTCCCTTGAAACGGCCGCGACAGCTCGGTATCGGTAGTGCCCGGATGCAGCGCCAGCACCGTGGCGTTCGGGTTCAGGCGTTTCAGTTCGATGCTTGCCGTGTGCAGCAGCTGGTTCAGCGCTGCCTTGCTGGCGCGATAGCTGTACCAGCCGCCCAGTCGATTGTCGCTGATCGAGCCAACCCTCGCCGACAGGGCTGCAAAGGTGGCGGGCTGTTTGCGCAGCAGTGGCATCAGGTGCTTGAGCAACAGGATCGGTGCGAAGGCATTGGTGACGAAGCTGGCCTGCAGGCTGGTGAGGTCCAGTTGGGCCAGTGATTTCTCGGCTTTGGTGCCCTCCTGGTGGAGGATGCCGAGTGTGCTGATAACCAGGTGAAGGTGCGGGCAGGCAAGGCCCACCTCGCTTGCAAGCGCAGCCAGCGCCTGCTCGTCGCGAGCATCGTAATCCAGCAGTACCACGCGTTCGCCATGTGCCTGGGCCAGCGCAAGCAGGCCGTCAGCAGTGCGGGCGTGTCGCGACACAGCCCAGACCCGGCTTACATCATCGCGGGCCAGCAACGCCGCACAGAGTGCCAGGCCGATACCTCGGCTTGCACCACATATCAGCACGTGGGCATTGTCAGATAATCCGGGGATCAGGCTCATTGGGTGCGCCTCATGTTTCGAATGAATCTAGCCCACCGGCATGGTCTTTTGTTTTAAATATGCGTTCTAGCCTGGGTTTTCGGCGCCGCTTTGCGGCCCATCGCGACACAAGACTGCTCCTGCAGGCGATCGCGATTCCTGTAGATCCTCCGTTGGCGGTCAAGCTTTTCTAAGGTACTCAGAGCTGAAAAGCTTGGCCGTATCAAATGGTTCACCGGTGCGGATATCCCCCATGGCAATTTTGCCGGCAATGGCCCAATCGGTCAGGCTTGCCATGCCCTTGTAGGAGCAGCCTTGTGCTGCGAAGAGGCCGGCAAGGCAAAAGATCATCTTCGCCCGCTATGGCCACTTTGCAGCACAAGGCTGCTCCTACAGGTACTTTGCATGGCTTGAAACCAGTGCCTCCTTGGCCCGGTTCAGCGGCTGGAT
>NZ_JAWRYH010000194.1:0-323 GCF_046534675.1 Pseudomonas sp. SIMBA_067 | reverse complement strand
ACGCTGATTTCTTCCTCTGCTTCTTCCTGCTCGGGGTTGTTGGCCTGGATTTTCAGTTGGCCAGCAGCCAGTTGCAGACGAATGCCGCGGTACTTTTCGTTGGAAAGAATCGCAGTACGGCTGAAGGCTTCACGCAAGGCCTGGCGGTCACCGACCACCAGCTTGTCACCGCCCTTGGGCAGTACGCGCTCGTAGTCCGGGAACTTGCCGTCCACCAGCTTGGAGGTGAACGTGAATTCACCGGTGGTGGCACGGATGTGATGCTGGCCAAGCACGATGCTGACCATGCCTTCCGGGTCCGTGAGCAAACGCGCGAGCTCCAG
>NZ_JAWRYH010000193.1:0-324 GCF_046534675.1 Pseudomonas sp. SIMBA_067 | reverse complement strand
CAACCATCATTGCCCTGTTCGAAGCGCAGACGCAACGCATCGTGATGCGCCACGACAGCCTGCAGAGCCTTGTTCAACGGCTCCGGCGCCAAGGTCTCGTGCGGCATCAGCAACACGGACTGGTTCCAATGATGACGCTGAGGAATATCAGCGTTGAAGAACCAATGCTGAATCGGCAACAGCGCAGTAGCGCCGATAACTGCCCCTTGGTCGATAGCTGTACTGGTCGAACGCTGCGCAACCGCACCCAGTGCTTGCACAGTCTGATTCTGGAACAAATCTTTGGGCGTAAACTGAATGTCCTGCTGACGCGCACGGCTGACC
>NZ_JAWRYH010000192.1:0-324 GCF_046534675.1 Pseudomonas sp. SIMBA_067 | reverse complement strand
CGTGCATGATCAATATTGAAGTTGTGTTCGCTTTACCTACTAAGGCAACCACGTTAAATATAGAAGTGCTGCAAGGCACAACGGCTGAGCAAGCGGTAATACAATCAGGGATTATTAAAAAGTGCCCTGAGATTGATGCAACCGATTTAACTTTAGGCGTATGGAACAGAACAGTAAAGCTAAATCATGAGCTTAAAGATGGCGACAGAATTGAAATTTACCGCCCATTAATTGCCGACCCTAAAGATGCTCGCAGAAAACGTGCTGAAAAAGCCAAAGAAGAGGGCCGCGCTAATAAAGTCACTGGTGGCCGGCCGTTAGAAC
>NZ_JAWRYH010000191.1:0-325 GCF_046534675.1 Pseudomonas sp. SIMBA_067 | reverse complement strand
AGCAGACGGAACGCTGCGATTTCGCGGTGGCGCTCAATGTTTACATCCAGCGAATCGTGGTAAAACGCAGCCAGTGCACCAGTAACACCGCACATTACCGCCATCGGATGCGAATCGCGACGGAAGCCGTGGAACAGGCGGGTAATCTGCTCATGAATCATGGTGTGGCGGGTAACCGTGGTACGGAACTCATCAAACTGTTTCTGGTTTGGTGCTTCGCCGTTCAGCAGGATGTAGCAGACTTCCAGATAGTTAGAGTGGGTCGCCAGCTCAGAAATAGGGAAACCACGGTGCAGCAGGATACCTTCATCCCCATCGATAAAGG
>NZ_JAWRYH010000190.1:0-325 GCF_046534675.1 Pseudomonas sp. SIMBA_067 | reverse complement strand
TTTACAACAGCGACGAGCAGTGGCCACTGGTGATCCCGCTGTTGCACCGCGAAGGGCATGGTGTAGAGGCCGATGCGCTGATTACCGACGAGGCCGAGGTGTCGATCATCTTTTCCTTCACCCGCTCGTACTTCATGGTCGATGTGCCGGTGCCGGCCGAGTTCGTCAACTTCCTCAAGCGCATCTTGCCCGGCAAGCACATTGCCGAGCTGTACACTTCAATCGGTTTCTACAAACACGGCAAGTCGGAGTTCTACCGGGCGCTGATCAACCACCTGGCCAGCAGCGACGACCGCTTCGTCATGGCACCCGGTGTGCGTGGCAT
>NZ_JAWRYH010000026.1:0-12139 GCF_046534675.1 Pseudomonas sp. SIMBA_067 | reverse complement strand
TGGCGTCCCCTAGGGGACTCGAACCCCTGTTACCGCCGTGAAAGGGCGGTGTCCTAGGCCACTAGACGAAGGGGACGAACCTTCTTACCTTCAAGACCCGGTTGCTGGACCCGGTCTTGCTCGCCAGCCGTGACTGACAAGCGGAATTTGGTGGAGCTAAGCGGGATCGAACCGCTGACCTCCTGCATGCCATGCAGGCGCTCTCCCAGCTGAGCTATAGCCCCACAATGTCGCTTTGAACAGAATCGCTGGCTGGGTGGCTGGCGTTTCGTTTTCGTTCATCGCTGTGGACGGGGCGCATATTAAGATCGGATTGCAGGGCTGTCAAACGAAATTTTGAAAATATTCAAAAGTTTTTTCACAGATAACAATCACTTACCGCCCTGCCCCGGTTTTTCGGGCTTCAGCTGGACCTTGTGGGAGCGGGCGTGCCCGCGAATGCGATGGTAGATCAAACACCGCATTCGCGGGCACGCCCGCCCTCACAGGTTAGGTGTAACGCTGAATCAGGCGATCGAAGCCAGCAGCTTTTCCCACTCTTTGTTTTCTTTCTTCGACACACCACCCAGCAGGTCCAGGGCCTGGCGCAGACGGTAGCGGGTCAGGTCGGGGCCGAGGATTTCCATGGCGTCCAGCACCGACACCGAGCTGGCCTGGCCAGTAATGGCGGCGAACATCAGCGGCATGGCATCACGCAACTTCAGTTCCAGCGCCTCGACCACGGCCTGGATGCAGCCGGTGATGCGCTCTTTTTCCCACTGGCGCAGGCTTTCGAGCTTCCACAGGATCAGCTGGATCACCTGGCGCACCTGGTCGGCCGACAGTTTCTTGCTTTCGAACAGCTTGGCATCCAGCTTCAGCGCACCTTCGAAGAAGAACCCGCCCAGCGGGGCTACCTGGCTGAAAGTCTCGACCCGGCCCTGCACGTGCGGTGCAATCTTCATCATGTAGTCGCTGTTGAATGCCCACTTCTGCAGGCGTGTGGCGAATTCCTCGACCGGCAGTTCGCGCAGCCACTGGCCGTTGAGCCAGGACAGCTTCTCGATGTCGAAGATCGGGCCACCCAGCGAAATACGCGACAGGTCGAAGTGCTCGACCATCTCGTCCAGCGAGAACTTCTCGCGCTCGTCCGGCATCGACCAGCCCATGCGGCCCAGGTAGTTGAGCATCGCCTCCGGCATGAAGCCCATGCGCTCGTAGAAGGTCACCGAGGTTGGATTCTTGCGCTTGGACAGCTTGGACTTGTCCGGGTTACGCAGCAGCGGCATGTAGCACAGCTTGGGCTGGTCCCAGCCGAAGTATTCGTACAGCTTGATCAGCTTGGGCGCCGACGGCAGCCACTCTTCGCCACGCAGGACGTGGGTGATGCCCATCAGGTGGTCGTCGACCACGTTGGCCAGGAAGTACGTCGGCAGGCCGTCGTTCTTCATCAGCACCTGCATGTCCATGCGGTCCCACGGGATTTCGACATCGCCACGCAGCATGTCCGGCACCACGCAGATACCTTCGCTCGGCACCTTCATGCGGATCACGTGTGGCTCGCCAGCATCCAGGCGGCGCTGCACTTCCTCGGCGCTCAGCAGCAGTGCGCGGCCGTCGTAGCGCGGGGTTTCACCGCGGGCCTGTTGCTCGGCACGCATCTGCTCCAGCTCTTCGGCGGTGCAGAAGCAATAGAAGGCGTGGCCGGCGTCAACCAGCTCCTTGGCATACTTCGCGTAGATCTCGCCACGCTCGCTCTGGCGGTAAGGGCCGTGCGGGCCGCCCACATCCGGGCCTTCGTTCCATTCGATGCCGAGCCAGCGCAGGGCGTCGAAGATCTGCTGTTCCGACTCGCGCGTGGAGCGCAGCTGGTCGGTGTCTTCGATGCGCAGGATGAACTCACCGCCGTGCTGCTTGGCAAAGCAGTAGTTGAACAGGGCGATGTAGGCAGTGCCGACATGGGGGTCGCCGGTAGGCGATGGCGCGATACGCGTGCGTACGGTGGTCATGGAAGGTCTCGAACTGAAGATGAAACAAAGGCGGGATGTTAGCAGGAGGCAGGCACCGGGCTCCAGCAATGGCGCGAACGTCACTTGTGGACAGGCCCTGCGGCACTGTTAAATTTGCTTACATTTCTGGAACGATAGTCCCCATGCCTGCCCAACTCAAACGCCGCCTGGCGATCTTCTTCACCCTGGTGGCCATCATCGCCCTCGCCTTCCTGGCCCACTGGTACTTCAAGGGCCGCTTCTACGAGAGCACCGACAACGCCTACGTACAGGGCGAGATCACCCGTATCTCCAGCCAGCTGGGCGCACGTATCGACGCGGTGCCGGTCGAGGACAACCAGCACGTTAACAGAGGTGACCTGCTGGTACGCCTGGAAGCGGCAGACTTTGACCTGGCGGTTGACCGCGCCCGCGCCACCCTGGCCACCCGTGAAGCGGAATACGCACAGGCACAAAGTCGCCTGACCCAGCAAGGTAGCCTGATCGCCGCCGGGCAGGCTCAGGTGGCAGCCAACCAGGCCACGTTCGACCGTTCCCGAGTGGACCTGAGCCGTGCCGAAAAGCTGCGCAAGCCAGGATTCATCTCCGAGGAGCGGGTCACCACCCTATCGGCAGACAGCCATGTTGCCGGCTCTCAAGTCGACAAGGCCCGCGCCGACCTGCAAAGCCAGCGCCAGCAGGTCAACGCCCTGAACGCCGACCTCAAACGCCTCGATGCACAAATCGCCAATGCCCGCGCCGACCTGGCCCAGGCCGAGCTTAACCTGACCCGTTGCGAAATCCGCGCGCCGATCAGCGGCACTATCGGCCAGCGCAATGCGCGCAATGGCCAGGTGGTGCAGGCCGGTGCCTACCTGCTGTCGATCGTGCCCGACGAAGACATCTGGGTGCAGGCCAACTTCAAGGAAACCCAGATCGGCCAGATGCAGCCTGGCCAGCGCGCCGAGCTGCTGTTCGACAGCTACCCGGACACCCCCATCGAAGGCCGGGTAAACAGTGTGTTCGCGGCCTCGGGGGCGCAGTTCAGCCTGCTGCCACCCGATAACGCCACCGGGAACTTCACCAAGGTGGTGCAGCGCATCCCGGTCAAGCTCACCTTCAGCGCCGACAACCCGCTGCATGGGCGCATCCGCCCCGGCATGTCGGTGACAGCCACCATCGACCTGCGCAGCGAGAGCGAAGGCCACGATGGCCGGTGACCAACTGCTCAGGCCCAGCGACGAGCCTACCCGGCGCGACTGGATCGCGGTGATGAGTGTGATGCTCGGCGCGTTCATGGCGGTGCTGGACATCCAGATCACCAACTCGTCACTGAAGGACATCCAGGGTGCCCTGTCGGCAACCCTGGAAGAAGGCTCGTGGATTTCCACCTCGTACCTGGTGGCGGAAATCATCATGATTCCGCTGACCGCCTGGCTGGTGCAGCTGCTGTCTGCCCGGCGCCTGGCCGTGTGGGTTTCCGGGGGCTTTCTGTTGTCGTCACTGCTGTGCTCGATGGCCTGGAACCTGGAGAGCATGATCCTGTTCCGCGCCCTGCAAGGCTTTACCGGCGGCGCGCTGATCCCACTGGCGTTTACCCTCACGCTGATCAAGCTGCCCGAACACCACCGCGCCAAAGGCATGGCGATGTTCGCCATGACCGCCACGTTTGCCCCCTCCATCGGCCCCACCCTGGGCGGCTGGCTGACAGAGAACTGGGGCTGGGAGTACATTTTCTACATCAACATCCCGCCGGGCCTGGTGATGATTGCCGGCCTGCTGTACGGGCTGGAGAAGAAAGAGGCGCACTGGGAGCTGCTGAAAAGCACCGATTATGCAGGCATCGTCACCCTGGGCCTGGGGTTGGGCTGCCTGCAGGTGTTTCTTGAAGAGGGGCACCGCAAGGACTGGCTGGAGTCGCACCTGATCGTCGGCCTGGGCAGCGTCGCCCTGGTCAGCCTGATCACCTTCGTCATCCTGCAGTTCTCCAAGCCACACCCGCTGATCAACCTGCGCATCCTCGGTAACCGCAATTTCGGCCTGTCGAGCATCGCCAGCCTGGGCATGGGCGTAGGCCTGTACGGGTCGATCTACCTGCTGCCGCTGTACCTGGCCCAGGTGCAGGGCTACAACGCCTTGCAGATCGGCGAGGTGATCATGTGGATGGGGGTGCCGCAGCTGTTTCTGATCCCGCTGGTGCCACAGCTGATGAAAGTGGTGTCGCCCAAGCTGCTGTGCGCCCTGGGGTTCTGTCTGTTCGGCGCCGCCAGTTTCGGCTCGGGGGTGCTCAACCCGGACTTTGCCGGGCCGCAGTTCAACCATATCCAGATCATCCGCGCCCTTGGCCAGCCGATGATCATGGTGACCATTTCGCTGATCGCCACGGCTTACATCCAGCCGCAGGATGCGGGGTCGGCATCGAGCCTGTTCAATATCCTGCGTAACCTGGGGGGTGCGATTGGCATCGCCTTGCTGGCCACGCTGCTGGATGCGCGCACCAAGGTGTATTTCGACTACCTGCGCGAAGCGGTAGTGCCGAGCAACCCGCAGGTAGCGGAACGGCTGGCGCAACTGGCCGAGCGGCTGGGCAATGACAATGCGGCGCTGGGCAAGTTAAGCGAAATCACCCACCAGCAGGCCATGATCATGGCCTACAACGACGCCTTCCACTTTGTCGGGATCGGGTTGGCGGTGAGCATGGTGGCAGTGTTGCTCACCCGCAAGCTGCCGGCGGGGTTGAAGGCTGGGGAAGCCCACTAGCTTGTGCTGAGCCTATCGCCGGCAAGCCAGCTACCACAGGTACCGGGCAAATTTTGAATGCAGCGGCACACCTGTGGGAGCTGGCTTGCCGGCGATAGGGCCAGTTCAGCCACCCAAAGGGATCAGCTGGTAATCAACCGCTCGCGCAGCTGGGTAATCTCGTCGCGCAGCTGCGCCGCAGCTTCGAACTCCAGGTCGCGGGCGAACTGCATCATCTTCTCTTCAAGCTGCTTGATACGCTTGGTGATCTCGCCCGGCGTACGCAGCTCGGCCTCATAACGGGCGCTCTCTTCTGCCGCCTTGGCCATGCCCTTGCGCTTTTTGCTGCGCGCGCCAGGCACAGTGGCGCCTTCCATGATGTCGGTGATGTCCTTGACCACGCCCTTGGGCACGATGCCGTTGGCTTCGTTGAAGGCGACCTGCTTTTCACGGCGTCGCTCGGTTTCGTCAATCGCCCGCTGCATCGAGCCGGTGATGTTGTCGGCGTACAGGATGGCCCGGCCATTGAGGTTACGCGCAGCGCGGCCGATGGTCTGGATCAGCGAGCGCTCCGAGCGCAGGAAGCCTTCCTTGTCGGCATCGAGGATCGCCACCAGCGAAACCTCCGGCATGTCCAGGCCTTCGCGCAGCAGGTTGATGCCCACCAGCACGTCGAAGGTGCCCAGGCGCAGGTCGCGGATGATCTCTACCCGCTCCACCGTGTCGATGTCCGAGTGCAGGTAGCGCACCCGCACATCGTGGTCGGCGAGGTAATCAGAGAGATCCTCGGCCATGCGCTTGGTCAGCGTAGTGGCCAGCACCCGCTCGCCCAGCGCCACGCGCTTGCGGATTTCCGACAGCAAGTCGTCCACCTGGGTCAGTGCCGGCCGTATCTCGACCTGCGGGTCTACCAGGCCGGTCGGACGCACCACCTGCTCCACCACGCGCCCGGAATGCTCGGCTTCGTAGGGGCCCGGGGTAGCGGACACGAAGATGGTCTGCGGGCTTACATCTTCCCACTCATCGAAGCGCATCGGCCGGTTGTCCAGTGCCGAGGGCATGCGGAAGCCGTACTCGACCAGGGTTTCCTTGCGCGAACGGTCGCCCTTGTACATGGCACCGACCTGCGGAACGCTGACGTGTGATTCGTCGATCACCAGCAGTGCATCGGCTGGCAGGTAGTCGTACAGGGTGGGCGGCGGCGCACCGGCCGGGCGCCCGGACAGGTAGCGCGAGTAGTTCTCGATGCCGTTGCAGTAACCCAGCTCCATGATCATTTCCAGATCGAAACGGGTGCGCTGCTCCAGGCGCTGCGCTTCCACCAGCTTGTTGGCCTTGTGCAGGTACTCCAGGCGCTCCTTCAACTCTTCCTTGATGCCCTCCACGGCCTCCAGCAGGGTTTCCCGCGGGGTAACGTAGTGGCTCTTGGGGTAGAAGGTGAAACGTGGCAACTTGCGGAAAACCTCGCCGGTGAGCGGGTCGAAGGCGGCGATGTTCTCCACCTCGTCATCGAACAGTTCGATGCGGATGGCTTCAAGGTCCGACTCGGCCGGGAAGATGTCGATCACATCACCGCGCACGCGGAAGGTGGCACGGGCAAAGTCCATTTCGTTGCGGGTGTACTGCAGGTCGGCCAGCCGGCGCAGCAGTGCGCGCTGATCGAGCTTGTCGCCGCGGTCCACATGCAGGACCATTTTCAGGTAGGACTCGGGGCTGCCCAGGCCATAGATGCACGACACGGTGGTCACGATGATTGCATCGCGCCGCTCCAGCAGCGCCTTGGTCGCCGACAGGCGCATCTGCTCGATATGGTCGTTGATCGAGGCGTCCTTCTCGATGAAGGTGTCCGACGACGGCACGTAGGCCTCGGGCTGGTAGTAGTCGTAGTAGGAAACGAAATACTCCACCGCGTTATTGGGGAAGAACGCCTTGAATTCGCCGTACAACTGCGCGGCCAGGGTCTTGTTCGGCGCCAGTACGAGGGTCGGGCGCTGTACCTGCGCGATGACGTTGGCGATGCTGAAGGTCTTGCCCGAGCCCGTTACGCCGAGCAGCGTCTGGTGCGACAGCCCCGCCTCGATGCCTTCGACCATCTGGCGGATGGCCTCGGGCTGGTCGCCGGCCGGCTGGAAACGGGTGACGAGCTGGAACTCGGACATGTCGGACCTCGCGGTATTGCAGCAACTGTAAATTTAGCCAGTAGTCTATACCCAAATGCGGCTATCCGGGCGCGCTTTCAAGGCCGGGCTGTGAGCGCTTGTTACAGTGGACACGGCAATTAGACCAATGGTCGAAAAATATTTGCGCAAATAGCCGGAAAAGCTGTGCCAGAGTGTCGCAGTGACCGGGCGGTATCACTATACTGACTCCCCGTTTGTGCACCGCTTCAGTGCATTCGGCTGGAGCGTGTACGTCCTATCACTCTCCAATCAGAGCCAATGTAACAATGAGCCTGTTTTCCGCTGTCGAGCTGGCACCCCGCGACCCTATCCTGGGCCTCAACGAAGCATTCAACGCCGACCCACGTACCGAGAAGGTCAACCTGGGCGTTGGCGTGTACTGCAATGAGGAAGGCCGCATTCCGCTGCTGCGCGCCGTGATCGAAGCCGAAACCCAGCGTGCCGCCCAGCACGCCTCGCGCGGCTACCTGCCGATCGACGGCATCGCCACTTACGACCAGGCCGTGCAAAAACTGATCTTCGGCGCCGAGTCGCCACTGCTGGCCGCCGGCCGCGTGGTCACCGTGCAGGCCGTTGGCGGCACCGGCGCGCTGAAGATCGGCGCCGACTTCCTCAAGCGCCTGTCGCCCAATGCCGTGGTTGCCATCAGCGACCCGAGCTGGGAAAACCACCGCGCACTGTTCGAGACCGCCGGTTTCCCGGTACAGAACTACCGCTACTACGACGCGCCGAGCAACGACGTCAACCGTGCCGGCATGCTCGAAGACCTGAACAACCTGCCGTCCGGCTCGATCGTCGTGCTGCATGCCTGCTGCCACAACCCGACTGGCGTCGACCTGGGCCTGGACGACTGGAAAAACGTCCTGGAAGTGGTCAAGGCCAAGGGCCATGTGCCGTTCCTCGACATGGCCTACCAAGGCTTTGGTGACGGCATCGCCGAAGACGCCTTCGCCGTGCGCCTGTTCGCCGAGTCGGGCCTGGACTTCTTCGTTTCCAGTTCGTTCTCCAAGTCGTTCTCGCTGTATGGCGAGCGCGTTGGCGCACTGTCGATCGTCACCGGCAACAAAGACGAAAGCACTCGCGTGCTGTCGCAGGTCAAGCGCGTAATCCGCACCACCTACTCCAACCCGCCGACCCACGGCGCGACCATCGTCGCTACCGTGCTGAACAGCGGCGAACTGCGCCAGATGTGGGAAGCCGAGCTGAGCGAGATGCGCCAGCGCATCCACGGCATGCGCCAGCAAATGGTCAGCCTGCTGGCTGAATATGGCGCCAAGCGCGATTTCAGCTTCGTTGGCCGCCAGGCGGGCATGTTCTCCTACTCGGGCCTGACCGTTGAACAAGTGGCGCGCCTGAAGAACGAGTTTGGCATCTACGCGCTGGACACCGGCCGGATCGCGGTTGCCGCGCTGAACCAGAGCAACATCCACGTGGTGACCAAGGCCATCGTCGAAGTGCTGTAACCTATTGATTTGCCTGGGAGAGGCTTGACATCTCCCTGGCAATCAGTAACATATGGCGCAGATTCCGCGATAGCTCAGTCGGTAGAGCAAATGACTGTTAATCATTGGGTCCCTGGTTCGAGTCCAGGTCGCGGAGCCAAACATTGAAAAGCCCCCGGGTGCGCAAGCAACCGGGGGCTTTTTGGTTGTTCACCGGAAGTATGTCAGCGCCTGGTAAATCGAGCGCCGCCCGCGCGGCGCTCGATTTACCAGGCAGCACAAGACTCAAGACATGCGCCTTCCAGCCCCAGAGCCCTCAACTACTGCGCCCAATCGGGTAAAACTCCCCCCGGCTCCATACGCCCAACCATTCCTCCCCCTCGATTACATGCGGCACCGCCAGTTCCACCAGCTGGTAAAACACATTGCGATGTATCAGCGCTTCCAGGTTGCTGCGCATCAACACATACGGCGATGGCTCCTGCGTCACCGGGTCGATCACTACCCGCAGGGGATTATCCGGCCCGGCGTCAACCTGGTCCTCGACATTGCTGGTGAAGCGCAGCACCTGCTGCTCCCCCTCCCCCAGCACCTCCAGCGCCACGGCCACGAATGGGGCATCGTCGACGCGGATGCCAACCTTTTCTACCGGGGTAATCAGGAAGTAGTCATCGCCATCGCGGCGAATGATCGTGGAAAACAACCGCACCATCGGCTTGCGCCCGATCGGCGTGCCCAGGTAATACCAGGTGCCATCGCGGGCAATGCGCATGTCGATGTCACCGCAAAAATCCGGGTTCCACAGATGCACCGGCGGCAGGCCCTTGGCCTTGGGGATCTGTGCCAGAAGATCATTGGCCTTGCCGGAATCACTCATCACGCCTGCCTCATTCGCTCATACCCAGAAGGCTACGAGCGTACTCGCGCATCGGCGCACCAAGCAAATCCTCCGGGGTGTTGTCATGGAACGTCAACAAACCGCCACGGCTCTTGATGCGTGCGGTGTCGATCAGGTAGCGGGTATTGGTTTCGATCAACATCATCTGCACCACGCCAGTGTCCCACCCCAGCCGGTCGACGGCCTGTTCGTCATACCACTCATCGCCATTGCCGATGCGGTCATCGGTACGGGCGAAGCGGGTGTACAGGACGTAGTCGGCACCCACCGAACGTGCCTGGGCAATGGCGTCTTCCAGGCCCAATGGGCCTTGGGCGCGGCGCACCAACGGGAAATACTCGACAAAGCTCTTGAACGCCTCGTCAGCCACCGCGTTCTGCCGTGGCACCGGCCCCTTGCCCGGCGGCACGAATGCACCCTGGCCGATGAAGATGAACGAGTCGGGCTGTAGGCGGATCGACAGGGTACGCCGGGTATCACTGTGGTCCAGCAGACCGGCATCGCTCATGTGATAGCGGACGCCTTCGCCCATATCGCTGACATTCATGCAGCCGCCCAGCGCCATCAGCGCCAGCAGCAAGACCAGGCTACGCATCTTTCCTCCAGTGGCCGGCGACGAAAAACCGGCGAATAGCCGGCGGATGCAGCTTTTGCGCCAGCTTCAGCCGCCAATCACCTTCATCACCATCACATCACCGGAAAACGCCAGGTCCTGCTTGTCTGCCAGCGCCTTGACCAACAGGCGCTGCAGGGCCGGCAGGGCCTGATGACGCGGCTTTTCCAGCAGGTCACCGACGAAGTGGCGATTGCTCGAAGACAGGCAGCCATGCAACCAGCCCGTGGAGGACAGGCGCAAGCGCGAGCAGGTACGGCAAAACGGTACGCTCTCGTTGGCGATGATGCCGAAGTGGCCAATGCCCGGGATTTCATAGCGCAGGGCTGTGGCGTCCAGCGGCGCATCGACCTGGACATAGGCATGCTTGCCGCCGATCAGCGCCAGCAACTGGTCGAGCCCGACGAACTGCTGCACAAAGGCATTGTGCTCACGGGCCAGGTGGCCCATGCGCATGAGTTCGATGAAGCGCAACTCGAAGCCGCGCTCCAGGCAGTAATCCAGCAGCGGCAATACCTGCTCGAGGTTGTGCCCGCGCATTGGCACCATGTTCACCTTGATTCGCATGCCCAGTGCACTGGCCTGCTCCATACCCGCCAGCACACTGGTCAGGTCGCCGCCCCGAGCAATGCGGCGGAAGGCCTGAGGCTCGAGAGTGTCGAGGGAAACATTCAGGCGTCGGATACCCGCCGCTTGCAGCTGGGGCAACTTACGCGCCAACAGCTGGCCATTGGTGGTCAGCGAAATATCGTCGAGGTCGAGCTTGGCCACGGCGGCCAGAAAGGCATCCAGGCGCGGGCTGACCAGCGGCTCACCCCCTGTGATGCGCAGGCGCTCGATACCAGCCGCTTCGATCAGGTAGGCCACGCCGCAGGCCAGGGCATCTGCCGAGAGTTCGTCTTGCGCCGCCACCAGGCGTTTGCCGTCTGGCACGCAGTAGGTGCAGGCATAATTGCAAGCAGCCGTCAGGCTGACACGCAGGTTGCGAAAGCGCCTGCCTTGACGATCGACAATCATGAATGACTCCGGCATGGATGATAAGGGGCAGGCGAAACCTGACTCATAAATCAGGTTTTTGCAAGCCCCCGCACCCTGCCGGTTTCAGCGTCAAGTGACGGAACGCTTCAGTTCGTCGGTTCCGGATCGCGTTTGCGTTTGTTGCCCATGCGCACACCGATGTCCATCAGGAACTGGAAGAAACCTTCCTGATCCTCAAGCACATTGCTCCAGAACGGCGAGTGGTACAGCGCCACGGCGCCGTGCACCAGCGCCCAGGCCGCGCAGTAATGGAAATACGGCGGTACGTCTTCGAGCTTGCCTTCGCTGATGCGGCCCTTGATCAGCTGAGTCAGGCGATCGAAGTTGGAGGCACGGATACTGTGCAGTTGCTCGACCATTTCCGGCACCTGGTTGCCCTTGACCACCTTCTCTTCCAGGCGATCGAACAGCCGGTAACGTTGCGGGTCGCGCATGCGGAACTCGAAGTAGGCGCGTGACAGGGCTTCCTTGTCACGGTCGACGTCGGCCGAGTGCAACAGTTCGTTCAGGTCGCGCTCATAGTCGAGCATCAGGCGCAGGTAGATTTCCGCCTTTGACTTGAAATGCTTGTAGATCGTGCCTTTGCCGATACCCACGGCGTCGGCGATCATTTCGACGGTGACGCTGTCCTCACCCTGTTCGAGAAACAGCTTGAGCGCGGTGTCGAGGATTTCCTGTTCGCGACGGCGAAACTCACGGACCTTACGAGGTTCTTTCTGCATGGGAAGGACTGGATGACAATCGAAGCGGTTTATTATGCCTAACTTGCAAGAAATTGCACGGATCATCCACGCATGTCTGTGTTTCACCATGCTTACTGCCATGCGCTGCGGAAGGATTGAAACCTCGGCGTATTCCAAATTTGTTTAAAAAACGACCAATATACGCTGGCACTGCGCCAAACCTGACCAATACTTGAAGTGTTGGCGCGGCGCATCCCCCCCAAGTGGCGCGCCGATAAAGGTGCTCAGGGACCGCGTACCTTTGTTTTACTCCTAATGGTCTTAACCCGGATTCCCCCCCAGAACCCGGGTTTTTTTTGCTTGCGCGACGGGTCGCACAGCGACCCGCACTCCCCGCTCGGAGTTTGTGCTGTACCGTGCCTGTGATCTTGATATTGATATTGATCTTGATCTTGATCTTCGCGACTTCAGGAGGCCGAACGCAGGCCTTGCGGAGGGGGGGGACGGGCATGGATGCCCGTCAAGCGCTGGGCCCCAGGATGGGGCCTGCAGCGCGGTCCTCCCGGGAGCGAGGCCGGA
>NZ_JAWRYH010000189.1:0-326 GCF_046534675.1 Pseudomonas sp. SIMBA_067 | reverse complement strand
CGGCACAACGGGCGCTATTCAGCCGCATATTAATGTGGGTGATGTCCTGGTTACCACGGCGTCTGTTCGTCTGGATGGTGCGAGCCTGCACTTCGCACCGCTGGAATTCCCGGCTGTCGCTGATTTCGAATGTACGACTGCGCTGGTTGAAGCTGCGAAATCCATTGGCGCGACGACTCACGTTGGCGTGACAGCTTCTTCTGATACCTTCTACCCTGGTCAGGAACGTTACGATACTTACTCTGGTCGCGTAGTCCGTCACTTTAAAGGTTCTATGGAAGAGTGGCAGGCGATGGGCGTAATGAACTATGAAATGGAATCTGCAA
>NZ_JAWRYH010000188.1:0-326 GCF_046534675.1 Pseudomonas sp. SIMBA_067 | reverse complement strand
CTGTCATCCTGGATAAAGATCAACCCAAATTTCTGAAAACGCCTCGCAAAATCGCGACAAGATTAGTTGAAACGCTATTTATTCATTGAACCCGTTGACGCTTTTTTTTATCTTCTAATTACCTGATACCCAAGGTAATTTACGATATATTTCTTACATGGAGGTGGTGCAATGAAAAAGGTGAATCCGGTTGTAGAGCGCTCCAGAGCGCGCCTGGCCCCATTAGGAACAATAGAGTCGCGCACCCAGTTCGGAGGCTATGCCCTGGCTGTAGAAAGTGTGGTTTTTGCCTTAATTAATAAAGACGAACTCTATCTGCGTGCCAG
>NZ_JAWRYH010000187.1:0-326 GCF_046534675.1 Pseudomonas sp. SIMBA_067 | reverse complement strand
ACGGGTTGTCATCGGCCTCGCGGAACAGGAATGCACCCCGCCCCATTTCACGCGCCTCGGCCTGCAGGAACACCTGGTTGACCGCCGCAACCATGGCTTTGCTGGAGCGGTAGTTGGTGTCCAGGCTGTGCAGGCGGCCGCTGGTGGCGCGCCGCGCAGCAAGGTAGGTGTAAATGTCGGCACCCCGGAAGGCGTAAATTGCCTGCTTGGGGTCACCGATCATGAACAGGCCGGTTTGTGCACGGTTTTCGCTGATCTGGTAAATGCGCTCGAAAATACCGTACTGCACCGGGTCGGTGTCCTGGAATTCGTCGATCAGCGCAACC
>NZ_JAWRYH010000186.1:0-326 GCF_046534675.1 Pseudomonas sp. SIMBA_067 | reverse complement strand
ATACTTGCTTGTAACTTACTCACTAGTTGCAATCCTTGGTTGGCCACTCGGCAATATACAAGTCAAAATCGTCTAATTTTACATCACAATCTTTTACTGTTTTATCTTTGGCTGAAATGTTTAGCTCATGCATTTTAGTTTTATCGCCGTTATTAAGTAACGGGTGCCACGTTGCTAAACCGCGCCCTTCATGAAGACGGCGGTAGCTACAGCTTTGGGGCATGAAAAAGATGTCTTTTAGGTTTTCTTTAGTGAGTTTAACGCACGAAGGGACTAAGGTTTGGCGGTTTTCGTATTCACTACAGCCACAGGTATTGTTATCAAGG
>NZ_JAWRYH010000185.1:0-326 GCF_046534675.1 Pseudomonas sp. SIMBA_067 | reverse complement strand
AATTTATTTTACTTTAAATTGAGTCTACCGACCAAAGATAATTTAAAGCGTTTCCCTTACAAAAACTTTGATGTTAAAACACGAAAAAACTGGCTTGAAAACTCTGGGGGGCTAAGGCTATATAGAGATAATTTTAGAGTTAGGCCTTACGGAGAGCCAGAATCCCATGCTTTTGATTGGTTATTGTTAGGACAAAGGGTTTCTAAAAGCCCCGCAGCTGTTACGCGTATCGGGGGTTGGAAAGTAGCCCCTCAAAACTTAGCTGGAACTATAAGCATATCAAAAGAAACCAACCCTCTTTTATCAGACCAATCAAACAGAGAGGG
>NZ_JAWRYH010000184.1:0-327 GCF_046534675.1 Pseudomonas sp. SIMBA_067 | reverse complement strand
AGCAGTCCGGATCGTGCGCCGGTAACGTATTGACCGCCGGGGTTTCCTGCGCGCCTTGCCACGGACGTTTGGCCCGATGAGGTGAAACTAAAATCCATTGATCAATCAGTGGATTGTAACGGCGATGCGGGTGATCGACCGGGTTGAATTTTTCCATGTTAGATCCTGGTAAGCGTCAAAAGCCAAAGAGGCATCGGTAAAAAGTAGCACATCAGCGCGCCCGAAAGCGTGATCAAGTCTGGATAAATGGTATCGTTTACACAAGCTGAATATTCTTATTTCGTGGCATTGTGTGCGGATATATAGCGTGAAAGGTGATGGGGAATG
>NZ_JAWRYH010000183.1:0-327 GCF_046534675.1 Pseudomonas sp. SIMBA_067 | reverse complement strand
CTGCGCGGGGTCACCTTGGCGTACCCGCACCGCCTTGATCACCGCGAGGTCGGCCTCCTCGCCCAGCTCATCACGAAAGTTTTCCAGCACGCGCTGCTCGATGTTGGCCATCACCGTGTTCACGCCCTGGCTGTGCAACTGGTCAAGCGTCTGCTCATCAAGGTAGCTTTGCAGGAGGGATTCGGCGAACTGCCCCATGGGTTCCACCGCATGGATCACATACAACTCGGCATTGAACGTACGCGCCAGTGCCAGCGCGTGTTGCATCACAAAAGGTGCGTAGACACCGAGGTCGGTGGCGTACAGCATGGAGCGGATCATTCGACC
>NZ_JAWRYH010000182.1:0-327 GCF_046534675.1 Pseudomonas sp. SIMBA_067 | reverse complement strand
GCCGAATTCGTTGTCTACAACGTTGTGCAGGGCGAATACCCGCCGGAAGATGAAGTGTTTGATGCCTACCTGGTCACTGGCAGCAAGGCCGATTCCTTTGGCACCGACCCTTGGATCCAGACTCTCAAGACTTATCTGCTCGAGCGTTACGAGCGCGGCGACAAACTGCTGGGGATCTGCTTCGGCCACCAATTGCTGGCACTGCTGCTGGGCGGCAAGACCGAACGCGCGGGCCAGGGTTGGGGCATGGGCATCCACGATTACAAGCTCGATGCCAAGGCGCCGTGGATGAGCCCTGAAGTGGAAGAACTGACGCTATTGATCAGC
>NZ_JAWRYH010000025.1:0-15155 GCF_046534675.1 Pseudomonas sp. SIMBA_067 | reverse complement strand
GCGATGGCCTGAGCCAAACGGGTCGGCTCATCGAGGGAAGCCAGCTGGGCCTTCCAGAAGGCTTCTGCCACGGCGGCATCCTGGCCTTGCAGCCAGGCTATGTAGTCACGGTAATGAGTGGCCTGCGCTTGTGGCACCACCCCGGCATAGCGTTGCAGCACTTCACCCAGCAAGCGCGAGGTGCTCCAGCCGTCCATGAGGATATGGTGGTTGGTGTAGATCAGCTGGTGGCTGTCATCGCCCGTGCGTACCAGTACCAGGCGCAGCAATGGCGCTGCGGCCAGGTCAAAGCCGCGCTGGCGCTCGCCTTCGGCCAACGCCTGCAAGGCCTGCTCCAGCGCCGGTTGGCCGCGCCAGTCGTGCTCGCTGAATGGCAGCTCGACCGTCTTGCGTACCACCTGCACCGCCTGGTCCAGCTCGCCCTGCATGAGGAAGCCGGTACGCAGGATGTCGTGGGCATCGAAAGTGGCCTGCCAGGCCTGCTTGAAGCGCTGCACATCCAGCCCGTGCACGTCCACGCGCAGCTGGTTGATGTAGTTGCCGGCCTGTTGGTCAAACAACGTGTGGAAGAGCATGCCTTGCTGCATCGGCGCCAACGGATAGACATCGGCGATCTCGGCGGCAGGCAGCGGCAGGCTGTCCAGTTGTGCCTGGGTCAGCCCGGCCAGCGGGAAGTCCGAAGGTGTAACACCATGATGCTCCGCCTTACAACAATGAGTAATCACAGCCTTGAGTTCCTGGGCGAGTTCATCGGCCAGGTATTGAACCGTCGACTCCTCGAACACTTCCCGGCTGAAGGTCCAGCTCAGCTTCAGCTCACCAGCATAAACCTGGCCATTGATGGCCAGGAGGCTGCTCAGAGGCGTGTTTTCATCCTGGCCTTCACCACATCGCTCGGTTGCCGGAACCAGGAATGCCGCCTCATCTGCAAAGCTGCCATCGAACTGCCCGAGGTAGTTGAAAACGATATCTCCTTGAGGCAACAGCTCCAGCGCACGCTGCTGTTCCTCCCCCCCAAGGTAACGGAGTACGCCATAACCTACGCCCTTGTCTGGCACAGCCCGGAGTTGTTCCTTGACAGCCTTGATCGAGGCAGCCATTTGCGTGATGGGCTTCAACTTCACCGGGTAAATGCTGGTGAACCACCCGACCGTTCGGGTTACATCGATGTCGTCGAACAGGTCTTCGCGCCCATGCCCTTCCAGCCGGATGACCACCTCAGGTTGCCCGATCCAGCGGGCAACAACCCGGGCCAATGCAGTCAGCAGCAGGTCGTTGATCTGCGTGCGGTAAGCCGCAGGGGCTTCCTGCAACAGCTGGCGGGTATATGTCGGGTCGAGCTGGGTCGCCACCGAAGTGGCATATTTGGCCAGGTTGCGGCCCGCGGCATGATCCACTGGTAATGGGGCACTTCCGATGCCTTGCAAGCTGGCTTGCCAGTAGGCCATTTCACGTTGCAGTTCAGCACTACCCGCATACGCATGCAGGCGCTGCGACCAAGCCTTGAAGGCGCTTGTCTTGGCTGGCAGTTTCACAGGCTGCCCGGCGTTGACTGCCTGGTAAGCCTGCTGCAAGTCTTCAAGCAGTACTCGCCAGGACACGCCATCCACCACCAGATGGTGGATGGCCAACAACAGCCGTTGGCTGGCATCGGGCAACGTCACCAGCAACACGCGCAACATCGGCCCATGCTCCAGGCTCAAACTTCGCTGCGCCTCGTTGGCGAGCGCATGGAGCTGTTCGACACTTTCAAGAGCGCGTTGCCAAATGACCGCCTGCGCCTGCTGGGGAGCAAAGTGTGCCGACCAGTCGCCCTCGGTACACTCAAAGCGCAAACGCAACGCATCGTGATGGTCGAGCAAGGCTTGCAGGGCAGTGGTGAGGGTGGACATATCCAGAGGCGCGCCCGGACGCAAAAGCACCGACTGGTTCCAGTGGTGCCGCGCAGGTATCTCTACCGCAAAGAATCGCCGTTGTACCGGCGTCAAGGGCATGCTTCCGGTTACCGGCCCCTGGTCTATAACCAGGCCCGTCGAACGCCGGGCTACCGCTGCCAGCGCCTGCACGGTTTGATGCTCGAACAACTCCTTGGGTGTGAATTGCACGCCCGCCAGGCGGGCACGGCTGACGACCTGAAGCGAGATGATCGAATCCCCGCCCAGCTCGAAGAAGTTGTCTGTCAGCCCCACCTTTTCGAGCTTCAAGACATCCGCCCAGATGGCAGCGAGCTGTTTCTCCAGCTGCGATTGCGGCGCCACGTAATCTGCCTGCAGAAGGCTGGCGTCGGGCTGCGGCAGCGCCTTGCGGTCCAACTTGCCATTTGGAGAAAGCGGCAGTTGCTGCAAAAACATCAGGTGCGTTGGAACCATGTAGTCAGGCAGGCTCGCTTTGAGGATGCTACGAAGCGCATCGCGCAGCTCTGCCAACTGCCCGTCATCGATCTCAGGCCCGGCCGAGGGGGCAGGCACTACATAGCCAACCAGTTGATGGCCCTGCGGGCCAGGTTGCGCCACCACCACGGCGTGGAGAACGCTTGCATGCTCCTGCAAGCATGCCTCGATTTCACCGAGTTCGATCCGGAAACCTCGGATCTTCACCTGATGGTCGATCCGGCCCACATACTCCACTGCACCGTCGACGCGATAGCGGGCCAAGTCACCCGTACGATAAAGCCGGTCACCGCTGTGCTGTGCGAACGGATCGGGAACAAAACGTTCGGCGCTGAGCAGCGCCTTGCGATGGTAGCCCCGCGCCAGCGCCTTGCCACCAATATAGAGCTCACCGCAGACACCAACAGGTACAGGCTGCAACCCTGCGTCAAGAATCAGAATGCGTGTATCAGGAAGCGCATTACCGATCTCGACATCGCCATTTCTTGCACTCAAAGCCTGGCTGTGAGTCGCGTTGATGGTTGCCTCCACCGGCCCATAGCGGTTGTAGATCTGCACATGCGGCAGGCACTCAAGGGCCTTGTTCAGCAAGTCACTGGACAACGCCTCCCCGCCTGAAAACAGGCGTTTGAGGCTGTGGCACTGGGCCAGCCCCTCGGCCTCCAGGAAGTTTCTGAGCATGGAAGGAATAAAGTGCAGGGTGGTCACGCCATGGGTACGAATCAGCTCGATCAACAACGCCGGATCACGTTGATCACCCTGACGGGACAACAGCAACCTGGCACCACAGGTCAGCGGCCACAACAGCTCCCACACCGATACATCAAAGCTGAACGAGGTCTTTTGCAGCACCACGTCGTCTTCCCCAAGCGCATAGGCCGCTTGCATCCATAACAAGCGGGAGCAAAGTGCCTGCTGATCAATACCAGCACCTTTCGGCCTACCCGTGGACCCTGATGTATAGATCATGTAGGCAAGGTTGCCGGGTTCGGTCACGTTTGGCAGATTGCCAGGGGCCTCAGCCATGCGAAGCGCGCCATGGTCGACCAACACGCATTCAACCTGATCGGGCACCGGCAGTTTCGCCTGGCAGGCGTGGTTGGTCAGCAGCAAATGCACGCCGCTGTCTTCAAGCATGTAGGTCAGGCGCTCACGCGGGTATTCCGGGTCCATAGGCACATAAGCGCCCCCGGCCTTCAGAATCGCCAGCAAGCCCACGACCAGGTCCAGGCCTCGCTCCATGGCGATGCCCACCAGCACATCAGGGCCAACGCCCAGCGCACGTAGCTCATGGGCCAACTGATTGGCCCGGTCGTTCAACCCCTGATAAGTGAGCGATTCATCGGCAAAGCGCACAGCTTGTGCCTGTGGAGTCCGTGCCACCTGCGCCTCGATCAAGGCACTGACGCTGAGCCCGTCCGTGGCGGTTGGCTGGCAACGGTTCCATTGCTCGACTACCAGGCGCTGCTGCTGTTCATCAAGCAGCGGCAACTCACTCACCGGCCTGTTCGCATCCTCGACCAACGCCTGAAGTACATTACGCAGATGCCCGGCAACACCTTGAATGGCAATTTCATTCCACAACGCACGATCATAGGTGTAGCGGATGGAAAGTACGTTGCCCAGCCCTACTGCCACGCTCAACGGGTAGTTGGTTTGCTCGACATTGTCTACCTCGCCAAAACGAAGGCCGCTGGGCGCCCCCTGTTGCAGGGCTTCGGAAACGGGATAGTTCTCGAACACCAGGATGTTGTCGAACAGCGCTTCCCCCCCAGCGCCGGCCCAGCGCTGGATCTCATAAAGCGGTGTGTGCTCCAGTTCGCGCATGGCCAGGTTGTTTGCTTGAACCTGGTTGATCCATTGCCCGACCGTCTGTTCGCTGCGCGGCGAGCCAACAACTGGCAACGTGTTGATGAACAGCCCAATCTGCTCTTCGACGCCTGGCAGGTCAGCCGGGCGCCCGGCCACCGTGGCACCGAAACAAACGGTGTCCTGGCCGGTATAGCGTTGTAGCAAGAGCATCCAGGCCGATTGCACCAAGGTGTTCACGGTGACTCGATTGGTGCGGGCGAACGCTTCGATTCGAGCGGTCTGCTCCCGGTCAAAAATGTCATGCAGCGCAGCGTGGCCTGATGGTCGACCGTCTACGGGCAAACGCACAGCCTGAGCCAGGCGTGTAGGTTGTTGCAGGTTGGCCAACTGGCCTTTCCAGAAGGTCTCGGCAGCATTGCCATCCTGGCGTTGCAACCAGCCGATGTAATCGCGGTAATGCGTGGTACTGCTAGCCCGCCAATTGCCGGTGTAACGCTGGAGCACTTCGCCCAGCAGGCGCGAAGTACTCCAGCCATCCATCAGAATATGATGGTGGGTATAGATGAAGTGGTACTGATCGGCGCCGGTACGCACCAGCACCAGCCGCAACAACGGTGCTGCATCCAAGGGGAAGCCTCGCTGCCGCTCTCCCTCGGCCAATGCCTGTAGCGCGTGCTCGCGCGCAGGCTGCCCGCGCCAGTCATGCTCTTCGAAAGGTAGCGCAACGCTACGGCACACCACCTGTACTGCCTGGTCAAGATCGCCTTCCCAGATAAAGCCAGTGCGCAGAATACCGTGCGCCTGCAAGGCGGCCTGCCAGGCTTGCTTGAACGGCTCGACCTGCAGGCCTTCCACATCTACGCGCAGCTGGTTGATGTAGTTACCAGCATTTTGCTCATAAAGCGTGTGGAACAACATGCCCTGCTGCATCGGCGACAGGGGGTAGATATCAGCCACCTGGGCGGCATCGATCGGCAAGCTGTCCAGCTGCGCCTGGTTGAGTGCAGCCAGCGGGAAATCGGACGGCGTCATGCCATGATGCCTTGCATCACAGCAGTAGCTGATCAGTTGCTTGAGTTCCTCGACATATTCTTGCGCCAGACGCTGTATGGTCGACTCGTCAAACAGTTCGCGGCTGAACGTCCAGCCCATTTTCAGTTCGCCAGCGTAAACTTGACCATTGAGTGCCAACAGGCTACCCAAGGCGGCGTCTTCGCTTTGATTCGCCCCACCATACTCCCTGGCAGGTCGGAACAAGGTATTTTCATCTGCGAAACTGCCATCGAATTGACCCAGGTAGTTGAAGACGATTTCGCCCTTTGGCAACTGCGCAAGGATGTCCTGGCTTTCATCGCTTCCCATGTAACGCAGCAGACCATAGCCAATGCCCTTGTCAGGCACCGCGCGCAACTGCTCCTTGATGGTCTTGATCGTGCTGTCGAGTTGCGGCTGCAAGTCCAGTTTCACCGGGTAGATACTAGTAAACCACCCCACGGTCCGCGTCAGGTCAATCTGATCGAAAACATCTTCCCTGCCATGGCCCTCAAGCCGCACCAGCACCTGAGAACGCCCGGTCCAGCGAGAAATGACACGGGCGAGGGCCGTCAGCAGCAAATCATTGATCTGGGTGCGGTAGGCAGCCGGGGCCTCATGCAAGAGTTTGTGAGTCCACTGCGCATCCAGGTGGGAGCTGGCATAAGCAGCATCCCGTTGGAGATTGCCGCCCTGCGGATTGTCAACAGGCAAGGCATCGTCTGCATCACACAGGTGATCCTGCCAATAGGCCAATTCTTGCGCCAGATCATCACTCTTGCCGTAGCGTTGCACCTGCTCGGCCCACGCTTTGAAGGAGCTGGTCTTGGCCGGCAAGGCTACCGGCTGGCCTGCTGCAAGAAACTGGTATGCCCCTTGCAGATCCTCCAGCAACACGCGCCATGACACACCATCCACCACCAGATGATGGACAACCAGCAACAGTCGCTGGGCGCCGTCGGCAAGCGTTACGAGCACTGCCCTCAACAACGGGCCGCAAAGGGTAAAGCTGGCCTGAGCTTCATCAGCCAGGCGCGAAAGCGCCTCAATATCGTCGACTGAACGATCCCACAGAACATCATGGGCATCCACGTCCAAGAAGGTGCCTTGCCATTGCCCTGCTACCTGATCGAAACCCAGGCGCAGGGCATCATGGTGCTGTAACACGCAGCCCAACGCTGCACTCAGCCGCTGGGCATCAATCTGTTCACTGGGTGCCAACAGTACAGACTGATTGAAGTGATGTGGTCGGGTAATCGCCTGATCGAAGAACCAGTGCTGCACCGGCGTCAGGGGCATGGAGCCCGTGACAACGCCCTGATCGATAGCCAGGTTGTCAGCAAGCCGGGCAACCGATGCCAAGCCCTGCACTGTCTGGTACTGGAACAGCTGCTTGGGCGTGAACTGGACGCCAGCCTGCCGCGCCCGGCTGACCACCTGCAAGGAAATGATCGAATCGCCGCCCAGCTCGAAGAAGTTATCGGTAATACCCACTTTTTCAAGCTTCAGCACGCTGGCCCATACCGCTGCAATTTCACGTTCCAGCTCCGAACGGGGCGCTACATGGCTGGCCTGGAAATGGCTGACATCGGGCTGCGGTAGCGCCTTGCGATCCAGTTTGCCGTTAGGGGTCAATGGCAGTTTGGCAAGGAACAGCAACTGTGCCGGTACCATGTACTCCGGCAGGTTTTGCTTGAGCCGGGAACGCAATGCATCACGCAGCGACGATTGTTGCGCGGGCGTGCCCGTCAGCGCTTCATCAACCGGCACGACATAACCCACTAGTTGCTTGCCAGACGGGCCATCCTGCGCCAGCAGGACCGCTTCGCGTACAGTCTCATGGGCCTGTAGCCGCGCCTCGATCTCACCCAGCTCGATACGGAAACCGCGGATTTTCACCTGATGATCGATACGGCCGACATATTCAATCAAGCCACCCGCCTGATAACGGGCCAGGTCGCCGGTACGGTACATGCGGCCGCCACCCTGCTCGTCGAACGGGTCTGGAATGAAACGTTCGGCAGTCAGCCCCGGACGCCCCAGATAGCCACGCGCCAAGCCTGCCCCGGCCATGTAAAGTTCACCGTTCACGCCCACCGGCACTGGCGCAACAGCATCACTCAGCAGATAGACCGAACTGTTGGCGATGGGTCGGCCAATATTGGCTTTGCCATGGGCTGCACGAAGCGTGAAGGTTGAATACGTAGTGTCTTCCGAAGGGCCGTAAAGGTCATACACCTGCTGAACATGCCCGGTGGCGTACAGGTCGTCGACCAACGACTGCTTCAAGGCTTCCCCGGCCAGGTTGATAGTGCGCACGGTAGCCGGCAAGCCTCCGGTCTCGTGCAGCATCTTGATCGCTGACGGCACGGTATTGATCAGTTGCACACGCTCTTTGGCTGCCAGATGAGGCAACTCCAGGGCGTTGGCCGCCAGAACCACATAGCCGCCAGCCGACAACGTGACAAACAGCTCCCATACCGACAGGTCGAAGCAGATCGACGTGGAAGCAAGCACACCGCACAGATCCTGCTGGCTGTAAACACCATGTGCCCAGCCGATCAGCGCAGTAACGTTGCGGTGCTCGATCAGCACGCCCTTGGGCTTACCCGTGGAACCTGAGGTGTAGATGCTGTACGCCAGGTTGCCCGGCTGTGTGATGCAAACCGGGTCAGTGGTGGGGTAGGACGCCAAGGACAACTGGTCAAGCAACAACGTCCTGGCATGAAACTCCTCGGGCATGCGCGCAAGCAGGTGCGATTGGGACAACAGCAATATCGACTGGCTGTCCTCGAGCATGTATTCAATGCGGTCCTGCGGATATTCCGGGTCAAGCGGCACGTAGGCGCCGCCGGCCTTGAGAATGGCCAACAGGCCAACGACCATGTCCGGGGTACGCTCCATGGCGATACCTACCAGCACATCCGGACCTACGCCTTGCTGCCGGAGCCTGTGCGCCAGCTGGTTGGCACGCTCGTTAAGCTGTGCATAGCTCAGCTCCTGCTCAGCGAAAAGCAATGCCGGTGCGTCAGGCGTTGCCTTTGCCTGGGTCTCGAACAACTGGTGCATGCATTGATCGGCGTGATAATCCGCCTGCGTGCTGTTCCAGTCACGAAGGACGCGTTGCAGTTCCTGGCCGTCAAGCATCGACAGGCCCGCCACAGGCTGGTTCGGTTGCGTCACGATACTGGCAAGGAGGTTCACCCAGTGTGCGGCCATGCGTTCGATGGTAGGTGCATCGAACAGGTCGGTTGCGTAGGTCAATGCTGCGCTGATGCCAGACTCATGATCAAAGGTGTCCAGTGCCAGATCAAACTTGGCGATATGGCTGCCCCAGGCCAGTTCCTCCATCACCAGCCCGGGAAGGGTGCGAGCGGTGTCTTGGCGGGTTTGCGACTGGTGGTTGTACATCACCTGGAACAACGGGCTCAGGCTTAGGCTCCGCTCAGGCTGCAACGCCTCGACCAGTTGCTCGAACGGCAGGTCCTGATGCGCTTGGGCACCGAGGGCACGCTGCCTGACCTGCTCCAGCAGTTCGGCAAAGGTGATGTTCAACCCAAACTCGGCACGCAATACTTGGGTATTGACGAAGAAGCCTGCCAAACGCTCCGTCTCCACACGGTTGCGGTTGGCGATGGGTACACCCACGCGTATATCCGACTGCCCCGAATAGCGATGCAGCAACGTCTGGAAGCTGGCCAGCAGCAACATGAAGGGTGTAACACCTTGCTGCTGCGCCAACCGTTTGAGCGAGGAGGTAAGCTCGGCAGGCAGTGGGATTTCCAGCCGCGCGCCTTGCTGGCTATGGAGGGCCGGACGAGGACGGTCTGTCGGCAGCTCCAGCACAGGCTGTTCGTCGCCCAGTTGAGCTTGCCAGTACTCCAGTTGCCGGTCCTTTTCACCGGCCTCCATCCACGCTCGTTGCCAGATGGCGTAGTCGGCGTACTGAATGGGCAGCGGGGGCAGCTGGATGTCATGCCCTTGGCTGGCCCCCTCGTAAAGCCGAAGCAGGTCTTCGACCATCACCGGCATCGACCAGCCGTCTGCAACGATATGGTGCAACGTGAGCACCAGTACGTGCTCTTGGGGAGCGAGTTTCAACAGCTTGGCACGCAACAGCGGCCCATGCTGCAGATCGAAGTGTTGCCGGGCCTCAGCTTCCAGGCAAGCTTGCAAGATGCCCGGCTCCTGGGACGCCACAGATTCCACGGCAAGTTCGAACTTCAAGCTTGCGTGAACAACCTGTACCGCTTGCTCATCTTCCAGGCTGAACGTGGTACGCAGGATTTCATGGCGGCCGATCAGGACCTCGAAGCTGCGCTGCAAAGCGGCGATGTCCAGCTCGCCGCTGAACCTCAGGGCCGCTGGGATGTTGTAGGCCGAACTTTGCGGCTCCAATTGCCAGAGAAACCATTGCCGCTGCTGAGCATAGGAAAGCGGCAACCATTCTGCGTTCTGACGTGTCTGCGGAATTGGGAGCTGAGCCAGGCTCATGCCTTTTGATGCAAGTTTCTCCAGAAACAGCTTGCGCTGCGCCGAAGGCAGCCCGATAAAGCGCTGTACCAGTTCCATGTTTCGGTTATCTGTTTGCATCTCAAACTGCCTCAAGCTCGCTCATGAAGTCCTGGAGGTCATCCAGGTCAGCATCGGTATTGGTATTCAGGCCACTGATCATGGCTGCGTAGGTCTGCAGATCTGCGGCCTGGAACAACAGGCCGAGCGGCAGATTGACGCCCAGCTCCATCTGCAGGCGCGCCATCACCTGGGTGGCCAGCAACGAGTGCCCACCCAGTTCAAAGAAGTTGTCGTTCAGGCCAACCCTTTCCAGCTTCAGCACATCGGCCCAGATCGCCGCGATCTGCTGCTCGAGCGCGCTCTGTGGGGCCACGTATTCGCCCTGCAGCAGGCCGGCATCCGGCTGTGGCAGCGCCTTGCGGTCCAGCTTGCCGTTGCCGGTCAGCGGCAGCTCGGCCAGGAACAGCACGTAGGCCGGCACCATGTAGTCCGGCAGGCTGGCCTTGAGCCCTTCACGCAGCGTTTCGCGCAAGGCCACTTGCGCTTCAGGGTTGCCGACCACCGCACTGTCGGCGGGCACCACGTAGGCCACCAGTTGCTTGCCGCTCGGGCCATCCTGAGCCAGCACCACGCACTGCCGCACGTCGTCTTGCTCATGCAAGCGCGCCTCGATCTCGCCCAGCTCGATACGGAAGCCACGAATCTTCACCTGGTGGTCGATACGCCCCAGGTACTCGATCACACCATCACCCGCGTAACGGGCCAGGTCTCCCGAGCGATAAAGCCGCCCGCCCTGCCCGTCGAACGGGTTCGGCACGAAACGCTCGGCGGTCAGCGCCGGGCGGCCATGGTAGCCGCGAGCCAGGCCGTCCTGGCCAATCATCAGCTCACCGTGGCTGCCCGGTACGATCGGGTTCAGCGCGCCGTCCAGCAGGTACCAGCTGAGGTCGGGAATCACCTCGCCAATCGGGCTGCTGCCGACCTTCTTCAGGTCATCCAGGCCAATCGGTCGATAGGTCACATGCACCGTGGTCTCGGTGATGCCATACATGTTGATCAACCGTGGCAGGCCATCGCCGAACACCTCGAACCACGGCTTGAGGCTGCTCACATCCAGCGCCTCACCCCCAAACACCACATAGCGCAGGGCCAGTTTCCGGCCAGCCTGCGCGGCTTCGCAGGCAACCGGGATCAGTTGCTGGAACGCCGAAGGGGTCTGGTTCAATACCGTGACTTGCTCGTCTACCAGCAAGGCATGGAAGTCCTGCGAGGAGCGCGCCACATCCTTCGGCACGATGATCGCCTTGCCGCCATACAGCAGGGCGCCATACAACTCCCATACCGAGAAGTCGAAGGCGTAGGAATGGAACACCGTCCACACGTCGCTGGCATCGAAGCCGAACCAGCCTTGTGTGGCCGCGAACAGGCGCACCACGTTATGGTGCGCCAGCAACGCGCCCTTGGGCTTGCCGGTGGAGCCGGAGGTGTAGATCACGTAGGCCAGGTTCTGCGGCGACACCGACACATCCGGGTTGGCGTCGCTGTAGCCGGCCAGGGCCTGCTCGTCCAGCGCCAGGCACTGGATACCCGCTGGCGCAGGCAAGGCAGCGCGCAAATGGGTTTGGGTCAGCAACAGGGCAATGCCGCTGTCTTCGAACAGATAGGCCAGGCGATCCTGCGGGGATTCAGGGTCCAACGGCACGTAAGCACCGCCTGCCTTGAGGATGCCCAGCAGGCCGACCACCATCTCCAGGCTACGCTCCACGGCCAGCCCCACCAGCACGTCCGGGCCCACGCCCGACTCACGCAGGCGATGCGCCAGGCGGTTGGCCCGGCGGTTCAGTTCGCCGTAGCTGAGTGTCTGGCCGCCACAGCTCAGGGCGATGGCATCCGGAGAGCGCTGGACCTGCGCTTCGATCAGCTGGTGCAGTGTGCGCTCGCCGGGGAAGCTTGTATGGGTGCGATTCCAGTCATGAATGACCTGCATTCGCTCATGCTCAGCCATCATCGGCAAGTCGACCACTCGCTGCCCGGGATCACGCACGATTCCCTGCAACAGGTTCAACCAATGCCGGGCCATGCCCTCGATGGTTGTGGCATCGAACAGATCCGTCGCATAAGTCAATGCCGCGCCAATACCCTGCTCGTGCTCGAACGTATCCAGGGTCAGATCGAACTTGGCCGTATGACTGTCCCAGGCCAGCTCTTCCATCTCCAGCCCATGCAAGCTGTAGCGCTCGCCCTTTGCCTTGGCCTGGTGGTTGTACATCACCTGGAACAGCGGGCTGTGGCCCAGGTTGCGCTCGACTTGCAAGGCTTCGACCAGCTGCTCGAACGGCAGGTCCTGATGGGCCTGGGCATCCAGTGCGCACTGCTTTACCTGCTGCAACAACTGGCTGAAGGTCATCGTCAGATCGAATTCGGCGCGCAACACCTGGGTGTTGACGAAAAAGCCGATCAGGCGCTCGGTCTCGACCCGGTTGCGGTTGGCGACCGGCACGCCTACACGGATGTCGGGCTGCCCGCTGTAGCGGTGCAGCAGTGCCTGGAAGCTGGCCAGCAACAACATGAACGGTGTCACGCCCTGCTGCTGGGCCAGTTGTTTAAGCGCCGCAGCCAAGCCGTTATCCAGCGCAACCGTGACACGCGCTCCCTGATAGCTGCTGACGGCAGGGCGCGGGCGGTCAACAGGCAGTTCCAGCACAGGCTGCTCATCACCCAACTGGGCAGTCCAGTAAGCCAGTTGCTTCTCTTGTTCGCCGGCCTCCATCCAGTTGCGCTGCCAGGTGGCGTAATCGGCGTACTGCACCGGCAGTGCCGGCAGTTCCAGCGCCTGGCCCTGGCTGTGGCCGTGGTAGAGCTGCACCAGCTCGTTGACCATCACCGGCATCGACCAGCCGTCGGAGACAATGTGGTGCAGGGTCAACACCAGCACATGCTCGTCCGCCGCCAGACGCAGCAGGTGCACACGCAGCAGCGGGCCCTGCTGCAGGTCGAAAGGCAAGTGCGCTTCGGCCTCGACACGCTGACGCAGATGGTTGTCGTCAGCCTGCTCCAGCACTTCAATAGCCAGTTCGAAAGGGATGCGAGGGTGGATTACCTGAACCGCCCGATCCCCCTCCAGCTGGAAAGTGGTACGCAGCGTTTCATGGCGTTCGATCAAGGTCTCGAAACTGCGCTGCAGGGCCTGGATGTCCAGATGGCCTTTGAAACGCAAGACGGACGAAAGGTTGTACGCGCTGCTGACCTCGCCCAGCTGCGACAGAATCCACAGGCGTTGCTGGGCATAGGAAAGCAACGCCGGTTCTTCAGGGGGCCTCGGGAGGATTGGCGTAACACCGTACAGGTTCACGCCTTGTTTCTTGAGCAAGGCTGCCAACGCCTTACGTTTTTGGGTGGACAACGATACGACTGTATCGAGCAGCTCTTGCACAGGGAATCTCCTAAGAAATCAGCTCATCAATTTCCTCCGTAGTTAGACGGTTGAGTGGTGGCATGGATTTAGCCGGAAATTCGTGGCAGGTATCGCGCGGCATCTGTACGCATGAGACTGGAGGCTGCTCCAGGCCTGCAGGAGTGTCCACTGTAGGAGCGGGCTTGTCCCGCGAAGGGGGCCACGCAGTGCATGGCACCGGCTTCGCCGGTGTTCGCGGGACAAGCCCGCTCCCACAGTGATGGCGCCAGCTTGCAGAGCTTATGCAAGACCATTGCTGCCACAAGGCAGAAGGCTCAGGAAATCAGTTCATCGAGTTCTTCCATGCTCAGGCTATCCAGCAGCGCCAGGGACCTGGCCAGCTGGTCCTGGGTGGTATCGACAATTGGCGCCTTGCCCTCGAGCCGGCGGCTGAAGTCGGCCAGCACCGGGAACTCGAAGAGTTCTTTCAGTTCGGCCGCTACACCCGCTTGCTCCTGGATGCGCACAATTACCGAGGTGGCTAACAAGGAGTGCCCACCCAGCTCAAAGAAGTTGTCGTTCAGCCCGACCTTTTCCAGCTTCAGCACATCCGCCCAGATCGCCGCAATCTGCTGTTCCAGCTCACTCTGCGGTGCGATGTACTCGCCTTGTAACTGGCTGGCATCCGGCTGCGGCAGGGCCTTGCGGTCCAGTTTGCCGTTCGGTGTCACTGGCAGCTTGTCGAGCAGCAACAAGTGAGCCGGCACCATGTAATCCGGCAAACCGGCCTTGAGCGCCTCACGCAGGCTGTCGCGCAGCGCGCTTTCATCTTGCGTGTTGTCGACAGGCACCACATAGCCCACCAACTGCTTGCCGCTCGGTCCGTCCTGCGCCAGCACCACCGCTTCCTGCACGCTCGGCAGTTCCAGCAGGCGCGCTTCGATCTCGCCGAGCTCAATCCGCAAACCGCGGATCTTCACCTGATGGTCGATACGACCGGCGTAGTCGATCACGCCGTCGGCGCGGTAGCGCGCCAGGTCGCCGGTGCGGTACAAGCGCCCGCCGTTATCACTGAAGGGGTCCGGCACGAAGCGTTCGGCGGTCAGCGATGGGCGCTGGTGGTAGCCGCGAGCCAGGCCGACCCCGCCCAGGTACAGCTCGCCCGCACTGCCACGCACGGCCGGTTGCAGGCTACCTTCGAGGATATGCGTCTTGAGGTTGTCGATCGGCTGGCCAATCGGCACGCTGATGCTTTCGTCCGGCTGGCAGGTCCAGTGGGTCACATCGATGGCCGCTTCGGTCGGACCGTACAGGTTGTACAGGCCCGCAGCCGGCAGCCGTTGCAGGGTTTGACGCGCCAGCTCGGCCGGCAGTGCTTCACCGCTGCACACCACGCGCTTGAGGGTGGTGCAGCTTTCGACCGCTTCGTGGGTCATGAACGCCTGCAGCATCGACGGTACGAAGTGCAGGGTGCTGATGCCATGGTGGTTGATGGTGTCGACCAGCAGTTGCGGGTCGCGGTGCGCCCCTGGCTGGGCCACCACCAAGCGCGCGCCGGTCATCAACGGCCAGAAGAATTCCCACACCGACACGTCGAAGCTGAACGGGGTTTTCTGCAGCACGCTGTCGCTGGCGTCCAGGCCGTAGGCCTTCTGCATCCACCACAGGCGGTTGACCAGGGCCTGGTGACTGTTGCCGGCACCTTTCGGGCGGCCGGTGGAGCCGGAGGTGTAGATCACGTAGGCGAGGTTCAGCGGCGCCACATCGACGGCCGGGTTGGCATCGCTGAAGCCGCTGAGGTCTTCGACATCCAGGTCCAGGCTGCGCAGGCCGGCCGGAATCGGCAGGTTGTCACGCAGATGCGACTGGGTCAGCAGCAAGGCGATACCGCTGTCTTCAAACATGTAGGCCAGGCGGTCCTGTGGGTACTCCGGGTCCAGCGGCACGTAGGCGCCGCCTGCCTTCACAATCCCCAGCAAGCCAATGACCATCTCCAGGCTGCGCTCCATGGC
>NZ_JAWRYH010000181.1:0-327 GCF_046534675.1 Pseudomonas sp. SIMBA_067 | reverse complement strand
TGCACGCCGGTGGGGTTCATGCTTGCCTCGGCTTGTTGGTATTGTTTTATGGGGCGACCAGATGCGTCGCGGCCTGGGCATCATTGTTCAGAGGCCGCGCGGCTTGCGTCCAACGAGAAAAACCCCCGGTCTGGAACAAGAAAAACTGATCATGAACCTTCGCTTCCTCGAAACCTTCGTCTGGGTCGCCCGGCTCAAGAGCTTCCGCCTGACCGCAGAAAAGCTGTTCACCACTCAAGCCTCGGTGTCCAGCCGCATTGCCGCGCTGGAGGCAGACCTTGGCGTGAAGCTGTTGCTGCGCGACTCACGCGGGGTCAGCCTGACGCC
>NZ_JAWRYH010000180.1:0-328 GCF_046534675.1 Pseudomonas sp. SIMBA_067 | reverse complement strand
CACGGCGCACGAGCAGCGACGCCGGAATCATCACGACGGCGGCCAGCGCGGCGATCGCCAGCATCGACGTGCGCCAGCCGTGCCCCGACACGAGCCAGGCCGCGAGCGGCGACATCGTCATCGGCGCCATGCCCATGCCGGCCGACACCAGCGATACCGCGAGGCTGCGGTGCGTATCGAACCAGCCGGTCACGCAAGCCATCATCGGCGCGAACACCGCGGCCGTCGCACTGCCGACGGCCAGCCCGAAAATCAGCTGGAACGCGAGCAGCGACGGTGCACGGCTCGCGAGCGCGAGGCTCGCCGACAGCAGCACGGCGCCCGTCAC
>NZ_JAWRYH010000179.1:0-328 GCF_046534675.1 Pseudomonas sp. SIMBA_067 | reverse complement strand
CATTTACCGCAGGGTGCGCAAAGGCTAGAGTGAGGGCCTTGGCTAGACGAAGGACCCCACCCCAGCACTATGGTCAGACACTCCGAACCCGATCAGACCCTGCTCAAGATGCCTTCGCTGCGCGCGGTCAAAGTGTTCGTCGCGGCCGCCAAATACCAGAACTTCACCCGTGCCGCCGAAGCGCTGTGCGTGACCCAGGCGGCGGTAAGTCGGCAGATCCGCGAGCTGGAGACCTACCTGGGTGCCGAACTGTTCACCCGGGTCGGCCGCGCGGTGGAGCTGACCGTGGCCGGGTCGATCTTCTTCGATGCGGTGCAGTTATCGTTCG
>NZ_JAWRYH010000178.1:0-329 GCF_046534675.1 Pseudomonas sp. SIMBA_067 | reverse complement strand
CCCTGTCGCTGAGTAACGACCATACCGGCAGCAGTGAGCTCTGCACGCTGTTTCTCGATCCCGATTACCGTGATGGCAAAAACGGCTATCTGCTGTCGAAGTCACGCTTCCTGTTTATGGCCAGTTTCCGTGAACGTTTCACCAACCGGGTGGTGGCCGAGATGCGTGGCGTCAGCGATGAGCAGGGCCATTCGCCGTTCTGGGAGAGCGTCGGCAGTCGCTTCTTCTCTATGGAATTCAGCAAAGCGGATTTCCTTAGTGGCACCGGACAGGAATCGTTTATCGCTGAACTGATGCCGAAACATCCGCTCTACATCGACTACCTGACA
>NZ_JAWRYH010000177.1:0-330 GCF_046534675.1 Pseudomonas sp. SIMBA_067 | reverse complement strand
GCCCTATTCGGACTCGCTTTCGCTACGGCTTCCCTATTCGGTTAACCTTGCCACTGAATGTAAGTCGCTGACCCATTATACAAAAGGTACGCAGTCACCCCACAAGGAGGCTCCTACTGTTTGTATGCATACGGTTTCAGGATCTATTTCACTCCCCTTCCGGGGTTCTTTTCGCCTTTCCCTCACGGTACTGGTTCACTATCGGTCGATCACGAGTATTTAGCCTTGGAGGATGGTCCCCCCATCTTCAGACAGGATTTCACGTGTCCCGCCCTACTTGTCGTACACTTAGTTCTTTCATACTGTTTTCGCCTACAGGGCTATCACCTG
>NZ_JAWRYH010000176.1:0-330 GCF_046534675.1 Pseudomonas sp. SIMBA_067 | reverse complement strand
CAATCTATCGATTGTATGGGAAGCCCGATGCGCCAGAGTTGTTTCTGAAACATGGCAAAGGTAGCGTTGCCAATGATGTTACAGATGAGATGGTCAGACTAAACTGGCTGACGGAATTTATGCCTCTTCCGACCATCAAGCATTTTATCCGTACTCCTGATGATGCATGGTTACTCACCACTGCGATCCCCGGGAAAACAGCATTCCAGGTATTAGAAGAATATCCTGATTCAGGTGAAAATATTGTTGATGCGCTGGCAGTGTTCCTGCGCCGGTTGCATTCGATTCCTGTTTGTAATTGTCCTTTTAACAGCGATCGCGTATTTCGTC
>NZ_JAWRYH010000175.1:0-331 GCF_046534675.1 Pseudomonas sp. SIMBA_067 | reverse complement strand
AAGAACTGAAACTGCTGGCGTTCGACATCGAAACCCTGTACAAGGAAGGTGAAGAATTCGGTAAAGGTCCGATCATCATGATCTCTTACGCGGACGAAGAAGAAGCGAAAGTTATCACCTGGAAAAAAATCGACCTGCCGTACGTTGAAGTTGTTTCTTCTGAACGTGAAATGATCAAACGTTTCCTGAAAATCATCCGTGAAAAAGACCCGGACATCATCATCACCTACAACGGTGACTCTTTCGACCTGCCGTACCTGGCGAAACGTGCGGAAAAACTGGGTATCAAACTGACCATCGGTCGTGACGGTTCTGAACCGAAAATGCAGCG
>NZ_JAWRYH010001573.1:0-201 GCF_046534675.1 Pseudomonas sp. SIMBA_067 | reverse complement strand
ATAAACCTGATTACGGACCATAATGTGTCAACCATGTCTCCGTACACGTGTCAGCGATGTGTCCGGTCTCTACACGCTGACAAAAAGGAACCAAAAACCGTCCGCTCCCATCATCCGGCCCCTGCGCTGCGCTCCGGGGTCCCCTCGCTCCGGGCTTGCTCCCGGGAGGACCGCGCTGCAGGCCCCATCCTGGGGCCCAGC
>NZ_JAWRYH010001572.1:0-212 GCF_046534675.1 Pseudomonas sp. SIMBA_067 | reverse complement strand
AGCGGCTAGGATGGTCTTGTCACCGGTGCGAATATCCACCGTGGCAATTTTGCCGCCAATGGCCAATCGCTCAGGCTTGCTCATTTACCTGTAGGAGCAGCCTTGTGCTGCGAAGAGGCCGGCAAGGCAAAAGATCATCTTGGGCAGCGATGGCCTCTTCGCAGCACAAGGCTGCTCCTACAGCCACTACCGTTCGCGCAGGGCCTCCTTGG
>NZ_JAWRYH010001571.1:0-213 GCF_046534675.1 Pseudomonas sp. SIMBA_067 | reverse complement strand
TCAGCAGGATTCGAACCTGCGACCGCTCGGTTCGTAGCCGAGTACTCTATCCAGCTGAGCTATGAGTCCGCGATTGGTAGTTTTAGACCAGTTACCACTGGTTGATTGAAGCAGCCTTGCAAACAAAGCCACTTCAAAAGTGGCGGACTCAGCAGGATTCGAACCTGCGACCGCTCGGTTCGTAGCCGAGTACTCTATCCAGCTGAGCTATGA
>NZ_JAWRYH010001570.1:0-214 GCF_046534675.1 Pseudomonas sp. SIMBA_067 | reverse complement strand
CTCAAATGACTATGTGATTTCTCGCATGGTCACTTGTGATGCTGATAATCTTGTTGACTATCAGTCCATACTCACAAGCACCCACACGAATTGCTTGATTCAATTTGTTAAAGAGCGTTTGGTTAAGAGCTTTTCGCCTCAACCGAGGCGCGCATTCTACGCTTTCCTCAGGGCCTGTCAAGCGTTTATTTTGAAGTTTTTTGCGAGAAACTCG
>NZ_JAWRYH010001569.1:0-215 GCF_046534675.1 Pseudomonas sp. SIMBA_067 | reverse complement strand
GCGCAGCGGACGGGACTCGAACCCGCGACCCCCGGCGTGACAGGCCGGTATTCTAACCGACTGAACTACCGCTGCGCAGTGCGTTCCTCTCTGGCTATCGGCTTCTTGCGAAACCTTTGCACCAGGAACTTCTCAGGAAGTGGTGGGTGATGACGGGATCGAACCGCCGACCCTCTGCTTGTAAGGCAGATGCTCTCCCGGCTGAGCTAATCACC
>NZ_JAWRYH010000024.1:0-15862 GCF_046534675.1 Pseudomonas sp. SIMBA_067 | reverse complement strand
AAGACCATCGCAATGGAAGACGGTCTGCGCTTCGCTATCCGTGAAGGCGGTCGTACCGTCGGCGCCGGCGTCGTAGCAAAAATTATTGAATAAGTAGTTGATTTACTTGATCAGGCCGGTATAATGGCCGGCCTGATACAGCGTTACAGGTCAGTAGCTCAATTGGCAGAGCGACGGTCTCCAAAACCGTAGGTTGGGGGTTCGATTCCCTCCTGACCTGCCATTTCACTTCGGTGTGATGGCTTTCTTCTTACAGGATCCTCCTCGATGACTCCCAAAACTGAAGCCCAAGAATCGCGTTTTGATCTATTCAAGTGGCTGGCTGTAGTTGCTTTGGTGGTTGTAGCTGTTGTGGGTAATCAATATTACTCCGCGTCTCCGATCCTGTATCGCGTCCTTGCACTTCTCGTCCTGGCTGCTGTCGCGGGCTTTGTAGCTCTGCAGACTGCGAAGGGCAAGTCGTTCTTTGCGCTGGCGAAGGAAGCTCGTACCGAAATCCGTAAAGTCGTGTGGCCGACCCGCCAGGAAACCACCCAGACCACGCTGATTGTCGTGGCTGTCGTGCTGGTTATGGCACTGCTGCTGTGGGGTCTTGATTCCCTGCTCGGCTGGGCGGTCTCCCTGATCGTTGGCTAAAGGTGTCCCGTGGCTAAGCGTTGGTATGTTGTGCATGCTTACTCGGGTTACGAGAAGCATGTAATGCGCTCCCTGATCGAGCGCGTCAAGCTGGCTGGCATGGAAGACGGTTTCGGCGAGATCTTGGTTCCGACCGAAGAAGTCGTTGAAATGCGCAACGGCCAGAAGCGCAAGAGTGAGCGTAAATTCTTCCCTGGCTATGTACTGGTCCAGATGGAGATGAACGAAGGGACTTGGCACTTGGTCAAGGATACCCCTCGCGTGATGGGCTTTATTGGCGGTACCGCAGATAAGCCTGCACCGATCACCGACAAAGAAGCTGAAGCCATCCTGCGTCGCGTTGCCGACGGCAGCGACAAGCCGAAGCCCAAGACGCTGTTCGAGCCGGGTGAAGTGGTTCGTGTCATTGACGGTCCGTTCGCTGACTTCAATGGTAGTGTCGAAGAAGTTAACTACGAAAAGAGTCGCCTCCAGGTGGCGGTGCTCATTTTCGGTCGCTCTACTCCGGTGGAGCTCGAGTTCAGCCAGGTCGAAAAGGTCTAGGCGGACGAAGCATCCCAAACCCCGCAGCCCTGTGTGTTGCGGGGTTTTGTCGTCACTGGGATAAAACGCAAGTCATCCGGGGAGCCATCAGGCGTTCGTACCCGATTTTGGAGTAGCTCATGGCTAAGAAGATTCAGGCTTACATCAAGCTGCAAGTTAAGGCCGGCCAGGCCAACCCAAGCCCACCCGTTGGTCCAGCACTGGGCCAACACGGTGTGAACATCATGGAATTCTGCAAGGCCTTCAACGCCCGTACTCAGGGTCAAGAAGCCGGCCTGCCGACTCCTGTGATCATCACTGTCTACAGCGACCGTAGCTTCACCTTCGAGACCAAGAGCACCCCTGCCTCGGTTCTGCTGAAGAAAGCTGCTGGCCTGACCAGTGGTTCGGCTCGTCCGAACACCGTTAAAGTCGGTACCGTTACCCGCGCTCAGCTGGAAGACATCGCCAAGGCAAAACAGGCTGATCTGACCGCTGCTGACCTGGACGCTGCTGTACGCACCATCGCTGGCTCTGCCCGCAGCATGGGCCTGAACGTGGAGGGTGTGTAATGGCTAAGCTGACCAAACGCCAAAAGGCAATCGCCGAGAAAATCGAAGCAGGCAAGTCCTACAACTTCGAAGAAGCGGCAACTCTGCTGGCCTCGCTGCCTGCTGCCAAGTTCGTCGAGTCCTACGACATCGCCGTTAACCTCGGTGTTGACCCGCGTAAATCCGACCAGGTCGTTCGTAGCGCTACTGTGCTGCCACACGGCACTGGCAAGACCGTTCGCGTTGCCGTCTTCACCCAGGGTCCAGCTGCTGAAGCCGCTCTGGCTGCCGGCGCTGACCGCGTAGGTATGGACGATCTGGCTGCCGAAATGAAAGCCGGCGACCTGAACTATGACGTAGTCATCGCATCGCCTGATGCCATGCGCGTTGTAGGTCAGCTGGGTCAGGTTCTGGGTCCTCGCGGCCTGATGCCTAACCCGAAAGTTGGTACCGTTAGCCCAGACGTAGCCACTGCCGTGAAAAACGCCAAGGCTGGTCAGGTTCGCTACCGTACCGACAAAAACGGTATCATCCACACCTCCGTTGGCAAGGTCGGCTTTGAAGCTGGCAAGCTGAAGGAAAACGTTGAAGCCCTGATCGCTGATCTGAAGCGTATCAAGCCTGCTTCCTCGAAAGGTATCTACGTCAAGCGCGTTACCCTGAGCACCACCATGGGCCCAGGTCTGGTCATCGATCAGAGCTCGCTGAACGTGTAAGAACATGGCGGTGCGACTCGTCGCGCCGCCAGCAAAAATTGGGGTCCCTGCCTGGCGGGGGCTATCCAAGACCGTAGGTGGCGCAAGCCTTAAAACACCAGCCCACGCAGATGGTGCTCCCGATTCGTTACCGAATCAGACACCAAAACGACATCCGGCTTCGGCCAGATGAAACGGTAAAAACCAGGAGTAAACCCGTGGCAATTAAACTCGAAGACAAGAAGGCCATCGTCGCTGAAGTCAACGAGGCTGCCAAAGTCGCTCTGTCCGCTGTTGTGGCTGATGCCCGTGGTGTGACTGTAGGCGCAATGACCGGACTCCGTAAAGAGGCCCGCGAGGCTGGCGTTTACGTACGTGTCGTACGTAACACCCTGCTCAAGCGCGCTGTTGAAGGCACCGAATTTTCGATCCTCAGCGACGCGTTCAAAGGCCCGACCCTGATTGCTTTCTCCAACGAACACCCGGGCGCTGCTGCTCGTCTGTTCAAAGAGTTCGCCAAGGGTCAGGACAAGTTCGAGATCAAGGCAGCTGCGTTTGACGGCAATTTCATTGCAGCGAACCAGATCGACGTGTTGGCTACCCTGCCGACCCGCGACGAAGCTATTGCACGACTGATGAGCGTTATTCAAGGCGCCACCAGCAAGCTGGCTCGTACTCTGGCAGCCATTCGCGACCAGAAAGAAGCTACCGCTGCCTAAGGCACGCGAACTCTTTCAAAATCATTTGTTTAATTTGATGGCTGCGTAGGCCTTCACCCCAATACAGGATTTAAGTCATGTCCCTGACTAACGAGCAAATCATCGAAGCAATCGGCCAGAAAACCGTTCTGGAAGTTGTTGAGCTGATCAAAGCAATGGAAGAAACCTTCGGCGTGACCGCTGCTGTTGCCGCTGCTGGCCCAGCTGCTGCTGCCGCTGTTGTTGAAGAGCAGACCGAGTTCAACGTTGTTCTGGTTGAAGCCGGCGAGAAGAAAGTGAACGTGATTAAAGCCGTTCGCGAGCTGACCGGTCTGGGCCTGAAAGAAGCCAAAGAGAAAGTCGATGGCGCTCCTCAGGTTGTAGCTGAAGGCGTTTCGAAAGAAGCCGCTGAAGACGCTAAGAAGAAGCTGGAAGAAGCAGGCGCTAAAGTCGAGCTGAAGTAATTTCGACTTTGCGATGCCAGCCTGAGCGTTGAGCACAAGGCTGATGGCTGGTGGCTTATGCCACCGGCCTTTTTCCGTTATTGGCGGTCGGTCAAGCCGGCCCCGATAACAAGCTGCAAGACACCCACGTGGGTGGCGCAAACCAAGGGGTTTGCACGATTTTCTGGCTGCTCCCGCCGGGAGAAGCCAAACAAGCAGGTGACCAAGCTGGGGAACGCTGATGGCTTACTCATACACTGAGAAAAAACGTATCCGCAAGGACTTTAGCAAGTTGCCGGACGTCATGGATGTGCCTTACCTCCTGGCCATCCAGCTGGATTCGTATCGCGAATTCCTGCAAGCGGGAGCATCCAAGGATCAGTTCCGCGACGTCGGCCTGCACGCGGCCTTCAAATCGGTATTCCCGATCATCAGCTACTCCGGCAATGCTGCCCTGGAGTACGTAGGCTATCGCCTGGGCGAGCCTGCCTTCGATGTTAAGGAATGTGTCCTGCGTGGCGTGACCTTCGCGGTCCCACTGCGGGTCAAGGTGCGCCTGATCATCTTCGACAAGGAATCGTCGAACAAAGCGATCAAGGACATCAAAGAGCAAGAAGTCTACATGGGTGAAATCCCCCTGATGACTGAGAACGGTACCTTCGTTATCAACGGTACCGAGCGTGTGATCGTTTCCCAGCTGCACCGTTCGCCTGGTGTGTTCTTCGACCACGACCGTGGCAAGACTCACAGCTCCGGCAAGCTGCTGTACTCCGCTCGCATCATCCCTTACCGCGGTTCGTGGCTGGACTTCGAGTTCGACCCGAAAGACTGCGTGTTCGTGCGTATCGACCGTCGCCGCAAACTGCCGGCGTCGGTGCTGCTGCGCGCCCTGGGTTACAGCACTGAAGAAGTGCTGAACACCTTCTACACCACCAACGTGTTCCACATTTCCGGCGAGAAGCTCAGCCTGGAACTGGTACCGCAGCGTCTGCGTGGTGAAGTTGCAGTCATGGACATCCATGACGAAACCGGCAAAGTCATCGTTGAGCAGGGCCGCCGTATCACTGCGCGCCACATCAATCAGCTCGAGAAGGCCGGCGTCAAGCAGCTGGACGTTCCAATGGAATACGTCCTGGGTCGCACCACTGCCAAGGCCATCGTGCACCCGGCTACTGGCGAGATCCTGGCCGAGTGCAATACCGAGCTCACCACTGATCTGCTGATCAAAGTCGCCAAGGCACAGGTCGTCCGTATCGAGACCCTCTACACCAACGACATCGATTGCGGTCCGTTCATCTCCGACACCCTGAAGATCGACACCACCAGCAACCAGCTGGAAGCTCTGGTCGAGATCTACCGCATGATGCGTCCAGGCGAGCCGCCGACCAAGGATGCTGCCGAGACCCTGTTCAACAACCTGTTCTTCAGCGCCGAGCGCTACGACCTGTCCGCAGTGGGCCGCATGAAGTTCAACCGTCGTATCGGTCGTACCGAGATCGAAGGTTCGGGCGTGCTGAGCAAGGAAGACATCGTCGAGGTCCTCAAGACCCTGGTCGATATCCGTAACGGCAAAGGCATCGTCGACGACATCGACCACCTGGGTAACCGTCGCGTTCGTTGCGTCGGCGAGATGGCCGAAAACCAGTTCCGCGTTGGCCTGGTGCGTGTAGAGCGCGCGGTCAAGGAGCGTCTGTCGATGGCGGAAAGCGAAGGCTTGATGCCGCAAGACCTGATCAACGCCAAGCCGGTTGCGGCGGCGGTGAAAGAGTTCTTCGGTTCCAGCCAGCTGTCCCAGTTCATGGACCAGAACAACCCGCTCTCCGAGATCACCCACAAGCGCCGCGTCTCTGCACTCGGCCCGGGCGGTCTGACCCGTGAGCGTGCTGGCTTCGAAGTCCGTGACGTACACCCGACCCACTACGGCCGTGTGTGCCCGATCGAGACCCCTGAAGGTCCGAACATCGGTCTGATCAACTCCCTGGCAGCCTATGCCCGCACCAACCAGTACGGCTTCCTGGAAAGCCCGTACCGCGTGGTGAAGGAAGGCGTTGTCAGCGACGACATCGTGTTCCTGTCGGCAATCGAAGAAGCGGACCACGTCATCGCCCAGGCTTCGGCCGCGATGAACGACAAGAAGCAACTGATCGATGAGCTGGTAGCTGTTCGTCACCTGAACGAATTCACCGTCAAGGCGCCGGAAGACGTCACCCTGATGGACGTTTCGCCGAAGCAGGTTGTTTCTGTTGCTGCGTCGCTGATTCCGTTCCTCGAGCACGACGACGCCAACCGTGCGTTGATGGGTTCGAACATGCAGCGTCAGGCTGTACCGACCCTGCGTGCCGACAAGCCGCTGGTAGGTACCGGCATGGAGCGCAACGTTGCCCGTGACTCCGGTGTCTGCGTGGTTGCTCGCCGTGGTGGCGTGATCGACTCGGTCGACGCCAGCCGTATCGTTGTTCGCGTTAACGACGACGAAGTGGAAACCGGCGAAGCAGGTGTAGATATCTACAACCTGACCAAGTACACCCGTTCGAACCAGAACACCTGCATCAACCAGCGTCCGCTGGTGAGCAAGGGTGACAAGGTTCAGCGTAGCGACATCATGGCCGACGGCCCGTCCACCGACATGGGTGAACTGGCGCTGGGTCAGAACATGCGCATCGCGTTCATGGCATGGAACGGCTTCAACTTCGAAGACTCCATCTGCCTGTCCGAGCGTGTGGTTCAGGAAGATCGCTTCACCACCATCCACATTCAGGAACTGACCTGTGTGGCGCGTGACACCAAGCTTGGCCCAGAGGAAATCACTGCGGACATCCCGAACGTGGGTGAAGCTGCACTGAACAAACTGGACGAAGCCGGTATCGTTTACGTGGGTGCTGAAGTCGGCGCTGGCGACATCCTGGTTGGCAAGGTCACGCCAAAAGGCGAAACCCAGCTGACCCCGGAAGAAAAACTGCTGCGTGCAATCTTCGGTGAGAAGGCCAGTGACGTTAAAGACACCTCCCTGCGCGTGCCAACCGGCACCAAGGGTACCGTCATTGACGTCCAGGTCTTCACCCGTGATGGCGTCGAGCGCGACAGCCGCGCCCTGGCCATCGAGAAGATGCAGCTGGACGAGATCCGCAAGGACCTCAACGAAGAGTTCCGCATCGTCGAAGGCGCAACCTTCGAGCGTCTGCGTTCTGCTCTGAACGGCCAAGTGGTCGACGGTGGTGCGGGCCTGAAGAAAGGCACCGTGGTCACCGACGAAGTGCTGGACGGTCTGGAGCACGGCCAGTGGTTCAAACTCCGCATGGCTGAAGATGCACTGAATGAGCAGCTGGAAAAGGCTCAGCAGTACATCGTCGACCGTCGCCGTCTGCTGGATGACAAGTTCGAAGACAAGAAACGCAAGCTGCAGCAGGGCGATGACCTGGCACCTGGCGTACTGAAGATCGTCAAGGTCTACCTGGCAATCCGCCGTCGCATCCAGCCGGGTGACAAGATGGCTGGTCGTCACGGTAACAAGGGTGTTGTCTCGGTAATCATGCCGGTTGAAGACATGCCGCATGATGCCAACGGTACTCCGGTCGACGTCGTACTGAACCCGCTGGGCGTACCTTCGCGTATGAACGTTGGTCAGATCCTGGAAACCCACCTGGGCCTCGCGGCCAAGGGCCTGGGCGAGAAGATCGACCGCATGATCGAAGAGCAACGCAAAGCCGCTGAGCTGCGCGTATTCCTGACCGAGGTCTACAACGAGATCGGTGGTCGTCAGGAAAACCTCGCCGAGTTCACCGACGAAGAGATCCTGGCCCTGGCCCACAACCTGAAGAAAGGCGTGCCAATGGCTACCCCGGTCTTCGATGGTGCCAAGGAAAGCGAGATCAAGGCCATGCTGAAGCTGGCCGATCTGCCAGAGAGCGGCCAGATGGTGCTGTTCGATGGCCGTACCGGCAACAAGTTCGAGCGTCCAGTGACCGTTGGTTACATGTACATGCTCAAGCTGAACCACTTGGTGGACGACAAGATGCACGCGCGTTCCACTGGTTCCTACAGCCTGGTTACCCAGCAGCCGCTGGGTGGTAAGGCGCAGTTCGGTGGTCAGCGTTTCGGGGAGATGGAAGTGTGGGCGCTGGAAGCATACGGCGCGGCATACACCCTGCAAGAAATGCTCACAGTGAAGTCGGACGACGTGAACGGCCGTACCAAGATGTACAAGAACATCGTGGATGGCGATCACCGTATGGAGCCGGGCATGCCCGAGTCCTTCAACGTGTTGATCAAAGAGATCCGTTCGCTCGGTATCGATATCGATCTGGAAACCGAATAACACGTGACGCGAAGGGGAGTGGGGCAGGTATTGCCCGCTCCCTGCTCCGCCAGGAGGAAAGGCCTTGAAAGACCTACTGAATTTGCTGAAAAACCAGGGTCAAGTCGAAGAGTTCGACGCCATCCGTATCGGGCTGGCGTCACCTGAGATGATCCGTTCGTGGTCGTTCGGTGAAGTTAAGAAGCCGGAAACCATCAACTACCGTACGTTCAAACCTGAGCGTGACGGCCTGTTCTGCGCCAAGATCTTTGGCCCAGTCAAGGACTACGAGTGCCTGTGCGGCAAGTACAAGCGCCTCAAGCACCGCGGCGTAATCTGCGAGAAGTGCGGCGTTGAAGTTGCCCTGGCCAAGGTTCGTCGTGAGCGCATGGCGCACATCGAACTGGCCTCGCCGGTTGCCCACATCTGGTTCCTGAAGTCGCTGCCGTCCCGTATCGGCCTGCTGATGGACATGACCCTGCGTGATATCGAGCGGGTTCTCTACTTCGAGAGCTACGTCGTTATCGACCCGGGCATGACCACCCTTGAAAAGGGTCAGCTGCTGAACGACGAGCAGTACTTCGAAGCGCTGGAAGAGTTCGGTGACGACTTCGACGCCCGCATGGGTGCCGAGGCTGTCCGCGAGCTGCTGCACGCTATCGACCTGGAGCACGAGATCGGTCGCCTGCGTGAAGAGATTCCGCAGACCAACTCGGAAACCAAAATCAAGAAGCTGTCCAAGCGCCTGAAGCTGATGGAAGCTTTCCAGGGCTCGGGCAACTTGCCTGAGTGGATGGTCCTGACCGTACTGCCAGTACTGCCGCCGGACCTGCGTCCGCTGGTACCGCTGGATGGCGGCCGCTTCGCGACCTCCGACCTGAACGACCTGTATCGTCGGGTGATCAACCGTAACAACCGTCTGAAGCGCCTGCTTGATCTGTCCGCGCCGGACATCATCGTGCGCAACGAAAAGCGCATGCTGCAGGAAGCGGTCGACGCCCTGCTGGACAACGGCCGTCGCGGTCGCGCCATCACTGGCTCGAACAAGCGTCCGCTGAAGTCCCTGGCCGACATGATCAAAGGTAAGCAAGGTCGCTTCCGTCAGAACTTGCTCGGTAAGCGTGTTGACTACTCCGGTCGTTCGGTAATTACCGTAGGCCCGACCCTGCGTCTGCACCAGTGCGGTCTGCCGAAGAAGATGGCCCTCGAGCTGTTCAAGCCGTTCATTTTCGGCAAGCTGGAAATGCGTGGTCTGGCGACCACCATCAAAGCTGCCAAGAAGATGGTCGAGCGCGAGCTGCCGGAGGTGTGGGACGTTCTCGCCGAAGTGATTCGCGAACACCCCGTACTGCTCAACCGTGCACCGACCCTTCACCGTCTGGGTATCCAGGCGTTCGAGCCTGTGCTCATCGAAGGTAAGGCCATCCAGCTTCACCCGCTGGTCTGTGCCGCGTACAACGCCGACTTCGACGGTGACCAGATGGCCGTTCACGTGCCGCTGACCCTGGAAGCTCAGCTCGAAGCGCGCGCGCTGATGATGTCGACCAACAACATTCTGTCGCCAGCCAACGGTGAGCCAATCATCGTTCCGTCGCAGGACGTTGTACTGGGTCTGTACTACATGACCCGTGAAGCCATCAACGCCAAGGGCGAGGGTCGCGTATTCGCCGACCTGCAGGAAGTCGACCGCGTATTCCGCGCCGGCGAGGCTGCCCTGCACGCGAAAATCAAGGTCCGTATCAACGAGACCGTGAATGACCGTGATGGCAGCTCGACCAAGAACACCCGTATCGTCGACACCACCGTCGGCCGTGCGCTGCTGTTCCAGGTTGTGCCAGCAGGCCTGCCGTACGATGTCGTCAACCAGCCGATGAAGAAAAAGGCGATCTCCAAGCTGATCAACCAGTGCTACCGCGTGGTTGGTCTGAAAGAGACCGTTATCTTCGCCGACCAGCTGATGTACACCGGTTTCGCTTACTCCACCATCTCTGGCGTGTCCATTGGTGTGAACGACTTTGTCATCCCGGATGAGAAAGCGCGCATCATCAACAGCGCTACCGATGAAGTGAAGGAAATCGAGAGCCAGTACGCCTCCGGCCTGGTAACCCAGGGCGAGAAGTACAACAAGGTCATCGACTTGTGGTCGAAGGCGAACGACGAAGTGTCCAAGGCGATGATGGCCAACCTCTCGAAAGAGAAAGTCATCGACCGCGAAGGCAAAGAAGTCGAGCAAGAGTCCTTCAACTCGATGTACATGATGGCTGACTCCGGTGCGCGGGGTTCCGCTGCCCAGATCCGTCAGCTGGCCGGTATGCGTGGCCTGATGGCCAAGCCGGACGGCTCGATCATCGAGACGCCGATCACCGCGAACTTCCGTGAAGGTCTGAGCGTACTTCAGTACTTCATCTCGACCCACGGTGCTCGTAAAGGTCTGGCGGATACCGCCTTGAAGACTGCGAACTCCGGTTACCTGACCCGTCGTCTGGTAGACGTTGCGCAAGACCTGGTTGTGACCGAGATCGACTGCGGTACCGACCAAGGCCTGCTGATGACTCCGCACATTGAAGGCGGTGACGTTGTAGAGCCGTTGGGTGAGCGTGTACTGGGCCGTGTCATCGCCCGTGACGTATTCAAGCCAGGCACCGAGGACGTCATCGTTCCGGCCGGTACCCTGGTAGACGAGCAGTGGGTCGAGTTCATCGAGCTGAACAGCATCGACGAAGTTATCGTACGTTCGCCGATCAACTGTGAAACCCGCTTCGGTATCTGTGCCAAGTGCTACGGTCGTGACCTGGCGCGTGGTCACCAGGTGAACATCGGTGAAGCTGTCGGCGTTATCGCTGCACAGTCGATCGGTGAGCCGGGTACCCAGCTGACCATGCGTACGTTCCACATCGGTGGTGCTGCAAGCCGTACTTCGGCTGCCGACAGCGTCCAGGTGAAGAACGGCGGTATGGTACGTCTGCACAACCTGAAGCATGTCGTGCGCGCTGATGGCAACCTGGTTGCTGTTTCGCGTTCCGGTGAGTTGGCCATTGCCGACGAATTCGGTCGTGAGCGTGAGCGTTACAAGCTGCCTTACGGTGCGGTGATTTCGGTCAAGGAAGGTGAGAAGGTCGAAGCTGGCGCCATCGTCGCCAAGTGGGACCCGCACACCCACCCGATCGTTACCGAGCTGAAAGGTACCGTGACCTTCGTGGGCATGGAAGAAAACATCACCATCAAGCGTCAGACCGACGAACTGACCGGCCTGACCAACATTGAAGTACTGGACGTCAAGGATCGCCCTGCCGCAGGCAAGGAAATCCGTCCGGCAATCAAGATGGTCGACGCCAATGGCAAGGACCTGTACCTGCCAGGTACCGACGTACCGGCGCAGTACTTCCTGCCAGCCAACGCCTTGGTGGGTGTTGCTGACGGTGCGCAGATCGGTGTTGGTGACGTTATCGCGCGTATCCCGCAAGAAACGTCGAAGACCCGTGACATCACCGGTGGTCTGCCACGCGTAGCTGACTTGTTCGAAGCGCGTCGTCCGAAAGAAGCCTCGATTCTGGCTGAAGTCAGCGGTACCATCGCGTTCGGTAAAGAGACCAAGGGCAAGCGTCGTCTGGTCATCACTCCGACCGACGGTAGCGATCCGTACGAAGAGCTGATTCCGAAGTGGCGCCACCTGAACGTCTTCGAAGGCGAACAGGTAAACCGCGGCGAAGTTATCTCCGACGGCCCGAGCGATCCGCACGACATCCTGCGCCTGCTGGGTGTGAGCGCGCTGGCGAAGTACATCGTCAACGAGATCCAGGACGTTTACCGTCTGCAAGGCGTTAAGATCAACGACAAGCACATCGAGACCATCCTGCGTCAGATGCTGCGCAAGGTCGAGATCTCTGAGTCGGGCGATTCCAGCTTCATCAAGGGCGACCAGATGGAACTGACTCACGTACTGGTCGAGAACGAGCGTCTCGCCGGCGAAGACAAGTTCATCTCGAAGTTCACTCGCGTGCTGCTGGGTATCACCAAGGCCTCGCTGTCGACCGAATCGTTCATTTCCGCGGCTTCCTTCCAGGAAACTACCCGCGTACTGACCGAAGCGGCGGTAACCGGCAAGCGCGACTACCTGCGCGGCCTGAAAGAGAACGTCGTCGTGGGTCGTCTGATCCCGGCGGGTACTGGTCTGGCCTACCACAGCGAGCGCAAGCGTCGCCGTGAAGCCGACAAACCGCTGCGTGTAAGCGCCAGTGAGGTGGAAGCCGCACTGACCGAAGCGCTGAATTCCAGCGGTAACTAAGTACAGGGCAGGGCCCCGGCAAGCCTCGATCGGCCATCGGTGACATGAATTGTTGCCGATGATCGGGCGAGGAGGGCCGGGGCCTTGTCTTGACTGGGTGCAAGATCCTCCGTAGACTTTTGTACCCTTAAATTTGGTGAGGCTCCGTCTCGCCAATTTTTGGCTTTCTTGCAAGACAATAGAGTCGCAAGACAATCAGTGGAGCTAGTAGATGGCAACTATCAACCAGCTGGTACGTCAGCCGCGTAAGCGTTCGGTCGAGAAATCCGACGTTCCTGCGCTGCAGAACTGCCCGCAACGTCGTGGCGTGTGCACCCGTGTGTACACCACCACGCCGAAAAAACCTAACTCGGCACTGCGTAAAGTATGCCGTGTGCGTCTGACCAACGGTTTCGAGGTTTCCTCGTACATCGGCGGTGAAGGCCACAACCTGCAAGAGCACAGCGTCGTCCTGATCCGTGGCGGCCGTGTTAAAGACTTGCCAGGTGTTCGTTACCACACCGTTCGCGGCTCTCTGGATACTTCGGGCGTTAAAGGCCGTAACCAGGGTCGTTCGAAGTACGGTACCAAGCGTCCGAAGTAATCGGCCGTTTGCACACATCCATTTTTTGAGTCGATAAGAGTAAGGTCGGGCAGGGGTCGTAGACCCACGTCCCGGGCTAACCTGAAGACCGTTTGAGGGCTTATCATGCCAAGACGTCGTGTAGCAGCAAAACGTGAGATTCTGGACGATCCTAAATACGGATCCCAAATCCTCGCCAAGTTCATGAACCACGTGATGGAAAGCGGCAAGAAGGCCGTGGCCGAGCGCATCGTTTACGGTGCACTGGACAAGGTCAAAGAGCGCAAGAACAGCGACCCCCTGGAAATCTTCGAGAAAGCTCTCGACGCCATCGCTCCGCTGGTCGAAGTAAAGTCCCGTCGTGTCGGCGGTGCCACTTACCAGGTTCCGGTTGAAGTTCGTCCATCCCGTCGTAATGCTCTGGCAATGCGCTGGCTCGTAGACTACGCCCGCAAGCGTGGCGAGAAGTCGATGGCTCTGCGCCTGGCTGGCGAGCTGCTGGATGCCGCTGAAGGCAAAGGTGCTGCAGTCAAGAAGCGTGAAGACGTTCACCGTATGGCTGAAGCCAACAAAGCGTTCTCGCACTACCGCTTCTAATTCAGGCATCAATCATTTTGCGAGGGCTTTATGGCTCGTACTACAGCAATTAACCGCTACCGTAACATTGGTATCTGTGCCCACGTTGACGCGGGCAAGACCACCACTACCGAGCGGATCCTGTTCTACACAGGCCTGAGCCACAAGATGGGCGAGGTGCATGATGGCGCCGCGACCACCGACTGGATGGTGCAGGAGCAGGAGCGGGGTATCACCATTACCTCCGCTGCCGTTACCACCTTCTGGAAAGGTTCTGTTGGTCAGTATGACAACTACCGTGTAAACGTTATCGATACCCCCGGCCACGTTGACTTCACCATTGAAGTAGAGCGTTCGCTGCGCGTACTCGACGGCGCGGTCGTTGTGTTCTGCGGTACCTCCGGCGTTGAGCCTCAGTCCGAAACCGTATGGCGTCAGGCCAACAAGTACGGCGTTCCACGTGTTGTCTACGTGAACAAGATGGACCGTGCCGGTGCTAACTTCCTGCGCGTCGTAGGTCAGATCAAGAACCGTCTGGGTCACACCCCGGTTCCTGTTCAGCTGGCCATCGGTTCGGAAGATAACTTCCAGGGTCAGGTCGACCTGATCAAGATGAAGGCTATCTACTGGAACGAAGACGACAAAGGCACCACTTATCGCGAGGAAGAAATTCCTGCCGATATGCTGGAGCTGGCTCAAGAGTGGCGCTCCAACATGGTTGAAGCGGCTGCCGAGGCCAGCGAAGAGCTGATGAACAAGTACCTGGAAGGCGAAGAGCTGACCGTCGAAGAGATCAAAGCCGGTCTGCGCGCGCGCACCCTGGCCAGCGAAATCGTACCGGCCGTCTGCGGTTCGTCGTTCAAGAACAAGGGCGTTCCCCTGGTTCTCGACGCCGTCATCGACTACCTGCCTGCTCCGACCGAGATCCCTGCAATCCAGGGTATCAACCCGGACGACAAGGAGCTGGACAAAGAAGATCCGGCTGTTCGTAAAGACGTGCGTCACGCCGACGACAACGAGCCGTTCTCGGCTCTGGCGTTCAAGATCGCGACTGACCCGTTCGTGGGTACTCTGACCTTCGTTCGCGTCTACTCGGGCGTTCTGACCTCCGGTGACTCCGTCATCAACTCGGTCAAGGGCAAGAAAGAGCGCGTTGGTCGTATGGTGCAGATGCACGCGAACCAGCGTGAAGAGATCAAGGAAGTGCGCGCTGGCGACATCGCTGCACTGATCGGCATGAAGGACGTGACCACGGGCGAAACCCTGTGCAACGCCGACAAGCCAATCATCCTTGAGCGTATGGACTTCCCTGAGCCGGTCATTTCGCTCTCCGTAGAGCCGAAAACCAAGGCTGACCAGGAGAAGATGGGTATTGCACTGGGCAAGCTGGCCCAGGAAGACCCGTCGTTCCGCGTCAAAACCGACGAAGAGACTGGCCAGACCATCATCTCGGGCATGGGTGAGCTGCACCTGGACATCCTCGTTGACCGCATGAAGCGCGAGTTCAACGTCGAAGCCAACATCGGCAAGCCGCAGGTTTCGTACCGCGAGAAGATCACCAAGTCCAACGTCGAGATCGAAGGCAAGTTCGTTCGTCAGTCGGGCGGTCGTGGTCAGTTCGGTCACTGCTGGATCCGTTTCTCGGAGCCGGACGTAGACGAGAAGGGCAACATCACCGAAGGTCTGGTGTTCACCAACGAAGTCGTTGGTGGTGTGATTCCTAAGGAATTCATCGCCCCGATCCAGAAGGGTATCGAAGAGCAGATGAAAAACGGCGTTGTTGCCGGTTATCCGCTGCTCGGCCTGAAGGCCACGGTATTCGATGGTTCGTACCACGACGTCGACTCCAACGAAATGGCGTTCAAAATCGCCGCTTCGATGGCGACCAAGCAACTGGCCCAGAAGGGTGGTGGCGTGGTTCTTGAGCCGATCATGAAGGTCGAAGTTGTAACCCCGGAAGATTACCTGGGTGACGTGATGGGTGACCTGAGCCGTCGTCGTGGGATGATCCAGGGTAATGAAGACTCGGTGTCCGGCAAGGTAATCACTGCTGAGGTACCGCTCGGAGAGATGTTCGGTTACGCGACCGACGTTCGTTCCATGTCTCAGGGTCGCGCAAGCTACTCCATGGAATTCTCCAAATACGCCGAAGCTCCGTCGAACATCGTCGAAGCACTCGTTAAAAAACAAGGCTAATCCCCTTTAGGCAAGAGGTTCACTGTCGTGGCTAAAGAAAAATTTGATCGTTCCCTTCCCCACGTTAACGTCGGCACTATCGGCCACGTTGACCACGGTAAGACCACTCTGACCGCAGCTCTGACTCGCGTCTGCTCCGAAGTTTTCGGTTCGGCAGTCGTTGAGTTCGACAAGATCGACTCGGCTCCGGAAGAAAAAGCGCGCGGTATCACCATCAACACCGCTCACGTCGAGTACAACTCGAACATTCGTCACTATGCTCACGTCGACTGCCCAGGTCACGCTGACTACGTGAAGAACATGATCACCGGTGCTGCCCAGATGGACGGCGCGATCCTGGTTTGCTCGGCCGCCGATGGTCCGATGCCACAAACCCGTGAGCACATCCTGCTGTCCCGTCAGGT
>NZ_JAWRYH010001568.1:0-218 GCF_046534675.1 Pseudomonas sp. SIMBA_067 | reverse complement strand
CGCATGCGCAAGCCGGCATCGTCGCTGGCGATGATCTTGCTCAGCATCGAGTAAAGCTTGTCGCTGTCATTCCAGTTAATGGTTTCGGCAGCAGAAAAGCTGGGAAGCAGGCCAGCCAACAACGTACGGTCGCGCATCAGCAATGCGCGGTAGGGTGGGCTGTCTGGATCCTCTAGCCATTTCAGCCAGAGGGTTTCGCTGGTGCCGGCCGCAGCAGC
>NZ_JAWRYH010001567.1:0-223 GCF_046534675.1 Pseudomonas sp. SIMBA_067 | reverse complement strand
TGGCGGACTCAGCAGGATTCGAACCTGCGACCGCTCGGTTCGTAGCCGAGTACTCTATCCAGCTGAGCTATGAGTCCGTGTTGGTAGTTTTAGACCAGGTTACCACTGGTTGACTGAAGCAGCTGTGCAAGCAGAGCCACTTCAAGAAAGTGGCGGACTCAGCAGGATTCGAACCTGCGACCGCTCGGTTCGTAGCCGAGTACTCTATCCAGCTGAGCTATGA
>NZ_JAWRYH010001566.1:0-223 GCF_046534675.1 Pseudomonas sp. SIMBA_067 | reverse complement strand
CTGACCTTTACCCTGGACGATGGCAAAACCACCATCACCATCCCGGCTAACGGTACAACCGGCACTGCCACTGTCACGGCTCCGGACAACGTCTACACCGGCACCAACGCTCCGGTCGTGAAGGCCATCCAGTCGGTCACCGGCGTGGATGTCGGCAAGTTCGAGCAGCTGACGCTGGACAAGACCCCGGTCAGCACCGCCGTCACCGACGAGCCAGGTTCGG
>NZ_JAWRYH010001565.1:0-224 GCF_046534675.1 Pseudomonas sp. SIMBA_067 | reverse complement strand
TCGGCTCCGGAAGAAAAAGCGCGCGGTATCACCATCAACACCGCTCACGTCGAGTACAACTCGAACATTCGTCACTACGCTCACGTCGACTGCCCAGGTCACGCTGACTACGTGAAGAACATGATCACCGGTGCTGCCCAGATGGATGGCGCGATCCTGGTTTGCTCGGCCGCCGATGGTCCGATGCCACAAACCCGTGAGCACATCCTGCTGTCCCGTCAGGT
>NZ_JAWRYH010001564.1:0-227 GCF_046534675.1 Pseudomonas sp. SIMBA_067 | reverse complement strand
CCCTGTAGGAGCAGCCTTGTGCTGCGAAGAGGCCGGTAAGGCTAAAGATTATCTTCGGCTGCAATGGCCTCTTCGCAGCGCAAGGCTGCTCCTACAGGGCTTGTGTTTCCCCTTGCAATCAACGCTGCCCCGACAGAAAACGCGCTTTCACGGTCTGATCAGCAGACCAAAAAAAGGGCCCGCAAGGGCCCCGTAGAGGTAAGTGGCTAGCGCCCTCAGGCGCTCTC
>NZ_JAWRYH010001563.1:0-228 GCF_046534675.1 Pseudomonas sp. SIMBA_067 | reverse complement strand
CTGTACCTGGCACAGCTCAGCGGCCAATTGCTCGACCCCGCGCCGCAGCCGCGCTGGGCGGCGATCACCTGGTTGATGTACCACAGCGCCAGCATGGGGCCGCTGCTCGGCCAGCGCGTGCACTTCGAATGCTTCGAGGCCACGCCCAACCCTGCGGCGCTCAAGCGCTACCGCAGCCTTACCGAAGGCACCTTCAGCGTCCTCGACCAGCAGCTTGCCACCCAGCCA
>NZ_JAWRYH010001562.1:0-228 GCF_046534675.1 Pseudomonas sp. SIMBA_067 | reverse complement strand
CGCAAAATGCGCGTCAGCAACCGCAGGTCGGTGCTGATGGCATGGTCAGCGATGCGCGCGTGCAGCTTCAGGCCTGCCGCGTCAGCCACTGTGCAGAACTCCGAGACCAGCGGCGCAAAGACTTCGTCGAGACGGTACACGGCCACGTCGGGTTTGACCGCTGCCTGGTCGAGCCGGGAAATATCCAGCAGGTCGGTCAGCAGGTCTTCGGCACCTTCCAGGGCCTGG
>NZ_JAWRYH010001561.1:0-228 GCF_046534675.1 Pseudomonas sp. SIMBA_067 | reverse complement strand
GCTGTTTACTCGCGGTTGAGGCTGTTGAGCTGTCGGTCGTGCTGGCATTTCGCTGTCTGCAAGCTGCTGCATAGTCATCACAACTTGCTCAGTATTAACATGGTCACCATTGACAATCGTTATATTTTCAATAATGCCATTGCAGTCGGCCATGGCTTCTAAAACGACTTTTTCAGTCTCAACATCAAATAACACATCGTCTAAATAGACTAGTTGATCTTCATTAAC
>NZ_JAWRYH010001560.1:0-228 GCF_046534675.1 Pseudomonas sp. SIMBA_067 | reverse complement strand
CGATACGGAAACCTCGAACTGGACCCACGATCCGGTCGCCGGCCAGTACTACTGGCACCGCTTCTACTCGCACCAGCCGGACCTGAACTTCGACAACCCGGCCGTCGTGCGCGAGGTGATCCAGGTGATGCGCTTCTGGCTCGACCTCGGCATCGACGGGCTGCGGCTCGACGCGGTGCCGTATCTGGTCGAGCGCGAAGGCACCAACAACGAGAACCTGCCCGAGAC
>NZ_JAWRYH010001559.1:0-228 GCF_046534675.1 Pseudomonas sp. SIMBA_067 | reverse complement strand
AAAGGGCAAGGGCTTCGCCCCGGCCGAGGTCGACCCGATTGGCTACCACGCCATCACCAAGCTCGAACCTGCCGACAAGCCCGCCACGCCGAAGAAGCCCAGCGGGCCCAAGTATTCCGCTGTGTTCGGCCAGTGGCTGTGGGACATGGCCGCGAGCGACAAGCGCCTGGTCGGCATCACCCCGGCGATGAAGGAAGGCTCTGACCTGGTCGACTTCAGCGATCGCTA
>NZ_JAWRYH010001558.1:0-228 GCF_046534675.1 Pseudomonas sp. SIMBA_067 | reverse complement strand
GTCCACGGCCGCTTCGCCGGCGGCGGTCAGGCTGATGCGATGGGTGCCGGGGCGGACCAGTTCGATGCCCAGTTCTTCTTCCAGCCGGGCGATCTGCCGGCTGACCGATGAGGTGGCGACACCGAGCACTTCGGCAGCGGCGCGCATCGAGCCCTTGTCATGGCTCAGGTGCAGGTAGCGCAGGCGATGGTCCTGCAGATCGATATGGCGGGTGGGCATGACCTCGAC
>NZ_JAWRYH010001557.1:0-228 GCF_046534675.1 Pseudomonas sp. SIMBA_067 | reverse complement strand
CTGATCGACGCGCTGATCGAACAACGCCAGGTGCTGGAGCTTGAAGTGCGCCTGCCGGCTCCGCTGGGTGGTGAGTTGCACCTGTGGCTGATGGCGCGCTTGCCGCAGCAGCGCCGCGACTACCAGGCCGTGATCCTCAGCATCAGCGACATCACCAGCCGTAAACAGGTCGAGCTGTCGTTGCTGGAGCGCGAAAGTTTCTGGTCGGACGTGGTGCGTACCGTGCCC
>NZ_JAWRYH010001556.1:0-228 GCF_046534675.1 Pseudomonas sp. SIMBA_067 | reverse complement strand
ATAGGCCCTTTAAAGCCACCTTGCAGTAAGTTACGCATTACCACATTACCCGCGCGAGTGGCGGTGTTTGATGCCCCAATAACAGCGACAGAGCTTGGGTTAAAAAACTGGTTAATACGTTTTAGACTCATTGCGTTTCCTTGGCTGATTAATTTTTGCGTTCTGTACTGTCTCAATGTAACCTGTTTATTGTGTTTTTTCGAGCGTGAACATGCTTATTATTGATAT
>NZ_JAWRYH010001555.1:0-228 GCF_046534675.1 Pseudomonas sp. SIMBA_067 | reverse complement strand
ATTGGCGCAGCTTCATCCAGCACCATGGGTGCTGACTCGTGCGGCGCTGCCGCGGTGGCTTCCGCCTCACGCTGCTGCCCGGCCACCGTTTCGGTGATAACGACAGTCTCTTCCGCTTGCGCTTCAGCCTGGCTTAATGCCGGGGCGTCCTGTTCTGCCTGCTGCTCTGCGGGTTCTGCGACCTCTTGTGTCTGCTCCTCCGCTACAGGTTGTTTCTCTTCCTCTTTG
>NZ_JAWRYH010001554.1:0-228 GCF_046534675.1 Pseudomonas sp. SIMBA_067 | reverse complement strand
CGCGCAATGCTGAGAGTCAAAAAGCGCCGCCTGCACCACGCAATCGCGTTGAGAACTACAGGCTCCAACAACGGCGTTACCGGCGTAATACGTCGCCACATAAAACTGATAGTTCGACGGCAACGCACCGTATCCCGGTGTCACCTTGCTAGGCCCGGAATAAAGCCCGCCACCCGCCGGCACCTCCTGAACCGGTCCACTACCACCACTCGGAGACGAAGCACCGCC
>NZ_JAWRYH010001553.1:0-228 GCF_046534675.1 Pseudomonas sp. SIMBA_067 | reverse complement strand
ATCGGGAAGCCCAGCTTGGCGCGTGCCAGCAGGTAGGCTTGGGCGACGGAACGCGCCAGGGTGCGGACACGCAGGATGTATTGCTGACGCGCGGTTACCGAGATGGCACGGCGGGCGTCCAGCAGGTTGAAGGTATGGGAGGCCTTCAACACCATTTCATAGCTTGGCAACGGCAGCGGCTGGTCGAGTTCGATCAGGCGCTTGGCTTCGCTTTCATAGAAGTCGAAC
>NZ_JAWRYH010000174.1:0-333 GCF_046534675.1 Pseudomonas sp. SIMBA_067 | reverse complement strand
TTGGGCGGCGCTGCGAAAGTGGATGTCACCGACACCACCGACGAAGTCGTGGCCAAGCTGACCGCGACCCCTTCGGTCACCGAAGGCGGTGAGATCACCTACACAATCACCCTGACCAACAAAGATGGCCTGCCGATCAACAACCACGGCGCGCTGACCTTTACGCTGAGCGACGGCAAGACCGTCATCACCGTGCCGGCCAACGGCACTACCGGCTCGATCACTGTCACTGCTCCGGACAACGTCTACGTCGGCACTAACCCAGCGGTGGTCAACTCCATCGCGACCGTTGCGGGCGCTGATGTTGGCAAGTTCGAGCAACTGACCCTGGAC
>NZ_JAWRYH010001552.1:0-228 GCF_046534675.1 Pseudomonas sp. SIMBA_067 | reverse complement strand
AACGGTATTCGTAACCACGATGAAATTAGGCTTATTGCCGATTACGTTAATAACGAAAGTTACCTTTATGATGATAACGGTAAAAAGGGTGGCCTTGCAGCACAATCCCGATTTGTGATTTTAGGTGATCTAAATGCCGCACCTGAAGGTGATAAAAAGCGCACCAATACAACAGATCAAATACTTAAAAGCCCATTGATTAACGCCGGTTTTATTCCAATCAGTGAG
>NZ_JAWRYH010001551.1:0-228 GCF_046534675.1 Pseudomonas sp. SIMBA_067 | reverse complement strand
GAAGCCCGCCAGAGAAGGCGGGCTTCTCAAGCCATCAGTCATCTCCCGCCCTGATGAACTGGCTACGCCAGCAGCACGCCGCCGGAGCCACCCTGGGCGGGGTCTGCGTGGGCTCGATCCTGCTGGCCGAAAGCGGCCTGCTCGATGGCCGCAGCGCCACCACCCACTGGACCTCGGCCCAGGCCTTCGCCGAGCGTTATCCACAGGTGCGCCTGGAAGCGGAAAAAC
>NZ_JAWRYH010001550.1:0-228 GCF_046534675.1 Pseudomonas sp. SIMBA_067 | reverse complement strand
CGTCAAGAAATTCCAAACGTGGACCACGGCGAGATTGAGAAAAAGTCTGTTGCCGTGGTACTTGAAGCCGCTGAAGTGTTACTTGGCTAATGTTGCGCTAATAACCTCAAGTGTTGGTAAGCTATCAAAGCTTGCTAACACTGCTTTTGCTACCCCTGATTGGTTTTCATGACCAGCAGTTTCTAATAAAGTAATTGATTTTACTGTTTGCTTATCAAAACTTAATCC
>NZ_JAWRYH010001549.1:0-228 GCF_046534675.1 Pseudomonas sp. SIMBA_067 | reverse complement strand
ATTGTATCTGACTTGGTTAAGTCTTATCACGGGCTGTTAACTATATCTCAGTCGCAACGTTTAGGCGGTGCAAAATTTATTCTCGAGTTTAATTACCATGAAAAAAAGTAACTACATCTTTTGTTTTAGCTTAAGCCTTTTATTTTTATGGGCGCAGCAAAGTATGGCTGCGGCGCAAGAGTGTACATTGCAAAACAATGCCCTACCCGAGCAAATTAAAGATTACAC
>NZ_JAWRYH010001548.1:0-228 GCF_046534675.1 Pseudomonas sp. SIMBA_067 | reverse complement strand
CCTGCGCATTCGTCGCCCGGATTTGCCGCGTGCCTACCGTTCGCCATGGTTTCCGTTGCCGCAGATCGTATCGAGTATCGGCATCCTGTTGGGCATGTGGTTTATCACACCGCCCGGCATGCACCCGGCGGACATCTATGTGCCATTTGGCGTGATGCTGGGCGTGACGGCGGCGTATGCATTGTTCTGGACCCTCGTGGTGCAGAAGGTCAACCCCTTCAAGCCGGC
>NZ_JAWRYH010001547.1:0-228 GCF_046534675.1 Pseudomonas sp. SIMBA_067 | reverse complement strand
CGATCCTGAAAATGGCCGAGCACATTTGCTCGTCGCACCGCGTGCTGGGCAACCAGGCGGAGGATCATGAGTGGGAAGCCATCGGCCATCTGGTGCTGGACTACGTGGGCCTGTCGGACTACGACTTCGAAAGCATGAAATTGTCGATCCGCGAACTGGGCGCCCACTAAACCTGTCTTCAAGAGGTACACATGCCCGAGTTACCAGAGGTCGAAACCACGAGACGCG
>NZ_JAWRYH010001546.1:0-228 GCF_046534675.1 Pseudomonas sp. SIMBA_067 | reverse complement strand
CCGGCTGCGGTTTCCCTGCGCTGGGCCTTCAAGGAGTACGCACCGACCAGCCTGATGACCGGCATTTGGGCCGAGGCCGATGCGCGTTTGCAGCAACGTCAGCAACAGCGCCAATGGCAAGCCTGGCGCGTGCTGCGAGTGGAGCAGGAGAGCCGCGATATCCGTTCGTTCTACCTTCAGCCGCCCAGCGATGGCGCTGTAGTGTTTGCACCCGGGCAACATGTTCCG
>NZ_JAWRYH010001545.1:0-228 GCF_046534675.1 Pseudomonas sp. SIMBA_067 | reverse complement strand
AAAAAAACCCCGCCGAAGCGGGGTTTGTCTTTTATACGTTGGGTGATTAGCCCTGCAGCAGAGACAGAACCTGCTGTGGAACCTGGTTAGCTTTAGCCAACACTGAGTTACCAGCCTGCTGTACGATCTGCGCTTTAGACATGTTTGAAACTTCAGTTGCGTAGTCAGCATCCTGAATACGAGACTGTGCTGCAGACAGGTTAGTGGTGGTGTTGTTCAGGTTAGTCA
>NZ_JAWRYH010000173.1:0-335 GCF_046534675.1 Pseudomonas sp. SIMBA_067 | reverse complement strand
CCGGCTCACTGCGCTGAAAGTCATCGGCACGGCCTCGCGCCCCGAGACTCAGGAATGGGCCAAGGCGCTGGGCGCCGATCTGGTGGTCGACCACAGCCAACCACTGAGCGAAGCCTTGAAAGCCGCCGGCCACCCGCAGGTGACCCACGTTGCCAGCCTGACCCAGACCGACCATCACTTGGACCAACTGGTCGAGGCCCTGCTACCTCAAGGCAAGCTGGCGCTGATCGACGACCCCAAGGCGCTGGACGTGAGCAAGCTCAAGCGCAAGAGCCTGTCGCTGCATTGGGAGTTCATGTACACCCGCTCGATGTTCGAGACCCCTGACATGATCG
>NZ_JAWRYH010001544.1:0-228 GCF_046534675.1 Pseudomonas sp. SIMBA_067 | reverse complement strand
AACAGCATCGGGTCCGGCAACCTGGATGTCAGCATCAAGGACACCGGCAAACTGACTACCAGCGATTACCAGATGATGCTGGCCAAGGATGGCAAGCATCATGGGCGTATACCCCTCACACCACGGATACCCCTATGACCGCTGCACACTACCCCCTCGTGGAGCCCGGCCGCTGCAAACGCTTGAAGGCGGCCAGCAGCCGGGACCATGACAGCGTCGATCAACTGG
>NZ_JAWRYH010001543.1:0-228 GCF_046534675.1 Pseudomonas sp. SIMBA_067 | reverse complement strand
CGATAAAGCTTTGCGCGCCTTTCAGATATGTGTTTGGCAAGACGGATCCATTCCCCCTATAGGCGACTCCGCCGTATATGAGAATGCGGCAGAATCTTTAAATATCAGCAAGGTTTTTTCCGAAAGTGGAATGGCTGTCATTAAAGATGATGATCTGTATGTTTCTTTGATATGTGGCAGGCGAGGCGATGCGCACAAGCAAGTTGATGATACCTCAATAACTGTAAG
>NZ_JAWRYH010001542.1:0-228 GCF_046534675.1 Pseudomonas sp. SIMBA_067 | reverse complement strand
AAGATGGATTTTAATTTAAATGATGAGCAGGAACTGTTTGTCGCCGGTATCCGCGAACTGATGGCCAGCGAAAACTGGGAGGCCTATTTTGCCGAGTGCGACCGTGACAGCGTCTACCCGGAACGTTTTGTCAAAGCACTGGCGGATATGGGTATCGACAGTCTGCTGATCCCTGAAGAGCACGGTGGTCTGGACGCGGGGTTTGTTACTCTCGCCGCCGTGTGGATG
>NZ_JAWRYH010001541.1:0-228 GCF_046534675.1 Pseudomonas sp. SIMBA_067 | reverse complement strand
ACCGGCTCGTGGCTGGCGGCGATCAGCACAGTGCGAAACATCGGGCGGCGGGCGGCCAGGTTGGCCATGCGCAGGGTCTCCACCGCCGACGCCAGGCCGATGGTGGTGAAGTTGGGCAGGATCAGAAAGCCGAAGGTCTTGACGGTGCAGGGTGATACGGGTGCTGTAGCGGGGTGGACCATTGCGATCTTCCTGTGCAAGCTGAGGCATAGTTGGTCAGGGGCAGTG
>NZ_JAWRYH010001540.1:0-228 GCF_046534675.1 Pseudomonas sp. SIMBA_067 | reverse complement strand
AAGCGCAGCTTCGTCTGATTCGTGATGGCGAGGCCATGCTACTGGAAAACGCGACAGCACCGGTCGACACCGATGACGGTGAAGGGCAGGAAGGCGACGCGAGTGAGAACGCAGAGGAAGAACAGGCATGATTGAGCGCGGAAAGTTTCGTTCGCTTACGCTGATCAACTGGAACGGCTTTTTTGCCCGCACCTTTGATCTCGATGAATTAGTGACCACGCTGTCAGG
>NZ_JAWRYH010001539.1:0-228 GCF_046534675.1 Pseudomonas sp. SIMBA_067 | reverse complement strand
CCTCCGGTGCGCAATGCCGCCGAGGCTGGCGCCTACCGTGAGCGCATCCTTGCCGCGCGCCCGGCCGGTAGCCGCTTCGAGCCGCTGATGGTGCTGTACCTCACCGACCGTACCAGCCCCGAGGACGTCCGCGCGGCCAAGGCCAGCGGGATCGTGTACGCTGCCAAACTGTACCCGGCCGGCGCCACCACCAACTCCGACTCGGGCGTGACCAGCATCGACAACATC
>NZ_JAWRYH010001538.1:0-228 GCF_046534675.1 Pseudomonas sp. SIMBA_067 | reverse complement strand
AACAGCGCCGGCTGGGCGTGGTGGTGGACGAGTACGGCGAGGTGCTGGGCATTGTCACCCTGGAAGACATCCTCGAAGAGATCGTCGGTGAGTTCGAGGACGAGCAAAGCCTGGACAACCCCCATGTACACCCGCAGACCGATGGCACGTTCGTCATCGATGGCACCGCTTCGCTACGCGAAATCAACCGCACCCTGGGCTGGCACCTGCCTTGCGACGGCGGGCCGA
>NZ_JAWRYH010000172.1:0-335 GCF_046534675.1 Pseudomonas sp. SIMBA_067 | reverse complement strand
CAAGCCACAGCTCGGTATCCGCGAAGGGATGCTGTCTTACAGCCAGATGATTGGCGACAAAATTCGTGCCGCTTCCCGTGCCCGACTGCACAACCGTGCAGCGATGCCGGTACCGGCGACGCTGAAAGCGGGCCCGCTGCTGAGTAGTGAGAAGCTGATTGCGATTGGCTCCTCAACCGGGGGTACCGAGGCGATTCGCCATGTGCTGCAGCCGTTACCGGCGACCAGCCCGGCACTGCTGATTACCCAGCATATGCCGCCAGGCTTTACCCGCTCTTTCGCCGAGCGTCTGAACAAGTTGTGTCAGATCACGGTAAAAGAAGCTGAAGATGGTG
>NZ_JAWRYH010001537.1:0-228 GCF_046534675.1 Pseudomonas sp. SIMBA_067 | reverse complement strand
CGTGGTGTTCCCGTCCAACCACTTCATGGCCCGGCAGATCGAGGGCGGCGCGCTGAAGAAGCTCGACAAGCGCCAATTGCCCAACTGGAAAAACCTCAACCCGGTATTGCTCAAGGCCCTGGAAAACAACGACCCGGGCAACGCCCACGGTTTTCCCTACCTGTGGGGCAGTACGGGCATCGGCTACAACATCGACAAGGTCAAGGCCGTGCTCGGCGACGACGCGCC
>NZ_JAWRYH010001536.1:0-228 GCF_046534675.1 Pseudomonas sp. SIMBA_067 | reverse complement strand
CCACGAACATGTGGTGCGCCCAGACGATGAACGACAGGAAGGCGATCGCCCCGGTGGCATACACCATCGAGGTGTAGCCAAACAGCGGCTTGCGCGAGAACGCCGGGATGATCGAGCTGACCGCGCCGAACGCCGGCAGGATCATGATGTACACCTCGGGGTGGCCGAAGAACCAGAACACATGCTGGAACAGCACCGGGTCGCCACCGCCGGCGGCGCTGAAGAAGC
>NZ_JAWRYH010001535.1:0-229 GCF_046534675.1 Pseudomonas sp. SIMBA_067 | reverse complement strand
GGCGTCTTCGACGATGTTGGACGGGGTCCACAGGGCTTCGCAACCGCAGATGTCCTGGACGAAGCGCGAGAGGATGCGACCACCTTGCTTGGTGTGGGTCACTTCCGGGTGGAACTGCACGCCGTAATAGCCACGGGAATCGTCGAACATGCCGGCGATCGGGCAGCTTGGGGTGCTGGCCAGCACGTGGAAGTTGCCCGGCATCTGGGTAACCTTGTCGCCGTGGCTC
>NZ_JAWRYH010001534.1:0-229 GCF_046534675.1 Pseudomonas sp. SIMBA_067 | reverse complement strand
AATTTCCGGCAGCAGAGCGCAGCCAACTGACGGCGCGGGTGATGTCGGTGGCGTTGCTGGTGCCGGCACTGTCGCCGACGCTGGGCGGGGTGATTGTCGACAGCGTGTCGTGGCGCTGGATCTTCTATGCCAACCTGCCGCTGGCGCTGGTCATCGGGTTGCTGACCATGCTGTGGATAAAACCTGACGTACCGACGGCCGTGCGCCCGGCGTTGGACATCGGCAGTAT
>NZ_JAWRYH010001533.1:0-229 GCF_046534675.1 Pseudomonas sp. SIMBA_067 | reverse complement strand
GCCATTAAACTAGACATAAATCGGCGTGCAAATAAGCTTTTGCCACACGGTGGAAGCAACAAAATAATTGCCGCTAACATTGGCAGTAAAATAGGCAAAGATGCTAAATGCTGAATCATTTTCTCTCCTTGCGTTTATTTTTAGTTAGGGTGCCATCAACATGGTCGTTGCCTAAATCTGCTCGGCCACGAATAGATAAAATAACCACAAACGCAGTCATCGCAAAGCC
>NZ_JAWRYH010001532.1:0-229 GCF_046534675.1 Pseudomonas sp. SIMBA_067 | reverse complement strand
CAATCCATGAAAATAAGGTCAAAATGCTTTTGCTTGCATTTTAACAGGGCATCTTGGCCGTCTATAGCAAAGTCTGATTTTATATTAAACTTGTCCAGTGCCGCTTCTAATACAAGACGGTTTATTTCGTTATCATCTACCACTAAAACCGATAGCTTATTACTATGACTATTAATAGATTTAAGGCTAGGTGTTTGTGTTTGTTGTTTACCAAGCTCAATCGGAATAG
>NZ_JAWRYH010000171.1:0-335 GCF_046534675.1 Pseudomonas sp. SIMBA_067 | reverse complement strand
ACCACCGCCAGCACGCCGTTCTCCAGCTTGTGCCGGTTCATCGCGTTGACCAGGTACCCCTTCAAGGCAAACCTACGCAGCTTGCGAGTGTGAAACCCATGCGCACTGTCAAACGGCGAGCACCCATGCTGGGCGTACTCGAACACATCCTTGTCGACCTGCAGGTTGTCGGGCGTCATGGCAATGCCCAGCAATTCTGGGTTGTTGCGGGCTTGCGTGAGGTCGACCCCCTCGAAGCGGTGCGCGGGCGCCTGGCCCTTCTTGTAGGCATTCAGCACGCTGACCGGCCAGGCATCGCTGGAGAAGGCCAGCCAGGCTGTGCCATACCGGTCGGT
>NZ_JAWRYH010001531.1:0-229 GCF_046534675.1 Pseudomonas sp. SIMBA_067 | reverse complement strand
AGGCACTAAGCCCCCTCAACCCCACGCGGCGCCATGAAATACATCCACACCAGCGCCAGGAAGTACATCACCGGGATCATGGTAAACAGCACCGCATAATTGTTGTGGGTAACCGTCAGCACGCTGCCGACGATCTGCGTCATGAACATCCCACCGATGGCCGCACACATGCTGCCAAAGCCGAACACCGTGCTCACCAGGTGCTTGGGTGTGTAGTCCATCACCAGGC
>NZ_JAWRYH010001530.1:0-229 GCF_046534675.1 Pseudomonas sp. SIMBA_067 | reverse complement strand
CCTCCACATTGGCGCCGCAGTCCGGGTAGGTGGCGATGCCGATACTGACCCCAAGGCTCACATCAAGCCCTTCGATCTGATGGCTGATCGAAATACGCTCAAGCAGTTTCTCGGCATAACGGCCCGCCTGCTCGGGGTAAGGCAGGCTGTCGAACAGTGCAGTGAATTCATCACCGCCCATCCGCGCCAGCAACGCCTCGCTACCCAGGCAGTCCTTGAGTTGCTCGCC
>NZ_JAWRYH010001529.1:0-229 GCF_046534675.1 Pseudomonas sp. SIMBA_067 | reverse complement strand
CGTAATGCAGAAATTTCCCACAGCGGAAACTGTCATCCCGAGTCCCGGCCAGAAGCCGAGGGTGATGCCTGGCAGTGCAAAGGTATCGACGGCGTCAGTGGCGTGGACGAACGCGGAGCCGGACACGCTGATGGAGCGGGTGCTTGCACCGGCCAACCTCAGGCGTGCGTATAAGCGCGTAGTCAGCAACAAGGGGGCGCCGGGTGCCGATGGCATGACGGTCGCTGAC
>NZ_JAWRYH010001528.1:0-229 GCF_046534675.1 Pseudomonas sp. SIMBA_067 | reverse complement strand
CTGTGGTGCTCGGCCTGCCACACCTCCTGACGGATGCGCGCGTAGGACTCGCCGTGGCTGTGGTCGACAAAATGGCCCGGCCAGTCGTAAACGTCCACCGTGCCCGGCACCGGCGACGCCGGGTTCTGGCGGGCCTGCAGCATCCAGGCGTTCGGCTTGCGGAAGTCGTAGTCGTCGGTGCTGTAGATGCCCGGCGTCACGCTCTCCGCCAGCGACCACTGGCTGATGC
>NZ_JAWRYH010001527.1:0-229 GCF_046534675.1 Pseudomonas sp. SIMBA_067 | reverse complement strand
CCCGTCTGCACCGGCTGCGACACCGACTTACGCCAGATCACGCCCGGAGCGATCTTTTCGATCGCGTCGGTCAGCTTCGCGTTGACCGGGCCCTTGCCGTCGATCGGGTTGCCGAGCGCGTCGACCACGCGGCCGACGAGTTCCGGACCCACCGGAACTTCGAGAATGCGGCCCGTCGTCTTGACGACGTCGCCTTCCGAGATGTGTTCGTATTCGCCGAGAATCACGG
>NZ_JAWRYH010001526.1:0-229 GCF_046534675.1 Pseudomonas sp. SIMBA_067 | reverse complement strand
CCTGTTGAGCCAGTAACCCCTGTTGGTCCAGTCACTCCAGTTGCTCCGGTTGCTCCGGTTGCTCCCATGGCTCCTGTTGCCCCTGTTACTCCAGTTGAGCCCGTTGAGCCAGTCGCGCCGGTTTCTCCTGTTTCTCCGGTTGGACCCGTGATTCCGGTTGGGCCTGTTATTCCTGTTGCTCCGGTTGGGCCCGTTTCTCCGGTCGCTCCCGTTGGTCCGATTTCTCCAG
>NZ_JAWRYH010001525.1:0-229 GCF_046534675.1 Pseudomonas sp. SIMBA_067 | reverse complement strand
ACTTGTTTTTCGCCATTTGGGCCATCTAACGTTTCTATATCAATCAGTTTTGATAAATCACGTATTGCTTTATCACGTTCGTTATAAGCCGAACTCGCATCGGCTTCATTGTTAGTACCATGAACACCCGCTATCTCTTGATTCAACGAACTAATACTTTCAATAAGCGTATTAGCCTCTTCAGAAAAGATTTCTAATTGCTCATTAACAACCGCTTTTTGCTCAGAAA
>NZ_JAWRYH010001524.1:0-229 GCF_046534675.1 Pseudomonas sp. SIMBA_067 | reverse complement strand
AGAACCCTTGCAGGTACGCATCGGCTACCTGAACTATCGCCCCGAGCCAGGCCCGTTGTTGTCCAACATCATCCCCGAACCTGCCGATGCCGGGCTGCAAGGCGCGGAACTGGCGATTGTCGACAGCAACAGCACGGGGCGCTTCCTGAACCAGCGATTCCAACTGACCAAGGCCACGGCCGACAGCCCCGAAGCCTTGCTGCAGGCGGCCAACGCCCAGCACGACCAG
>NZ_JAWRYH010001523.1:0-229 GCF_046534675.1 Pseudomonas sp. SIMBA_067 | reverse complement strand
ACCTACCTTACCCTGCTCTTGATGAAAACGGCGAAATTGTTGCTGATGAACAGTTTTGGCAGGCGTTAAAACATACTTGATGCATATACAGTGTATCAGTACACTTAACTTACTAAATAATAATAATTGAGCCTACATTGTCTAAACCTAGCTTAAGCCAATACCCAATCACAGAACTTAAAGGCGTTGGTCCTAAAATGGCTGAACGGCTTTTAAAGCTAGGTATTAG
>NZ_JAWRYH010001522.1:0-229 GCF_046534675.1 Pseudomonas sp. SIMBA_067 | reverse complement strand
CACATTCTGGCCGAACACAAGGAGCGCGCACGGCTGGCGGGCATGGACGGGCACATGGCCAAGCCGGTGGAATTGTCACAGTTGCGCGAGCTGATCCAGTACTGGGCCAACCAGCGGGAAACCCTGGTAGATCCAGCGCATACTTCCTAGCTGACACAAGCATCAGTATTGCTGAGGACTACGCCCCATGCTCCATGAGTTGTTCAGCGTCTACCTGAAAATGCTCGTG
>NZ_JAWRYH010001521.1:0-229 GCF_046534675.1 Pseudomonas sp. SIMBA_067 | reverse complement strand
CAGTTCTTCTGCAATGCTAGCTAGAGATTTATCTGTCGCCTCTAATAACGCCCTTACCTCTTTAGCTTCACTACTGACTTTCTCTACAAAATCTTCCAGTTCTTTAGCATCTCCCGAGAGTTCGAGATTATTCTCCAGAAGATAAGCATGTACTTTTACAAAATCCACATCCGCTTCGATTTTTGCTAGCTCTGCCTTAGCTTCAGAAACCATAAAAATGGATGCAGAC
>NZ_JAWRYH010001520.1:0-229 GCF_046534675.1 Pseudomonas sp. SIMBA_067 | reverse complement strand
AAGGCAGGCGCAGCGCCGGCGGAGCACGGCAAGGGCTCGCAGGGCGGCCTCGGCGGCTTGCTCGGTGGCCAGTCCGGCGGCCTCGGTGGGCTGCTTTCCGGCGCCGGTGGCGGTGCCTTGGCAGCCGGGGCCATGGGCCTGCTGCTGGGCAACAAGAAGGCCCGCAAGTACGGCGGCAAGGCCCTGACCTACGGCGGTCTCGCGGCCCTCGGCGTGCTGGCCTACAAAG
>NZ_JAWRYH010001519.1:0-229 GCF_046534675.1 Pseudomonas sp. SIMBA_067 | reverse complement strand
GCCCCCCAGGCCATCGCTGCCCAGGCGGGTAAGTGGCGAGGTAGCGCTCAGGCTGGTTTCGGCACGGTTTTCACCACCGGCAGGCCGTGTAGTGATGGAGATGATGCCCCCCGTGGCGCCGCTGCCGTAGATGGCGCTGCTGCCACGGATGACTTCGACCCGTTCGATCAGCGCCGGGTCGATGTTGGCCAGGTTGCGCGAAGAGTCGCGGTTGGTATTGAGCGGCACC
>NZ_JAWRYH010001518.1:0-229 GCF_046534675.1 Pseudomonas sp. SIMBA_067 | reverse complement strand
CGATTCCCAGGATGTGCAACAACAGACGTTCGAACTGCTCTAATCAGGACTTTGTGGAGCGAGCTTGCTCGCGAAAAACTCACAGGCGCCGCGTGCATTCAGGCAACACGCGTTATCGTTGAGGTTTTTCGCGAGCAAGCTCGCTCCTACAGAGGGCGACTTACTAGCCGCGTCTATCCAGCAAGTTCACCACCAACCGATCAATCCACCCCCACACCCGCTGTTTCAC
>NZ_JAWRYH010001517.1:0-229 GCF_046534675.1 Pseudomonas sp. SIMBA_067 | reverse complement strand
CTGGACATCGGCCTGACCCGTCGCGACAAATTGCGTTTTCTGCGTGGCTACTTCCAGCGCCCGCTGCGCCAGGTGCTTGCCGAAGAGGCCGCGCTGCTTGCCTGGCTGGAACGCAAGGCGCAGAAACTCTATGACCGCAAGCAACGTTATGGGGATGCACTCTGATGTCGGGTTGGACACTGGCGCCCGGCTACGAACACCTGGCGGCGGATTTCGGCAGCCTTGATGC
>NZ_JAWRYH010001516.1:0-229 GCF_046534675.1 Pseudomonas sp. SIMBA_067 | reverse complement strand
CCGCTCAGCAACTTACCGTCTGGGAAGACATTAAAAAATCAGACGGCATCAAAACGGCGATCGCCGATTTTCAGAAACAGTTCGGCGTTGAAGTGAAAGTTCAGGAGATGCCGTTTGCACAGCAGATTGAGAAGCTGCGTCTTGATGGCCCGGCGGGTATTGGCCCGGATGTCCTGGTAATCCCTAATGACCAGCTCGGCAGCGCGGTCGTACAGGGATTACTGGCACC
>NZ_JAWRYH010001515.1:0-229 GCF_046534675.1 Pseudomonas sp. SIMBA_067 | reverse complement strand
CGCTTAATCACGATTTCGCTGGCACCCGCCTGACGGGTACGCGCGATAACATCATCCAGCGGCTCTTCGCCCCAGAGCAGATGTTCATCATCCAGTGTCAGAAAGGCGATATCGGTGCAGTTGAGCATGGCGCGATAAGCGGCCTGCGTGCTGGCCCGATCGGCCCATAAACGCGGGCGGTAGTTGTTATCGAAAATCACCTTGCCGCCATTAGCCCGGCAGCGCGCCA
>NZ_JAWRYH010001514.1:0-229 GCF_046534675.1 Pseudomonas sp. SIMBA_067 | reverse complement strand
CGTTAGATTTATTGCTGACATATCCTTCAATTAGGCGCACACTATAGCCCTATAAAAGCATGCTTTGCCAAAATAATTTTTTGATACCCAAGTCATTTTAAAAATCAACGTACAGAAATTGCTTCGGTATATTATTTTTAAGGGCATAGTCATGGACAAAACCATACCAAAAATTGTCATCATAGGCGGTGGCGCTGGTGGACTGGAGCTAGCAACTCAATTAGGGCAC
>NZ_JAWRYH010001513.1:0-229 GCF_046534675.1 Pseudomonas sp. SIMBA_067 | reverse complement strand
AAAAAATTTACGCCGCTGCTAAGCATCCAAAGAGCTTTATAAGTTTAGATAATGCCGATCACTTACTCAGCAATAAAGAAGACGCTAACTACGCAGCCGATGTCATTGCTACGTGGGCTAATCGCTATGTTGAATACGATAAAACACCCTATAGTGCAAAATTAACTAACGGCAGTGTATTAGTTGAAGAAAAAGATCATAAATTCACTCAGCACGTGAGTACTAAAAA
>NZ_JAWRYH010001512.1:0-229 GCF_046534675.1 Pseudomonas sp. SIMBA_067 | reverse complement strand
TTCGATGCAACGCGAAGAACCTTACCTGGTCTTGACATCCACGGAAGTTTTCAGAGATGAGAATGTGCCTTCGGGAACCGTGAGACAGGTGCTGCATGGCTGTCGTCAGCTCGTGTTGTGAAATGTTGGGTTAAGTCCCGCAACGAGCGCAACCCTTATCCTTTGTTGCCAGCGGTCCGGCCGGGAACTCAAAGGAGACTGCCCGTGATAAACTGGAGGAAGGTGGGGA
>NZ_JAWRYH010001511.1:0-230 GCF_046534675.1 Pseudomonas sp. SIMBA_067 | reverse complement strand
ATAAAGTACACCGTTTTATTAAACTGACTTAATCAAAATCGTTATGACTTATTGCGGTTTTCTTTACTAAACGCGCGAATTTTACGTTTTTGCGACAGGGTTACTTTATTAGTACGCCCTGCAAATGGGTTATCGCCTTCTCTAAACTCAATTTTGATTGGCGTACCCATAATCTTAAGTGCTTTACGGTAGTAGTTCATGAGGTAGCGTTTGTAGCTATCAGGTAAGTC
>NZ_JAWRYH010001510.1:0-230 GCF_046534675.1 Pseudomonas sp. SIMBA_067 | reverse complement strand
CTACAGCCTGAAAGTCACGGCGACCGATCCCACTGGAAAAACCGCCACCGAATATCACGATCTGACGCTGATCACCCATCTGAGTAGCCTGCCAAAAATTAGCTTCGATAAGATCACTGCGGACGATGTGATAAACCTGGCAGAAAGCCAGCAGGACCTGCTACTGAGCGGCACGCTCTCCACCGTCATGCCGGGCCATCGCCTGGTGATCACGGGTGCCAACCAGAAAG